>DAOSWM010000013.1:0-61960 GCA_035380045.1 Tenuifilaceae bacterium | reverse complement strand
GGAGTTTTATGTGCATGTCGATATGATGGATTCCATCGTAGGGAAGGGTTTCCATGAAAATGTAAGGGTTGATACCCATGTAACTATATACTATTGAATTTACTTCACTTTGAGTTAAGTTGTCGTTTTCGTCAAGAATGAGCTCCGAGGAGAAACCTTTGTTAAAACCATCGGCCATAAAATTACCACCCGTTGCAACCAAACTGTTAGGATAGATTGTCATTTGGTATATTGGTAAATTTAGGTGTGTTGCAATTAACGAAGGAACCTCATCGTCCTGCGGACGAGGTCGATTGTAAACCCAGTCAACGATTGCCAGCTCATTCGTACCATTTAAGTAAATACTTTGCGGGCCGTAATCGCGAACCCAAACCGAGTTGTAATCGCCAATAACACATTCAACATTCTCTGAATCAACGCCTCCCTGACTTAAATAGCTTAGTACGTTTGACGCATTACTACACACAATGTATACTTTTACGTAATCTTTCGCGTAGCGAACAATTTCCCGGAGGTTTGGTAAATAGTTACCGGAATAATCATCTTCCCATGTAATCACAACTCCCTGCATCTCTTCCCACTCTCCTGGAGTACGTGGAATTCCAACGGGAGGGTTTGTTCCCCTGTCCTTAGGATAGTTTTTTAGGTAATCATCCCAAATGAGCCTTTCGGCGGGGGTCATACTCCTAGGGAGTGGCTGTTCCTGAGCAAAAAGATTATAAGAAATTAAGGATAAAACGATTATAAAAAGGTTCCGAAGCATTTTTGGTTATTTAGAGTTGATAATGACCGCAAAAATAGTTTTTTTGAAACAAAATTGAATAAAAAAGTCCGAGGGGATTTTCCCTCGGACTTTCATCCATTTTTTACCTTTAGAAACCAAATATCTTGTCTCTCTCAACTTTTTCAACCGATCCAAACTTCTGTTCAATTTGTTTGAAATCAACAGCTTTTTCGTTACCTAAAATAATATATGTATTCGGTTTATTCTTTAGGTACTCGTTGTTGAAGCTAACAATATCATCGAGCGTAATTGCGGGTATCTTCTCAAAGTAAGTTTTACGAATATCTTCCTTATAGCCCATTTTTTCGGCGTTAATGTAAGTCCATATTACACGCATTTTCGTTATCCTTTCGTTCCTAATTCCATTCAAAAGTGATTCTTTTGCAAGGGTAAATGCAGTTTCAGATGTTGGAATCTCATTGAATAGTTCGTTGTATGCAGCAAATGCTTCTATTACCTTATCGTTTTGAGTTGCAATAAATGCATTGTTCATGAAAGGTTTATCAGGATTTGACGGTGTTCCAAAATATGAATACGCTTGGTAAGCAAGTCCGCGTTTCTCGCGAAGTTCTTGAAAAACAATAGTATTCATACCACCACCAAAATATGCATTGTACATTCTAACTGTTGGGAGCAAATCGAAGTTGTAGTCGATGCTTCTGTTTACCATTTGCAGATACGATTGATTTGCCTCGTAGTGCGAAAAGTAAACTTTATTCTCTTTTGTTTCAAGTTCCACAAAATTAGCCGATTCAGGAATTTCCATAAACTGTTCGGCAACTTTGTGTTTTTCTTCAACCATTTTTTTCAAATCATCTGTACTCGACGGTCCGTAATACAGAACCTTGTGAGGATAGTTTGCCAACTCCTTAATTTTATTGGTGAGGGTTTCGGCCTTCATTTGCCTTAGTTCCTCAGAAGGTACAACGTTGGTAAATGGCGACTTGGGGCCGAAGGTACCATAATCAACCAGTCCCGAGAAAATTACACGCTGGTTAAGCATTGAGTTTTCTCTTTCTTTCAGAATAGAATCGATGTACTTTTGTAAAGCATCTTCGTTTGGCTGGCAATCGTTTAGCATTGCATCAAGTAGTTCTGCTGCTTTTTCTTGGTTCTCACTAAGTCCGCTAACGTAAACGTAGGTTTCCTCATCTGAAGCAAACACTCCGAACGAACAAGCCAGCTTGTAGAATTCCTGTGCAACCTCTTCGGCAGTAAGTTCAGAAGTTCCAACGTAGTTCAGGTATTCGGCAGCAATGTTTAGCAACTTATCGTTATCGCTTCCGAATGGGAAGTAGTAGTAAAGTGAGAAAGTTTCGTTCTCAACGTTTTCTTTATGAAGAACTTCGAGCCCTTTTACTTCAAACTTGTTGAAATCTTTTGTAAAATCAACAAATACGGGTTCAATATCAGTAACTTTGCGTTCTTTGAACGCTTTAATAAACTCCGATTCCTCATTTCTGTTTATATGAATTGGAGTAATTGCAGGTTTCTGAACTAGTTCAGCGCTTGGTTCGCCTTTACGCTTGTACACAACTGCATAGTTGTCATTCAGGTTTTCCTGTGCAAACTTCACAAGATCCTCTTTCGTAACCTTACCCAGCTCATCGATATAACTAATAGCATCCTTCCATGGAATATCGTTAAGGAAGCTATTCGACATCATGTAAACTCTACCGTAGTTGCTTTCGAGCCACTTCATTTCGTAAAGTTTCAAGTTGTTAATTGTTGCCTCAAGCATCCAGTCAGGGAACTCGCCTTTCTTCAATAGTTCAACCTGTTCAAGCAGAATATCTCTCGCTTCTTCAAGGGTTTGGCCATTTCTGTTGCGAGCGTAAAGAATAAGGCTCGAATAGTCGGCAAGTTTGTTACAGTATGCACCAGCGGAAAGGGTTCTTTGCTGCAAATTCACATTAAGGTCAATCAATCCGGTTTTTCCATTCGATAGAATCTCTGATAACATATCGGCCATCATGGCTTCGCGGCTAGCAGCACCCGGGAAACGGAAACCAATGCTAAGCTGCTCAGCTTCTTGTCCAATAACATCAACCTCAATGGGTTCAGCAATTGGGTTCTCAGCTTCGAACTCGAGTTTTGGTACTTCCTTCGACTTAAGAACGCCAAACTCTTTTTCAATTATTTTTATGGCCTCATCGGGGTTGAAATCACCCGACATAATAATGGCCATATTATTTGGTACGTAGTATTTATCGAAAAACTCACGAATGTTCTTCATTGATGGGTTTTTCAGATGTTCGGCTTCACCCAGAGTAGTTTGCTTTCCATATGGGTGGTTAGGAAATAGAGCCTTGTACATGGCTTCCCATGCTTTGCGATTGTCCTTGGTAAGCGACATGTTTTTCTCCTCGTAAACGGTTTCCAACTCGGTATGGAAGAGTCGTAAAACAGGATTCGAGAAACGCTCGGCCTGTATCATTGCCCAATTTTCAAGCTGGTTGCTTGGGATATTTTCAATGTAAACCGTGTAATCATTTGATGTTCCTGCATTGGTTCCCTTAGAACCGATAAGCTTCATAAGTTTATCGTACTCGTTTGGAACAGCCAGCTTTGAGGCTTCGAAGGAAACGCTGTCAATTTTTTTGTAAATGGCAGCCCTAATGTCGGCGTCAGTTTCTTGCCTGTACTCCTCAAAGAGTGATTCGATTTCGGCAATCATTTTGCCCTCTTTTTCCCAGTCGAGCGTTCCAATTTTCTGGGTTCCCTTAAACATCATATGCTCGAAGTAGTGAGCTAGCCCGGTAGTTTCCGAAGGATCGTTTTTGCTTCCAACCTTAACCGCAACGTAGGTTTGAATTCGGGGTTCATCCTTGTAAACGCTCATGTACACTTTTAAACCATTGGGCAGAGTGTAAATTCTGGTATTCAAAGGGTCACCCGGAACAGTTTCATAATTTTTCTGGCACGATGTAAGCAAACCTGCCATAAAAACAACGGCTAAAATCAACTTAAAGGTTGCATGTAGTTTTTTCATGTTGAATTTGATTTGTTAGTTAAATTTAGGGTTAAAGTTTAAAATATTGATCAATGAGTAAAATACCAAATTTGTTTTTGTGGATTCATGTACGGAAATAATTCTGAAACATTCTTACTAACTTTGCATCCAAATTAATGATAACAAATTTTTGACTTTTTTAGTTTACAATAGTTTATTTTTTTGAAAAAATAATGAGTAAGGTTGTAGTAGGTTTATCGGGTGGAGTTGATTCAAGCGTAGCTGCATACATTTTAAAGGAGCAGGGATACGACGTAGTTGGACTTTTCATGAAGAACTGGCACGACACCACCGGTGTTCTCCACGGCGATTGTCCGTTCGATGAGGATAGCGATTTTGCAAAGCTTGTTGCCCGAAAACTCGATATTCCTTTTCACATGGTTGATTTGAGTAAGCCATATCGTAAAAGAGTTGTTGACTACATGTTCGATGAGTATGCAAAAGGAAGAACTCCAAACCCCGATGTGCTTTGTAACCGCGAAATAAAATTCGATGAATTTATGAATGCGGCCCTTGAACTTGGCGCCGATTTTGTTGCAACCGGTCATTATTGCCGTAAAGAAACTATTGAAATTGAAGGAAAACCTGTTTTTCGTCTTTTAGCAGGAAGCGATTCTAATAAAGATCAGAGCTATTTCCTTTGCCAGCTAAATCAAGCGCAGCTTGAAAAGGCACTTTTCCCAATTGGGGACATTGACAAACCAAAGGTTCGTGAAATTGCAACCAAGTTAGGTTTGGCAACAGCCCAGCGTAAAGATTCGCAGGGTATATGCTTTGTTGGCAAGGTTGACCTACCGGTTTTCCTTCAGCAGAAACTCAAAGCAAAAAAGGGAAACATTGTTGAAATTCCTGCAAACTTTTACAATACTACGAAACCTGCTGAGCAGGAATTGCTTAATGAAATTGTAAAACCAGTAAAATACTCACCAACCGATGGGAAGGTTGTTGGAACCCATCAGGGAGCACATTTTTTTACAATTGGACAGCGTAAGGGGTTGAATGTTGGCGGAACGCCTGATCCGTTATTTGTAATTTCCATCGATGTTGAAGAGAATGTTGTTTACGTTGGGCAAGGACAGGAGCATCCGGGTTTATTTCGAAAAGGATTATTCATTGCTGCGAACGATATTCACTGGATTCGCCCCGATTTGTCGATGAAAGTTGGTGAATCAAAAGAGTTTCTTGTAAGAATCCGCTACCGTCAGCCTCTTCAAAATGCCACACTTTACAGAATGGAGGATGGTATGTACATACAATTTAAGCAACCCCAAAGAGGAATTGCTCCCGGGCAATTCGCAGCATTTTACCTTGAAGATGAACTGGTTGGTTCCGGAGTGATTGCTTAGAAATTTTTTAAATATTTTGAATATTTAAGTGCGGATTACAAATTCGCACTTAATCGTTTTATCTACTTAATCTGTGAATATCTGTTTATCAGCGTAATCTGCGTTCAGCCTTTTAATCCTCAAAATATTCAAAAGCATCAATTATATCAAGGTAAACACCATCGAAACCAGCATCCAGAATTTTCTTAAGATAAGAATTATCATTACCAAAAATTATCGCTTGCCAATCTTTGTCCCAATATCTTACTTTGTAGTTTCCTTCCCATTCGGGGTTTTCCTCCTCAACCCAATCTGGAGGATCGTTGTTCCAAGAACTTTGCCAGTAATACCTGTAATCTTCGGCTTCGCCAATACTCATGTAGGAAATCACTAACCTTTTTCCACCGTTTGCTTTTGTTTTCAATGCTTCAATTTGCGCTGGCGTAAATTCATCATCCTCAAAGAAGTAATCCATAATAATTGCATCGTAGTTTGTTTGGGAAACAGCAGCAACAAAATCTTCTCTTGATGAAAAATTCTGTGGATTTAGCAGGTAAAGGAAATTTTTTGCTTCAGCAAGAGTGTTAATATCATCGGTATTTACATGGTAAGGAACGATAGGATATTCAGGAATTATATCAAGTTCCCTGTTTGGCGCAGCAAAAGAGATAAAACCTCTCGCTTCGTTCTGAGCGTACGATAAGTCCATGTTTTCCTCAGTCCAGCAGTAGTCGGTTACCAGAACTGAAACACTGTTGCTTACGCAAGTGAGCAGGAACGATAACATGTAATTACGGTCAACGGAAGGAGTGGCTACATCATCCTCATCGTAACCAAAAAACAGGTCCTCGCGGCCAACACCATCAATCGCGTTAAGATAGGTTGAATGTGGCGAACTATTTTCTTCGCCATCAACAGTTACCAATTCCTGACCATTCTGTGGAATAACAATAAAATCAGGATTTATTCCTTTGGAATATTGACTGATTCCTACAACAAAGTTTCGCATCTCCTCTTTAAAATCAACATCTCCATAATCGTCACCGCATGCTGATGCTATTATAGCAAGCATTGCAAATACAATAATTTTTTTCATGGCTTTTTCGATATAAGTTTTTTGAACGAATGAATAAAGTTATGAATTTATGATTTGAATGTCAAATATTTACTTATTATCAAATTGAAAGTTAATAGAGTATGACTATATGGCATGAAATTCATTTGAGCATCAAATCATACAGAACTCCACTGTTTGCTGGTGAAACAAATATTATTAAGCATATTTTTGTAAAAATGTATGACATTGTTTCGTAATGGCAGTCTTTTTGTTTAAAAATCACATATTTTATAAACAACTTGTATTTTTCTGCTAATTTTGCAGATTGTATTGAGAATTCGAAAAATTAATAGGAATATATCCCATGAGTATTATTGACAAAGTTTTATCATTATTTTTTGGCGATAAGGCCAAGCGCGACATGCAGGAACTAATGCCTTACGTTCAAAAAATTAAGGATGTTTACCCAAGGTTCACAAAACTTTCGCACGATGAACTTCGTGCCGAATCCCAAAAATTAAAAGAGAAAGTACGTGGCTACATTGCCGATGACCTCAATAAGGTAGAGGAGATGAAGGCAAAAATGGAGTCCGACGAAATTGGATACGAGGAGAAAGAGGACCTATACAATGATGTTGACAAGCTTAAGAAAAGAATCGACGAAAAGATTGAGGAGATTCTCAACGAGGTTCTCCCCGAAGCCTTTGCCATAGTTAAGGAAACCGCTCGAAGGTTTACCGAGAACGAAACCATAGAGGTTACGGCAAGCGAATTCGATAAGAATTTAGCAGCAAAGAAGGACTTTGTCACAATAGAAGGCGATAAGGCAATCTATAAAAACCGTTGGGTTGCCGGGGGAAACGAAATTACTTGGGATATGGTGCACTACGATGTGCAGCTTATTGGAGGTGTGGTTCTCCACCAAGGGAAAATTTCAGAGATGGCAACTGGGGAAGGAAAAACTTTGGTTGCAACCTTACCAGTTTTCCTTAATGCGCTTTCGGGAATGGGAGTTCACTTGGTTACCGTGAACGATTACCTTGCCCGTCGTGACTCTGAGTGGATGGGTCCGCTATATGAATTCCACGGGTTATCAGTAGATTGTATTGATAAGCATCAACCCAATAGCGAAGCACGAAGAAATGCCTATTTGGCAGATATTACCTTCGGAACCAACAACGAGTTTGGCTTCGACTACCTTCGCGATAACATGTCGCTTGCTCCAGCCGATTTGGTTCAACGCAAGCACCACTATGCCATTGTCGACGAGGTTGACTCGGTTCTTATCGACGATGCTCGTACTCCGCTCATTATTTCCGGTCCAGTCCCCAAGGGCGACGACCAAATGTTTGATGAGTACAAACCAAAGGTTGAGAAGTTAGTTAACGCTCAGCGTAACTTGGTAACCCAGCTTCTTGCCGAGGCAAAAAAGCTTATTGCTGAGAATAAAACCGAGGAGGGCGGAAAGATTCTCCTACGAGCATTTAAAGGATTCCCCAAGTATAAACCGCTTATCAAGTACCTCAGCGAAACCGGAATAAAAGCGCTCTTGCTAAAAACCGAAAACTTCTACATGCAGGAGAACAACAAGAACATGCATATTGTAACGGATGATTTGTTCTTTGTTATCGAGGAGAAGATGAACTCCGTTGAACTGACAGAAAAAGGAATTGACCTGATTACTAGCGCATCTGAAGACTCAAAATTCTTTATTCTTCCCGACATAGGTACTGAAATTGCTGAGCTTGAAAAGCAGAATTTACCAGCACAAAAAAAGTTGGAAGCCAAGGAGAACATGCTGCGCGATTACGCCATAAAATCCGAACGGGTGCATACAGTGCATCAGCTACTAAAAGCTTACGCCATGTTCGAGAAGGATGTGGAGTACGTTGTAATGGACAACAAAGTGAAGATTGTTGACGAGCAAACTGGCCGTATTCTCGAGGGGCGCCGTTACTCCGACGGTTTGCATCAGGCAATTGAAGCAAAGGAAAAAGTAAAGGTTGAAGCAGCAACCCAAACCTTTGCAACAGTTACATTACAGAACTATTTCAGAATGTACCACAAATTATCAGGTATGACGGGTACAGCTGAAACCGAAGCGGGCGAGTTCTGGTCAATCTACAAGTTGGATGTGGTTGTAATCCCAACCAACCGTCCAATTGTTCGTAAGGATATGGAGGACTTGGTGTACAAAACCAAGCGTGAAAAGTATGTTGCGGTAATTGATGAAATTGTAAAACTCACCCAGGCAAATCGCCCGGTGCTTGTTGGTACAACATCTGTTGAAATATCCGAGTTGCTTAGCAGAATGCTGAAAATTAAAGGCATTAAGCATAATGTGCTGAACGCAAAGTTACACCAACGCGAAGCCGAAATTGTTGCCGAAGCGGGTAGGGCCAAAACCGTTACCATTGCTACCAACATGGCCGGTAGGGGAACCGATATCAAGCTTAGTCCAGAAGTAAAGGAAGCGGGCGGTTTGGCAATTATTGGTACCGAGCGTCACGAATCGCGTAGGGTCGACCGCCAGCTACGGGGACGTTCCGGTCGTCAGGGTGACCCGGGCTCATCACAGTTTTTCGTTTCGTTGGAAGACGATTTGATGCGACTTTTCGGTTCCGATAGGATTGCTAGAATTATGGATAGGCTTGGACTTCAGGAAGGTGAAGTTATTCAGCACTCCATGATTTCAAAATCCATTGAACGAGCCCAGAAGAAAGTTGAAGAAAACAACTTCGGCATTCGGAAGCGTTTACTTGAGTACGACGATGTAATGAACTCACAGCGAGAAGTTATCTATAAACGTCGTCGACATGCGCTCTACGGTGAGCGTATCGATGTTGATATTGCCAACATGCTTTTCGATGTTAGCACAGCAATCGTAAACGATGCCCACGGTAGTATGGAGTTTGAGGATTTTAACCTCGAACTTATTCGCAACCTTTCCATCGAGGCACCCTTCTCTGAAAAAGAGTTTATGCAACTTTCGCCCAATGATCTTACCGAACGAATATATAAGGCTGCCCGCGATAATTTCGACCGGAAAGCGGAAAGTATTGCCCGTCAAGCATTTCCTGTTATAAAAGAAGTGTACGAGAAACAGTCGGCCATTTACGAGAACATTGTTGTTCCCATTTCCGACGGACAGAAAGTTTTCCAAATTGTTACCAATTTGAAGAAGGCTTACGAAACCGGCGCAAAGGATTTAATTCGCTCTTTCACCAAAACAATGATTCTGTACATTATTGATGAGCATTGGAAAGAGCATCTTCGTGAAATGGACGACTTGAAGCAGAGCGTTCAGAATGCTGCTTACGAGCAGAAAGATCCGCTACTGATATACAAGTTCGAAGCATATGAGCTCTTTAAGAACATGATTGATAAGATGAATCGTGAAGTTGTTTCGCTGCTTATGAAAGCGCACATACCACTTCGCGACCCAAGTCAGGTTCAGGAGGCTCGCCAACGCCAAAAACTCGACATGAGTAAGTATGAAACCAGTCGTACCGATGCGCTTGCCGCTTCAAATACTCAGGAACGCAACCGCGAACCGGTAAGGGTAGAGAAAAAGGTTGGCCGCAACGACCCATGCCCATGCGGAAGTGGCAAAAAATTTAAGAATTGCCACGGACGAAACTTGGAACAATAGTTAGGGTACAACTCATTATAAAAACGGACTACAAAAATGCAGTCCGTTTTTTTTATACAATTTCTGTTTCTTACTATTTCCTTTTCCAAAAAATATAACCAACGTATAAACTAAAAACAAGCGTAGTAATTGCCTGAATATAAATGGGAGTTGCAACCAATTTCGATGCGGAAAGCAACGAAAAGCTTATTAAACTATACTTTGCAAGGTAATACAAACCCTTACTAATAATTATTGACGAAAGAATTGAAACAAAAGCATTCTTTGTTTTACTGAAAAGCAAATAAAAAATCCATGCATTAAGTACAAGTTCACCAGTAATTAGCAACATTTTCAGAAAAACCGGATGGGCTGAAACTGCAAAACTGAATAGGGGAAGCGTTAACGCAATTATATAGGCATTGTACCTGTTTGTATGAACTAACGCAATTACTAATGCAATACGCATGGGTTCAATAAGATACAAAGGAAAATTCAGAAGATGTGAAAAGGTAGGAACAAAGTAAATAAATGCTATAGCTACTAGGTCGAATAGAATATAACCTATTGTTTTCCTTTTGGTTAATTGCATTGTTGTCATGTTTGAAAAGTTTAGTTTCAAATTTGATACTGTTTAGTTTGATTGGTTTAAGCAAGTTAAATATGCCATGACAAATATAAAAGATAATGAAAGTTTTAATATATTTATTGTCATTATTTTTAAACTTAGATATTTGGTTTGAATCAAAATTGTATTAGTTGAAATAAAAATTCAAAACTATGAAGCGCAGGGATTTTTTAAAAAAGGGAATAGGAGCAGGTGTAGCAGCAGGTGCTTTAATGAGGCTAGGTGCTGCTAGCACAAACGCTTTTGGTTCAACGGCTGATGCATCCAAGCCATACGATTTAGTTGCCGTACTTGGCGGTGAGCCCTCAGAAATGTTCGATAAAGCCATTGCTGCAGTAGGCGGCATGGGCAAGTTTGTAAAGAAGGGACAAACCGTGGTGGTTAAACCAAATATTGGTTGGGACACATCACCCGAGCGCGGGGGTGATACAAACCCTCATCTTGTAGGAAGAATTATTGAGCATTGCTTTCAGGCCGGCGCAAAGGATGTTTTTGTTTTTGATAACACTTGCGATGAGTGGGGACGATGCTACAAAAATAGCGGAATAGAAGATGCCGTTAAAAGTGCTGGTGGTAAAGTTGTTCCCGGGAATACCGAAAACTACTACAAACCTGTTTCGGTTCCGAAAGGCAAAAAGTTAACCGAAGCCAAAGTTCACGAGCTTATTCTAAATTCCGACGTTTTTATTAACGTTCCTGTGCTCAAGCATCATAGTTCTGCAAAGCTAACAATTGCCATGAAAAACCTAATGGGAATTGTATGGGACAGGCGTTACTGGCATCGCAACGATTTGCACCAGTGTATTGCCGATTTTGCAACTTGGCGAAAACCCGATTTAAACATTATTGATGCATACCGGGTTATGACCCGAAATGGACCTCGGGGCGTTAGCGAAGCCGACATTGTTATCAAAAAATCGTTAATTCTATCAACCGACATGGTAGCTGCTGATGCTGCAGCAGCAAAAATATTTGGTTCCGAACCGTCAAGCATTCCATACATTAAAATTGCCCACGAAATGGGTGTGGGAAATATGAACTTGGAGGAACTGAATATTGAACGAATAAAAGTTAGCTAAAGCTTACAAGTATTTTGACTGATACGTTTTTCAGCCTGCTAATTAGTGCTTTAAATAATTTATCCCCTACGGGGAAAGTGTGGTTTTTGAATAACTTTTTTACTGATATTATAGCCCTACGGGCAAATTAATATGTTTATTTACAAAGTTTTTTTTGCTCGTAGGACATTGTTTACAAAAATACTAAACACCAATTTAATTAATACTTCTTTTATTCTGTAGTAAATATGTTAACAAGGAATTCTTTTCACTAATAACAATTCATAAATAGCCCGTAGGGCTTTAATATCAGTAAAAGAGTACGTATTATCAAACTATTTGTCCGTAGGACATTAAAAGTAACCCAACAATGGCAAATACATACAATCAGCTGTACGTTCATTTCGTTTTTGCTGTACAAAATCGTATGTGTTTAATTCATAATAAATGGCAAAATGATTTATATAAGTATATCAATGGAATAATCGAGCAGCAAGGTCATAAGTTATATGTAATAAATGGTATGCCAGACCATATCCATATTCTTATCAGTATGAGTCCGAAACAAGCACCATCCGATTTGATGTACCATATCAAGCGAAGCTCATCATTGTGGATTAACAATAATAAGTTATCAATAGGAAAATTCTCATGGCAAGAGGGTTTTGGAGCATTCTCCTTGGGCAAATCTCAGTTAAGGGATAAAATTATGTATATTGAAAATCAGCAGGAACATCATAGTAAAAGGAGCTTTCAGGAAGAATACCTTCAGTTTTTAAAAGAAAATGATATTGATTTTGATGAAAGATACATCTTTAAACCAGCTGAGTAGTGCTTTAAATAATAAATACCCTACGGGGAAAGTGTGTTTTTTGATTTTTTTTTTATTGATTTTTATGCCCTACGGGCAAATAAATAGGGTGTTTTTCGAAATTATATTTTTTATATTGCCCATAGGTTATTGTTTTCAATTATAATAAATAATATGCTTGTATTTTGTTAATAGCATGCATGTTAGCAAATGGTTCTTTTCGGTAGTAACGATTTATACTTAGCCCGTAGGGCTTTTATATCAGTAAAAGAGTACGTATTATCAAACTGTTTGTCTGTAGGACATTTACGGTAACCCGACAAATCGGGTAAAATTATATGGTTTTCGTAAAAAATAGATTGTAAAAACATGTCAAAACTATTTACCCTTAAACGACTTAGGCAAGTAATTGCTACCATTTACTTTCTCCTCTTCACCTTTATTTTCATTGATTTTTCAAATTTCTTTTCCTCAAGTTTCATCAATGAAATTCTTTACTTCCAGTTCACTCCATCTGTGCTTAAATTCCTAAGAGTAGGAGGCTGGCTGGCTACAGGTTTTCTGGTAGTTACAATCCTTACTGCTTTATTTGGAAGGGTTTACTGTTCAGTACTTTGTCCATTGGGAATACTACAGGATTTAATGGCTCGTTTCCGAGCCAAAAAGTCACGTTATAAGTATTTAGTGCCTTGGAATATTATTCGTTACTCAACACTTGCCATCGTTGTTATTTTTGCTCTTTTTGGCTTCCTCTTTTTGCTCAACTTTTTGGATCCCTACAGTTTTGCAGGAAGAATTTTCTCCGACATTGTTCGTCCGCTTTATTACTGGGGTAATAACCTGCTGGTTAAAGTGCTCGGTTTGTTCGATAGCTATGCGTTACACCACGTTCCTTTTAAGGGAATGCCGTGGCAAGGAATGATTATTACTGCAACTCTTACACTAGTTCTTTTTATCGTATCAGTGCGTTGGGGAAGAATTTTTTGCAACTCATTTTGCCCCGTTGGGGCAGTTTTAAGCCTTATTTCAAGGTATTCAGTTTTCAAACTTCAAATCGATAAGAGTGCTTGCACACTCTGTAACCGTTGCGCAAGAGACTGTAAAGCCAGCTGCATCGATGTAAAGAACCAATCTATCGATTTTTCACGCTGCGTTGCATGCTACAACTGTATCGACAGCTGTAATGAGGGAGGAATAGGTTACTCTTTTGCATTCAAGCCGAAGCAGGAGTTGGGCAAGGAAATAGAGGACAAATCACGACGAAATTTTTTAGCAGTTTCTTCAGGAATGATTTTAGGAACTTCATTAATTGGAAAGACTATTAAATCGCTTGCTACTGTAAAGAGTGAGGGAGCAGAAAAAGCAAGCAAAAGTAGGGTTGCTGGTGCAGTTTATAACGAACGTTCAGCACCCATAACGCCTCCAGGTTCCTATTCCCTAAATCAGTTCCTTAATGCATGTACCGCTTGCCATCTATGCGTTTCCGTTTGCCCAACTCACGTAATTCAGCCCTCTCTAAAGGAGTACGGTTTTTTCGGGTTGCTGCAACCCCATATGGATTTCCACTCAGGTTTCTGTAACTTCGACTGCACCCTTTGTGGCGAGGTTTGCCCCACTGGGGCAATTCGGCCGTTGCAAATTGAAACTAAACAGCGAACCCAAACCGGAATAGCAAGTTTTCATAAGGCAAACTGCATTGTTCATGTTGATGGAACTGATTGTGGGGCTTGCTCGGAGCATTGCCCAACCAAGGCTGTTCACATGGTTCCTTACAAAGGTCTTTTTCTGCCAGAAGTTCGCGAAGAAATTTGCATTGGCTGTGGTGCTTGCGAGTATGCTTGCCCAACAAAACCGTACAAAGCCATTTACGTAAATGGAAACGCAGAACACCAGGTTGCCGAACTGCCTGAAAAATATGACGATAAGCCCCAAGAATCGGACATGGAGGAATTTCCGTTTTAAATTAGACATCTATCCTGATTAATTTTGAAAAGTTAATGTGATGAAATCAAAAATTTCCTTTTTGTTTTTTGCTGTAATGATAACAGTATTCACTTCTTGCCAAAACCAAAAGCAAGAAAACGAAAAAACTTGGTCTATTGCTTTACATGGTGGTGCGGGTAGCATGGTTCCTGAAAATTATTCGAAGGAAGAGGTTGAAATTTTTGAGAAAGAACTTTCCAACGCGCTTGAAATTGGCGTGAAAATCCTTGAAAATGGCGGTACAAGTCTTGATGCTGTAGAAAATGTTGTTCGTTACATGGAGGATTGTCCGCTTTTTAACGCCGGACGCGGAGCCGTTTTTACCCACGATGGAAAAAATGAGCTGGATGCTGCAATAATGGACGGTAGAGATTTAAATGCCGGAGCAGTTGCAGGGGTTGGAAACATTAAAAATCCAATTTCCACGGCTAGATTGGTTATGGAGAAATCTCCTCACGTTTTGATGGTTGGAAAAGGAGCATCGCTCTTTGCTGCCCAAAACGGACAAGAAATTGTTGATAGCTCCTACTTTTTTACAGAAAAAAGCTGGCAATCGCTTCAACGATCACTACAAAAAGACAAAAAAATGGGAACGGTTGGTTGCGTTGCGCTCGATAAAAATGGAAATCTTGCTGCTGCAACGTCAACAGGTGGAATGACAAATAAACAGTACGGACGAGTTGGCGATGTTCCCATTATTGGTGCGGGAACCTACGCAAATAATAGCACTTGTGCAGTTTCTGCAACAGGGCACGGCGAGTATTTTATTCGCTACACGGTTGCTCACGATATTTCTGCACTTATGGAGTATAGAAACTTAACCTTAGCCCAGGCTGTTGATGAGGTAATTCAAAATAAATTGGTAGAGGTTGAAGGAAGTGGCGGAGTAATTGCCGTTGATAAAAAGGGTAACGTCCATCTATCGTTTAATACTTCAGGCATGTTCCGAGCATATGCGAAGGAGAATGAAGAAAGGGGAGTTGCAATCTTCAAATAATTGCATTTCCAGGATTAGCGTTTCAATGATTTTTTATAAATTAGCATTGAATTTTAACACACTCCCTAATTAACCTAACTTGTACAGGTAAAAGTACAAGGGCGAATCCGAAAAGCCTTACGAGTAGGAAAAACTAAACCTTAACTACTATGAGCTCTTTACTATCATTAATTATTTTTGTTCTTTACATCGCTTCGATGTGGGTTGTTTTTACAAAGGCTGATAAGCCAGGTTGGGCTGCAATTATTCCGATTTATAACATTATTGTTATGCTCGAAATTGTTGGAAAACCTTGGTGGTGGATTCTTCTTTTCCTTATTCCTGTTGTAAACATTGTTTTTATGATTTGGATGATAAATCTTTTATCCATTAGCTTTGGTAAAGGTGTTGGATTTACTATCGGATTAATTTTCCTTGGTTTTATTTTCTTACCAATATTAGCATTTGGCGATGCAAAATACAACGGACCAGTAGGTAAACAGTAATTGACATACAAGAGGTTACAATTCGTAACCTCTTTTTT
This sequence comes from Tenuifilaceae bacterium, assembly GCA_035380045.1. Lineage (GTDB taxonomy): Bacteria > Bacteroidota > Bacteroidia > Bacteroidales > Tenuifilaceae > DAOSWM01. The sequence goes on along the minus strand of DAOSWM010000013.1, from coordinate 46,150 downwards.
TATAAAATAATTAACCATATAGTTAAATTAAATGGTTAATTATTTGCATTTGCTGTTTTTTGTTTTGTATATTTGCCCAAACATTTTAACCATATGGTTAAATTAAAAATAAACACAAATGGTTGATGAAAAGTTAGATACAGAAAAGGCTATATTGGTAGCCGCAAGAAAAGTTTTTATTCTAAAAGGTTTAGATGGAGCCCGAATGCAGGAGATTGCTGATGAAGCAGGGATAAACAAAGCGTTGCTGCACTACTACTTTCGAAGCAAGGAGAAGCTATTTCAAATGGTGTTTAAGGAAGCTTTAACAAAGTTTTTTCCCAAAGTATTTGCAATGATGGCTTCTGAAAATTTGAATTTTAAAGATAAAATTGAAGCATTCGTTGAAAATTATTTAAAACTCATTCTGGAAAACCCATTTATTCCTGCTTTTATAATTGGAGAGCTAAACAAAAATCCAGAAAAGCTTTCAGTTTTTTTTGACGAAGCTGGGCTAGAGACTCAACGGATACAATATGTAATTAAGGAGATTGTTGCCAAAGAAGCAGGCGTGAGTTTTAATCAGGCAAAGCACTTAATAGTAAATATTATTTCACTAAGTATTTTCCCTTTTGTTGGAAGACCTTTACTTGAAAAGATAATTTTTGAGGGAGACAAGAAAGCATACGAAAACTTCCTAAATGAAAGGAAAAAGGTTGTTGTTGATTTGATAATGACCTCTTTACCAAAAAAAGAAAAGTAGATTTTAAATAAATTAAAAGAAATGAGACGTTTACAGTTGTTATTTATGCTAATTTTTGTTGTTTCGGTTTGTAATTCGCAAACATCAAAACAGGTAAGCCTGTCTATGCTTTACGAGGCATTAGAGCAAAACCATCCAATTGCTGGAATTATGCCTGCAATGGATTCGTCGCTAGCAATTCAGACTAGGAACATGAGTACGATTTGGTATCCAAAGTTGGATTTTAATGCAACGGCAACCTGGCAATCGGAGGTGATTGAGATTAACATTCCTTTTCCCGGAATATCAATTCCTAGTCCCGATGCTGATCAGTATAAACTTACAATTGATGCAACGCAGGTAATTTGGGATGGAGGCGCAACGAAAGCTAGAAAAGGCTTGGCAGAATCACAAAATCTTGCTGAAAAATCAGTAGTTAAAAATGAGATTTACTCCCTGAGAGAAAAGATAAACGATGCGTTTTACGCTGTTATTCTCTTGGATATCAGTAGTAATCAACTAAAGTTGATGAAGGATGAGTTGCAGTCGAGGTTGGAATCTATTCAGTCGGGAGTTCGCCAGGGAGTTATTCTCGAATCAAATATGCTCTCAATACAAGCGGAGATTGTTCGGCTCGAACAGAAAATGCTGGAAATTCCATCAAAAAAAGCTTCGCTAATTTCTATGATAGAAACGTTTACGGGTGCTGATCTTGCTGAGAATCCTGAATTTATATTATCGGGATTAAGCAATGAAAGCGAGGTTACACTATTTCGCCCGGAGTTGGAATCGTTCGAACTTCAGAAAAAAGTGTTCGACTCAATGTCGGATTTAACTTCAAAAAAACGAATGCCAACACTTGGCGCTTTTGTGAGCGCTGGTTACGGAAAACCCGGATTAAATATGTTAAGTAACGATTGGAATACATACGTACTTGCAGGAGCAAAACTTTCATGGAATATCTGGGATTGGAACTCAACCAAGCGTGAAAAACAGCAGTTAATGATTCAGAAAAGCATTGTAAATAGAAGGAAAGAATCGTTTTGCGATGCTGTAAATTCACAAATTGAAAGTTGCTTAAACGATATCCATACTTTAAATCAGCAACTTGAGAAAGATGAAGAAATTGTTTCCCTGCTAAATACAGTAAAGGAGAAGAGTTCTTCAAAGCTTGATAACGGAGTAATATCATCATCAGAATACTTGAGTGATTTTAACTCTGCAGCGCGCGCATCTCTTGATATGGAGTACAGGAAAGTGCTTCTCGATAAGGAAAAAACGAAACTTTACTTTTTAATGGGAAAGAATTTAAACCAGTAAATATTTTAAATATTGACAGTCATGAAAATTAAATCAATGTTTTTCATTTCAGCTTTGGCTGTAGCAATTGTATCGTGCAATGGTAATGGCGAAAAAGCCGATGCTTACGGAAATTTTGAAACCGATGAGGTAACCGTTTCGTCCGAAGCAACAGGGCGATTACTAAACTTTTCAGTTGATGAAGGAGAAAGTTTAAAGGAAGGAGTTATTGTGGGATTGGTGGACACATCACAGATTGTTCTGAAACGCAAGCAGGTTGCTGCGCAAATTAATGCTGCTGCATCGCGACTCCCAAATATTGTTGCCCAAGCAGATGTTCAGCGCGAGCAGATTAGGATTTTGGAAGTTGATCATGAGCGATTCAAAAATATGCTTGCAGATGGAGCGGCAACCCAAAAACAGTTGGATGATGTAGAAGGAAGAATCAGCTTGGCTAACAAACAGATTGATGCAATTGAAACACAACGCAAATCGGTTGTTGCAGAGATTGATGTTCTCAAAACTCAGCTTGTTCAAATTGACGATCAGCTGCAACGATGCAGGGTTGTAAATCCGGTTGCAGGAACTGTTCTGGTTCGATTTGCACAGCAAGGCGAGATTGTTGCAATGGGGAAACCTTTGTACAAGATTGCAAATATGGATTTTCTGTACCTGAAAGTTTTTGTAACTGGCGATCAGCTTTCAAGCTTTGCGATAGGTGAGAAGATGAACGTTTTTGTTGATGGTGAAAATGGAGAACTTTTAGAGAAGGAAGGAACTGTTTCCTGGGTTTCGTCGAGTGCAGAGTTTACTCCAAAAATCATTCAAACCCGCGATGAACGAGTTAAAATGGTTTACGCTGTAAAAGTGAAAGTTAAGAATGATGGCGATTTGAAAATCGGAATGCCGGGAGAGGTTTTTCTTAAGAAACAAGTTGTAGAATAATTACGCTACTAGGTTGATTTGCTGTTTGTAACAAATTAAGAATCTTGAAAAATTAGTTTCATGATACCAATAAATATTTCCGAACTCTCAAAAACATATGGGAAAGTGAAAGCGCTAAATAACCTTTCGCTAGCTGTAAACGATGGAGAACTTTTCGGGCTTATTGGGCCCGATGGTGCAGGGAAAACAACATTAATGAGAATTATTACTTCACTTATTCTGCCCGATTCGGGTACAGCAGAAGTATTCGGACTGGACAGCACTAAGGAATATCGAAAAATAAGAAGTATTGTTGGTTATATGCCCGGAAGGTTTTCACTTTACTCAGATTTAACTGTTCAGGAAAATTTAGAATTTTTTGCAGGAGTGTTCGGAACAACAATCAAGGAAAACTATTACCTGATTCAGGATATTTACGAGCACTTAGAACCTTTTCGTGATCGTCCGGCAGGAAAACTTTCTGGAGGAATGAAGCAGAAACTTGCGCTAAGTTGCGCGTTAATCCACAAACCGAAACTGTTACTTCTGGATGAGCCAACTACCGGAGTTGACGCCGTATCGCGACGTGAATTCTGGGAAATGTTACGAAAACTTAAAAGTGAAGGAATTACAATTCTTGTATCAACAGCATACATGGATGAAGCATCGCTTTGCGATTCGATTGCACTAATGCAGAATGGAATTGTTTTGGGGAAGGATACACCAAAATCGCTGGTAGAGAAATATCAAAACGATATTTTCAGCGTAAAGCATCCCGATTCGTACAAGTTGCTGAACTTTTTAAGGACAAAAGATTTTGCTCAGAGTGCATTCCTGTTTGGGCAGGAAATTCATTTATCGGTAATAAAAAACACGCTGCAAAAAGATGAGTTAAACAATATTCTTGAAACAGCCGGATTTGTCAATGCAGAAAGTGAACTAATAACTGCAACAGTTGAAGATTCATTTATGCTACTAATGGGGAAAGAGGATAACAACTAATTTGTTAGTTATGATTTCATCAGAAAATGTAATAGAAGTTAAGGATTTAGTCAAAAAGTTTGGTGGTTTTACTGCGAATGACAGGTTGACTTTCGACGTAAAAAAAGGAGAAATTTTTGGATTTTTAGGTGCAAATGGAGCCGGAAAAACCACGGCAATCAGGATTCTTTGCGGTCTGCTCGAACCAACTTCGGGCGAAATAAAAGTTGCCGGTTTCGATGGATACACACAGCGCAATAAAATAAAATCGAATATTGGCTACATGAGCCAGCGCTTTTCGCTGTATGAGGATTTGACAGTAAAGGAAAATATCCGGCTTTTTGGAGGGATTTACGGATTATCGTCAAAACAGATAAAAACCAGAACTGCTCAGCTGCTTGATTCGCTTGATATGCATGAGCAAGCCGATTGGCTTATTTCTGCCTTGCCGCTTGGCTGGAAGCAACGTTTGGCATTTTCGGTTGCAATGGTTCATAATCCCAAAATTGTATTTCTCGATGAACCAACTGGCGGAGTTGATCCAATTACCCGTAGAAAATTTTGGGAGATGATTTACAACGTTGCCAAAAGCGGAACAACGGTTTTTGTTACAACTCACTACATGGACGAGGCAGAATACTGCGATGAGGTTTGTATTCTGGTTGATGGAGTAATTGAAGCGCTGGACACACCGCAGAATCTCAAAAGCAAATTTGATTCTGCAACTATGGACGAAGTTTTTGTGAAGTTGGCAAGGAAAAAAGTTAACAATTAAAATATTGATAGAATGAAAAGTCGATTTATAAACTTTGCAGTCAAGGAGTTTCGACATATATTCAGGGACAAAAGAACCCTGCTCATCATTTTTGGGATGCCAATTTTGCAATTGTTAATTTTTGGGTATGTTATTTCTAACGAAATAAAGGATGCAAAAATTGGTATTTACAATCCCTCAGGCGATTATCTTTCGATGGAATTAACAACAAAGCTAACTTCATCGGGTTATTTCATTCCTGAAATGATTTTAAATTCCCAGCAGGAGATTGAGCCTGCGCTACGAAGCGGAAAGGTTAGGATGGTTGTTGCATACCAACCGGATTTTGCGCAAAAGTTTTTCAAGGAAGGAATTTCATCGGTTCAGCTAATTACAGATGCTTCTGACCCCAATACAGCAACTTTACTGGTAAACTACGCAACAGCAATTGTTAACGATTTTGCGGTTCAAAAAGGTATTTCCGGACAGTCAACAACTCCCTTTGATATCAGAGTAAGGATGCTTTACAATCAGGATATGAAATCAGTTTTCATGTTTGTTCCGGGAACAATGGCGCTTATTCTGATGCTTATAACTGCAATGATGACATCAATTTCCATTGCAAGGGAAAAGGAACTTGGTACAATGGAAATACTTCTGGTTTCTCCTTTGCGTCCAACGCAAATTATTCTTGGGAAAGTGCTTCCATATGTTGGCTTGGCATTTACTAATTCACTGGTAATTCTGCTAATGGGATATACTGTATTCGGATTGCCAATGAGGGGAAGTTTGGGTTTGCTTATTGGAGTTTGCTTTATTTTTATTCTTCTTGCGTTATCTCTGGGAATTCTTATTTCTACAGCAGTAAAAACGCAGCAAATTGCCATGTTTATTTCTATGGTTGGGTTACTCTTGCCGACAATTCTTCTATCTGGATTTATTTTCCCTATTGAAAATATGCCCAAAATTCTCCAATGGTTAAGTGTAATAATGCCACCACGCTGGTTTATTTCGGCAATAAAAACAATTATGCTCAAGGGTGAAGGAATATTATTTGTTTGGAAGGAGATGCTGATTATGTTTTCTATGTCAATTTTATTCATTGTCATTAGTATTAAAAAGTTCAAAGTACGATTGGAGTAGTATTCAAAACTGCTTTATGAGGATGATTTTTTAGAAAATTTATTTAAGTGAAACTGAAATGAGGAAAATACTTTTTTTGCTACAGAAGGAATTTATTCAGGTTTTTAGGAATAAAACGATGCTTCCAATCATTTTCGTAGTACCGATAGTTCAACTGCTAGTGCTAGTAAATGCAGCAACTTTTGAGATGAAGAATGTTAATATTGCAATTGTTGATAATGATCACTCTGCTATTTCTCGCGAAATTATTTCGCATATCGAAGGTTCTCCATTTTATACAATTATTCCTACAGAGCAATCAGTTGACAATGCAATTAACCTAATTCACCAAAATAAAGCCGATGCGGCTTTGATAATTCCAAATAAATTTGAAAGCAATCTTCGGAATAACCAGAAGCCTTCAGTTCAACTACTTATAAATTCAATAAATGGGTCGGTGGCAGGATTAACCAATGCTTACACAAGTAGTATCCTTTTAAAGACAATCCAAGGTGATTTATCAAAATCGGTTCATGCAGAAAATTTTAAAATTCCGCAAATAAATGTTGTTCCACGATATTGGTATAATCAGGAAATCAACTATTCTCATTTTATGGTTCCCGGAATATTAGCAATTCTTGTTACGATTATTGGAATGTTTTTAACTGCAATAAATCTTGTAAGGGAAAAGGAGATGGGAACCATAGAGCAAATAAATGTAACACCAATTAGGAAACACCATTTCATTATTGGGAAATTAGTTCCATTTTGGGTTATTGGACTTGTTGAGTTAGCATTCGGACTATTTATTGGAAGGTTGATATTTAATATTCCAATAGAAGGAAGTTTGTTCCTTTTATTCGGATTTGCGGCAGTATATTTAGTTTTTGCGCTAAGTGTAGGATTATTTCTTTCATCTTCTGCTTCTTCGCAACAGCAAGTAATGTTTATGGCATTCTTCTTTATGATTGTTTTCGTGCTAATGAGTGGAATTTTTACACCTGCAGAAAGTATGCCCCAATGGGCACAATATTTCAACCTAATTAATCCTCTTTACTATTTTATGAAGGTAATCAGGATGGTACTTCTAAAAGGAGCCAATTTTAAAGAAATACTTCCATATTTTCTTTCCATTACATTTCTTGCAGTAGGAATGTTTTCACTTGCAATCGGAAAATTTAAGAAAACGGTTTAAAGTATAATATTTACTATTAAGTAAAAGTTATATCTTTACCAGTGAAAGAAGAAACCCTAATGGTTGAACTTGTTTTCTTTGGAAGCAGAATGATAGTTTTGGAACTTTTTTAGGGTTTGTTCGTAAATATTTTATTGATTATAATCTACTTTTGCAGAGCAATAAGTAGATAATAATATTAATGTAACTCTTTTGTTATCAATGTTTTTAAAGAGGTTTCTCATATTTATTGGATTTTTTTCTATTCTGTTCACTGTTAGCGATGTTGCTTTCGGACAGGAACGGCTACAGGCATACGTTAGGCTCAGAGTTAAAAAAGGTGGAACCGAGGGAGCAAAAATTCTTTTGTATAAAAACAACCAGCTTATTGAAACATTACCCGTAAGTCGTGGCGGTAGGTTTGAGGTTGGACTAGAATACAATACTCAGTATATCTTATCGTTCGAGAAGGCCGATTTCGTTTCAAAGAAAATTAGCATTAATACCAACGTTCCTAACGACTTTGTTCGTAAACAGGAGGAAATAATCGACTTTGAGGTTGAACTTGTTCCTCAGGAGGATGAGGGTGCTGTTAAAGTATATGACAATCCAGTTGCTAAAATTCGATTTGATACCAAATCACAATTTTTTGATTACGATATTGATTACTCCGCTTCATTTCAGAAGTTAGTAAAGGAAGAGGAAAAGAAAATAGCCCAGGAAGAGCAAAGACAGGCTGAAGAAGCAAAAAAACAAGAAGCCGCAGCGGAACAAGCGCGAATTGCCGCAGAAGCAGAAAATCAGCGTAAACTTGAAGAAGCCCGACGTTTAGCTGCGCAAGAAGCACTTAAAGCTGAGCAGGAAAGGCAAAGGAAAGAGGCTGAAGCGCGGGCTCAAGCCGAAGCAAAAGCCCGTGAAGAAGCTCGTTTAAAAGCCGAAGAAGAAAAGAAAAAAGCAGCAGAAGAAGCCCAAAGAAAAGCAGCAGAAGAGGCTAGAATAAAGGAAGAGAAACGGAAACAGGAAGAAGAGAGAATTAAGGTTGAAAAAGAAAAACGTTTAGCAGAGGAGGCAGCAAAGAAAAAAGCCGAGGAAGAAGCACGTATTGCCGAACAGGAAAGACTGAAAAAAGAGGCCGAGGCTCGGGCAATTGCCGAAGCCAAAGCTCGTGAAGAAGCCGAAAGAAAAATTGCAGAAGAAAAAGCTAGGGCTGAAGCAGAAGCAAAACGTAAAGCCGAGGAAATAGCACGTTTGAAAGAAGAACAACGTAAGCAGGAGGAGGAGCGCAAAAAGCAGGAAGCAGAAAAAATTCGCCTAGCCGAAGAAGCTCGAAAAAAAGCCGAGGAACAGGCCCGATTAGCAGAACAGGAAAGAATTAGGAAAGAGGCTGAAGCACGCGCAATTGCTGAAGAATCCGCCCGGGAAGAGGCTCTGAAAAAATTAGCTGAAGAGAAAGCGAAAGCTGAAGAGGATGCCCGAAGATTGGCTGATATTGAAGCCGCCAAGAAAGAAGAAGAGAGAAGGATACAGGAGGAGAAAAGAAAGGAAGAGGCTGAAAAAATTCGTATAGCTGAAGAAGCAAGGAAAAAAGCCGAAGAGGAAGCTCGTTTGGCTGAACAGGAAAGAGTTAGGCTCGAAGCAGAAAAACGCAAGCAGGAGGAGGAAGCAAAACGTATAGCCGCTGAACAGGCAAAACTCGCAGAGCAGGAACGTCTTCATAAAGAGGCTGAAGCCCGCGCCATTGCAGAAGCTACTGCTCGTGAAGAAGCTTTGAAGAAAATTGCTGAAGAACAGGCAAAAGCCGAAGAGGAGGCACGTCGTACTGCCGATATTGCTGCCGCAAAGAAAGAGGAGGAACGCAAGCTTGAAGCCGAAAGGCTTCAAAAAGAAGTTGAACGAATTCGTGAAAACGAGGAACGCTTGCGTAAGGAAATTGAGGAGGAGAGAATACGAAAGCAAGAAGAGCTAAAAAAACAAACAGAGGAACGTAAACGCCAGATGATGGCTCAAATTGTAAGTGCCGATAAAGGGGTAACCATACCTCCTGAAGATCTTTCTAAGCGTTATGCTGCTGATAGAACCCATGAAATAATCGAACTAAATTTGATTACCCTTAAAAGAACCGTTTATAACCGCAACGGAGTAGTTACATTTTACTCAAAGGTAGAACACGATAACGGTTCAGTGTACTTCTTTAAAAACGGCGAGAACATTTCTGAGTGGCAATACAACTACGAAACAAAGGACTAGTTCTTACCTTCATTTTTTTGAATAATGCAAGTATACACAACTGCTTGTCCGCGAAATTGCTACAGTACATGTACTTTCAAAGTTTTTGTAAACGACGGAAAGGTTGTTAATGTTGAACCACATCCCGAAAACAAGGCAACACCCGAAGGAATCTGTCTTAAAGGTTTAAGTTACATTGAACGCGCAAACTCACCTAAACGAATTCTGTATCCCTATAAAAAACAAAAGGATGGTACTTTTGCCAGAATTTCTTGGGATCAAGCATTCGATACAATTGTTGGAAGGCTGAAACATTACCGCGACCATTACGGACAGCAAAGCGTACTATTTTATGCCGCCAGCGGCATGTCTGGGCTTATTAATGAGTTAAGCGGAAAATTTTGGCGTGAAATTTACGGTGGAGCAACAACTGTTTACGGGAATCTATGCTGGCCGGCTGGTTTAGAAGCAACCCGCCTTACCCTTGGCGAAAACAAGCATAACGTTCCCTGGGATCTCGAAAACGCAAAGCTAATTATTCTGTGGGGAAAAAATCCGGCTGAAAATAATATTCAGGAGATGATTCCCTTAGGAAAAGCTATCGATAACGGAAGTAAGTTAATTGTTATCGATCCTCGAAGAACTGATTCCTCCCAGAGGGCGTCGTTGCTTGCCCAACCCATTCCTGGAACCGATGCTGCTCTTGCTTTGGCCATTGCCAACCTGCTCATTCTTAACGATTGGATTGATAGGGATTTTATAAATCAGCATGTTATAGGATTCAATGAGTTTAAGAACCATGTGAGTAAATACAATTCGCTTTGGGCATCGAAAATTACCGGAGTTTCAGAAGATATTATTTACAAGTTGGCCTGGACAATTGGTAATGTAAAACCCATGACCCTAATTCCAGGTTATGGTATGCAGCGATACACGAATGGCGGTCAAACAGTTAGATGCTTGCTAGCCCTTTCGGTACTAACTGGAAATATAGGAAAATCTGGTGCTTGCTGGCACTACGCCAACCTTCAAAGCTACGTTTTCGATGATGTGCTTGAACCTTTATGTTACTATCCTCCTGATAAACCCGATGGAATAGTTCGTCGGTCAATTCCAACTGCTCAACTAGGAGAGGTGATGCTAAGTACAAGTAATCCGCCCCTTAAAATGATTTGGGTTGAACGCGGAAATCCTGTTACACAAAATCCTGATACAAATACTGTTCTAAAAGCATTCCGAAAGCTCGACTTTCGGGTTGTAGTAGAACAATTCTTCACCGATACAGCCCTTGAGGCTGATATTGTTCTCCCTGCTAAGAATATGTTCGAGCAAAGCGACATAATTGGTTCATACTGGAACCCATACGTTCAACTTAAGCAAAAAGTTGTTGAACCTGCGGGCGAAGTTTTGCCTGAAAACGAAATATACTACCATTTAGCACTAAAACTTGGGTATTCAAAGGAGGAGGTTGAAAAGGTTTTAATCCCTCCCGGCGACGAAAGCGTAAATAGCTTCCTGGTTTCAAAGTTAAATCGTTTTCCAGAGCTTTCATTCGATGAACTGAAGAAGGGGCCAATTCTTGCACCTGGCCTGCAGGAAATTGCATTCTCCGATTTTATATTTTCAACCCCAAGCGGAAAAATTGAGCTGGTTTCACATCAAGCAAACAAATTGTGGGGTGTAAATTCTTTACCATCGTACGATGAATTAGCTGAAAGCAACGTAAACAGTAACTCCAACGGCAATTTCCCCTTGTATTTAATGTCTCCAAATACTAAAAACCGTATTCACTCACAGTTTAACAATCTAGCTGTTATTAAAATGCTCAACCCAGAGCCTTTCGTTGAAATTAACGTTTCCGATGCAAAAGTTCGTAGAATAAAGAATGGCGATAGGGTTAAGGTTTTCAATAATAGAGGAAGCGTTGAAGTGAAGGCTATAACAACCTACTCGTTACGAACAGGTTGTGTGGTAATTCATAACGGATGGTGGGGAGCCGAGGGATGCTCTCTCAACTCATTGTCGAAGGGAAGAGAAACCGATATGGGACATGGCTCAGCTTTTCACGATAACATGGTTGAAGTATCAAAAATATAGTTCACAAAATTCTGCAAAATAGCTACCTTTGCGCTCCGAAAAATGAGCAGTAAATGGTACTTGACATAGAAATAAAACGCAGGCGAACCTTCGCCATTATTAGCCATCCCGATGCTGGAAAAACAACCCTTACCGAAAAGTTGCTGCTTTTTGGTGGTGCAATTCATGTTGCGGGCGCTGTTAAAAGTAACAAAATAAAAAAGGGAGCAACCTCCGACTTTATGGAGATTGAACGACAGCGTGGAATTTCGGTTGCCACATCGGTTATGGGATTTGATTACCGAGGTTTAAAAATAAATATTCTCGATACTCCAGGACACGAAGATTTTGCCGAAGATACCTACCGGACTCTTTCCGCTGTTGATAGCGTAATAATTGTAATTGACTGCGCAAAGGGGGTTGAAGCGCAAACACGTAAGCTAATGAATGTTTGCCGCATGCGTAACACTCCGGTTATTGTATTTATTAACAAGTTGGACAGGATGGGCAAGGATCCGTTCGATTTGCTCGATGAAATTGAGAAGGAGCTTAATATTAAGGTTCATCCGCTAAGCTGGCCAATAAGTATGGGACCAACCTTTAAGGGTGTTTACAATATGTTTGAGCAGAAGCTCAACCTTTTCTTCTCGGACGACAAGCAAACCGTAAGCCAGGATGTGGTTGAAATTTCCAATGTTCAGTCGCCTGAAATTGATAAATACGTGGGCAATTTCGCCAAACCGCTTCGCGATGATCTTGAACTGATTCAAGGAGTTTACCCACAATTCGACATACAAAACTACTTGGCAGGAGAGGTTGCTCCGGTTTTCTTTGGAAGTGCACTTAACAACTTTGGTGTTAAAGAGTTACTCGATTGTTTTATTGAAATAGCACCTCATCCAAAGCCCAGCCAAACTGAAAGTCGCGATGTATCACCTTTCGAAGAGCAGCTTACAGGGTTTATTTTTAAAATTCATGCAAACATGGATCCTAACCATCGCGATAGGATAGCCTTCCTTAAAATATGCTCAGGAACCTTTGAGCGAAATAAACCATACCTACATGTTGGTACCGGAAAAAAGATTAAATTCTCTAGTCCAACCGCTTTTATGGCCGATAAAAAGTCGATTGTTGATGCTGCCTATCCCGGCGATATTGTTGGTTTACACGATACCGGAAACTTTAAAATTGGCGATACCCTCACCGAAGGTGAAACTCTACAGTTTAAAGGAATTCCCAGCTTCTCACCCGAACTCTTCCGTTACATTGAAAATGCCGACCCGATGAAGTACAAGCAGCTGGCAAAGGGAATCGACCAGCTAATGGACGAGGGAGTTGCGCAGCTTTTTATCTCAAAATCGAACGGTCGAAAAATAATCGGAACAGTTGGTGCACTTCAGTTCGATGTTATTCAGTATAGGCTTGAGCATGAGTACGGTGCGTTGTGTAGGTACGAGCCAATAAATCTTTATAAAGCTTGCTGGATAAAAAGTAGTAACAAGGAACAAATAGAAGAATTCCGAAAACGGAAGTATAGTAATCTCGCATCCGACAAATGGGGAAGAGAAGTTTTCTTAGCCGATTCACCCTATGCCCTTCAGATGGCACAGGAAAAGTTCCCTGAAATATCGTTCTTCTTTACCTCTGAATTTTAAACTCGGTTTTCTTGTAATTCGAGTAAATGGTTGTTTTCAATTAAAAAATTGAAAAAACATTAAAAATTATTAACTTTAATCGAACTATTTTTATTGAGGCTGAAATGCTTAAGAAGTTTATATTTCTGTGTGCGTTGCTTTTTATTGCAATTATTTCAAATTGTAATTCAAGCATCGATTCTTTAAAAATTATTCTTCGAAACGCCGATTCAGATACCCTAAAATCGAGAACTCTGTTTGAACTTTCGCAGAAATTCAAAAACCACGACTCAACCTTATTCTATCTTAATAAACTATACGAAGTTACAAAACAAGCTTCTTTTGAAAACCCAAACGACACATTACTAATTTATTACAAAGGAGTAGCGCATGCTTCCATTGCAATTTCATATGCTACCCAAAGCAAGGAACTTGATTTTGCAGAAGCGCAAATCGATTCAAGCGTCACAATCTTTTCATTTCTGAAAGAAAATTATTCTAGTAAAAATCTAGTCAGAAACTCGTTACATGGTCTTTCTGTTTCATATAGCATATTGGGTAGAATTGCATACACTAGAGGCGATTTAAAGGCTGCAATTAACTACTATACCAATGCACTTGAAATACAGGAGCAGCTCAAAGCTGAAGATGGATTGGCAAAAATGTATAACAATCTAGGCTTACTCTACAGACAACAGGCAAATTACTCCCAATCAATTATATATCATCAAAAAGCTCTCGATTTTTTTGAGCAAAACGGAGATAGCATCAGCATAGCTAATGTCATGGTAAATATTGCTGTTGTTGCAAAAGAAATTGGCGTTTACGATTTGTCCCTGCATAATTTCTTTAAAGCGGCAGAAATATTCAAAAAGTTTAACATTTTATCCTCGCTGGCAGCAACATATCTCAATATTGGTGATGTTTACTCAAACAGCAGCAATTGGCCTAAAGCGATGCAAAATTATGTTTATGCCAAGAACGCTTATATAGAAGTGAAAGATAGGAATGGTTTAGCCAACAGTTTTTTGGACTTGGGAGTATGCTATACTAAACAGGGATACTTAGATTCAGCGCTATTTTTTCTTTCAGAATCAAAGGATATTTTTGAAGAAATTGGCGATAAAATTGGCCTATCTGGTGTTTACCAGGAGCTTGGACAAGTGTATTACGAACGAAAAAGTTACGATTCTGCACTTCGTTTTTTTCAACGAGCTGAGAAGTTCGCTGAAAGCATTGGCGTTTATCTACAAATAGCTAAGTGTAAGCATAGTATTTCTCTAGCATACTACATGAAAGGTAACTTCATAAAAGGTCTTGAATATGCAAATCAAGCTCTCAGCATAGCCAACGAATACGATTTATTACTCCAAAAAAGAGATATTCACAAAACTCTCAGCAAGTTGTATAAATCCCAACAGCAATATGAAAAATCCCTACAGCATCATGAGGAGTTTTTTTTACTATATGATAGCATCAATTCAAAGGATATTACCCAGAAATTCTCCGATATGGAGACTCTATACCAACTTGAACAGAAGCAAAGGGAGATAAATGAACTTGAAAAGGAAAAAGCCCTAAAGGAAATTGAGTTAACCAAAGCAGAAAGCACAATTACCTGGCAACGAATTCATTCATACATATCACTTGGAGTTCTTTCATTCCTTACGTTCATTCTTTTCATGCTATACATTCAGTTTAGGGCAAAACGAAAATCAAATAAAGATTTAAAAATTCAATACGCTGAGATCCATCAAAAAAACGAAGAGATTCTTGCTCAAAAAGAAGAGATTGAATCGCAACGCAATGAGCTAGAACACCAAAAAGAAATAATGAAAGAGAAGAGCGACCAACTCGAAAAGTTCAACTGGTTACTAACCGATAGTATCGATTATGCATCAAGCATTCAGGATGCATTAATGCCTGATTCAACCATATTTGAACACTTCTTCTCCGATCATTTCATTATGTATTTCCCCAAAGATGTTGTAAGCGGCGACTTTTACTGGGCATATACTAAAAACGATACCATTTTTGTGGTGCTCTCCGATTGTACAGGACACGGGGTTCCCGGTGGTTTTATGAGTATGCTTGGAATTTCTGCTTTAACTGAGCTAATGGTTCGAGAAATAACTGATCCTGCAGATATTCTTGATAATCTACGTTTGCTTGTAATTGAATCATTTAAGCAAAGTGGAAAAATTGGTGAGCACCAAGACGGTATGGACATGTCACTTTTTACCTACAAAAAAGGGGACTCCTTCATACAATTTGCTGGCGCTAACCACCCTTTATGGTTAATTAAACATGAAAAAATAAAAACCAAGTCTAGTTTTTCTGAGTACAAAGGCGATAGGATGTCTATATCTTACCATTTTAATATGAAACCATTTAATTCCATGAAAATTGAAGTTGAGCCTAACGATCAAATCTATCTATTCTCCGATGGATTTCGAGATCAAATTGGTGGTGAGAACTTCCGGGAAAAGTATGGGAAAGAGAACTTTAAGCAACTTTTAATAAGCAATTCGCATAAACCAATGGATGAACAAAAAAACATTCTTGAGGATGCCTTTTTTAGGTGGGTAGGCGCAAACGATCAGATTGATGATATTACTGTTATTGGAATAAAAATATAGCGTTTTTAAAGTTTTAGTTTAAATGGGAACCTCTACTATTGACCCTATTATTGAAGAATCGTGGAAACAGCAACTTCTCAATGAGTTTAAACAAGAATATTTTGTTCTCTTAAAGCAGTTTTTAATTGAGGAGAAAAAGAATTATAAAATTTTTCCTCCTGGAGGTCATATTTTTAACGCATTTAATTTCACACCCTTCACCAATGTAAAGGTTGTAATTCTCGGGCAGGATCCATACCACGGATCAGGTCAAGCACATGGCCTTTGCTTCTCTGTGCCCAACGGAGTGGTGCAACCCCCTTCGTTGGTAAACATATTCAAGGAGTTGAACAGCGATTTGGGTATTCCTATTCCAAAACATGGAAATCTCCAGAAGTGGGCAGAACAAGGAGTTTTACTGCTTAATGCAACTTTGACAGTAAGGGCTCATCAGGCGGGTTCTCATCAGAATAAAGGCTGGGAAACTTTTACCGATGCTGCAATTAAAGCACTTTCTGAGCATAAAGAAAATCTTGTTTTTTTGCTTTGGGGTTCATACGCTCAGGCAAAAACAAAAATTATTAACGAGAATAGGCATTATGTTCTAAAAGCCCCACATCCTTCACCGCTTTCGGTATACCGGGGCTTCTTTGGTTGTAAACATTTCTCTAAAACTAATTGTTACTTAAAACAGCAAGGATTACAAGAAATCGATTGGCAAATTGATTAGAATGCAATCATACTTCACCTTAACTAGCTAACTAACAAAATCTTGTTATGAAAAATAAACTCTCTCGTTATACAATTATATTGATATTAGCAAATCTATTAATATTTCCTGCTTGTGAAAAAAATCCCATAGATGATACCCCTTACCAGCCAGTTTACCTTAATGAATATGAGCTATTTGAAGAGGTATCAACAACAGAAATTGTATCATCAATTTCTGAAACGGGAATATTTCCCTCAGAAACCTCCGTTTTTGTTCAATACAATGTAAAAGTATACAGAATTACCTACTTTACTGTATCTCATAACAATGACCCCATTGTTGCCTCTGGCGCTTTATTGGTTCCTGACGCACAAAATTCGCTGCCTTTGCTAAGTTTCCAACATGGAACCATTACTGAGGAGAGTAGTGCTCCATCAAACTTCCAATCGTTCTACACCGATGCTGCAACGGTTTTTGCATCAACAGGATTTATTATTGCCCTTCCTGATTACATAGGTTATGGAGAATCAAAAAGTATTCCCCATCCCTACGAGCATAGAGCATCTTTAGCTACTTCCTGCCGCGACATGATTAGAGCAACATACGAGTTTTTTAAAGTTCAGAAAATTGAACAACCTAGCCAACAACTATTTTTATCAGGCTATTCAGAGGGTGGATTTGCAACAATGGCTACATATAAACTTTTACAGGAGCAGCATTCCAATGAGTTTATTATTACAGGTGTAACCGTTGGAGCAGGAGCCTATAATAAAACTGAGTTTGCAAATTACATAATTAATTCTACAGAAAATCAGCAACATATAAATAGTTTTGTATGGGTTCTGGATGTGTACAACGCTATCTACCCAAACCTGAAGCGTCCGTTAAACTACTATTTCAATGAACCATGGGCTACTACTATTGCTAACTATGGCCCTTTTTCAGACATTGAGCAAAATCCTCATCTACTTTTTAATGAAGATTTCATTCAAAACTTTTCTGCTGGAAACGATATTGAACTAAACGCTGCGTTGGCTGATAATGATTGCTATAACTGGATTCCATATTCACCGTTACAAATGTATCATGGAACAAATGATGTTTATGTTCCTTACTTTAACTCTTCAACTGCATACGAGGCTATGGTTAACAATGGTGCTACTAATGTTGAGCTAATTCCCATTATTGGTGGCGACCACGAAACTTCCGTAACCGATTACTTTACAGGAACTTTCCTGTTCTTTTTCAATCTTTTAAACGAGTAATTTTCTAAAATGAACCTTCTCGCTGACATTGACATTCCTTTTATAAATGGCGTATTTGAACCTTTCGTCAATTCGGTAGTGTACAAAAAAGGCTCGGATATTCAAAACAACGATGTGAAGAATGTTGATTTACTTGTTATTCGAACCCGCACAAGGTGCAACGAAGAGCTCCTAAAGGATTCAAAAGTTAGCGTAATAGCCACAGCAACTATCGGTACTGATCATATCGATTTAGATTACTGTAGAGCAACAGGAATTAAAATATTTAGCGCTCCGGGTTGTAACTCTGCTGCGGTGCAGCAGTATGTTCTCGCTGCAATTGTGGAACACATTTATACATCCAATCAATCTGGTAAACTTACTCTTGGAGTAGTTGGTGTAGGTAATATTGGGAAGTTGGTTTGCAATATTGGAAACGCTCTTGGAATGAAGGTTTTACTTAATGATCCTCCAAGGGAAAGGGTAGAGGGGAGCTCTCAATTTGTTAGCATTGAAACAGTAGCAAAAGAGAGCGATATTATATCGTTTCATGTCCCTTTTAGTAAATCGGGGATTGACCCAACCTACAACTTAGCTGATAACTTATTTTTTAAGAATGTTAAGTCTAATGCATTAATAATAAATACTTCGCGAGGCGGTATCGTTAACGAAGCAGAACTAATGCAAACAAATGCAAACAAAAAAATAAGCTACATTCTTGATGTTTGGGAAAATGAACCTGAGATAAATGGCAATTTGCTTAAAAATGCAACAATTGCAACTCCACATATAGCGGGTTATAGCCTTGAAGGTAAAATTAATGCAACAAAAATGGTGGTCGATTCATTATTTACCTATTTAGGAATAAATGAGGAATGGTTGCCACAGATAGATTCACTTGAACATAATCTTTACATAGACACAACTATATATACTGATAATAAATATATTATTTTAGAAAAAATCCTTAAAGAAGTGTACGATATATTTGCAGATGATTGGGCATTAAGAGAGAATCCATCGAATTTCGAAATGCTCAGGAATTCTTATAAATACAGAAGGGAAAACAGTGCTTATAAAGTTTGTGTAAAATCAGAAAACCAAGAATTGTTTCACATGCTGGGGTTTAATACCTATACCGATGATTAATACCCAATTACCCACAAAACCCGCTCTTCGTTAATGCAGAGGTCAACAATTTTTAGCAGATCCCTATTTATTACAGTAAGCCTTCGTTGATAGAAGCGCCAACATGTTTGCCAGTTAGGATCGGCCTTTGCCAAATCGATTAGTAAATCACGCCCAAGAAAAATACCAGTTACGTATTCCTTAAATTCTCCTAACGATTGAATTTTTGTAAGGCTTTGATGGTTTTCTTCTAACTCGTTTTTTAACGGAACAATCTTTCTACTATTATATTTGGTTTGACCAATAAACTCAAATAAATGGTTGCTTCGCTCGAAGCAGCCTGCGTATATATTGAATACGTTGCTGTTCAAGTAAAATGATTCCGGATCGCATTTGTTATAGTTCTCGTTATCACCGGTAATGTTGAACTCAACAAAATCGACACATTCATCCTTGGTCATCATGCCAAGCTTCATAAGGCAATTACTTTTTTATCAAAGATAATAAATAGTAGATTGTAAGGCAAAATATGGGAATAAATTTATTTTAAACTTGTTATCTAGTTCATATACATTAATTAATGCGGTATATATTTTGAAATCCTCTTCGCTAACCTCCAAAAATGGAAACGTTCAATATACTTATTAAGTGCCCTAAAGAAATTCACAAGTAGCGCAAAATAAAAGAATAAACTAATTGACCAGATTACCATGGTGTTAAACCATAAGGTTTCAATTTTTACAGTTCCTAAGATTTTGACAGGCGAAAAGAGATGGGCTCTCCCAATAGTAGAAGTTGGTAGTGCGTAACCAGCATTATACTTTCTAACTAACTTGTTTTTGTATGAAGCAATAAGCTCTGTTTCGTTTCTGTTTAACACTAACTCTTCCAAAGCCTTGTTGTGGTTGTCTCTCTTTAGCGCATATACTTTCTCAGAACTTCCATAAAGATGTAATAAATTAAGGTATGTTTTATCTTTTCTCTGAACTATTAATTTATTGGAATCTTGCAATATAGTTCTAACTAACTCAAGTTCATGTTTAACTCTTGATATTTCTCTAACTGAGAAGGGTTCAATGCTAAGAAGTGAAACATCGGGAGTGGATATTGTAAAGTTTATGCCATTCTTTATTTTAGGAATTTCATGTTGAACCAAGATTAGATCGTCCTTCGTTTTTTTGGTAACTTTCCCTGATATAATACTTTTATTCGATTCATCAAGCTTTACTATCAATTTAGGAATTAGTATGTTTGAGTAGTAGGTGTTGTTGCTAATCTTTTGTTCCAGATCAAAAAAATGTTTGTTGAATTTGTTGTTCTTAAAAAGTTCAACGCATAAAGCTTCGTACGACCAGCGAATTGGTACTAAGTCGCCAATAACCGGAACGAATTCAGGATGCATTATCGACTTTTGTAGCTTATCGTATCTTACAATAACTCCACTTAGCAGAAGCATTGGAACCATAATTAACGGTATTGTAATGTAAATTGCAACTACTGAGTTTAGCGCAGCAGAAATATTGAGGCCTATTAGGTTGGCACAGAATGCTGTAGAGAAAAGAATAATCCATGTGCTGAAGAAAGCTCCGTTAATTCCTAAAATATAATTTCCCACCAAAACAAATAGTAAAGTCTGTACCAATGAAAAAATCGATAACACCAACAGTTTCGAGTTAATGTAGCTCAAGTAGCTAAGGTTTAAAAAACGTTCTCTCAACCTAACCCGCTGGTCCTTGAATATTTCTTCAGCACTCAATGTTAGCCCCATAAATATGCACGCTACCACGCTCATAAATAGAAAACTGGGAATATTATCGTTATTGCTGAAGATGTACTGATTCGGGTTATTTAGCGTTCCGCTGGAAAACTTTGAGAAGAAAGCTAATATAAACGCAAGAACAGGTGCTTCAAGTAAACTAATCGCCATGAATTGCCGGTTGGCTAACTTCGATAAAATATTTCTCTTGAAATAAATAGCTGTTTGCTGTTTTCTCTTTGGAATTTTGAAGCTATTGGGTGGAAGTGCTAACTTTTTCTCATGCGTGGTTGGGTTTATTTTGCTTTGAGTGTTCTGCAAGTAAGCTTCGTACCATTCCTGTGCTGAACGTTTTCGTTTTCGGGTAAGCTTGCCATACTCGTTAACAACACGAGCTTCAACAACTTTCAGAATTAGTTCGGTATTTACGTTCCCGCAGCATAAGCATTCACTTTCGTACGCCTTTAAGTAATTGCCTTCCTTTTTAAAGTACACAATCGCATCCATTGGGTTTCCCTGAAAAACCACCCTTCCTCCATGATCGAGAATTATAACCTTGTCGAACAACTTGTAGATATCCGATGAGGGTTGATGGATGTTAACAATTACGATTTTCCCTTTGAAAGTTTGCCGTTTAAGTATTAGCATTATCCTGTCCGAATCGAAAGAGGAGAGCCCCGATGTTGGTTCATCGGTGAAAAGTATTGCAGGTTCGCGTATAAGCTCCATGGCTATGTTAAGCCTTTTTCGTTGTCCTCCGCTTATGAACTTGTTTACAGGGTTGCCTACCTTTAGGTTATGGGCTTCAAAAAGGTCAAAATCTTTTATGGTTTCTTCAACCATCGTTTTTATTTCAACGGTTGATTTATCGCCAAAGCAGAAACGAGCGCTGTAGTATAAGTTTTGGTAAACGGTTAAATCTTCAATCAGCAAATCGTCCTGTGGAACGTATCCAATTATTCCCTCTAAGTTTTTCTTTTCGGCATGTAAATCGTACCCATTTATAAGAATTTTGCCGGTTGCAGGTTTCAAGTTTCCGTTAAGTAAGTTTATCAGCGTCGATTTCCCAACACCACTTCCCCCGATAACGGCTACTAGTTGGCCTGAATACGAATCGAAAGTGAAGGGGTAAATACCATTTTTACTTCCCTTATGCCTGTAGCTTATGTTTTCGGCTGTTAGCCGAATGTTCGACTTTCCCCATATTTGGTAGTAAGTTCCTACAATTTTACTATAGTATATTGGTTCGCATTTGGGATTTCTAATAACCGAACCAATAGCGAGTATGTAGGTTCTTTCCGGCTGCAAGGGTCGGCTGTTTAGGAAGAAGGCTCCATCACCAAAAAACTTAACTAGAATGGTATTTGTGCTAGCAATGCGAAGAGCAAATAACCTATCGGGCAACTTTGCATGGTAAATGTGGTTAACATTCTCAATGGTAGGTTCTACCGAGTTTTCAACCAGAGTTATACTGAAGTTTTTGGGAATTTCATAAGGATTTCTTGCGGAAATAAACTGCTTGCCATTTTCAAACTCTTCATCTGTAATATTAAACTCCTCGGCAACTATTCGAACAACATTAAGCATGGTACTATTTAGCTCACCAATGTCGTTTATAAATTCTATTAGCTGAAGAATTAGCCAAACTTTCTGGTGCTGTTCAAATTCATGATTTATGGCGTTGCAAACCAACTCTATTTCATTGGTTTGATTCGTCTCATTTTCACTAACTTTTTCAACCCTATGCGATATCTGGCTATCAATTTCAATAAGGTACTCCTTAATCTGCTCGCGGTTAAACTCTTTTTCCAAAAAATTTGAAATAACAATTCTAGCCGAATCGGTTAGCTGTTTCCCATCGGTTCTGTAAATCAGAACAAAAAGACGAATTAACGATTTCAGCAACGATTCGTTCATGTAACTTCAAAAATTAATTTGTAAGCGGGAGTGTGGTTATACCATGTCAAAGGGATCGACCAAGGCTTCAATTACTGTTTCATCTTCGTCGAGTTCTCGTGAGGGAATGATGCTTAGCACTGGTATTTCCGACTCGTTTATTATATGGTGCGAGAATGAACCAATGTAGTAATCCCTAGCCCTGCCTTCCTGATGGGTCATAACCATTATCAAATCAGCATTTATTTCGTTCGTGTACCCAAGAACCCGTTCCCAATCGGGTTGCTTTGTTTTGTTGTACAGCTTCAGCACACAGGGCACACCATTCGATTCTAACTCCTTCTGAACCTTCTTCATTTTCTTATAAATTCGGCTTCGCTGAATGAATACTCCACCGCTTAAAACAGAAACAACATGCACCTCAGAACCGAAATGCTTGCTAAAGGAAATTGCGCTACCTACCTTTTCTCGGGTTCTTTTCGATAAGTCTAGGGGTAATACTATTTTTTTGTAACCAATACTTTCGCGCCCTTTTATAGAAATAACAGGGCATTTTGACTCAGATATTACGTGAATTGTATTTGACCCAAGAAACCTCTTGATTCCCTGGTTGGAGCCATTCTTCCCCATCACAATAAAGCGAGCGTTTATTTCCTCGGCCTTAAACACAATTCGTTCGTAAGCCTTCCCGTTTTCAATTGAATAATGAAACGGGATACCCGTTTCTTCATTCATCTGCTTGCATAGGTTCTGCAAACGCTCTTCAACTTCATCTTTTACCTTATCAAGGCCGGGAGCAAAGAAACCCGAAAAGAAATCGTTACTCTCAATTACGTAAAGTAGCAGTACTTCTGCTTTTATGAATTTTGCAAGGTCGAAGCACTGCCTCAGTGCAATCATTGATTGTTCCTGAAAGTCAATGCAAACTAGGATACAATTTTTTCTTTGTGGGCTCATACTTGTTCAGTTTCTCAGTACCTGTAAAATTACAAAAAAAGAATTTAGCAATCACTATTCAAAATGATGTATTAGCTAAGCAGAAAAGATTTCACTTTTGTACAGGGCTAGTTTTTATACAAATCGAAAAAATAATGAAATTTATCAACTTTATATCAATTAAAAAAAACTATTTTTGTTATCATTTATCAATACAAATTGCTTATAACAATAAGAAAAATAGCATATTAATCAAATCACAACCAATTTCTGGAGGAATAATTATGCAGAATAAGCTACAGGAGCTCACCGAGAAAATTTACAAGGAGGGCCTAGAAAAGGGAACCGAAGAAGCATCGCAAATTGTTACAAAAGCCAAGGATGATGCATCAAAAATTTTGTCTGACGCCAAAAAGCAAGCTGAACAAATTGTTAGTCAGGCAAAGAAAGAGGTAGAGGATTTAAAAAAGAATGCCGACACTGAAGTGGGAATCTCATCGCGTCAGGTAGTCAGCGCTCTGAAACAGGATATTGCTCGCCTTATCGAAACCAGCATAGTTGAAACTCCCATAAAGGAAGGTCTTGGCGATGCAGAGTTCCTCAAAAAAGTTATTGAAACTGCCATAAATAGGTGGAATCCTGAGTCAACCGAAAAAATCGATCTTCAGATTCTTATTCCTGCCGATATGGAAAAGAGCCTAAGCGAATTCTCGAAAAGCAAAACCTTCCAGCAGCTCAATAAGAATGTAACTTTTGAGGTTGATAAAGGTATTAAGTATGGTTTTAAAATTGGCCCTCAGGAAGGTGGGTACCATATCAGCTTCACCGATAAAGATTTTGAGAATCTCTTCAGGCTTTACATGCGCCCAAGAATCATTGAATTGTTATTTGGAGGCAAGTAGTTATGGGTAGAAACTACTACTATTTTGTTGCTGGTTTACCCGATCTATTTATCGATCAGGAAAGGAAGGATTTTAACCTTCTAAGGGTTAAAGAGGAAGCAATGGAGTTTCTCCATCCAAGCGACTATAGTTTGGTTGAACTGCTTTACCTTACCTACGATAATGAGAACATCCTGAATCACCTACTTAATCGTAAGCTAAATTTCAACACCCTCGGAAAATTCCCGGAAGAAATGTACGAGGAATTTGAAGAGAATCTGAACGAATTCCCTTCCTACGTTGCAAAGTTTCACAATTTCATAAAAGGGAATCAGGCTGAAGATGAAGAGCAGGACGAGGAGAGAACCCTCTTCGATTCAGAGCAAACCCCCAAGAATAACGAGGTTAAGTTTTACGAGCTTTTTTATGCTTACATTAATTCAATGGGCAACCAGTTTCTGTCCAATTGGTTCCAATTTTTGCGCAATTTCAACAATATCCTAACAGCTATTAGCTGCAGGAATATGGGAATTAGCTCTCAAAACCAACTAATTGGAAATGGAGTCGTTGTAGAAGCGCTTAATCGTAGTCAGGCTCCCGATTTTGGTTTAAAACAGGAGGTGGAGTACATTGAAGCTTTGCTTCAAATTACCGAAGTAACCAGCATTATTGAACGTGAACGAAGGCTCGACATGCTGAAATGGGACATGGCAGATGAAATGTCAACTTTCGATTATTTCAATATCAATCGCATTCTAGCATTCTTCATAAAAGCCGGGATTGTTCATCGCTGGATGAAGCTCGACCCCAAGGTTGGAGCCGAACTGTTCCAAAAGTTAACAACCGAACTCAAAGAATCGTACACGCTTCCTAAGGAGTTCTCTAAGTAGTAAAAATTTAACAAATAAATAATATTCGAATACATGAAAACCAAAGGAAAAGTAACAGGAATAATTGCCAACCTTGTTACGGTTGAGGTGAATGCTCCCGTTGCGCAAAATGAGATATGCTACATACAAAGGGGCGAAACCAAACTCATGGCCGAGGTTATTAAGGTTGTTGGTAAATACGCTTACGTGCAGGTGTTCGAAAGTACTCGTGGTCTGAAAGTTAACGACGATGTTGAGTTTGAAGGTCACATGCTTGAAGCGACTCTCGGGCCTGGCCTCCTTTCAAAAAACTACGATGGTCTCCAGCACGACTTGGCTAAAATGGACGGCATTTTCCTAAAAGCTGGCGACTACACCGAAGCCCTCGACTATGATGTTGATTGGGAATTCACTCCGCTTGCAAAGGTTGGTGATACCGTTTCTGCTGGCGATTGGCTTGGTGAGGTTCCCGAAAACTGGGTGAACCATAAAATTATGGTTCCCTTTAAAATGACCGAAAATTACAAGGTAAAATCTATTGTTGAAAAAGGGAATTATAGGATTAACAACACTATTGCTGTTTTAACAAACAGCAATGGCGACGACATAGACGTAACCATGGAGCAGAAATGGCCAGTAAAAATGGCTATCACTGCATTTAAGGATAAGCCACGTCCCTTCAAAATTATGGAAACGGGTGTTAGGGCTATCGATACTTTTAATCCCATTGCCGAGGGTGGAACAGGGTTTATTCCTGGCCCATTTGGTTGCGGGAAAACGGTTCTTCAGCATGCAATTTCAAAGCAGGCCGAAGCCGATCTTATTGTTATCGCTGCTTGTGGCGAACGTGCCAACGAGGTTGTTGAAATTTTTGCTGAATTCCCACACCTCGACGACCCACGCACCGGCAGAAAACTAATGGAACGAACCACTATTATTGCCAATACTTCAAACATGCCCGTTGCCGCTAGGGAAGCTTCGGTTTACACGGCAATGACCATTGCGGAGTACTACCGTAGCATGGGACTCCGTGTTCTTCTTTTGGCCGATTCAACTTCTCGTTGGGCTCAGGCGCTCCGCGAGATGAGTAATAGGCTCGAAGAGCTTCCCGGACCCGATGCATTCCCTATGGACCTGCCAGCAGTTATTGCAAACTTCTACTCAAGAGCAGGCTTGGTGTACTTGAATAATGGTCAAACCGGTTCCGTAACATTTATTGGTACTGTATCACCTGCTGGTGGT
Organism: Tenuifilaceae bacterium; assembly: GCA_035380045.1. Lineage (GTDB taxonomy): Bacteria > Bacteroidota > Bacteroidia > Bacteroidales > Tenuifilaceae > DAOSWM01. The sequence continues at coordinate 19,957 of DAOSWM010000013.1, read as the reverse complement.
AACCTTAAAGAACCCGTTACCGAATCAACAAAGAAAGCTGCACGATGCTTCTACGCCCTTTCGCAGCAGCGAGCTGATAGCAAAAGGTACCCTGCTATCGACCCCATGGAATCCTACTCGAAATACCTAGAGTATCCTGAAATTCAGGAGTACCTTAATAAAAATATCACCGAAACATGGGTTGAAACGGTTTTACAAGCCAAAAACTACGTTCAAAGGGGAAAAGAAGCGTACGAGCAAATCAATATCCTTGGCGACGACGGTGTACCTCTCGATTATCACGACCGTTTCTGGAAAGCAGAACTTATCGATTTTATTATTCTTCAGCAGGATGCTTTCGATAACATTGATGCCAGCTCACCAATCAACAGGCAGAAGTACATGCTTGAAAGGGTAATTTCAATTTGCCAAACAAGCTTCGAGTTTGAGAACTTTGAAGAATGCACAAACTTCTATAAGAAGGTTATTAACACATTGCGACAAATGAACTACTCAGTTTTTGAAAGCAATGAGTTCGATAAATACGAAGAAGAACTAACAAATACACTTAACGAAAGAAAGGCCGAATAATGGAGACAAAAGCTTTTCAAAAAATTTATACACAGCTGGTTGGAATCACAAAGGCAACCTGTACTCTTAAAGCACAGGGAGTTTCCAACGAGGAGTTGGCCATGGTACATGGCAAGTTGGCTCAGGTTGTGAAAATATTTGGCGAAATGGTTACACTTCAGGTTTTTGGAGGAACCGAAGGAATACCAACCAATGCTGAAGTTATTTTCTTTGGAGAACCACCTAAATTAAAGGTTGGTGATGATCTTGCAGGACGTTTCTTCAATGCATACGGACAACCTTTGTTCGGAGGTACCGAAATAGAAGGGAAGGACATCGAAATTGGAGGTCCCTCTGTAAACCCATTTAAGCGAAAGCAACCATCGGAGTTAATTGCAACGGGTATTGCTGGTATCGACCTTAACAACACGCTAGTTACCGGCCAAAAAATTCCTTTCTTTGCCGACCCCGACCAACCCTATAACCAGGTTATGGCAATGGTTGCGCTACGCGCAAAAGCCGATAAAATTATTCTGGGCGGAATGGGTTTGACAAACGATGACTTCCTGTTCTTTAAGAATGTATTCGAAAATGCGGGTGCTCTCGACAGGATTATTTGTTTTGTAAACACAACTGAACAGCCACCCGTTGAACGTCTTCTTGTTCCCGATATGGCTCTAACTGCTGCAGAATACTTCGCAACAGAGAAGAATGAGAAGGTTCTTGTGCTACTAACCGATATGACGCTATACGCTGATGCCTTAAGTATCGTATCAAACCGTATGGATCAAATCCCATCTAAGGATTCAATGCCTGGTTCACTTTACTCCGATTTAGCAAAACTTTACGAGAAAGCGGTTCAGTTCCCCGCAGGTGGATCCATTACAATTGTTGCAGTAACAACCCTTTCGGGTGGTGATATTACCCATGCTATCCCCGATAACACAGGGTATATTACTGAAGGTCAGCTTTTCCTCCGTAAGGATTCTGACACGAACAAAGTAATTGTTGACCCATTCCGGAGTCTTTCTCGTTTGAAGCAACTTGTTATTGGGAAGAAAACCCGCGAGGATCACCCTCAGGTTATGAACGCAGCTGTTAGGCTATACGCCGATGCGGCAAACGCCAAAACAAAACTTGAAAACGGTTTCGACCTTTCTGACTACGATGAGCGTACCCTAAAGTTTGCTCATGAGTATTCCGTAAAACTTCTAGCTATCGATGTAAATATTGATGTTGATTCAATGTTGAATCAAGCGTGGGAACTTTTTGCTAAGTATTTCTCGAAAGCCGAAGTTGCTATCAGGAATGAATTTGTTGATAAGTACTGGCCTAATAATCAGTAAAAAAAATTGTAATGGCAATTAAGTATCAATTCAATAAAACTTCGCTAAACGAGCTTAACAAGCAGCTAAAGATTCGATTGCGAGCCTTACCTACGCTTAAAAACAAGGAATCTGCCCTCAGGGCAGAGGTTAAGCGCGCTAAGGACAAAGCAAAAGAGTTGGAGGAGCTACTCGAGCAAAAAATTGAGCAGTACGAGTACATGGCAAGCTTGTGGGGCGAGTTTGAGCAGAATTTGATTACCGTTGAGGATGTAAATCTGAACATGATAAAGATTGCCGGCGTAAAGATACCCGTTCTTGAGGAAGTTATTTTTTCGATTAAAGATTACAGCATTTTTGCACGACCTTTCTGGTATTCCGATGGGATTCAAATTCTTAAAGAAATGGCCAGCGTTGGCATCGAAAGCGTTTTCTATAGTGAAAAAATGCGTTTGCTCGATCATGCTCGAAAAAAGACAACTCAGAAGGTTAATCTTTACGAAAAAGTTCAGATTCCCGGCTACGAAACTGCCATAAGGAAAATTAAACGCTTTATGGAGGACGAGGAGAACCTCGCCAAATCGTCAATGAAAATTGTGAAAAATCGTCAGCAGAATATGGAGGTAGAAGTATGATAGTACCAATGATAAAATATGCGTTCCTGGTATATCATCGTGATTTTGAGGGTTTCCTTCAAAAACTCCAGGAACTGGGCATGGTTGATATTGTTAGGCAAGAGAGACCTTTGCTCGACGATGAGCGAACCTTAATGTCTCAAATAAATCGATACACTTCTACAATTCGAGAGCTTAAAACATTGCCTCAAATCGAGCCATCCTCAGAAGAAATCAACCCTGATTCTATTCTGAATCAGTACGATGAATTACTTAAAGAGAAGGAACAGGTAGAAGGCTCTATTCGAAAGGTTAAAAAGGAGTTAACTGACGTTCGTCCTTGGGGACGATTCGATACCTCATTACTTCAAAAAATTACCGGGAGTGGTTTAAAGCTTCGTTTCTTCATTACTAACGAGAAAACCTATTCAGAGGATTGGGAACGCGAGTACCCAATTCAGGTAATTAATAGGGAAGCGGGACAGGTTTACTTTGTATGTATAACCAATACCGATGAGCAGCTTTCAATTGATGCCAATGAGGTTCGTGCTCCACAGTATAGCTATTCCGATAAGGAAAAGGAGAGTGAATCTCTTTTTCAGCAACTCCAGAACTTAACCGAGGGAATTCAAAAATTAACTTCGTTTGTTCCTCAGCTTGAAACAGCAAAATTACAGCTGGTAAATAAGCTGGAATTCACTACTGTGCAACAAAGTGCTGATAAAGAGGCTGAAAATACGCTACTTGTACTTCAGGGTTGGGTTCCAGAACCCAAAAATAAGCAGTTCGTTGAGTTCATTGAATCTGAGAATATCATCTTCATCTCAGAAAGGGCTCAAAAAACCGATGATGCACCAATATTGTTGAAAAACAATAAGTTTGCTAAACTTTTTGAACCAATTGGTAGCCTGTTTACAAACCCAACATACGGAGAATTGGATTTAACGCCCTTTTTCGCACCGTTCTTTATGATGTTTTTTGGCTTTTGCCTCGGTGATGCAGGTTACGGGTTGGTTATGTTTATTGGAGCAACTGTGTACAAGTTAAAGGCCAGTAAAGACATGCGTCCACTCATGTCGCTAGTCCAATGGCTTTCAATTTCTACAGTTATTTTCGGAACAATTACAGGCACCCTGTTTGGCATTGAACTGGTAAAGGTTGATTTGCCGTTACTTGAAAAGTTTCGCAATCTTTTCCTTGATCAGAACCAGCTATTCGCTTTGGCGCTTGTTGTAGGAGCCATTCAAATCGTGTTTGGAATGTGCGTAAAAGCTGCTAACCAAATAAAGTTGTGGGGATGGCAGCATGCTATTTCTACTTTTGGATGGTTACTGCTAATTGTTGGAACAGCTGTATTCTATGGGCTTTCGAAATGGGAGGGAGTCAGCGTTGAATTCTTTGGCCTCACTCATAAAATTGTTTTAGGAGTTGCAGCAATTGGAATCTTATTTTTCAATAGTCCTGGGAAAAACCCATTTGTTAACTTCGGGCTGGGATTATGGGATACTTACAACATGGTAACCGGTTTGTTTGGCGATATACTTTCCTATATTCGTTTGTTCGCTCTTGGGCTTTCAAGCGCGATATTAGGTAACGTTTTCAACAGCCTTGCTTTTGGTATGTCGCCTGATATTCCTGTGGTAGGGGCAATAATTACAATAATAATTCTGATTATTGGACACTCTATCAACCTGTTTATGTCAGCATTGGGCTCGCTTGTTCACCCAATGCGTTTAACATTTGTTGAGTTCTATAAGAATGCTGGATTTACAGGTGGTGGAAAATCCTATCAACCATTTCAAAAACAGGAAACAATTAAATAGTATTTCTAAATAAATTAATTAACTAAAAACTAATCTGAACGTTATGGAACCAATTATTTTCGCTTATCTTGGAATCGGAATCATGATTATCCTTTCTGGTGTTGGAAGTGCCTTTGGGGTTACCTATGGTGGAAACGCTTCTGTTGGGGCAATGAAAAAAGATGCAACTGCTTTTGGTAACTACATGGTACTTAGTGCTCTCCCCGGAACTCAGGGTTTATATGGTTTTGCTGGTTACTTTATGCTTGCAGGCTACTTAACTCCTGAAATGACTTGGGCAACTGCTGGCGCCATTTTCGGTGCTGGTTTAGCAATGGGCTTTGTTGGACTGTTCTCTGCTCTTCGTCAAGGACAGGTATGTGCTAATGGTATTGCTGCTATCGGTTCTGGCCATAAAGTATTTGGTAATACGCTTATTCTTGCAGTTTTCCCAGAACTTTACGCAATTGTTGCTTTGGCTGCTGTTTTCTTAATTGGTCAATCGCTAGCTTAATATCTTTCAATAAAAACCAGAAAAAACCCGGTATGTAGCATATCGGGTTTTTCTTTTATCAATTATTTGTTATTATTTCTTGCTTATAGGTCAATATAATTTTTATATTTGGAAATAGTAATCAATACTACATAATCATGTCAAAGGAACTTATTGGTGCACTAATCCCTTTAATGGTAGGATTACCTGTAGGAATCTTAACTGTTAGGTATTTTTTTAAAGGCTCTATAATGTTTTATATGAGTTCTTTATGGTTGGCATCACTTTTAGTAGTAGCCACTCTTGCAAATTTAAAGTACACTTACTCAAGTATTTTTCCGGTATACATAAGTACTCCTCTTGGGATACTATTTGCTGTTTATTGTATGTACCTAATCAATAAAAAAGTCAGAAAACCTTTGGATAATACAATTAATCAATTGAAGCAACTTTCAGAGGGTGACTTAAATTTGCATGTTGATACATCATTTGAGAAGGATGAAGATGAAATGGGAAGGCTGACAAAAAGTATCAGGATATTAGGTGATAAATTGAAAGATGTTATTGAGGGCATTGCAGCTGCTTCAGAAGAAATTGCCAATGCAGGTCAACAGCTAAGTTCAAGTTCAATTAACCTATCCCAAGCTGTTAATGAACAGGCCTCATCACTCGAAGAGATTTCTGCTACCATGGAAGAGATTGTATCGAGCATACAGCAAAATGCTGACAACTCAAAGCAAACCGAAACCATTGCTGTAAGTACAACCCAAGGGCTTGAAGAGGGTAACAAATCTACCAACGTTGCTCTTGATTCCATGAAAGAGATAGCAGAGAAAATAACCATAATCAACGATATTGCTTTTCAAACAAACCTGCTAGCATTGAATGCGGCAGTTGAAGCCGCTCGTGCTGGAGATCAAGGGAAAGGCTTTGCGGTTGTGGCAGCTGAGGTTCGTCGATTGGCAGAACGTAGCAGCTTAGCTGCAAATGAAATCATTGCTGTTTCGCAAAAAGGGGCTACCGTTTCTGAGAAGGCGAGGGAACTTATGAATAAGAACCTACCCGAAATGAAAAAAACTTCCCAGCTAATTCAGGAGATATCGGCAGCAAGCTTGGAACAGAAATCAGGCTCAATGCAGGTTAACGAGTCGGTTCAGCAACTTAACTCCATCACGCAACAGAATGCAGCATCAGCAGAAGAGCTTGCTTCCAACGCAGAGGAACTTACTGCGAGGTCGCAACATTTGGTGGATCTTATATCATTTTTTCAGATGTAAATACTTTTACATCGTATAACCAGTATTTTTGCATATTACCCTTGATGAACTATTTCATCAGGGGTTTAATTTTTTACAATTATTTGTTTAACAAAAACAATATTCATATATTTATTTGTGAAAATGTTATCAAAAAATTAAGTTGTTAAATTTCAAAATATTACAGCCATGCAAAAAGATTTATGGGTAATGATTTTAATAACAATCATTGGTTTCGGTTCAGGAGTAGCAGCAATTAGATTCTACTACAAAGGATCAATTTTCATAAAAATTGCAAGCTATTGGCTTGCTAATCTCGTTTTACTTTATCTTGTAACAAAGCTGGGTGCTCTTTTGCCGAATGTGTTTCCTCAGTATATTACAACACCCGTTACAATTATTGTCGTTATTTTATCGTTTCGTCAAGTCTCCACAACCATTGTTCATCCTTTAAAAGGAAGCATTAGTAATCTTAAAAAGATAAGTCAAGGAGATCTTAATATTGAGATAAACAAAGATTTCTTAAAGAAAAAGGATGAGCTGGGTGACTTGTCAAATTCGGTGAAAGATGTTAGTGCAAAACTTAAAGAAATTATTGAGGCCATTTCAACAGCTGGAGAGGAGATTAATAATGCTGGTCAACAGCTAAGTTCAAGTTCTATCAATTTGTCGCAAGCTGTAAATGAACAGGCCTCATCACTCGAAGAGATTTCTGCTACCATGGAAGAGATTGTGTCGAGCATACAGCAAAATGCTGACAACTCAAAGCAAACCGAAACCATTGCTGTAAGTACAACCCAAGGGCTTGAAGAGGGTAACAAATCTACCAACGTTGCTCTTGATTCCATGAAAGAGATAGCAGAGAAAATAACCATAATCAACGATATTGCTTTTCAAACAAACCTGCTAGCATTGAATGCGGCAGTTGAAGCCGCTCGTGCTGGAGATCAAGGGAAAGGCTTTGCGGTTGTGGCAGCTGAGGTTCGTCGATTGGCAGAACGTAGCAGCTTAGCTGCAAATGAAATCATTGCTGTTTCGCAAAAAGGGGCTACCGTTTCTGAGAAGGCGAGGGAACTTATGAATAAGAACCTACCCGAAATGAAAAAAACTTCCCAGCTAATTCAGGAGATATCGGCAGCAAGCTTGGAACAGAAATCAGGCTCAATGCAGGTTAACGAGTCGGTTCAGCAACTTAACTCCATCACGCAACAGAATGCAGCATCAGCAGAAGAGCTTGCTTCCAACGCAGAGGAACTTACTGCGAGGTCGCAACATTTAATCGACCTTATCTCATTCTTTAGAGTGGATTAGCGACTCCCTTTGTTGCCTTGTAATCTGTTATTAATATTATCTTTACCGAAGAAGTAACTTTTCTGTTTGATTTTTTCCTCCTTCGATTTCGCAACATAAACTGATTTAGCAGTATATGGGTTTACTCCAGTATAAAAAATCGTTGAAGCTAGCGTCATGGGTGTTGGTGTAAAATCTTGAACCTGCTCGGGGTTAATTCCAATATTTCTCATTTCCTTCGCCAAATTCTGCATATGATGCAATTTGCATCCCGGATGGCTTGAAATAAAGTAGGGTATAAGTTGCTGGTTAAGTGAATGTTTCCGATTAATTGAATCGAATCTTTGCTTTAATATTTTGAATAGTTGAAAAGTAGGTTTACGCATCTCCTTTAGAACCTCGTCTTCGGTGTGTTCTGGAGCAACCTTGAGCCTTCCTGAGATATGGTTAACTACCAGTTCCTCAAAGTATTCTCGATTAGTTTTATTGCTAAAATCACCAAACAAATCATACCTTACACCACTTCCAACAAATGCTTTTTTTATTCCAGGTATATTATTCACCAATCGGTATAAATCAAGCAGATCTTTATGATTAGTATTGAGGTTGCTACATATTTTTGGAAATATACATGAAGGTTTCTTGCATTTTTTACAAATGGAAATATCTTTCCCTTTCATTTTGTACATATTTGCCGAAGGTCCACCCAAATCGGAAAGGTAGCCTTTAAAGTCAGGCATTTTTTTAACTTGCTCAATTTCATTAAGAATAGAGTTCTCTGAACGGCTGGCAACAAATTTGCCCTGATGGGCAGAAATCGTGCAGAAACTGCAACCTCCAAAGCATCCCCGATGAATGTTTATTGAAAACTTAATCATTTCCCACGCAGGTATCTCTTTACCTTGATAACGAGGATGCGGCATACGGGTGAAAGGTAAATTCCACCAAGAATCCATCTCTGTTTCGGTTGACGGGGGGAAGGGCGGATTTACTATTACATACTGGTCTTTATACGGTTCAACAATACGTTTTGCATTTATTTTGTTTGACTCCTCCTCAATTTTTCTGAAATTTTCGCCAAACATAACTTTATCCTTAACGCATTGGTCTAAACTATTTAGTTTAACTAATTCACTATCATAACTATAATTATATGTGTCAACAAATGCAGTTTGTGGAATATCGTTTATTTCTTTAATATATTGTCCTTTGCTGATTCGGTGTGCAACTTCAATGATTGCTTTTTCTCCCATACCGTATACTAAAATATCTGCACCCGATTCAACTAGGATACTTGGAAAAAGCTTGTTTGCCCAGTAATCGTAATGTGTAAACCTACGAAGCGAAGCTTCAACTCCTCCAAGAACCAGAGGAACTTCCGGAAATAATTGTTTCAGTATTTTTGAGTAGGTTTTAACAGCATAGTCGGGTCGATAACCCGATTTTCCATTTGGGGTATAAGCATCATTGCTACGAAGTCGTTTGTTGGCAGTATAATGGTTAACCATTGAATCCATACTGCCTGAAGTTACAGCAAAAAAAAGTCGGGGAGTTCCTAGTTTCTTAAAATCGCGAAGATCGTCACGCCAGTTTGGTTGAGGAACTACTGCAACTTTATACCCCTCTTTTTCCAATATCCTTCCAATTACAGCGGCACCAAAAGAGGGATGATCAACGTATGCATCTCCAGTAAACAGGATAATATCAGCTTTATCCCAGCCAAGAGCATCCATCTCTTTTTTGGAAGTTGGAAGGAAGTTGCTGCTATTCCTGCTTGATTTCATAAATTATCCCGTTTTTTTAGATAAAAGCCTCTAACTTATAGTTTATTTCTGAATAGAATAGAACTATCTCCATAGCTAAGAAAACGAAAGTCATTTCTAAGCGCATAATCGTAAACCTTCTCCCAGTCCTCACCAATAAATGCTGCAACCAGCATAAGCAATGTGCTACGAGGTTGGTGATAGTTTGTTATAAGCGTGTCAACCACTTTGAAGCTATAACCAGGAACAACACACAGCTGGGTTTTAGCCGATACATGACTGTAGTTCATTTTATTCAGCAAATTTTCAATTGATTCGAGCGATTCTATTAACGAAATATTTGCTGGTAAGCTATATGGTTCCCACTGCTTTAGTGTGAGAACATTATCAGTCATGAACCCGCATTTTATTTTTACACCAATCCAGTAAATACTTTCTAAAGTTCGAAGTGTAGTAGTTCCAACCGATACAATTCCACCATTATGATTCTTTAATTCAGAAAGGGTTTCCTTGGTTATAAAAAAGTGTTCAGTGTGCATTTCATGGTCCGAAATGGTTTCGGATTTAACAGGTTTAAAGGTTCCCGCTCCAACATGAAGAGTTACAAAACTTGTTTTAATCCCCTTATTCACAATATTTTCAATAATTTGGGGGGTAAAGTGTAATCCTGCCGTGGGAGCAGCAACTGATCCTTCAGGCTTTGCGTAAACTGTTTGGTACGTTTTTTTATCGCTATCTTCAGCATTCCTGTTTAAGTAGGGGGGGATTGGAACCTCTCCAGAAAGTTCAATAATATGAGCAAAGTTAATGTTTTCATCATTCCATGTGAATTCAACTATAACAGCCTCTCTCATTAACTCAACTTTTCGGGCTTTTAGAGTAATTTTTGAATTTGGAACTTCAAAGTCTAACTCATCCTCCTTCCATCGTTTTAGATTTCCTACAATGCATTTCCAAACACAACTCTTTGTTGATGAAAAATTAAGAACATAATCTGATGGCTCAACCGGTTCTAGAATAAAAATTTCTATGGTTGCCCCAGTCTTTCTTTTAAAGTTTAACCTAGCTTGAACTACCCTTGTATTATTGAATATCAGTAGGTTATTAGATTTAATTAGTTCTTGTATTTTTTCAAAATAGGTATGTGATATTTCGCCATTTTTGTACACTAGTAATTTAGACTCATGCCTATTTTGGAGAGGAAACTTTGCAATTCTTTCGCTGGGAAGAATGTAGTCGAAATCTGAAACAATAACTTTTGGAATGGTACTCACTGCTTAATAAAATTAAATATGAGTACAAAAATAGCTATTTTTGTAGCATTGTTCTGATTGATATTAATCAATGTATTTAATTATGAAGTGTAAGGTAGGAGATAAGGTGCGTTTTTTAAACGATGTTGGCGGAGGAAAGATTGTTCGGGTAATTAATAATAGAACTGTTGCTGTTCTAAATGAGGATGGTTTCGAAATACCAACTCTTGTATCAGAAATAATTGTTGTGGACTCCTCCTCTGATCAAGTCATTGGTTTACAAACCAATGAAGAAAACGAAAATGAAACATTTGAAAAAAGAAAAGGTGAAGTTCAACAACTTCAAGTTAGTGTAACTGAGACGAAAACCCCAACTCAACACCTTTCCCTCACAGGAATGGATGATAATGAAGACGAAGAAGGGGAAGAACTGAGCATACATGTTGCCTTTGTGCCTCACGAACAATTAAATGCTGTGGACTCAGATCAGGATTTTTATATCATAAACGATAGTACTTATCGTGTTGTGTATATAGTTGGCCGATGGAACAGAGAGCGTAATGCTATTGAACCAATCAATGTAGGTAATTTGCTACCCGATAGCAAAGAACTCGTTAAAACATTTACCAAAAACGAGTTAAAAACACCAATAGCAATTAATATTCAGGCAGTTTTTTATAAGAATAGGAGCTACGTAGCTCAGCAACCAGAGTTTTTTGATTTAGAAATAAATCCAGTTAAGTTCTATCGCCCGGGTAGCTTTACCGAAAATGACTTTTTCGAAGAAAACGCAATGGTTTTTACCATTGTTGATACACAAAAAGAGGTTCTAGTCAAATCACTATCTGATAAAGTCATAGAAAAGTCTATTGCACAGAAAGATATAAAACCAAAACAGGTAATAAAAGTGCAAGAGCCTGAATTAGTAGAGGTTGACCTGCATATTCATGAAATTGTTGATAACTATACTTCACTACAACCGGGAGAAATGCTGGAGATTCAGCTTGCACGATTTTCAACTGCACTTGATACTGGCATAAAAAGTAATACAACCCGTAAAATGGTATTTATACATGGGTTGGGTAATGGGAAACTAAAAAACGAGATAATACGTAAACTCCAAAGGGAGTATCCAAAACTTCGTTACCAGGATGCATCGTTCAAGGAGTATGGTTTTGGTGCAACAATGGTTTTTACAAAATAATCTGGTACCACAATTTTGTTCTTTAATATAACAGCAGGTCGTTCTATCGCTTCGTGAAATAACGAAGAGGAAAGTCCGGGCATCACAGGGCACCATGCTTCCTAACTGGAAGATACTCGTGAGGGTATAGTAGTGTAACAGAAAATAACCGCCATTCTATCTTCGGATATTATGGTAAGGGTGAAAAGGAGGGGTAAGAGCCCACCGGTTCTAGTGGTGACATTAGAAGCCGTACGCCTGATGGGATGCAAGACCATGTATATCGTAATTATTTCAGTTAACCTGAAATTACAGAGCTGCCCGCTCTGATTTCGATTCGTTGAAAGTTACGAAGGGTAGGTCGCAACGAGTTAAATGGTAACATTTAACCCAGATAAATGGTAGAATTCACAATGTGAAACAGAACCCGGCTTACAGACCTGCTGTTTTTATTTCTTCAATTTCCTACTCACATTTCATTATTTATATTAAATAGAAATTTTGAAAATTAAACTCAAAAAAGGATACATATGTAATCTTTGTATCAATCATGCTTTATGAAGTTTACATATGTAATCTTTTCTATCTTCTACTCAAATCCACCTAGCACAAAAGTGGCTCCTGCTATATTTGATGTATCAATTATAGTTATGTGTATTGTTTATAATACTGTATATCTGTACTTTACAAAATTCTTTTTTACTTATTATTTAATTACAGTTACGTTTTATGTAATTTCAGCCTATGGTTTTATTATTTTTATGTATTATGTTATTTAATTCCAATATTTTATATATATTAATATGAAGTTATTATTTAATGCATTATTTGAGCTTCTAAAATGATATTTGTATTTGTCTTAATTTTAATTAATGATATAGCAGCACTCAATGGGTATGGATAGTATCTTTAATAGTTTCTAATGTACTATATATTAGAATTACACTGTTTTATACCTGTAATTAACGAGAGGAGGAAAGCATAGATGTGAGTTTGTCTTAAGCTGGAAAAATTAATATTGCATAAAACAATAGAAAAGGCCTTGCATCATCAATTGTTATGTAAAAAAGAACAAATCAATATAGTGAAGGAAACGAGAAATCAGTTAAAATTATATTTTCAATTCTCAATATATTTGCGAATTAAAGAATCAATCCCCACTATTAATAAAACTATCGGCATACCCATTCAGCAACGCCAACAGGTTTGGTGTACATATGTAATCATTACTCCCCAGCTGTGCGTGATACATATGTAAACATAGTATGTGTTTGTATATGTAACCATTTCTTTTTACTTTTGTAAAACTATTACATTGTTATGAAAGAAAGGTTACAGAAAATAATGAGTGTGGAAAACTTATCTTCTGCTAAGTTTGCTGAAATTATTGGGGTACAACGAAGTTCTGTATCTCATTTTCTATCTGGTAGAAACAATCCATCGTACGATGTAATAACCAGTATTATTGAAAATTTTCCAAAGATCAATCCAGATTGGCTTATTACAGGCAAAGGAGATATGTATAGGAAGGCGATTCAAACAAGTATATTCGACCAAATTTCAAATAATAAAATTGAGGAAAATATTAGTCCTATAAAAAAAACTATCCAACAAAAAACTCCAACTTCTGGGAAAGCCATCGAGAATCAAATATTTGAAAAGGAAGTTGAGCGTGTTATCGTATTCTTTACCGATAAGACCTTTATTGAATACAAACCTGATTGATTCATTGCAATAAATATTTTGTGTAATTATTGATTTGATGTAGTTTTGCAAAAAACTACCAATGTATAAGCACATTATCAGACCAATCTTATTTACTCTTCAGCCTGAAACAATTCATGGAATTGTAGTAAGTCTTCTAAAAATTGGGTTCAAAGTACCTTTTTTAAAATCGATTCTCCGAAGTTTTTACGCTGTAGATTCTCCAAAACTACAAAGAAATGTTTTTGGTTTTGAATTTAAAAATCCTGTTGGGTTTGCCGCTGGATTCGATAAGAATGCTGAGTTTTTCAATGAGCTAGAATGTTTCGGTTTCTCTTTTGTAGAGATAGGAACAGTTACACCAAAACCCCAACCTGGTAACCAAAAACCACGTTCATTTAGGCTAAAAAAAGATTCTGCATTAATAAACAGAATGGGATTTAATAATAAGGGCGTTATTAGAGTCAAAAGTAATCTTGAAAAGAAAAAAAAGAAGTTAGTTATAGGGGGGAATATTGGAAAAAATACAATAACACCAAATAATATAGCTGTTGAGGACTATGTGCAATGCTTCACAGAACTTTACCATTTTGTAGATTACTTTGTGGTAAATATTAGTTGTCCAAATATTGCTAATCTTAAGGAATTGCAGGAAAAGGAAAACCAAAGAAAGATTTTGTTAGCTCTCGTTAAATTGCGTAAAAAACAAAACCAATACAAGCCAATTCTATTGAAGGTTTCTCCAGATTTAAGTGAATTACAACTTTCGGATAGCATCGAGATTGCTCAGGAAGTTGGAATCGATGGATTTGTAGCTACAAATACTACAATCTCAAGAGAGGGTTTAATGTCGCAACCTGATGAAGTAGAAAAAATTGGCAATGGGGGGTTAAGTGGAAAACCATTATCCCAAAAATCTACTGAAGTAATACGGTTTATTTCCAAGCAAACCGGAGGTAAAATGCCAATTATTGGTGTTGGTGGTATAATGGACGCTAAGGATGCAATTGAAAAAATTGATGCAGGAGCCTCATTAATTCAAGTTTACACAGGTTTTATATATGAGGGGCCTGGTATAGTAAAAAAAATATGTAAAGAATTGCTTAAAAATGGGAATATGCCATGAAACTTAACGAGGGAGAAAACCATTTTTTCCATGTAATTAGTATCGTTAACATTGTTGAAGAAGGTGATTTTTATTTACTCCGGCATAATACAGGAAGAAGAATTCTTGTTCCCGTTAAACCATACTTGAAGTACAACATTAAAACAGGACAACAGCTTAATTGTAGAGTTGATAAGGTTAATTGTACGGGAAAGGTTTTTTTAGAGCCTAAACACCCTGTTTACGAAGAAGGAAGGAATTACCCCTTTAAAATTGTTTCAATACATCAGGAAAATACTAATAATCAATATTTTTTAATCTCTGATTGTTTCAACAATCAAATTAGAGTGCCTTTCATCGGACACAATAATAAAATTGAAGGGGAGGAGATAATCCTTAAGGTGGATCGTATAAAAAAAGGGATTCCAATATTTTTACCCTTATCATTAAATATTCATTGTCAGAAACCACCAACTAGCATTATAAAAGATAAACTTCCATTCATAGTTATTGGTGTATCCCAAGATTCATTTGGAGAAGATATTTTCCTTCTTGAATCAGAAGAAGGATACCGTTCAAATGTTAGCGTAAAACACTTTGAGGTGTACGGTATTAAAGTAGGAAAAACCGTTTTATGTGAAATTTCTAGGATAAATCAAGATGGTTCTCTGGGTGTGGAGCCAGTTAATCCATTCTACAAAATAAATGAGGAATATGTATTTAAAATTACTGATAACCAAACATATGATGATAATGATGAAACAACGGTTGTATCAGTATCCGATGATCATGGAATAAAAAGCAGCTTTAACATCCTTACAACTACTCATACTTCAAATAAAAACAAAACCCATGTGAAATGCAGGGTTATTGGTTTTAGAAAAGGTAGGCCAAAACTTGAATTATGTAAATTCCTTTAAAAATAAAATCTAATCATCGCCATATTCATCATCCACCTGATCTTCTACATCATCAGGGAAGGTGTCCTCATCAGTACCTATGTCATCAGAATCACTGAAGAAGCCTTTCTCATCATCATCATCCTTGGGTTTGGTGTCAATCTTTACATTAACTTTTATTAGGTAGCTGGCGTCCTCGGTATCGAGTGTTATTGCATGGAAGAATTCGCTATTAGGTTTTGTAACCTTAATTACATGATTCAAAAATCCGTTTGGATACTTTTGCTTCACTAAATCAATAAGTTCTGGCGTTAGGTTTTTGTAATTAACAACAAGTTTTCGTTTTTCCATAGTGTGTAAAATAATTTTTGCAATTATACATCAAAAATAGGTACAATACACAAACACGAAAAGATTTATATATTATTTTTTAGAAATTATTATGGAATTCTTTATAAAAAAATAGTCTTATAATTAATATTATGTTAAATATAAGGAGTTGTACTAGTATATTTTCAAAAAAAAAGCTGCACCTAAATGCAGCTTGTTTTTAATAGTTTTTAATTGTTTTTTACTGATTCTGTTCAATCTTTTTATTCGTCTCTTCTAATTTTTTAGCATACTCCTCACTTTCGTTTCTAAAGCGAAAGTATAAATTTTTAAGGGTTTCGAGGGTATTTGTTTCAGTGGAATTAATTTCGTGTGCTTTTTCCATAAAAGGAATACATTTTTTAAACTCAAGGTTCGCTTTTTCCATTAGTGCATCGTACTTATCAAGTTCCTTAGCAGGCACTTTATTTGCTTCTTCAATAAATTTAACCCCTCTATTATAGTATAATGCTCCTAAATTATATGCAGCATCGAAAAAATCAGCATTGATTTCAAGCGCCTTCGTGTAAGAATTAACAGCTTCCTCGAAGTTTCCTAGTTTATCGTGAAGTGTGCCTGCAGCAAAAAGTAACGAAGACTCATTTGGGTTTTGTTCAATTGCTTTATTAAGGTAAACAAATACTTTTGAGGGGTCCTCGCCTTGATCCAAATAGTACTGAATTAAACTATACAGAATATTTTGGTTATTAGGAAACTTTGTAAATCCTTCCTCTAGGAATTGTAATCCTTCTTCTGGTTTGCCTAACTCCTTATATGCTTCAAAAGTGTTATAGAAAACGCTGCCATCGCCAGTATTTCCATATTCGATGTATTGTTTGTAAAAAGGGATGGCATCATCAAGTTTCTTGGCAAGCTGGGCTGATAAGCCTGTGTAGTATAAAACTAAAGTATCTACCTGGTTAACTAATGGATTCTTCCCTATTTCAACTGATTTTTTAAAATTTATATAAGCTCCTTCATAATCTTTTAATGAATACAAATTGGTTGCATCGCTGAGAAATGCATACTTTAGATTTTGTAGGCTCTCTGATAAATTCTTGTCAATTTTTCCTTTTTCATCTAACTCCTTGGATTTCATATAAGCTTCGTATGCTAAGAAAAGAGGTTTATCAACAATAGGCTTGGTTATCACCCAGCTCTCAAGTTCTTCATTTATATTAAAGTAGAACTTAATCCTATCCATAACAAAAGCCTGATATTCAACACTGTCAATGGTCTCCTGTTTTACTTCGTTAGGATTTCCAACTATGAGTTTAAAATTATTTGCCGTCATTCCTGAACTTGTACCAAGTAGCATTGATTGGTTTATTTCATATAAAAGATCGCCCCTGGTCAACCAGGTTTTTGCTTTTATATTCTTTTTTGGGTTCTCGGTGTCAGCGTTACTTTCCTGTAACTTTTTCTCCAACTTTTCAAAATCAGTTGTTTTGGAGGTTTGCTGCGAAATAGCACTTGTGCTTACTATTACTGCAAGAAATAAAAATAGTATTCTTTTCATTTTGAAGTGTTTAAATTAATAATCGTTAAAAAATTATTCTGGGGTAATATCATGACTCTCTTCGCTAACAAAACTATCTGCTTCGTTTTGATTAGTTTCTTCTTCGTCCTTTTGAACTTTTGCAACGGCAGCAATACTATCACCATTTCTAAGGTTAATTAACCTTACACCCTGGGTTGCACGTCCAGCCAATCTAACCTTATCAACCGAAAGACGAATAGTGATTCCGCTTCTGTTAATAATCATTAAATCATCAGCGTTGTTAACCCCTTTTACTGCAATGAGTTTCCCTGTTTTTTCGGTAATATTAATAGTTTTTACACCTTTCCCGCCTCTGTTTGTTACTCTGTAATCATCCAAATCGGACCGTTTACCGTACCCCTTCTCAGATACAACAAGAATATCCATTGCTTCATTCTCTTCAACACAAACCATGCCAATAACTTCATCGCTTGTTCCAAGCGAGATTCCTCGTACTCCACTCCCTGTCCTACCAATAGGTCGGACTAATTTTTCTGGAAATCGTATGGCTTTACCTTCCCTTGCAGCAAGTAGTACTTCACAGGAACCATTCGTTAAACATGCTTCTAACAGCTGGTCGCCTTCCCTAACAGTTATTGCGAGAACCCCATTCTGTCGGGGTCTGCTATAAGCTTCGAGTGAGGTTTTTTTAATTATGCCCTTCTTCGTACACAGAATGATGAAATTGTTTCTCACATATTCAGCATCGGTAAGTTTCTTAACATTAATATAAGCCATTACCTTATCCTCAGGCTCAATGTTTATAAGATTCTGAATTGCTCTACCTTTTGAAGTTTTGGTTCCTTCTGGAATTTCGTATACTTTTAGCCAAAAACATTTCCCTTTTTCGGTGAAGAATAACATTGTATTGTGCATAGAGGCAACATACAAGTGCTCTATAAAATCTTCATCGCGGGTAGTGCTTCCTTTTGTACCAACACCTCCCCTAGCCTGCAGCCTGTATTCAGTTAAAGGAGTACGTTTAATATAGCCCATATGGGAAATAGTAATTACCACATCATCGTCAGCATAGAAATCTTCAGGATTAAACTCTTCTGCATTGGGAACAATTTCTGTTTTTCGGGCATCACCATATTTTCCTTTAACTTCAAGTAATTCGTCTTTAATTATTTGCATCTGCATCGATTCGTTACTTAGAACCAGACTGTAGTAATCGATCATTTTAAGGAGTTCTGCATGCTCCTCTTTAACCTTGTTTCTCTCAAGTCCAGTAAGGCTTCGCAGGCGCATGTCGATAATAGCTCTTGATTGGATTTCACTTAGGTTAAACTTATTCATTAACTCTTCCCTTGCATCATCTGGTGTTTGAGCTGCTCTAATAATTCTAATTACTTCATCGATATTGTCGATTGCAATGAGCAATCCTTCTAAAATATGAGCTCTTTTTTCAGCTTCTGCTAACTCGTACTGCGTACGGCGAATAACTACAGTGTGCCTATGATTTATGAAGTACTTAACTAAATCTTTGATATTAAGTAATTTTGGCCTGCCATCAACAAGAGCAATGCTATTGATTGCAAATGAGGTTTGTAATGGAGTATGCTTAAACAAGTTGTTTAACACAACATTAGCAACTGCATCCTTTTTAAGAATTATAACTACACGAGTTCCATTCCTATCCGATTCATCATTGATATAGCTAATCCCCTCTAACTTCTTCTCATTTATTAAATCGGCTATCTTCTTAATCATTTCGGCTTTATTAACCATATATGGGGTTTCCGAAACAATTATTTTTGTTCTACCTGATTCCGTTTGTTCTGCTTCAGTACGCGATCTTATTATCACTCGTCCCCTACCAGTCGTATAAGCATCTTTTACTCCTTGGGTTCCATATATGATACCCCCTGTGGGGAAATCAGGGCCTGAAATATGCTTTATAAGCTCTTCAATCTCAATTTCTGGGTTATCAATGTATGCACAACATGTATCAATCACTTCAGAAAGATTGTGTGGTGGCATGTTAGTTGCCATTCCCACAGCAATTCCCGATGTTCCATTGACTAGAAGTAAGGGAATTCGTGTGGGTAATACGGTAGGTTCTTCAAGACTATCGTCAAAGTTAAGCTGAAAATCTACAGTATTTTTATCGATATCAGCCAGAACATCTTCAGAAATTTTCATTAGCCTAGCCTCTGTATACCTCATGGCAGCTGGGCTATCTCCATCAATAGATCCAAAGTTTCCCTGTCCATCAACCAGAGGGTACCTTAACGACCAAACCTGAGCCATACGAACCATTGCGTCGTAAACCGATGAATCGCCATGAGGATGATACTTCCCTAGCACTTCACCAACAATACGTGCTGATTTTTTATACGGTTTACCCGGCTGTAACCCTAGCCCCGACATACCAAAGAGAACTCTTCTGTGTACAGGTTTCAATCCATCACGTACATCAGGTAGCGCACGGGAAACAATAACAGACATCGAATAATCGATGTAGGCAGTTTTCATCTCCTCCTCTATCTGTACCTGTTTAATCCTTTCTTCTTCAATCATTTTAAAAAAATTATAGTAATATACTGTCTAATGTTAATAATATCAATTTATTTGGGTGTGCTAAAATACTCATAAAATGGGAAATCATAAAACCATTTAACAAGTATTTATTAACAGAATACTGATGAAAAAAAGATACCCCCAATAAAGAAGTTTAAATATCGTTTTTCTACATTATAATAAACTTAATATCAATTACATAAAACCATTAATATATGAAAACTTGTTAATGTTTTTCATAATAGAAGATGCAACTAGAAAATGAATAAAAACAAATAAGCAACATAAT
>DAOSWM010000012.1:35957-65188 GCA_035380045.1 Tenuifilaceae bacterium | reverse complement strand
TTATAAATACTTAATTGTTTTATTCAATACAATATCTTAATAAATTAAGGAGCGCAATTTATAAATAATATGCTAAACGTGTTTTTTTTAATGCTATTTTTAACTCTTTCATTACAATTTATTCTGAATCTAAATTCCAAAAAAAAAGCCGCAAATAGCGGCTTAAGTATATTACAAACAGGCAATTAACTACTTTGTGTAGAAGTTAGTACTTTCAAATATTTTGTCGGCACTTTTTGCAATGAAACCGCTATACAACTTACCCTTTTCGTCGGTAAAGCGGCGGGCAAACTCGTAGTAGCAGGCAGGAATACTCTCAACCCTGTCGGTAAATTGAACAGGAACAATATCGGCCATAATGCTCGACTGCTGAAGCAGCTGCTCCGGCGTTCCTTTAATTTCTCCTCCTGAACTGTTCATCGTAAAACCATTATCCTTCAAAAACTGGTTAGTTTTCTCCATGGTTCCATACTTCTGCAAATGCGTAACGCTAACCGTGAAGTGGTTTGTACGATATCCGTAAACATATAGCCAAGCAGCATACTCCGATTCATCGCGCAGCTTTTGGTAGTTTTCCCAGCTTGGAATACCCCAAATTGTACCCGAGAAAATAAGTTCCTCCCCAGAAATACCTTCAGGAACCCTACTTATGCATTCATTCACCGTTTTTTGTAAAAACGGCGAGAAATCCTCAACAATTAGTTCACTAATAAAAATTCGGGGAGCATCGGGATGTAACGGATTCTCAAAATGCTTAGCATACAGATGTTTCTCTTCGAAAAAGTACTCCCCCATTTCTTTATAGCCAACCTTTAAAAATGGCTCTGAAAGAACCTGTATGTTCACCTTAGGGTGGTTGAACGTTCTGAATGCGATATGATCATTTTTAACACTCTCTCCTTCATTCTCAAAAAGTTCTTTTATGCGCTTTGCTGAAGGATTCTGAGCAGAATAATCATTCCACAATCTGTTTAATATCTGGTCAAGCTCCATATTGAATAGTTTTAGGGTTAATTATTACGTTTTCAGATTTATGAACTGAAAAACATTCCTGTAACAAAAAAGTTCAAAAAAACATGTTCTTTATCATAATCATGGATACAGCTTTACTTCCTCAACCATTTATTTTATGTACATTTAACACGTACAACAATCTGTTACAACATGCTGTTTCAACTCTATGAACCAATATATAGTTTTAGGTTTAGGCTGATTTTTACTACTTTTGGTCATTCTACAAACATTTTATAACTAACTGAAATTCAAATAATAATTTTCTCATGATTATTCTGGTTCTTAACTGTGGCAGCTCGTCGATAAAGTATCAGGTTATCGACATGTGCGAGAAGGACAAGCTTCTTGCTAAAGGTATTGTTGAACGCATCGGCATTACCGATGGAATTTTAACTCACAAACCTGAAGGGAAAGATCGTTACGAGGTTGTAAAAGATATTCCTGACCATACTGTTGGAATAAATCTAATACTGGAGGCTCTGGTTGACAAAACCCATGGCGTTATTAACAGCCTGAACGAAATTTCTGCTGTTGGCCACAGGGTGGCTCATGGGGGTGAATTTTTCACCGAGAGCAGCTTTATTGACGAAAAAGTGAAGATTGAGATTGAGAAATGTATCGAGCTGGCTCCCCTTCACAACCCAGCTAACCTAAAAGGGATTCTTTCCATGGAAAACCTCCTGCCAGGTGTTCCTCAGGTAGCAGTTTTCGATACCTCCTTCCACCAAAGCATTCCTAAACATGCTTTCATGTATGGGATTCCCTACGAGTACTACGAAAATTTCAAAATTCGAAAATATGGGTTCCATGGTACCAGCCACAAGTACGTTGCAAAAAAAGCTTGCAAGCTAGCCGGGATGGATTTTGAAAAATCCAAAATAATTACCTGCCACCTTGGAAACGGTGCCTCCATTGCAGCCATTAAAAATGGGAAATCTGTGGACACATCGATGGGCTTTACCCCTGTTGATGGTTTGCTTATGGGAACACGCTGCGGAAATATCGACCCAGGAGTGCTACTGTACATTGCAGAACGTGAAAACTTGAATTTCAAAGGAATTAGCGACTTAATTAATAAAAGAAGCGGCGTTGCGGGAGTTTCAGGCCTTTCATCGGATATGCGCGACCTTGAAAACGCTGCTGCTGAAGGCCATGAGGGAGCCAAACTTGCCCTCGATATGTACGATTACAGGGTTACACAATACATTGGTTCGTATGCTGCTGTAATGGGAGGAGTTGATTTAATAGTATTTACAGGAGGTATAGGTGAAAACGACAGCGTGCTGCGCCACGAAGTTTGCACATCCTTATCTTTCATGGGTGTTGACTTTGACATTGAAGGTAACAAAGGTGTTAGAGGTAAGGATAAGCTACTAACCAAACCCGACTCAAAGGTTAAGGTCATGGTAATCACAACCAACGAAGAGCTGGTTATTGCTTCCGATACCGCAGCAATTGTTGGTAAAATGAAAAAAGAATAATTTGCTAATTCTGAGATTACAAAATAAACTAAAACTTAAAAACATACTCAAAACATGTCAATTACAAAACTCGAACAACTTTTTGATGTGCTAAGGAGCAAATCGAAAAAAAGATTAGTAGCTGCATACGCAATCGACGATCATACAATCGAAGCCGTAAGCATGGCTGTTGATATGGGAATCGTTGAAGCAACTTTGGTTGGCGATGAAGCAACTATTATAAAAGTTTGTGAAAAGCACAATATCGACCCCAAGAAATTTAAAATCGTTCAGGAAGTAGACGAGATGAAAGCTGCACATAAAGCAGTTGAACTCATTAACAAGGGCGAAGGTGATGTACTAATGAAGGGTCTTGTTAGCACCGACAAGTACATGAGGGCAATTCTTAACAAGGAAACCGGATTAATGCCACCCAAAGCGGTACTTACCCACATAACCGTTGTTGAAGTTCCAACATACCCAAAACTTTTAATTGTTGGCGATGTTGCCATTATCCCTGCCCCCGACCTGAACCAAAAAATTGCAATTACCAACTTCCTTATAAAAACCGCCCACTCACTTGGTATTGAAAAACCAAAGGTTGCACTTCTGGCTGCTACTGAACAGGTTTCGGCAGCAATGCCCGCATGTGTTGACGCAACCATTATTTCAAAAATGGCCGACCGTGGACAAATTAAGGGAGCGTTGGTTGATGGACCTTTGGCTCTTGACGTGGCTATCAACAAGGAAGCTGCTCAAATCAAAAAGCTAACCGGCGAGGTTGCTGGTGATGCTGACTGTATCCTGTTCCCCAACATAGAAAGCGGAAACGTATTCTTTAAAGCTTGTACCAAGCTTGCAAAAGGTGAATTGGGCGCGATGGTAATGGGAGCAAAAGTTCCTTGCGTGTTAACTTCACGTGGCGACAGCGTTCACTCAAAAATGTACTCAATAGCTCTTGCTGCAAATGCAGCAAAATAGTTTGCAACCAAAAATAAATTATTACGATGGAAGATTTCAGTATCCTAGCCATTAACCCAGGGTCAACCTCGACTAAGATTGCTGTATATCGCAATACAAAGTCCATCTTTTTGAAAACCCTCAGGCATCAAACCGAGGAGTTAGCACATTTTAAACGGATTACCGACCAATTCGAGTTCCGTAAGGATATTATCATGAAGGAACTTCAAGAGGCCGATATCGAAATTGAGAAAATTTCTGCTGTTGTAGGCAGGGGCGGACTCATTAAACCTATTGAATCTGGCGTTTACACTGTAAATGAAAAGATGAAGGAAGATTTAATCAACAGCATTCGAGGGGAGCATGCCAGCAATCTGGGAGCCCTTATTGCCGATGATATTGCAAGGAGCCTTCCAAGTGCAAAGGCATACATTGCCGACCCCGTTGTTGTTGACGAGATGGATGATATCGCCAGAATTTCTGGTCACCCAAAGTTCGAAAGGGTATCAATCTTCCATGCGCTAAACCAGAAAGCCATTGCCCGTCAGTACGCAAAAAGTTTAGATAAAAAGTACGAGGAGTTGAACATCATTGTGGCTCATCTGGGCGGAGGAATTTCGGTTGGCGCTCATCTAAAGGGAAGAGTCGTTGATGTTAACAACGCGCTCGACGGTGAGGGTCCATTCTCACCCGAACGTAGCGGGACAGTTCCTGCCGGGCAACTTGCAAAACTTTGTTTTAGCGGCGAATATACATACGATGAGGTGAAGAAAATGCTCACTGGCCAAGGAGGTTTGGTTGCTCATGCCGGAACCAACGATGCCTACGAAATTGAGATGAAAGCAAAGTCGGGCGACAAGAAAGCCAAACTACTTCAGGATTCCATGGCCTACAACATCGCAAAATGGATTGGCCAGATGGCTGTAGTTCTTAGGGGCAAAGTTGATGGAATTATTCTTACCGGAGGTATTGCTCACAATCCCGACCTTGTTGAATACGTTAAAGAGATGGTTAGCTTCATTGGACCGGTTGCTGTTTACCCCGGCGAGGATGAAATGCAAGCCCTAGCCATGAATGGACTATACGCCCTTAGGGGCGAAGTACTTGTAAAGGAGTACAAGTAAACCACTCTCAATCATCTTGTTAAAAAGCTCGGAAGAATCCGAGCTTTTTTATTTTTATATTTGAGGTAAAATCTTAGTTTTACAAAATATTTTGGGCAAAGAATTTTTTCAATGAAAAAAACAATCGGGTTTTCGTTTCTCATAATTTCATTGTGGCTAAGCCACGGGCTAAAAGCAGCCACTGCTCCCACAATGGAGAATTCCATCCTCAACCTTCAGTCAACCTACGTTGATTTTTCCAAACCCATAAAAATTGAGGGTGAATGCGAATTTTACTGGCAAAAACTCCTAGAACCGAAGGACTTTGCCGATACGGCATTACTTCCTACACCCATTCTGGGGAAAATACCAAAACCCTGGACCTCCTACTCCATCGACAACCAAAAACTTCCACGCGAAGGTTACGGAACCTACCGTTTTACTATTCTAAAAAAGCCCAACAGCAAACCAGAAATATACGGATTAAAAATTCCTTCAATATTCACAAGCTATAAGCTTTGGGTTAATGGTTCGTTGCTTACCGAAGTTGGAACCGTTGGCAAATCGAAGGCTGAACACAAACCAAAGTATAAATCACAGGACGTTCCGTTTACAATTGACCCGGAAGTAGCAAACACCGAAAGAATTGAAGTTGTAATTCAGGTATCGAACTACTCGCATCGCCGTTCGGGAATTCCATGGGCAATATACTTTGGAACATTCGAAACGCTTAGAGAAACTAGCCGCGATATTGACATCCTTAACCTAATTGTGATTGGATTAATACTTGTTATTGGAATTAACCACTTAAACATGTATTTTTTCCGTAGGAAGGATGTTTCAAACTTGTACTTCGGAATTCTCACGCTTGTTATGATACTTCGAAACGTTTCAACAGGCGATAGGTTAGTTGGATACCTTTTCCCAAACATCAGCTGGGAATTACTCTCAAAACTCGATAATTTTTCAGGCTACGGAACTATTCCGCTGTTTGCACTTTTCATCTACCATCTTTTCCCAAAAGATTTTAAAGCCTGGCTAAAGAATACGATTGTTGTTTTAGGAATTATTATTTCGCTAATTATCTTCGCAACACCAGCATCAATCTACGGAAAAATTAATTCGTTCTTTGAACTTTACCTGCTAACAGGCGGACTTTACCTTACATTTGGCGTTTTGCTTGTTGCTACAATCCGCAGGCGTCCCGGAGCAATAGTCACATTCTCTGGAATGTTCATTCTTTACGCAACCGCTTTCAACGACATTTTCAGCAGCATGGGGCTAATTTCAACTCCCTATCTAGCTCCCTACGGGCTGGCAACATTCATGCTTCTACAATCGTTCACCATAACCAGCAAATCGGCCAAAGCAATAAACGAGAATGAGGATCTTAGCCATCAGCTTTTCCTTGAGAAGGAAGGTCTTGCCCAAAAAATTGAGGAGCGAACCAAGGAGCTGCAACAAAAGCAGGATAAGCTACTTGAACACCAAGAGAAAGAGAAGCAACAGAACTGGTTGAACGCTGGCTTTGCCATTATAAACGATATACTTAGCGAGAATAAGGATAATTTTAAGAAGCTAAGCCGAAAAATCCTGTCAATGCTGGTAAAACGAATGGGTGCAAGGTATGGCGTGCTTTACGTTATTACTGATGACGAGTTTAACGAACCTTACCTCGAAATGGTAGCCGACTTCGGCTGCAGCAAAGAGCTGAAAGAAAAGAACGCTAAAATCTCAACCGATTCGGGGCTAGTTGGCGCCACATTCACCGAGAACCAGGTTCAGAACATTAGCGATATTCCCGAGGATTACGTAAAAATTAACTCCGGCCTTGGCGAGAGCAAGCCAAAATCGCTACTTATTGCTCCGCTTAGCACCGACGAAGCGGTACTGGGAGTTGTTGAACTTGCCAGCTACGACAACTTCAAACCCATTGAAATTGAATTTATTAAAAAAATTGCCTTCAGCATTGCCATCAACCTCAACATTGTTAAAATGAACGAACGGAACGTTAACCTTATTCAGCAGTTCCAGGAGCAGGCAGAAAGCATGCAGGAAAAGGAGGAGCAGATGCGTTTAACCCTCGAGGAACTTCAGTATGTAAGGGAGCAAAACGATGCGCTACAGCAAAAAATTAAGGCGATGGAGAACAACGGTTCACCTGAAGCTCCAGAGAAGTAGATTTCTTATTTTTACCATTCCACAGAACAAATGAAAATTAGCCATTCGGATACCCGGCTTGCTGAGCTGAAAGCTCAACTCGAAGGAGAGTTGAGGTGGGATTACTCCTCGCGACTTCAGTATGCCACCGACGCCTCAGCATACCGCGAAATTCCACATGCCGTTGCTATTCCAAAATCGAAAGCCGACTTGGCGAAGCTTGTGGCTTTTGCAAAACAATACAGTATTCCGCTTATTCCCCGTACCGCAGGAACTTCACTGGCAGGACAGGTTGTGGGGAATGGAATTATTGTTGACATATCGCGCTACTGGGGAAAAATTATTGAGCTAAATGAAGCTGAGCATTGGGTGAAAGTTGAACCCGGAGTTATTCTCGACGAACTAAACCTATACCTCAAGCCCTACGGGCTTTTCTTTGGGCCCGAAACCTCAACCGCAAACCGATGCATGATGGCAGGAATGGTTGGAAATAACTCATGCGGTTCGCATTCAATAATTTACGGCAGCACCCGCGACCATACGCTCTCTGTAAAAATAATGCTTGACGATGGAATTGAGTACGAATTCGAAGAGGTTACAAAGCAGGAATTTGACTCAAAGCTTTTGCTTACAAATCGCGAGGGCGAGGTTTACCGGCAGATTCACAGCATACTCTCGAACCCAAACAACCAGAAAGAAATTATTAGTCAGTTTCCAGAACCTGGAATAAAAAGGAGAAACACCGGCTATGCCCTCGATTTGCTGCTCGACAACGATATTTTTTCCGGCAACGGGAAACCCTTTAATTTTAGCAAACTCATTGCCGGTTCGGAGGGAACGCTCGGTCTAATAACCGAAGTTAAGCTGAACCTGATTTCGCTCCCACCAGCCGAAAAAGCGCTTATTTGCGTACATCTTGCTGAACGCGAACAGGCATTCAGGGCAAACCTAATTGCCCTTAAGTACAAGCCCGGTGCGGTAGAAATGATGGATAACGTTATTCTCGATTGCACCAAGGGAAACATTGAGCAGCAGAAAAACAGGTTCTTCGTAAAAGGGAATCCTGGTGCTATACTCATTGTTGAATTCGCCAGGGAAACGCAGGAGGAAATTGAATCCATTGCCAGCGCAATGGAAAGCGACTTGCGAAGTGAAGGCTACGGTTACCATTTCCCTATTATTCGCGGGAGCGACATTGCCAAAGTTTGGGCTTTGCGCAAAGCCGGGCTAGGCGTTCTTTCGAACATTGAAGGCGATGCGAAACCCGTGTCGCTGGTGGAGGATACAGCAGTGGCTGTTGAAAAGTTGCCCGAGTACATGCAGGAGTTCTCCGAAATTATCGCAAAGCATAACCTCGACTGCGTTTACCATGCGCACATTGGCAGCGGTGAGCTGCACCTTCGGCCCGTATTAAATCTGAAGGATCCGAAGGACGTTGAACTTTTCAGAACCATTGCCTATGAAGTGGCTCACCTGGTAAAAAAATACCGCGGTTCGTTGAGCGGTGAGCATGGCGATGGCCGGCTACGGGGCGAACTGATTCCAATTATGGTTGGCGAACATGTTTACCAGCTAATGCAGGAGGTGAAGCAAGCGTGGGATCCTGATGGTATTTTCAATCCTGAAAAGATTGTAAACACCCCAAAACTTAACACGTTCCTTCGATACGAGCCCGGGAAGCCCGAACGAAAAGTTGAAACCATATTCAACTTCTCCAAAGTTGGTGGAGTTCTTCGTGCTGCTGAAAAGTGCAACGGTTCAGGCGATTGCCGAAAAACAGAGCTGGCCGGTGGGACCATGTGTCCAAGCTACATGGCAACCCGAAACGAGCGGAATACAACCAGAGCACGGGCCAACATTCTTCGGGAATTCTTAACCAACAGCAACCAGAACAACCCATTCAACCACAAGGAAATATACGATGTGCTCGACCTATGTCTTTCCTGCAAGGGTTGTAAGAACGAGTGCCCTTCGAGCGTTGATATGGCCAAGCTAAAAGCAGAATTTTTGTACCAGTGGTACAGGGTTCACAGGGTTCCCATTCGCAGCTGGATGATTGCAAATATTACCAGAATTAACGCGTTTGGAAGCATTTTCCCATGGCTAACAAACTTCTTCCTCTCGAACAGAGTTACTCGCTACGCGCTAATGAAGAGTTTGGGTTTCGCTACCGAACGAACCATGCCTCTGCTCTATAAAACCACCTTAACGCATTGGCACAGGAAAAGAAATATCGGAAACAGCAATCCTAAAAAGGTATTCCTGCTGGCCGATGAGTTTACAAATTTTAACGATACCCACATTGGTATTAAAGCTATTGAACTTCTTGAGAAACTTGGCTACGAGGTTCATATTCCAAATATTTTTGAAAGCGGGCGTACCTACATTTCGAAGGGTTTGCTGAAAACAGCAAAACGAATTGCCAATAAAAACATTGAGCAGCTTGCCAACCTAATTTCCGATGAGAGCCCATTAATTGGGATTGAACCCTCTGCCATTCTCAGCTTTCGGGATGAGTATCCCGATTTAGCCGAAAGCCAGAACCTCGATGCTGCTCTGAAAATATCAAATAGCTGTCTGCTTTTCGAGGAGTTCTTTGTACGCGAAGTTGATGCAGGAAGAATTTCAACGTCTCAGTTTACCGAAAGTACAAGGAATTTCAAGTTACATGGCCACTGCCAGCAGAAAGCCGTTGCCTCAACAGTTCCAACCAAAGCCATGCTCTCGTTTCCAACGAACTATACAGTTACCGAAATCCCCAGCGGTTGCTGCGGAATGGCAGGTTCCTTCGGCTACGAGAAGGAACACTTCGAACTTTCCATGAAAGTTGGTGAGCTGGTTCTGTTCCCTGCCGTAAGGCAAACCCCCGAAACAGTTGGAATTGTTGCTCCCGGAACCAGCTGTCGCCATCAAATAAAGGATGGAACTGGACGAAAAGCCCTGCACCCTGTGGAAGTGATGTGGGAAGCCTTAAAAAAACAGGACCATTCCTGATATAGAAACTTTAAGTTAATTTAACGTGAGTTCGATCTAAGAAAATACATTCTTTCAATTGCTGCCAAAGCGCAATCTGTTCAAAAACAATAAGGTAATAAGGTAGTATCTCAACTATAATTAGAATCTTTACTAGGGTTGGTAATGAGAAATAAGGTTTTTAGTTGATATCAACCTTATTTCTCTTAAAAAACCTTAGAAACATAACAAGAGAGACAAAACTGAACTTTATTACCTTATTATTCATCAACTAAAATTTGCTCTAACATCTAACTCACGTTAAAATAATATTTTTATAGTTTGGATTATATTCAGCCAGCCATTAAGAGTACGAATCGAATCCATTGTAGAGAGGAAAATTATTGGTATGTAGCGGTAGTAAACTGAGCACAGAATTTAAGCAATGTTCTTTTTTATGAAAAAGAACAAGCTTACACTCTTAAACCCATAGCTAAAACATCGTCAACCTGAAAGTAACTTCCTTTCCAGGCATCGAATTCACGTTCTAGAGCAAGACCTTGTGATTTGAGTGGTAGTTGATAGTTATTTTTAATAAAATCATGGAAACGAGTAATCCGAAACTTCTTCCCATTTTCTCCTCCAAACTGGTCAGTTAGACCATCAGTAAAAAGGTAAATGTACGTATCCTTTTTAAGTTTGAACACCTGGTTAGAGAAGGGGCGCATAACCAAGTGAAATGAAATTGGCATTCGATCCGATTGAATTTCTTTAACTACTGAGTTTTCATGGGTATCGTGCTCAACCATTATTATTGAGCTAAAAGCTCCTGCATATGAAATAGTTGATTCTTCGTCGTTAATTATGCACAGAGATATGTCCATACCATCGCCTGCATCTTCCACCTGTCCTTTTTGGTGTAGGACAGAAATAACACTTTGGCGTAGCTGGTCAAGAGCCAAGGCAGGGTTCAACACTTGTCTTTGAACAATTACCTCGTTAAGGAGCATTGCTCCCAGCATGCTCATAAAGCCACCGGGAACTCCATGTCCGGTGCAATCAGCTACTGCAATAATTCGATACTTGTCAATTCTTGTAACCCAGTAGAAATCACCACTCACAATACTTTTGGGTCGGTAAAAAACAAAAAAATCGGAGAAACACTCTTTCACCTGCTCGTACGTAGGAAGGATGGCTTGCTGTATACGTTTTGCATACATTATTGAGTCGGTAATTTCCTTCTGTTGCGAGGTGAGCATATCGCGCTGCTTTTGAATTTCGTTCCGTTGGTTGGTAATCTCCTCGTTTTTATCCTGAAGTTCCCATGCAATATTTGCCAGCGAGTTTCGCTGCTCTTCAAGCTCGTTATGTTGCAATAGAATTTCTTCATTCTTCTCCTGAAGCTGTTTATTTTGATTTGCAAGCGCCTGTGAAGTAATTGTTATTTCTTCGTTTGCTTTTCGAATTCGTTCGGCTTGCTCCAACATCTCATTATTTTTCCTAGTAATTTCGGATGTACGTTGCTCTACCATACTTTCTAACTCACGTTTAGATTTAAGTAGACTTGCATCACGGTAAATTACGATGGCAGTAACCAAGGCTCCCGCAAATATGAAAGCAATAGTTATAAACCACCATGTATACCAAAATGGAGGTTTAATTACTATTGAAATTTCATCCCCCTCATCGCACCATATCCCATCGGAGTTTGAAGCTATAACCTTGAAGGAATACTTGCCCGGACGAAGGTTTGTGTATACAGCAAACCGTTGGTTTGACAATGGTTCGTTCCAGGTGCTTTCAAAATTTTCAAGAATATACCTATACCTGTTACTGTTAGGAGCAATGTAATGCAACCCTGTGAAGTAAAACGTTATGTTATTTTGATAGTATGGCAATTCTATTCTATCATTCTCATGGAGCAATATATCAAAAGTATTGCCCTCACTTTTCCCTTTTTCTTCTATACGAGCTCTTGTGATATAAACTTCAGGAGGATATGGATTATCGAGAAGTTGAGATGGGTTTACAATGTTAAACCCATTTATTCCGCCAAAGTAAAATAAACCGGCCCTGGTTTTCATGTATGCTCCCTCAGAAAACTCGTTGCTTTGCAAACCGTCAATTTTAGAAAAAATCCTAAATTTGTATGGATATTTGCTTGGATTAAAATTACAAATACCGTTGTTTGTACTTAGCCATAGTGTGGTGTCGTTGTACTCAACAATTCCAAAAACAACATCGCTAGGCAACCCATCGCTCTTTTTTATCGCCGTAAATGTTTTACTAGTATAATTAAAAAGGTTCAATCCACCACCGCCTGTTCCTATCCAAAGTCGGCCTTTCGAATCCTGAAAAATTGAGAGAATTCGATTTGATGAGATGGAATTTATATCGTTTCTATTTGATTTATAATGAGTAAACTCCCCTGTATTCCTGTTGAATAGATTTAAGCCTTCGCCGCTGGTTCCCACCCACAGGTTGCCCATATCATCCTCAAAAATCGATAGGACTCTATCCTGTGAAATTGACGATTCAGGGTTGTTTATATCAGGCATGTAGCTTATGAACGTATCGCTATGGCGATTATACTTCATTAAACCGCCACCACTAGTACCTATCCATAATTCATCCTGCCTATCGACGTATAATGTTCTAATGCTATTGTAAGCTAATGCTCCCTGTCGTGTGCGATCTTCTTTGTAAACTTTACAAATTCTGCCATTTTGATCTAAAACACATAAACCATCAGTTGTTCCAACCCAAATTAGCCCATCCCTATCCCCAACAAGTGAGGTCACATTATCGTCAGTAAGCGACAAACTTGATGAAGGATTACTTCGGTACTGAGTGAACGACTGATTCGCATAATCGAACTTAAGCAAACCGCTTCCATAGGTAGCGATCCATACGAACCCATTTGTATCCTCCCAAAAGGCTCGAATTGTGGAAGGAGCTATTTCCAGGGGTCTGTTTGCCTGGTTTCGATACACTTCAAACTTCCTGAATTTCTGTGAAAATTTACATATTCCATCATTATATGTACCAATCCAAATAACTCCCAGCTTATCTTCGTATATTGAACGAACCAGGTTGCTGCTAAGGCTTTTCGGATCGCTCGAATTGTTGGAGTAGGTTTCAAATACTTCTGTTGCCGGGTTAAATCTTTGCAGACCACCATAGGTTGCAAACCATAAAAATAGTTTTTCGTCCTGATAGATGTCGAATACTGAATTATGTGCTAACGAGTTTTCTCCGTTCTCATTGTTGAAAAACTTATACTTCTTCTCACTTGTCAGATAGCAAATAACCCCCTCGCTATCAGTTGCAATCCAGATGTTGCCTAAAACATCCTCGAAGAATTTTCTTATAATACCCACACCATGCTTCTTCCCCTGTGAATCCAATATTTCTAAAGGGTAAAAAGAGTTTGTTTTACGGTTATATGTACAGGCACCATTATTCGTACCTACCCAAAGCACACCCTTACTATCTACAAAAAGAGCTCTTACGGTGTTATCGGGAATTATATTAGGGTTTTGGGGTGTATTCATAAAAACCTCAAACCTCGAAGTATTAGGATCGAAAAGGTTGAGCCCTCCATCTGCGGTACCAACCCAAATTTTTCGGGATGGATCCTCACACAGAACCATTACTCTATTATTACTCAAACTATTCGAATCATTTGGATTGTGGGAAAAGCGGCTAAAGGTTTCCGTTTTGTAGTCGAACTTATTTAAACCCCCACCAATTGTAGCAACCCAAAGAGTATTATTAAAGTCTTCCAATAGGTCAATCACCCTGTTGTTGCTCAAACTGTTCTCCTTGTAATCGTCCCTGTTGAAAACCTTAAAATCGTATCCATCATACCTGTTCAACCCATCCTCTGTACCAAACCACATGTAGCCTTTGTGATCCTGAAGAATGCAAAAAATTGTGCTTTGCGAAAGACCCTGTTCAATGGAAATACGTTCAAACTCAATTATATCTCGCTGTGAAACAGCGATAAAAGAAATAAAAAAAAGTAGTACGAAAATTATTGAATGCTTTATGGTATTAAAACTCATTTTAAACAAATTAGTTTTGCTCTTTCCCTTAAGCGGAAAAGATTACAATATACTATAAAACATTAAAACAATGTATTCTCCCAAAAATTAAAGTACAAAATAAAGCGAAACAGTGGCCCCCCCCTCGGTGTTGTTTTTAATTTCAACGTTCCCTTTATGGTTGTCCATAATAGTTTTTATGAGCGCTAAACTTAACCCTTTCTGTTGATCGTTTTTACTATCGCTCATAAAAAGTTGAAACGCATTATTGAGAAGTTTCTCGCTAAAGCCTTTCCCCTCATCAATAACATTAATCACCAAATAGTTGTCGTTTCGTTCAGTACGAATATGGATATTTGCGCCCTCAGAAGAATACTTTAGCGCATTATCAATGAGTTCGTCAATACAAAACTCTACCAACTTTTTATCCGCCATAAAGGTGCTATCGCACTCAATATGTTTACTGAAAATTATTCGTTTCTGAGCAATTTTTTCCTTGTTGCTCAAATATGATTCGTTTATTAGATTTGAGGGTGTAATACTCTCCTTTGCAATAGGATACGACTTCGACTTTAGCTGTGTGATTCTTTCTGCTGCAAGCAGAAATTTTTCCAGCCTATTCACAGAAGTTTCTAGTATATATATTAATGAAGATAATGGACTGGCCTCTTGCTCTCCAATATCCTGCTTTAGCAAGTCAACCGAACCCATTATTCCGTTAAGTGGAGTACGAATTTCGTGGCTTATTATTGAAAGGAAATCGGTTTTAAGTTTATCGATTTCAAGTAGTTCACGATTTAACTTTACTAACTCCTCGTTCTTTTGAATAAGTTGCTCATTCAGGGTTTCGTTTTCTTTCCTAAGAGTATATACCTCAAGCGCTTTGTCAATAATATTACGGAGTTGCTCTTCCCTCCATGGTTTCTGAATGTACTGAAATATTTTTGCGTCGTTAATGGCCGTTTTAAGGGCATCGAAATCAGTGTATCCGGTAATAAGAATCCTGTTTAGCTGAGGAAACTTATCGATAGTATGCTTCAGGAAGCTAACACCATCCATATCGGGCATACGCTGGTCGGTTAATATTAAATCAACCTTCTCTTCCTGAAGAATTTCTAACCCTTCCTGGGCACTTTTTGCTGTAAGCACATTGTACTCTCGTCTAAATGTGTTTCTGAAAATACTTAGATTAGTTTCCTCATCGTCGACGTAGAGTACTGTATATTTATTTTCCATTTTCTTTAATTTCAATTGCCTTAAGTATAACCTCCCTCAAATCATCTGCATTCCATGGTTTTGAGACGAACTTGAAAAGCTTATACTTTTCGAAAGCTACATCAATCTCCTCGTCTTTTGAAAAACCGGAAAGAATAAGTCGGCTGGGAGGAATGTGAGGGAAGCGTTCATGAATTTGTTTTAAAAATTCCACACCTGTAATCTCGGGCATACGTTGGTCGGTTATAACCACATCGATATTGCTATTCTCAAGGATCATCATGCCTTCCCTGGCTGAATTAGCAATATAAATGTTGAACTCCCGTCTAAAGGTGCTTTTAAATACTCTCAGGTTGCTCTCTTCGTCATCGACGTATAAGATTGAGTGTTTTTCATTCATAATTTAAAATCGCTAATGACTATGTCTGTTTAATTGGTATGGTAACTACAAACTCGGTTCCAATGCCAACTTTACTGTTTACGTTAATAGTTCCGGAATGCTCCTGGATAATTCCGTATGTGATTGATAACCCAAGCCCCATTCCCTTTCCTACCACCTTGGTAGTAAAAAACGGATCGAATATTCTCGACTGCACTTCCTCGCTCATACCTTTGCCTGTATCCTTGATGGTAAATATACAATTATTCTCTTTAAGATGTGTGGATATGGTAATGGTTCCTGTATCAACAATTGCATCAATGGCATTCGATAGAAGGTTCATTATTACTTGGTTTATTTTCCCTCGCTTACATTCAATCAATGATAAATCTATGTCGTAACTCTTTACTATCTCTATGGAATTCTTGTACTTGTTTTTCAGCAGCACCAGAATTCCATCAATTATTTTATGCAAATCCGCTTCGACCCACTCCTCGGATTCGGTTCTGGAGAAGTTTCGTAAACCTTCAACAATCTCGGCAGTTCTTTCTGCGCCAAACTTAATATCCTGAATAGTTTGTATTATTGCACCGTAGGCTTCATCAAACTCATGTTTTTCTTTTAGCTCAATGATTCGCTGAATGGTTTCTTGTGGGTTACTGGTTGCTTTTTCAATGTCAAGAATCTCCTTTAGCACCTGATCAACATCCTGAAAATCTCTGGTAATACTGTTTACGCCACCGTAAACAAAATTTATTGGGTTATTTATTTCATGGGCTATTCCTGCCGTAAGCAATCCGATTGAAGCCATTTTTTCGGATTGAACCAAATGTTTCTGTGTTCGTTCAAGTTCTTCCTTTTGGGCTGTAATTTCCTCATTCTTCTGTTGAAGTTCACTGTTAAGCTGCGTAAGGTAATCACGCTGGCTCTCAATTTCTTCCTTCTGATGCATAATTTCGTTTGTACGAACTTTCACTTTGTACTCCAGCATCTTTTTCATTCGTAGCAGGTTCGACTCCCTCAACCGAATTACAATAAAAAGTATTAACAGAACCAAAATAATACCCGAAAGAATAAACCACCATGTTTGCCAGTAGGGAGGTTTCACAATCAGCAGCATAGAATCGCCAACTTCATTCCAAACGCCATCGCTATTTGCTGCCTTTACTCTAAACATATACTTGCCTTTGGCAAGGTTGGTGTAGGTCACAAAACGTTGACCCTGTTCAGGGGAAACCCAGTTTCGGTCGAAACCTTCAAGTTTATATAGGTATTTATTTAGTTTGGGATTCTGAAAGTGAAGTGCTATGAAATGAAATGTTACATTATTTAGTGAGTACGGGATACTTAACTCCTTTTTCGTTAAGTAAAGAACATTTATCGATTGCGTTTTTCCCTCTTCCCTAAATTTACTAAAATAATTAATTTTACGAATCGCAACCGATGGTATAATATCATTATCAAGCAATTGCTCGGGATTAACAATACTTAGCCCATTAATACCTCCAAAAGCTAGCTTGCAAGAATTTATATTCAAATAGGCGCTTTCTGAAAACTCATTACTTTGTAAACCATCCGTTTTCTTGTATGTACGAAATAAGTAATCGTTTTTTGAGTTATAAGTGAACCTACACAACCCACTATTTGTGCTAAGCCATAGGTTACCTAAGCAATCTTCAAGAATACCATAAATCACATCATTGGGTAAACCATCTGTAGTTGAAAACGATGTGAATGTTCTACTAGAATAATCGAACAAGTTAATACCACCACCACCCGTTCCAATCCAAAGCCTACCTTTTGAATCCTGAAGTATGGATAATATTCTGTTAGAACTTATGGTTGATGAATCGTTCTGACTATTCTTATAGTGTATAGCCTCTCCTGTATTCCTATTAAAAAGGTTCAACCCCTCGCTGGAGGTACCAATCCACATATTTTTCTCACTATCTTCATAAAAGCAAAGTATCCGGTCTTGAGAAATGCTATTAGAAGGGTCATCAGGGTTGGGTTTAAAAGCAGTGAAAGAACCATCATTATTATACCTACATAAGCCATCGCCTGAGGTACCAACCCACAAAGTATTGTTAGAATCGAAGAAAAGAGTTCGAATACGGTTTGAAGACAAGGAGCTACTTACTTGCGGAATATGTTTATAGTGAGCGAGAAAACGTTTGTTTGAGTTAAGGACAAAAATTCCATTTGCATCTGTACCTACCCAATAGTTCCCGTTATTATCTTTAATAAGTGATGTTATAAAATTACTGGTTAACTCTTCGCTTCCCGAGAAGTTAACTCGCTTTGCAAGGGAGAATTCATCAGTTGGGTTGATTTCAAACAAACCATGACCGTATGTTCCTACAAGCAATCTTCCATCGGTTGTTTCAACCATGGATCTCACTGGTGAATTTGGCAAAAAATCGGTGGAATTTGAACTATTGTGAAACGTTAAAAACTTGTTATATTTTCGGTTAAACCAGTTAACGCCATCGCGGTAGGTTCCGATCCACATAATTCCTGATTGGCTTTCGTACAAATACCTTAACGTATTGCAACTAATGCTATGTGGGTCAAAAGGGTTATTTTGGTATGAAACAGACAAGCTCGTTTCAGGATTAAAAAGCTGCAATCCGTTGTAGGTAGCAACCCAAAAGTTTTCGTTTTCATCCTCTACAATGGAGAGTACAGAACGGCTAAGAACCTGAAAGGGTGATTCTTCAGAATCGGTATACTTAATAACTGATTTTTCATTCTGGTTCAAAACAATAATCCCAAGATCCTCAACCGAAAGCCAAAGATCCCCTTTTTTTGATTCAGTAATGCTAACAACCAGTTTGAATAGATCCCGGTCTGTACTGCCAATATAATCTGCAACATGAGTAAATGTGCCAGAATCTTCATTAAAGAAGCATAATCCTTTGTCGGTACCAACTAGCATGGTCCCATTTGAAGATTGGTGTATCGATCTAACTAAATTACCGGGCAAACTCTTCCTATCGTTAACATCCCTTTTAAATTGCGTGAATGTTTTTGATTTAGCATCCAGAATATTTAAACCACCACCGGCTGTTCCAACCCAAATGTTTCCGTGAGGATCCTGTGCTACCGACATCACTATGTCGCTGCTCAAACTCTTACTATTACCAGGGATATTTTTAAATGCTGTGAATGTTTCATCCTTCTTGTTATAAAAATTCAATCCACCTCCCAGAGTTCCTACCCACAAGTTGCGGTTTGAATCCTCAAAAAGAGCCATTATTCTGTTATTAGAGATGGTAGTTGAATCGTGAGGGTTATTTAAAAAAGTTTTAAACTCAAACCCATCGTATCGGTTTAAACCATCCTCGGTTCCAAACCACATGAAACCCAATGAATCCTGAGTAATACAGTAAACTGTGCTTTGGGAAAGTCCTTGATCAATTGAAATTCTATTGAATTCGAACCTTTGCTGCTGGGCAAAAGTAACTGAAGATGCCAGAGAAAATAAACATCCGAGAATAATTAAACCAATATGTTTTCTTAAAAAAACCATTAAGGTTCAATCAAAATAAATGCCAAGGTTAAAGCCCTACAATGCTTACTAGCAAATGTAACCGAAGCAATTCAATAAAACAATTGATATTTACAAAAAAATAAGATAAAAAATAGTTGAAAGTGCTATTATCGGGATATTTTGTTACTGTTACCGTTGATTTTATTTTTTGACAAAAGGTCTAAAACAAATGACCAATGCATGAATAATCATCCATCAGCATAAGAAGGGCTTGACAAAACGACAACTCCCTTACGAAAGAAAATTCATGTTTACTTAAGCGCATTAAGCATCTGGATTCCAATATCGGCGGGGGATTCAACAACATGTATACCACACTCTCGCATGATCCTCATTTTAGCAGCAGCGGTATCGTCGGTGCCTCCAATAATGGCTCCAGCATGCCCCATTCGTCTACCCTTTGGGGCTGTTTGGCCAGCAATAAATCCAACAACGGGCTTTTTACAGTTATCTTTAATCCAACGGGCTGCATCGGCCTCCATATTCCCTCCAATTTCACCAATCATAACAATTCCCTCTGTTTCCGGATCGTTGGTAAATAGTTTAACCGCATCCAGAGTTGTTGTTCCAACAATTGGATCGCCACCTATGCCAATACAGGTACTTTGTCCTAAGCCAACTTTTGTGAGTTGGTCAACAGCCTCATAGGTTAAAGTTCCAGAGCGAGACACGACTCCAATTGTACCTTTTTTATGAATGAAACCAGGCATAATTCCCACCTTTGCTTCCTCAGGAGAAATAATTCCTGGGCAATTTGGCCCAATAAGCCTAACATCGGGTAACTCCTTTAAAAGCTGGTTTACTTTAACCATGTCGGCAATTGGTATCCCTTCTGAAATACAAACAATAACCTTAATTCCTGCATTAGCAGATTCAAGTATGGCATCAGCAGCAAATGCAGGAGGAACAAAAATTACAGAGACATCGGCATTAGTTGATTTCACAGCATCGGAAACAGTATTAAATACGGGAAGGTTCAGATGTGTTTGGCCTCCTTTACCCGGAGTAACTCCACCAACAACGTTGGTTCCATACTCAAGCATTTGGGTTGCATGAAAGGTTCCCTCACTACCTGTAAATCCTTGAACTATAATTCGTGAATTTTTGTTTACAAGTACACTCATTGTAAAAAAATTAAAGTTGTATTTTGATCTTCAAACCTACTAAAAAAATAGGAATAATCAATCATAAAAAAGAGGGTGTCTCAAAAATTCATTGTGTGACTCTGTGAAGGACACTGAGAAACTGTGTGAAATTTATAATTTATTGTATCACAAGGGAATCACAGAATTCCACAGAGTAGTAAATCTAATCCTTTTTAACTTTTGAGACAACCTCTACAATATGAGGAAAAATACTTCTAGTTCTTGGAACCTTCTATCCAAGATATGAAAGTATGTGCTGCTCCTGCGTAATTACCTTCAAGCTGTAAAGTTACTCTTATCTCTTTTGAATCATTCATGTATCCTCCTGAATAACCAATGTTGGCCAGAGAATAATTTTCTTCGTAACTAATAAAACTTACCGTTTCGGTATTATGGAAATCAAAGGTGCCTGTTTCTACGTTAAAAAGAGTGCCATTTGATGCTTTCACAAAATCAATTGCAGTAACGGTTAATACAACATAGGCCATTAACCTTTAATCTCTTTGAATGATTTTCATAGATATTTGTTTTATAGCTATGTTTCTTGCAAAGAAATTAGTTCAATATTTCCAATGCAACACACATCAACCATTCGTTTTTCTTCAGCTATTATTCGATTAGAACCATTGATAATTTGATTTCTTTACTAACTTCCGGATGGTCTCTCACCCTCCGAATAAATCTATGACAAAAGTCATAAAACATGTTTTAAACCATAAAATTCAACGATAACAAAATGCTATTTATTTGCATATCTGTTTATTATAAGTCAAAACAGTTTCTCGTTCATATAAATACACTTGACGCTAAGCCAACCCATTCTTGCTTACGCTTATATTTTTTGTAAATTAGTTGCTAATACGTATGCTTAATTTTAAAACCCATAAATCAACCTAAAACATGGAAAAAGTTAACATTAAACTTAACAACCTAGGAAAAATTTTTCCTGACAACTGGAACGAAGAGCAGAAGGCAAAAGGGAAAACCCTTTTCCTAAAGCGTTTGGCTGAACTTTCGCATAAGCACTACAGCGGGAAAATTCAGGTTGTTCCAAAAGTTCCTGTTCCAGGGTTTAACTGGTTTAACGTATGGTACACTCCTGGGGTATCGAAAGTTTCAACGAATATCCGGGATAATAATGACACCTCATTCGAGTTCAGTAACCGAGGGAATTTGGTTGCCGTTGTTAGCGACTCAACCCGAGTTCTTGGTGATGGCGACTGTACACCTCCCGGTGGGCTTGGAGTTATGGAAGGTAAGGCATTTTTAATGAAGTATTTAGGTGGCGTTGATGGCGTTGCACTTTGCGTTGATAGTAAAGGGAAAGATGGTAAGAACGATCCCGATAAAATTATTGAATTCGTGAAAATGTGCCAGCATAGCTTCGGTGCAATCAATCTTGAGGACATATCCCAACCAAACTGCTATAAAGTTCTGGATGTTCTTCGTGAAGAGTGCGACATACCTGTATGGCACGATGATGCCCAGGGAACTGCCTGCGTTACTCTGGCTGGTTTGCTTAACGCCCTAAAACTTGTAGGTAAAAAAATTAGCGATGCTAAAATCGTTTACTTCGGAGCGGGCGCATCGAACACAACCATTGCACGCCTTATAATTACTGATGGAGGCGACCCTAAGAAAATGGTTATGTTCGACACCAAAGGAACGCTACATTCTGACAGGGAAGACATTAAGTCCGATCCTCGCTTTTATCGTAAGTGGGAACTTTGCCAAAGTACAAACCCAAACAAAATAAAGACGATGGAGGAAGCAATTCAGGACGCCGATGTGCTAATCTCCCTTTCTACTCCCGGGCCTGATACAATTAAAAAGGAATGGGTTAGCAAAATGGCCAGCAAATCGATTGTATTTGCGTGCGCCAACCCGGTTCCCGAAATTTACCCATACGCTGCAAAGGAAGCCGGTGCTCATATAGTTGCCACGGGTCGTGGCGATTTCCCAAACCAGGTGAACAATTCTATTGGATTCCCCGGAATCCTGAAGGGAGCACTTATTGTGCGTGCACAAAAAATTACTGACAACATGGCCATTGCTGCTGCGCACTCGTTGGCTAACTACGCTGAAAAGAGAGGCATTGATCCCGAAAACATTGTACCAACCATGGACGAAGCAGACGTTTTTCCGGTTGAAGCCGCCGATGTTGCAACCCAAGCCATTAAGGACGGTGTTGCTCGCCGTAAGGTTACATGGGAAGAGGCCTACGAAATTGCAAAGAAAGATATTGAGT
Organism: Tenuifilaceae bacterium; assembly: GCA_035380045.1. Classification (GTDB taxonomy): domain Bacteria; phylum Bacteroidota; class Bacteroidia; order Bacteroidales; family Tenuifilaceae; genus DAOSWM01. Next base: position 42,953 of record DAOSWM010000012.1, on the reverse strand, counting down.
ACTCGCGTTCGCTTACCCAATCGCTCTGCAAAGAAGGCTTTATTTCCGATCCGCCGGAGGAGATGCTTCAGGATGCACTAAATTTTGCTGTTAAGCAAATTGAAGGCAAATAGTACTTAACATCGCTTCCTAAGTAACCTCCCTGTAATCATCATCAGGGAGGTTTTTCTTTTTTCCGATGTTTGGAACAACATAATCGGGGAATACATTTCCCATCGATCGAAAAATATTTTCCCGTGCAGACCTATTTAACTTGGTAGTTTGTTTAATAAGCTGGCGAACCAACTCGCGGTGCGTATCATCGTTATAATGGCAAACTTCTACCTCACCTGGGAATTCTTTTAGTTCAGAGTATTTTTTTAGTTCGCTATTTAAAACCAGTATTAGTGGACGAATGATAGAGATTTCACCATCGAACATGCTCAGCATTGGAGGAATGGAACTAATGGATGAATGATGAATCATATTTAGCATTAGCGTTTCTATTGCATCGTCGAGGTGATGGCCAAGCGCAACTTTTGTGCATTTTTGCTCACGAGCCAGTTTGAAAAGTTCTTTACGCCTTTTCCAGCTACAGATAAAGCATGCCGGTTGGCGCTTACTCTTATCGTACTGAACCTCAATTTCACGGAAGTGAAGGTTTACTCCATTCTCCTGACAGTATTCTTTCATAAATACTTCATCCGCTTTATAGGGCATGTCCTTTGCAATAACATGGCACGCTTCAATACGAAATTTTTCGGGCAAACTTTTTCTCAGGCGAACCAGCACATCGAGCAAGGCAAAGCTATCCTTCCCGCCCGAAATTCCAACAAGAACCCCGTCATCTTCTTCAATTAAATTGTAGCCATAAATAGCCTTCTTTGCTTTGCTTTCTACCTTCGTTATTATGTATGGAGATTGACTACTCATGCTGACTCAACTCATGTTCAAACTAAAAATCAACTACTCTAAAACTATTAATATCCAATAAAACAATAGCAAGCGACATATATCAACTAAATATATTTTTTTGTTAAATGCAAAACATTACTTTTATCACAAAAACGTAAAAACCAAAAGTACTATTATTATTGTATGACAGCTAAAAAATATTTGAAAGTTACAGCACAATTATAGATGATTGTGATTATTGTGATTTGCTAATAACAATGTTAACTAAAAATATTAGGCTTATTTTTTAATAATAATCAATCTATTGGTCAAAGGAATATACCATTAACTTAATTAAAGGAGAATTACCATGAAAAGAGCAATGATTTTTAGTGCATTTATGCTGGCATCAGCATTCAGCTTTGCGCAGCTATTCCCAAAGGTTGACAAGCCAACATCTGAAGACATGAGCATGCTGGCTATTGAGTTTGGCAAGGAAGAAGATGGAAAAATAATTTTGGCAAACAATGCTGCGTGGAGCGGCTGGGCACCTGCCGTAAAAGGTCCTAATGGAGAGGAAATTGCATTTCGAAACTTCGACTCAGGAGCAGATATCACAAATATTTACTACGCTGAAAACTTGCCAGCAGGTGAATATACCCTCACTGGATTTTATCATATTTATACCGATTTTGACAAACTTGATGAATACCGGAGCAAAACGGGTGACGACGATTTAACAAGGTACGCTCCCTACGAAAACTTGCCCTACCATGTACGACAGCATTTTGCCTTATCAAACCCCGTAACAATAAAACTTGAGCCAAACACTATGGCTTCATTCGGAACCTTTATAGCAAAATACAGGCACGTTGAAGCCTTCTATGGAGGAACAAGCAACGAACGAAGTAAGGTTGTTGAAGAAGATTTTGAGTACGTTTCTGAAAAGCCACTCGACGACCATATTCTTCGTTATATGAAGCCATGGGCTACGCCAAAGTGGAAGAAGTGGAATGCAAAAAACCCGGCTACGGCTCTATAAAAATGGGGTTAATAAATTGAAATAAAAAAAAAGGGCGAGTCTTAAAAAACTCGCCCTTTATTATTATGGTAAAAAACCCTCCGGAATTTTTCTGTACAGCTTCGTTTCGTCCTGATAAGTTTTGCCCAGCACAACCAAATCCTGCTCGTTGTACCAATTTGAAATGAAAGTAAAACTTGTGGGTAAACCTTCGTCCGAAAATCCGTTGGGAACCGAAAGTGCCGGATGTCCGGTTAGGTTGGTCATAAGAAGTTGATTTCCCTCGAAGCTGGGAGCAATAATTACATCAACCTGTTCAAAAAGTTCAGAAAATTCATCAATTAGCTTTGTTCTAATTCTGTTTGCCTGAATGTACTCAACTGCAGGAACGAATCGGGCTTTACGGAAAAAGTTGGGCCAAGCCCATTTTATCTGACGTACCATCTCATCGTCTCGATTTGTGAGCGTTAGCTCGCTGAATGCTGCTGCCGATTCTGCATCGAGAATAATGGAAAGCGCATCAACCGGAAGATGCTCGGGTAGAGTAACAGGAATAAGTTCAACTCCCATATTTTTCAGAGTTTCCAGCGCAATGCTATCATTTTTCTTCGAAGGATAATCTCCTTCAAAATAATCTTTTACAAATCCAACCCTTATCATTTTAAAATCTTTCTTCAAATTCGCGTTGAAAGGAATATCGGCAAGCACGGGTTCAACGCCATCGGGTCCGGCAATCGATTTAAGAACCATTGCGCAATCCTGCGCTGTTCGGCAAATGGGGCCAATTTTATCCATGCTCCACGATAGCGCCATGGCACCAGTTCGGCTTACGCGCCCGAATGTTGGACGAAGTCCGGTAACCCCACAAACCGTTGACGGCGAAACAATCGATCCCCAGGTTTCCGATCCAATGGCGAAAGCCACAAGTCCGGCAGCAGTTGCCGAAGCAGAACCGGCAGAAGAACCGCTCGAACCGGTTTCGGTATTCCACGGATTACGGGTCATCCCTCCGTACCAAACATCACCCCAGGCCAATTCGCCCAGCGAAAGCTTGGCAACCAGTACCGCTCCTGCCTCGTCGAGTTTCTGAATTACCGGGGAAGTTGTTTCTGCAATTTGCTCACGAAAGATTGGCGACCCCCAGGTAAAAGGGTAATCCTTTAACGCCAGCAAATCCTTCACTCCGTAAGGGATTCCATGAAGGGGTCCACGGTATACTCCTTGGTTTAACTCAACATCCATTTTTCTTGCTTGTTCCAGCGCTCTGTCGCCAAGCAATGTGATAACGCAATGCAACTTTGAATCGTAACGAGCAAGCCTGTCGAGGTAAAGGTTTGTGAGCTCCTCCGATGTAATCTTTCGATTTTTAATTAGAACTGAAAGTTCTGCAACTGAGTAAAAGCAAAGCTCCTCCCTGTTCTCAGGAAGATTCACATTAGCAGGCAGGTTGAAATCTGTTGAGATTTCAGCATCAGGAGCAGCGTACGATAGCGGAACCGGTGAAAAAATGAGTGCCGGTGCCACATCATTTGTTAGCTGAAATGAGTGAATTGATTTATACTTTTCGATGTTCTCCTCAATTCCTTCCATCAACGAATCGCGCTCGCTATGGGTAAAATTAAGTGCAAAAAGTGTTTCTGCTGCTTTAACTTTCGATTCCAAAGTGGCCTTGCTATAAATTAGGTAGAAATTAAGCCCCAAGGAAACAAGTAAAAACACAAATACTACTACGGAAATCAAACCATGCTTTTTCATATCTATCTGATTTAGATTACAATTACCTAAAAAATAGGGAATTTTTTAAAATACAATTTATGAAAATAAACTAAATAATTTTGTAAAATATATGAACCAAAAACCCTAAACATTTGTTTCTAAAAAAACAAACTAAAAAAATGAAGAAATCAATTTTAATACTTTCGCTAGTTGTTGCATCCGCAACAATGGCTATGGGACAAACTAAAACGCTACACGACTTTACCGTTACAACCCTCGAGGGTGAAACATTCCCACTATCGCAGCTGAAAGGGAAAAAGGTTATGGTTGTGAATACCGCCTCGAAATGCGGATTGACTCCTCAGTACGAAACGCTTGAGAAGCTCTACAAGCAGTACGGTGGAGAAAAATTTGTGATTATCGGATTCCCTGCCAACAACTTCATGAAGCAGGAACCGGGAACCAACTCCGAAATTCGGGAATTCTGTACCGCAAATTACGGTGTAACCTTCCCCATGATGGAAAAAATTTCAGTGAAAGGCGACGACATTCATCCCCTATACAAATGGCTAACCACAAAAAGTGAGAACGGTGTGGTTGATGCAGAAATATCCTGGAATTTCCAGAAGTTCTTAATTGACGAGGAAGGTAATGTTGTTGACTACCTAAAACCAAGAGAAAAGCCCGATTCTGAGAAGGTGCTTAGCTGGTTAGCTGGAAAATAGAAAATATTAGTATAGCTTTGTAAAAAACGGATTCCAAACCTGCGAATCCGTTTTTTTTTTTTGATATAAATCACTATATTAAAATCGGATTCCCTTTTAAACCTTTACTCTGTTTTAATTTCAAAAACTATAACAAACAAACCAGAAATAAACTAACCCAAGATGTTGAAGTGTAAAGCAGCCATACTTTTTTCTATTTTTTTATTTATTTTTAGTATTACAACCTTCTCCAAACCACAAAAAAAGGCAACTTCAGGAAAAAAATTTCTTGAAGCATTCCGCATTGCTGAAGAGATAAAAATTGACGGATTCCTAAATGAAAGCGATTGGGAAAGGGCGCAGGTTGCCACCGACTTCTACCAGTACGAACCCTTCAACGGCTCCTTCCCTTCGGAAAAAACGGAGGTAAGAGTTCTTTTCGATGATGAAGCAATATATATAGGTGCAATACTATTCGACACAAACCCTGAAAACATTTACTGCGAATTGGGTCAACGCGATAATTCCGACAACCTCAAATCCGATGCTTTCAGCGTTCTGCTTAGCACCTATAATGATGGTATAAACTACCAGGATTTCATAGTTTCTGCCTCAGGCGTGCAAACCGATATAATGCGAACGGGCAACAGCTCCGACAGGAGCTGGAATGCAGTTTGGACCAGCAAAGTTAGTATTAACGAGCAGGGATGGATTGTTGAAATGAAAATTCCATTCTCGGCACTACGATTCTCCAAAAATTCTGCAACCAACTGGGGGCTGAACTTTCGTCGCCTAATTAAGCGATACAACGAGTGGGATACGTGGAACCCTATCGATAACTCAATTTCAGGAATAGTGAACCAATCGGGCGAACTGTCAGGCATAAGCGATATTAAGCCGCCCTTACGGCTTTCGTTCAGTCCGTATATTTCAGCCTATGTTGAAAAGTTTCCCAATTCCAAATCGTTGAATTACCGGCTCAACGGAGGAATGGATGTGAAGGTTGGCCTTTCTGAAAGTTTCACCCTCGACATGACGCTAATTCCCGATTTTGGCCAGGTTAAGTCCGACGAGAAAGTGCTAAATATCTCACCCTTCGAGGTGAAGTACGACGAGCAACGACCTTTCTTCATTGAAGGAATGGATCTATTCGACAAAGGGAATATTTTCTACTCACGCAGAATTGGCTCAAAACCAAGCGGGTACCATACAATTTCCGATTCCCTCAGAACCAACGAAATAGTTGCCGAAAATCCCAGCGAAACCAGCATGATTAACGCTACAAAAATTTCGGGCCGAACAGCAAAAGGACTGGGTGTTGGTTTCTTTAACGCCATAACATCTGAAGCAAACGCATTAATTAAGGATACTGTTAGTGGTGCTGAACGGGAAGTTGCCACCCAAGGACTAACCAACTACAACATGCTTGTTTTGGACCAAACCTTACCAAATAACTCCTACGTAAGCCTTGCAAATACAAATCTCCTTCACCCTTATGCTAACTACTACTCGAATGTTACTGCAACCGATTTTATTTTTCGAAATAAAACTACGAAATATGCCCTACAGGGCGTTGGTGCAGTTAGCCAAATTTATGCTGATAGCTCAACAATAGGCTATAAGTCCTACTTAGTTGCACAAAAAACTTCCGGAAATTTTCTTTTTAACGTATGGAATAATATTGAGAGTGAGCAATATAACCCAAACGACTTGGGGTATCTACAGAAAGCAAACGAATTTTCTAACGGAGTTGAGGTTGGTTACAAAATATACCAACCATTCTGGAAGTTGCTAAACTGGAACAGCTGGGTAGGATTCTCTCATAATCAACTATACAATCCTAGAGTTTACAATAAATCGAGTGTTTACGTCAGCCTTCGTACAACCATAACTAGGAGCTACCTTACTCTTGGCACCGACTTCTCATTCAACCCAAAAGAAACTCACGATTACGATGAACCACGAACTAATGACAGAATGCTAATTCGTCCACGAAATATCTCGGGAAGTTTTTGGACATCATCGGATTACAGAAAACCTGTTGCTTTGGATACAGGTGCCGGCTACTGGAAAGCAGAGGATTTTAGCTACAATGGTTTGTACGTAAGCCTTTCTCCTCGCCTACGTTTTAGTAATAATTTTTTCGTTGTTTATGAGGTTCGGCAGGATTTTGAGAACAACAATCTGGGCTATGCTGGAAAATCGGACAACGAAATATATATGGGATTTAGGGATGTTTCCACGCTAACCAACACAATAAACGGGCTGCTCTCGTTCAACTCGTTGTCGAACATAAACCTAAGGATTCGCCACTACTGGCGATGGATTGACTACTCAAGCTACCATACGTTGTATGATGATGGAACGCTTTCGGCTCCTCTTGAGAACCACAACATGGATAACAACATTAACTTCAACCTTTTTAACATCGACCTAACCTACCAGTGGAATTTCGCTCCGGGGAGCGAACTTTCGGTTGTTTGGAAAAACGCAATTGAACTTTCCAATGGCGACGTTCGTTCCAATTTTTTTTCCAACTTTGGTGATGTATTAAGTTCGGGACAAGTGAACAGCCTTTCCTTTAAAATTCTATACTACATAGATTACCAACACGTTAAGAATAGTTTTATAAAAGGAGCATGATTGATAAGTTGAAAGAAGACGGAAGACGGAAGGTGGAAG
>DAOSWM010000012.1:34419-35857 GCA_035380045.1 Tenuifilaceae bacterium | reverse complement strand
GGAAGACGGAAGGTGGAAGTAATTAATAATTTTTAGTTTAGGCTGAGTTCCGAAGTCTTCAACAGCCAGCGGGTAGAGAGTTCGGAACTCTTGAGGAAGATGGTTGGTTTATTGAAGTTAGAATACAGAACATGGTTGCAACATATACTAAAACGTTGAGTAGTTTTTATATATTTACAAAATCGTATTACCCTAAATTTTAAACAGCATGGAACTGCAAAATAAACGTGGCTTTGCTAGCGATAACAACTCGGGTGTTCACCCTAACATACTGAATGCATTAACCAAGGTGAATAACGGGCATACAATTGCCTACGGCGATGACCCGTATACCTCTGAAGCTGAAAAAATATTTAAGAGTATTTTTGGTGAACACGTTAACGTTTTCTTCGTTTTTATTGGCTCTGCAGCAAATGTACTGGGAATTAAAGCAGCAACTCAACCACATAACTCCATTATTTGTCCCGAAACGGCCCATATTCATGTTGATGAATGCGGTGCTCCCGAGCGTTTCACCGGCTGCAAAGTTATTCCGGTTCCAACTCCGGATGGAAAGTTAACCGTTGAGTTGGTAAAGCAGCATCTTCATGGCTTTGGTTTTCAGCACCATGCACAACCGAAAGTTATCTCCATTTCGCAACCAACCGAGCTGGGCACACTCTACACACCCACCGAAATAAAGGCGCTGAGCGAACTTGCTCATGAGCACAACATGTACCTACATATGGATGGTGCCCGTATTGCCAACGCAGCTGTTGCGCTCAAGCTCAGCTTCAAAGAGTTTACAACCGATGTGGGTGTTGATATTCTTTCGTTCGGTGGAACGAAGAACGGCATGATGTATGGCGAAGCCATAGTTTTCTTCGCTCCTGAGCTTAAAGAAAACTTCATGTACACACGAAAGCAAGGTTTGCAACTCGCATCTAAAATGCGGTATATTTCTGCACAGTTCACAGCATACCTAGCTAACAACCAGTGGAAGCAAACTGCTGAACATGCCAACAACATGGCGAAACTTCTCGCAGAAAAAATCAACAAAATTCCTCAAATTCAAATAACCCAAAAAGTTGAGGTTAATGGTGTTTTTGCCATTGTTCCACCTCAAATTATTCCAAAACTACAGGAACAGTACTTCTTTTATGAGTGGGACGAAAACCGTTCTGAGGTTCGATGGATGACCTCGTGGGACACAACCGAAGATGATATAAATAACTTTGTTAAACTTGTAAAAGAATTAGTTACACAAATAGGTTAGTAAAATCCTTCTTTTCGGGGATTGGTTTCAATTAATATTGTTCATTATTTTGTAATATTGTTTACACATTTGGAACAAGATTTGCTATTGCCATGAAAATAATATTAGCAAGTAACTTATTAACTAACCTAAATCCAATTTTATGAAAAAATTTCTGTTACCAGCATTTATGCTTTTTGCACT
>DAOSWM010000012.1:23086-34319 GCA_035380045.1 Tenuifilaceae bacterium | reverse complement strand
GTTGAAACCGGAATTGATATTGATGGAACTACTCTTACCATTGAACCTGGAACTACAATTAAATTTAAATCTGGGGCTTACCTTTCGTTTGGATGGAGCGATAACGTAACGCTAATAGCAAACGGAACTGAGGATAAGCCAATTGTTTTTACTGCATACGCTTCCAATCCAGCTCCTGGCTCGTGGGAAGGTTTGTGGTTTTACGGCAGCACACTTTCAAACTCATCAATGACCTACTGCGAAATTCAGTATGCTGGACAAAATGATCATCCTGCAGTCAACCTGGATGAAAAAATTACGATGAATAATTGTAAAATTCAAGGTGCTAAAAAAATTGGTATATACGCTGCAAAAGGGTTTGTTTCTTTTTCAGGAAATACAATCGAGAATGTTGGCACGCATGCAATTGAAATTGAAAGCCTTGGTGTAACAACACTTGGCTCAAACAACACTATTACCTGCGAATCAAACTACGGTATTAAGGTTAGAGGCGGAGATATTAATACTCCAACAGCAACAATTACCGAACAAACCGTTCCCTACTACATTGACGGCGCAATTAATGTTGAGCAAACTCTTACAATTCAACCAGGCGTTGTTCTTAAATTTCATGCTGATACATGGATTGACTTTGGTTACTACGAATCAACAACCCTTAACGCTGTGGGAACAGAAGAAAAACCCATTATTTTCACTACTGCTGCATCTACACCAGCGCCTGGTGCATGGCACGGCGTTTTCTTCTACTCACATACCACTTCAAACACATTAATGAAGCACTGTATTGTTGAGTACGCAGGCGATGAAACCGACAATGCAAATATTTCAATATACGAAGTTGATGGCTTAACCATTGAGGATTGTACTATCCGATACTCTAGTGGTTGGGGAATCTTTTCGTGGTACAGCAGCTTCAACGATAACAACAACACGTACACCGATAATGCTCTGGGTGATGTGTCGATAAATAATTAATCAACTTTTTAAATAGAAAAACCATCAAGAGTTTCCTTGATGGTTTTTTTTTCTTTGCTCCTACTAAAATTTGTTGACACAAAAAAGTAGTAACAAACTCCTGTGAGAACAATAAAAACAATTGCAGCTATATACATTGCACCCGCAAGGCTAAACTTGTCGGTGTACCAACCGTAAAAGGGTCCCCAAAGCGCAAAAATAATTCGAATTGTAAAATTTCGAACCGAAAGAATGGTCGCTCGTACGTTGGAAGGAGTAATCCTATTTATATAGTCCTTTAAAATTGGTGTTGCCAGCCCACGGGCAAGGTAAAAAGGGAAAAGGAAAATAAACCCCCAGTAGGAATCGAAATATGCAATTCCGAAAAAACCCAACGCCAAAACAATTGTGAACCAAAGCACTGTTGTTCGGGGTCCGAATTTTAACTCCACTTTGTAGGCAACCATTGCGGTAATCCCAACCGAAAGGTTAAGTACCGTCCAAAACACTCCGAAAAGCGAAACTGGCATTTCAATGCTAATAAACCAGGGTTGAACAAACCATGCCATAAGCAATGTTGAAGCTCCAACAACCGATGAGAAAATTATATTCCAGCGAAGCTGAATATTTTCAATAAAGGCATGCCTAACAACTCCCAAAACCGCTTTTAAGCTAAGACCAATTTTGGTTTCCGTAACCCTGGGTTCAAATAACGTTAATGCAGCAGGAACCGAAACCAGCGAAATAAGAGTTTGAAAATAGTATGGGTATCGTAAGCTGTAAGCCGCTAGCAAACCACCAGCAATTCCTGCAAGCGCTTCAGCAAAATTTCCTGCTGAAACCATTCGCCCCTCATGCTTAACGTAGCTCTTCTCGTCATTCGATTGTATTAGGGTGTCGTACAAAAGCGCTGAATCTGCACCAGATATCAAACTTTGGCCGAATCCAAGAATGATTTCTGCGAGTAAAAAACCCCAAAAACCATATGAAAAAGAGTAGGTTAAGTAGCCCAGAAATCCTAAAAAACAACCAATTATAAGTGTATTTTTCCGTCCCAAAACATCGGCGAAGTAGCCCGAAGGAATTTCGAGAACCACTATTGCAATTGAGTAAAATGCTTGGAGAATAAAAACTTCGCGCATGCCTAACCCATTCTCCTGGTAGAATAGAACTACAATTGGCATCACCAGCATAAACCACTTCGATGCCTTTATTACGTATAGTCGAGCAATATTGTGAATGGCTGGCTTCACGGTAATTTTTGCGCAAAAAAGCAACAAAAAAATCGGATATGCAACTAAAATACATACCCGATTTGATATAAATAAGTTAACGTTAGCTTTCGGTTTTCTCGCTATCCTGCTTTAGTACAAATAGCGTAGTGCTGGTTCGTACCATAAACTCATTGTGAGTTAGTAAGCATGGAGCAACCAGGGTAGTATCGTCGTTTTCAGGAATAACTTCACCAACAAGCAGAATGATTGCCTCAGCATCAATGCGGTGCTTCTCACCGGGTAGAACGGTGATAATTTCGCCTTTCATCACAAAATTTTTCAGCTTTTTGGCTCTCCAGCCCGACCATGGCTCAACCTTTGCCAGTAACCTTTCTGCCAAATCGATGCCAGCAAAATACCACAGGTGCTTAACTATATGCTTTTTAGTTTTCTGCAGCTTTGCTAGCACAGAGTTACTGAGAGTAAGAGTAGTTACCGGCGATTCGGCTGTAACCGATGCCCAGAAAGGAACGCCTGCAAGCGTATCGTAGGCTCCAATTACATTGCCGGGCTCGAGCATCATTTTAAGCTTTCCTTCCTGCTCAAGCCTAGCAGTTCCGCGAACAATAATCATAAAACCATCGCTGTTTCCACCCTCAACGGTAAGCTTGCCATCAATGGCAAAAACTTTCTCCTTAAATTTACTCGCCAGATACTCCAAATCGTTCGGATTCATTACGCCAAAATGTGGAATAGCCTGTAAAAACCTGTACGATTGGGTTCCCTGGTACTTTGGAGGAGAATCAATAATTTGTTTCATGTGACTCTGAATCTGCGACTCCAAGTTTGCAGCATCACTGGGTTCAAGCCTTCCCTGCTTCTCCATTTTTTGAATATTGCTCATCTGGTGGTTAAGCAACGAACGCGAAGCAATTTGTGTTTCAATGGCATGGTAAACCTCAGGGTATGTGTCCTTCAAATTCCGAAGAAATGTGAGCCCCATAATCTTGTTCTCGTTTATTTCATCCTCTAAACCTGAGAGGGCTTCAACTTCCTTATCAACATCAGTTCCTGTGGAAGTACCAATAATCAGGCTTGATAAAGCCTTTAGATTCTCTTCGTTGGCAACAACGAAACCACGAGCACAGTCGTAGCTGAGAGCCAACTTACGGTAGAATTGACGTTTCCAAAAACCTCCAAACAGTGGTAACTTCTGAAGTTTTGCGGTTATTTTGGGCGTTTTCCACATATTCTCTAAATCCTTGCGGTTTCCTAACGACTCGCGACCGTTCAGGTCCATCAGGTGGTCAATTTCATCGGAAAGGCTCTGAACAGCAGCAGGACTTAGCAAACCCTCGCTAAACTGACGCCAGTAACTTTCCTTTTCCTTCATTAGCAAACGCTTTCTTGTTTCAAAAATCTTCTCCTCCTCTTCGGTTTTCACTTCTACATCCTTAACATCTGGCAAGTAATCGGAAACCGATTCCCAGTCGGCACCCGACATGAAACGATTCTCTTTAAGCTTAGAAATTTCCTTTTCACTACTTTGCCGGAGAAAAGAAACAGTTTGTGATAGCATTTGCTGACGAACAGCACCTACCTTAGTTAATCCCAACTTATTTACTAACAACTTAATAGTAGTTGCGTTTACTAACGATGTTAACACTACTATTCCAGCAGTTAGAGATAGGATTTGTGAGCGAACTTCATGCTCAATGGACGCTTCGTTGGCAACAATTAATGCTAACGCAAGCCCAACGGCTCCACGGAGTCCGCCCCACCAGGCAATTACGCTATCTTTTGGAGTAATACCGTATCCAATGCGTTTCATTAGAGGGTAGAACATACCTATTACAATAGCTCGAACAATAGTAATTGCAATGTATAAAAGAATGAGAATTAAAAAATCTCTAGGTGTATACGAAACCCGCTGCGCAACAACCACGCCTACAATTATAAAAATTAATGTATTGGCAATAAATGCAGCTAACTCCCAGAATTCGTGAAGGAAGTGTGCAACCTGTGGGCTAATTCGGGTTCTACCAATTCCAGCCATCATAATTCCAAAAGCAACCAGAGCCAGCACACCCGAAACGTGGAAAAAATGTTCGGCCACAAAGAATGCGAGGTATGCAGCACCAACAACCACAGTTATTTCGAAAAGGGCATCGTTAAAAACACGTTTCAACCACGTAACAATTATCCAACCAATAGTAACTCCAATTAGAACTCCACCAAGTGAAACCTGTAAAAACTGAACAATTGGATTTGAACCTTCGCCACCGGTTAAGGCTGTAAAAAACACCATAAATATTACGATGGCTGTTCCATCGTTAAGCAACGATTCGCCTTCAATTAGGGTTCCCAACTTCTTACTAGCACCAACCTCCTTTAGAATGGAAACCACAGCAACTGGGTCGGTTGCGCTAATTACCGCACCAAACATGAGGGCAACAGGCCATGTCCACATTCCCAAACCAATGTTAAAAACTTTAAGCATCATTACGAATGCTCCGGTTAGCAGCAGGGCAACAATAATTCCGGGAACAGCCAGAATGAATGCGTTGGTAAACGATTTCTTGAATGTGTGCACGTGCATGGCAAAAGCTGCTTCAAAAATCAGCGTTGGAAGAAAGATGTATAGAATCAGATGCGGATCGATGTGACCCGCCCAGTCAATTGACTCTGAAAAAATGAACAGCCCGCTTCCATGACCGATATGCAAAAATTCCGAGAAAAAGCCTGCCCTATTGGCAACCCCTAAAACTAACCCAATTATTAACAAGCTAATGGTGTAGGGAATTGCAAAGTTCCTTAACCAGTAACGAGTTGCTGTTCCAATAAAAAGGGCAAGAATAATAAAGAGCAATGGTGCCATGCTAGCATGTGAACCGTGGTCGCCTCCTTCAGAAGCAGCTTCGCTGGCAGAGTAAAGAATATTTGAGTACGGTGCTATTGCCAATAAAAATTTATCGGCGCACGATTCAAAAAAACTTAGAATAAATTGGTAGGTGGAAAGCAGTGTTGCCATACTTAATATTTTTTGGGTTATTATCCAGGTAACAAGCTTATAAATCCGAAAAATAATATGTTTCCATAAAAGTAAAAAAAATCTTTAATAGTTAAGCCACTAACCAGCCTAAATAAAAAAAGTCCCAACAACTTTACAATAAAATTATTGAGACATAAGAGTATACTCCAAAAACTTCTAGCGATACGCAGCCTGGTTTATGTCGTTTACCGTTTTTAGAACCTTCGGGGGATTCAAATACTTTGCTAGAAATGTGTAAATTTTCAATCGGGTTTCCTTAGCGTGCTTGGTATCAATCCTATCGAACGAATGGCCACCCGGAATATCCTTAAAAATTTCGTACTCGAACTTTTTCCCTTCAGCTTTCAGCGATTTAATGAGGTGCTCCACCTCAAGCACATTCACATCGTCGTCGTTTGTGTTTGTATGAATTAGCAGCGGGGTTTGCAGCTTGTGCGCATTCCACGCCGGTGAACGGCGCCGATACTCCTCAATGTTCTCTCGGGCTGTTTTACCAAGATGGTAATCAGCGGAGTATAATTCACGGTACTCGTCGGTAGCGTAACCCATTCGGGCAATTAAATCGGAAACAGGAACCCCTGCGAATGCGCATTTGTAGTCCTTAGGATAATCGAAAATATTCATCAACGAAATCATGCCACCATGACTCCAACCCAGAATACCAATCCTGTCCTTGTCAACAAACTCGTAGTTTTCAACCATGTAATCGCGGCTGGCTTTCACATCCTGGTTCTCCAAGCCACCGTAATCAATTAGCTCCCAAAATCCCTTCCCGTACCCGGTACTACCTCGGTACTCAGGTGCAACCACAACGTAACCCTGCACTACCAACTCCTTCACAATGTGAAGGTAGTATGTTGAAAAATCGCCGTGAACACCACCGTGCGGAAGAACGAGCAACGGGTACTTTTTGGTGTAATCAATTCCCTTGGGAATAAAAACGTACGCCCAGAATTTTACATCGTTCTTGGCTCCCATTGCAGTTGGGTTGGGAACCACTGCTGGTGGCGGACCATACAGATAAACCTTATCGATAAAAGCCAAATCGCCCATACGGTTGTACCACAAAACATCATCGATTGTTTTCTGCAGCTCGTAAACCCTGTGGTTTAAACTCTCGTTGAAGCTTCGTAGCTTCTCAATTTCCTTTAACAAATCGTCATCACTCTGAGAGAAAGAAAAGAATGACACCAGGGATAGAAGAAGTAAAAACGCTTTTTTCATTGTGTAATGGTTTTAAAGAGACAAACTATACGTTGGCTCTTTCTATGATTCCGTTTTTATAAACAAGTTTAAAAAACAAAAAAAACTTCGCAGATAGTAATAAATGGTAAACTTTTTGCAATATAAACAAATTGCTGCAAACCATATATTATTGAAATTATCTATATTTTTGAGTATTAAAACTGAAGCTTAATGCACAATCGTAACATAATAATATATAGCTTATTATTGTTTTCTCTATTCTATTCAATTAAGTGTTCCTCGCAGGAGTATACCAAGCAGGATTCCGATTCAACCGCTATCCCTGAATTTATTGCCTACCAGCTAATTCTTCATGCCGATTCCGGTAACCTTCAAGATGTAAAGAATTACATAGAAATGGGTGTTTCACCCAACGTTTCAACCTACGATGGAGTTACTCCCCTTATGTTTGCTGCGCAAAACGGTTTCTATGAGATTGCAGAATTCCTGATAGAGAACGGAGCCGATATTAACGCAACCCCCTACGATGGTAATACTGCGCTGCATGCAGCGGTTCGTAGCAACAACGATTCTATTGCCGAGTTACTAATCAACTTTGGCGCAAACATTAATGCAAAAGATATTGAAGGAGTTTCGCCACTCCACATTGCTACTGGTTTTGGTTACCCCTACCTAACCTACTTCCTGCTAAACAGTGGTGCCGATATTAATATTACCGATGATTTTGGCAACACACCGTTAATGTCGTCAGTGTATGCGGGTGCTCAGTACGTTTCGGAAATACTTCTGGCAAACGAGGCTAACCCAAACCTGAGCGATAACAAAGGTTTTACTCCGCTAATGGTTGCTGCTCAGTATAACGACACAACGTTGCTCAATCTTCTGCTAAGCTATAAAGCCGAGGTAAACAGTCGGAGCAAGAATGGAACAACAGCCCTTGCGCTGGCCATTCGGTACAACGCAACCAATGCCATTCAGATTCTTCTACAAAACGGAGCCGCCAACGAAGACTTGAGCAGCCACAAGGGATACATTCAACTTGCAAGGGAGAGTGGAATATCGGAAATAGTTCCAATGCTCGAAGCCCAAGGGCTGAAAAGGTACCGGAAAATTCAGTTTTCAGCCATTCACCTAAACTCAGGCTTCTGGTTTAACAGCAACGATTTTCAGTTTGAATTCGGTGCAGGAGTACACGAATCGCTAACAAATACGCTGCTGAACCTGGGTTACTCCTTCCGCCCCTACAAAAAGCCTGTTTTGTCGACCAGCGAGTTGGATTACTACCAGTTCTGGGAACGGAGACGAACCGTAAACGCTGGAATCAACAAACTTATCAACCTAAAAAGGTTGCCAAATGGAGCAAATGTGGGTTTTTGTCTGGGTATTAGCGGTAACTATTCGTGGGGGAAATATTCCTACCCTGGAGCTCAAACAAAACCCGAATCGTTTAGGTTCCTGACACCAGCCGGAGGTATTTTCTATAACGACAATAATATGTACGTTAGTGGTTTATTTGAGTACCAAACAAAGCAAGCTGCTAACGTTAGCCCGCTAGTTTTCAAATTACAACTTGGACTAAAGATTAACATCGATAAAACAAAAATTGAAGCAAAACGAATTGGCTGGATTTACTAAACAACCTCAATGAGCATGCTAAAAAGAATTCATATTATACTATTCACAATGCTCGTTCTGCTTATCGCTCCTTTAAACTCGTGTAACGACTTTCTTGACCGTGTACTTGTTGATTGCAGCTACTGCTACGCCGATAAGCCAGAGTACGGTGATGTTGAATTGAGAGTGACAATAAACGATGAGAATCCATCGGTTCCAGTTACTGTTTACTACGGCGCTTTTGAGGATAATGTTGTAGCAGCAACAGATACTGCCCGCACCGAATACTTCTACTTTTCGTTACCAACCGACGAAGAATACTCCTTCAGAGCAACTTACCAGAAGAACGGGCTAGATTACTTCGTAATTAATGGAACCAAGCTGCGTACCCGCATCGACTACGAAAGCTGCGACCAACCATGCTACTTTATTACCGGCGATGAGGTAGATTTGAGGAAGAAGTTTTAATGAGAATAATATTAAAAAACGTTATTAATTATAGTCCATACGCATAGATTTATTTTCAACTTCTAATCTGCATATTACTTTAAAACTGCTTTATTGTAGTTTTTGAATAATCTTCAAATAATTGCCAGGGTTGGATGCAAACCTGCAGTACAAATACCTTGATAACTAACAACCAATATGATAACAAAATATTTAAGAAATTATTATCGAATTTATTTCTAAAAAATCATAGCTGGTTTATATAATCAGTTATCAGCTCAACGGCAATTTCCACCCCTTTTTCTTCAGCAATTTTTGAGCTAAGCTCAAGGCAATCTGCGTAAAGTTTGCAGTTTGCCTTTGTACTTAAAATTTCGTTTGCAAGTGTATGCGCATTAACATTTTGTATGTTGAGGGGTTTTGAAGCGAATCCTAAGTTATAAATTTGTTTGGCTCTGGCTTTCTGGTCGAAAATGTGAGGAATTGGAATTGATGGCAATCCTGCCTTCAGCACCTCGGCGGTTGTACCAAATCCAAAGTGATGAACTACGAGCGTAACCTGTTTCAGCAGCCAGCTATATGGAATGTTGTTTATTGGAAAAATGTTATTGGGAATTTCATCTGTTTTTACATCCAAGTCGGGCATTAACAGCAGGGCTCGCGAATGCGAAAGGGTAACTGCTTCACAAATTGTGGTGAAAAGTTTTTCGGTTTCCTCCTTTCTATGGAACATGGAACCGAATGTTATGAGAATTGGTTTGTCACCCGATGAAATGAACTCAATCAACTCAGCAGTTGGAGTGAAGTTTGTTGGGCTGTCGGCAAAGAAAAAGCCTGTAATTTCGGTTCTATCTTTCCAGTAATAGTTCGGTTTCTGAAGAAATTTGCTGGTTGCCAAAAGGGCTAGGTAAGGTTTCGGTTGTGTTGAACTGGCAGGTGGGGCACCAATTTCTTTGCGATAGTTTTTGTAGGGTTTGCCGAACATAAATCCTTTCAAACTGTCTCCCAAGTATATTCCAAACTCCTTAAGAAAGTTGTTTGTTTTCCAGTACTCTTTTTGCAGCCCCATGGTTTCAATTGAAACTGAAACGAATGGTTTTCCCAACATATTTGCCTCGGAATTTCCAACAATTCCATGTCCAATTACCAAATCGGCATTCTTTGTAACCTCCATTAAATCAGCATGACAATCGCGAAGAACAGTGAATATAAAGTTTAGCGCAAATTTTAACCCTTTAATACTACTTGCTGAATTCTCAACAAACATGCGGGCAGCATAGTTTATATCGATATTGGAGCCGATAGCAGAATGATTTAACTCGTAGGAAGAAAGGATTTCCTTAGCCCAAGGATGCGTGGCAATGGTTACATCGTAACCACTTTTTTTCAAAGCAATTCCAAGTGCAATGTAGGGTTGAATATCGCCGCGCGAACCGATGGTAGCAAGTGCAATTTTCATTTTAGTTTTTGAATTTCACAATATGTACTACCAAATATACGAAAATTCAGGACTTACTTAATCATTTCCAGTAACTTATTCCTGTTGTTTATTGTAACCTCGCGTCGATTTACAGTAATAATTCCCTCATCTTGCATTTCAGCAAATACTCTGGCCAGCGATGGGCGGGTAACGCCAAAAAACTCGGCCATCTCCTGGTGCGACTTTGGAAGAATAATGGTTGTTTTCGTTTCGCTTTTTGCTAGGGTTAACAGGTAATGTGCCACCTTCTCCTTTATGGTTTTGAATGACAAAAACCAGAGTTTTGTGGTAAGAAAGTGAGCCCGATTTGATACGGCATTCAAGAAATTGCTGAGAATTGTTTCGTTCGACTGCATTAACCTTAGCACGTCGGCTCGTGGAATAAAAAGAATTTTGCAATCGGTAATAGCAACCACGTCAACCGGGAAACGGTTCATGTTGCTAAACATTACCGCATGTGCAAGTGGTTGAGGTGCTGGAATTTCTTCAACTTTCAGTATTTTTCCTGTAAAATCAACCATTTCGCCCTTAACGGTTCCTTCTAGTACAATACATAGATTTTTTACCTCCTCATCACGCTGTGCAATGGTTTGGCCTTTGCTGAACGATTTTACCGAGTACAATATTTTGCTGAATATCTGCTCTAGCTCCTGTGGATTTAGTCCTACAAAAAAAGCTGAGCTGCTAAGAATTTGGAACATTCCGTTTATGATTTTTATCTTTACGCATCAAATTTAGCAACTTTTTTACCATGAAAACACGCGATTACTATATTAATCTACTGAATCAGAATATTAAAAATCCTAAAATGGTTTCCCACTGTTTAGCCTCCGAGGCAGTGTTGCGAGCGCTCGCAAAGCGTTTTGGCGAGAACGAGGAAGTATGGGGAATTGCAGGGCTCCTGCACGATATTGATGTGGAAATAACCGATGCCGACCCCAAGCGCCATGCGCTAGTGGGTGCTGAGATGCTGATGAAGGAGGATTTACCCGAAGAGGCTATTGATGCAATTCGAATGCACAACGAGATGGCGACTGGTTTGGAGCGTAAAACAAAATTCCAACACGCGCTCGCCGCAGGCGAAACTATTACGGGACTAATCTTTGCAACGGCTCTGGTTTACCCCGATAGGAAGATATCGAGCATTAAAACAAAGTCGGTTGTAAAAAGGATGAAGGAGAAAGCCTTTGCTGCATCGGTAAACCGAGAAACAATAATGGAGTGTGAGAAAATTGGCATTCCAATTGGCGAGTTTGCGGAGCTATC
>DAOSWM010000012.1:16602-22986 GCA_035380045.1 Tenuifilaceae bacterium | reverse complement strand
ATATTCCGTCACTATCTGAATCAACCAGAGGAATACATGCTCCGGTAGCTGGATCGCAAGCACTTCCTTCACCACAATCAATCGGTGTTCCAGCGCACTCTCCATTAATACATTGATCATTGGTTGTGCATGGGTTTCCGTCATCGCAAGGCTGTGTGTTAAGTTCATGAATACATCCCAATTCCGGATGACAGGTGTCAACTGTACAGGGGTTATTATCATCGCAGTCAACCATTGGGCCACCAATACAGTTGCAGTCAGCATCGAACACATCACCTACCGTACAAGCATCCCCATCTTCGCAGGGTTGGCCTTCGCAGGATTCTTCGCATGCATCACCAATACCATTGGCATCAGAATCTGTTTGGTCAGGGTTAAAGACTAGCGGGCAATTGTCCACATTATTGGCAATTCCATCACCATCATCATCCATATCATCGTCGCATCCATCAGGAATACCATCATCGTCAGTATCAATATTATCGTCATGGCCAGGACAAACATCATTAAAATCTACAACGCCATCGCCATCGGAATCGGGGTGGCATGAACCCTCAAAGCAACTTTGGCCAGGAGGGCAACTTCCGCATGAACCGCCGCACCCATCATCACCGCACTCCATGCCAGCGCAATCGGGGAAGCAAAATTCTTCACACTGACCATCAACACAATGTTGACCATCGGGGCAATCGGAATCGCTATTACAGGTTGTTTCTCCATTTTCATCAACCTGTCCGTTGCAGTTGTTATCAACTCCATCGTCAGGAATTTCTGCTGCGCCGGGGTTAATTTCCGGGTCAGAATCATCGCAGTCAACATCGGAAAGGTAGCCGTCTAAATCTGCATCTTCAAGAGGCTGGCAGTTTCCGTTGCCATCACAATCTGGATCCTCACAGTCAACCAATCCGTCGCCATCATTATCAATATCATCGTTGCAGTTAGTTTCAACCGAACCTTCAGGAACACACTCGCCGTTGTAACATATTTCACCTGAAAGACAGTCGTCATCAGACATGCAATTGGGCTCCAAATCCTCGTCAACCTCACCGTCACAATCGTTATCCATATCATCTGGAACTTCTTCAGCCTCCGGGTTAACGTTTGGATCATTGTCATCGCAATCTGCATCATTGCTAACATATCCAACAGGTTGGTTACAAGCAATTATAGAATTTTCATTTCCTCCAAAGCCATCTGCATCTGCATCTATGTACCATGAAGGGGCATCAAAAGCAAGCTCATCAACCTCTCCATCACAATCATTATCAATCTCATCACAAACCTCAACAATTCCTGGGTGAATTTCGGCGTTGTAATCATTACAATCGCCCGCTTGATATGTGTAACCTTCCGGTTGACTGCATGATAATGTTGTCACCTCGGAATTACCAAATCCGTCACTATCCAAATCAATGTACCATGTAACAATGTCAATAGGATTATCATCAATTTCTCCGTTACAATCATTATCAATCCCATCGCAGTATTCGGGTGTTTCAGGGCTGACAGTAGGATTGGAGTCGTCACAATCTTCATCGTTTCCAACATATCCTTCTGGTTGAAAACATGCTAACATTGAAACCTGGGGGTTTCCAAAGCCATCATTGTCAGAGTCCAGATACCATGTTTTGATATCAGTTGGGTTGTTGTCAATCTCACCATCACAGTCGTTATCAATTCCATCGCAAATTTCTTCAGCTTCGGGGTTAGCCACTGAACTGTCATCGTTACAATCATCGGCATTACCTACATATCCCGAGGGAGCAGAAGGTGCGTAAACCGCTTTGTACTTATCGCCAAAACCATCGTTGTCCTTGTCGCCCCAATAGAATTGTTGTTGTGGTTTGTTGAGCAGGTCGTTGTAATCTCCGCTAAAATCATCGGTCTTGTCAAGGTCGATGTTTTCTGGTAAATCGGTTAGGCTTGAAAACTTTCCATCGAAATCGTTAGTGGAATCTGTATCGAGATGTTCAGGAATGTTGGTTAAACTTTCAAAATCGCCGTCGAAATCGTCAGTTTTGTCAAGGTCGATGTTTTCTGGAACGTTTTTTAGCTTGGCAAAATCGCCGTCAAAATCGTTTGTTGAATCGGTATCGAGATGCTGAGGAATGTTGGTTAAACTTTCAAAATCTCCATCGAAGTCATCGCTCGAATCGATGTCCATATTTTCGGGAACATTCTGCAAATCGTTGTAGTCGCCGCTAAAGGAGTTCCCTGCGCTGTTTGCGTAGAAGGCATAGGGAACGCTCAGAATTTGGGTGGTTCCCAACATGGTTCCGTTCACCTCTACCGAAAGGAAGTAGGGTGAATTTCCCCAGTCAATTGATTGAAAAACATCCGAGTTAACAGAGCCTATTGCCACGCTAATTACTCCCTCGATGCTTGTTGTAATTGTGTGGGTTTCTTCGAAAACTACTTCGCCGGTTAGCTCACCTTTAATTACCGATACTTTTAAAACTACCTCCTGGTTTGAAAGCACAACACCGGCAGCATCACGAACAACTGCCTGGTAGTTGAATAGTGATGGGGCTTGAGCAAACGCAACCGTTAACGAGAATAGTAAACTAAATAACAGGGTAAAATAATGTTTCATTACTTTGTGGGTTAAGTTTTATTTAAGGTTCTTTTTAATTGAGCTAAAATAGTTACTTTATGCAAACGTTGAGTTTTTTTTTATAAATAATTATTCACAATTTACTAAACAACAAATTGTTATACCTGTGTATACTAGGTTACACAACCTTTTCAACAGGAAGTAGAAAAAAAAAGGTGCGAAAGTTTCGCACCTTAATTTCTTTTGCCACTATTTCGCCATTCGTCTGACGACGAACCACACCAAATAGGAAATAATAAACAGTGTGAATCCGTAAACTGGTGCAAGCAGCGATATTTTAAAACCTCCAGCAATAATTGCCGGAGATATATCGCCGGCTCGTTCAATAGCACCCATGGCTTGTATCATCCCGAGCACCTGCCCTAACATTCCCCATAAAAAAGCGAAGCTTCCCAGGAAAAGTATCAAATCCCTAAGTTTTTTCGTATCAGCTTCCTTCTTTACAGCAACTTTCACGAGGAGCATGATTGTTAGCACAATTACTACAATCCACATTACGTAAATTGGTAGCATAAACCAAATTCCTCCTTCTACTAAATTTTTTATAAGCATGGTTTCATAAGTATTGGTTAGTAATGCTACAAAAGTGCGGCATTATAATGCTGAAATCAAATAAATTAGGCAAACTGCGCGTTTTCGTCCCTTAAGAAATTATAACCGTATTTTTTCGTTGTATAATTCCGTTTGGGGGTTATAACGGTTTATTCGCCGAAAAAGGGTACATAGGTTTTAAATTGTAAAAGTAACAATATATCTTTGAAAAATATGAACATGTTGAATGAACATACGTTGCTTGTTCAGAAGAGAAGCTGGCTATGGCAAACCATATACTGGGCAGTTGCCTCGCTTTTGCTTTTCTTCATCTTTAGCAATCAACAGTACGACCTGGTTATTAGAGTTCCGGTTGTACTTGTGCTAACACTAATGAGCATTGGAGTAACTCAGCTAATAAATCGTTACCTGATTCCCCGTTTTCTTTTCCAAAGGCACTTCTTCCGCTTTTTCTACTTACTCCTATTTACAATTGTTTTCAGCATTTGGGTAAATATTCTCTGTATAATTTTAATTCTTTTCTACACAACAGTGCATTTCAGGGGGAGCGCCTTACCAAACGATACCGACCTTATTCTACTCCTTTCGGGAAGCTACATTACTATTTTCTTCGCAACGGTTGTGCATTTCATTGTTGAATCGTACTCAAAGCTTATTGAGCGCGATAGGATTGAACGACAAAAAACCGAAACAGAGTTGAAACTCAAGGAAGCAAAAATTAAGCTGCTGCAGGGACAGCTCCATCCGCACTTCCTTTTCAACATGTTGAACAATCTATACGGGCTTTGGATGGAAAAGTCGGAGTCGACTCCGGATGTAATACTAAAGCTTTCGGCGTTGCTCGACTACATGCTGTACGAGTGCGATAAAGAAAGGGTTCCACTTGAACAGGAGGTGCAGTTCCTCAAGAATTACATTGACCTTGAGTCTATTCGGCACGACAGCCGATTAAGCTTAAATGTACAGCTACCCGATTCGTACCAGAATGCAGAAGTAGCACCGCTAATTCTTTTTACTTTCGTTGAAAATGCATTTAAGCATGGTGTGAACCGGAATACAGGAGATAGCAGAATAAATTTAAGCATTAGCTATAAAATCAATTCGATACATTTTGCCATTAACAACAATTATTCACCAAGCAAGAATTCAAGCCAAGGAATCGGTTTGGAAAACGTGAAGGAAAGGCTTAACTTGCTGTATCCGGGAAAACATGAGCTCAAAATTGACACCCAGAACAACATTTTCTCGGTAGAACTAAATATTATTATCAGCTAAATGGCGAAACAGAACTACAGTTGCCTTGTAATTGACGATGAGCCCATCGCCATAAGAATCATAAAGAGTCACCTTGAAAAAGTGGGCGGGTTTTCAGTATTTGGCGAGTATACAAATGCTATTGATGCTATAAAAACTATTCACAGCCAAAAAATTGACCTGATATTTCTCGATATTGAAATGCCCGGAATAACCGGGCTTGAATTTATTCGCAGCATCCCGAATCCGCCAAAGGTAATATTCACTACGGCGTACCGAAACTATGCCGCTGATGCTTTCGATGTTGATGCAATTGACTACCTGCTAAAACCCATCTCCTTTGACCGCTTCCTGAAATCCATTAATAAGTTTTTAGAATACAAATCAAAGTCGAACAGCGAACAGGGTTCCAAAAATGGCGATGAAACGATTGTTATTAAATCGAACAAACAAAGCCACAAGGTTAGAGTTGAGGAAATCCTTTACATCGAAAGCCTCGACGATTACATCAGGATTCATACAAAGGAGAAATCGCTGGTGTGCTACTCCCGTTTATCGGCCATGGAGGAGCAGCTGCTGCCCTTCGATTTTATGATGCGGGTTCACCGTTCGTTCATTATTAACATGCAGCAAATTGCTGTTTTTACTCACCATTCTGTAACCATAGGTAATAAGGAAATACCCGTTGGGCGAACATACCGCGAAAAGGTTATAGAAAAACTTGAGGGGAAACTCTAGCTCACACCTACCTTTCTTCTGAACTAATAACCTGAAAGCCAACGCATCGTTCAAAACGCGCTCCCATAGGCTGGTAGTAGGTGAGTATGTAGTACTGGTTTTCGGTATCGAAATGGTTGCCTTCAAAGTACTCAGTATCAACCTGGCCAGTTTTATCATCGGCTAGCAGGTAGCGGTAGCTGTATGCACCCTGCTTTAGCCGAAGGCGAATTTCGTAGGCGTTACGTTCGTAACTGTATGTTAGCTTGTTGTTTGGACTTAGCTGCCAGCCGGTGAGTTCTCCGAACAGATATACGCTTTTGCCTTCATCCATCTCTCTGGGAACGTTTAGCGTGAAGTAAACCCAAACGTAATCGGCCTCAATTTCAGGCTCCTGAACATTCTCAACATTTATGGAGTATCCTCCGTTAAAATCGTAGTAGCGCGAATACTTTTCCTGTCGCCTAACCTGGTCGGGTTTAAGCTGAACGTGAAACTCCCCACCACTGTAATCGATGGATTGTAGCCCCTGCGATAGGTACCGAATGTTCTTGGCGTCAAACATGCGGAACTCATTCCCTCCTTCAAAAATTAATGCATCAGGATGCGTGTATTCAATCTCATTGTCGTGAAAATGGGTTGGCGTAATATTATGCAGGCACCCCTGAAAAGGGTAATTTTGGCAAATAACCGTTTTTACCTCGGTGTTGTGGTTCGAAATCCGCAAAGTTTGCGTGTTAATACGCAGGTCAACTTGCTGGCTACTATATCTTTCCTCACCAGCAAATGGTTGATGTACGCTGGCTTTAATCGCCACGAGCGACTCATAAATAACGAATCGTTTCTGGATTAGCACCTTTTCGGGTTCGTAGGTGCTGAATACCCTCAGTAGGTAGTTTCCCGATAGCTTAAGCCTCACATCGTTGTTCGGAATTTCAAGCCTATAATGAACGTACGGAACAACCGTTCCGGTTGAATACTGCATCTCCTTTATCTCGTTCACTTCGAAGCCATCTAGGTAGTCAACCAGAAACAGGTCTGAGAGTTCCCAGCTGGAGCTGCAGTGGGTAATGGTGTAGGAGTAGTTGTTCGCATTCTCCGAAAGGTCATCGAAGGAGAATGCTATCTTTTCCATCCCACCCAGTTCAATAGCTGGCTCGGAAAGGTTAACCCCAAGCCGTCCAATTTTTGTTGATTTTATATCGGGTGAACTTACAAATTCAAAAGTTTTTTCCTCGTTACCTTGA
>DAOSWM010000012.1:0-16502 GCA_035380045.1 Tenuifilaceae bacterium | reverse complement strand
TGATTTTATATCGGGTGAACTTACAAATTCAAAAGTTTTTTCCTCGTTACCTTGAACATTTTGGGCATACAAACTGTTGTTAGTAGAATAACAGTAAAGAAAGGCAATCAGCAGGTAAACGGATTGAACAGTAGCTATTTTTCGAAAGAAAGGATTCATAATCAATATTTGTAAATTAACGTAATGTTAAGAAGCAAAATTACAAATAACATTCCAATATTTGTAATTGTAATAATTTGATAGTATGACACATTGTTATTTTGTTGTAAAAAAATGCTGATTCATTTTTTTATATGTAAATATGTATACATGTAGATTACTATATTTGTTGCTTTTATTTGAGGGTTGCTTTTATTTGTATATTTTTTAACTTTGTTTACTTGAATCAATAACTATAAGCTAGTATGCAAAAAACATACAGGATACGGAAAGGCTTAAACATACCAATGAAGGGTGAAGCCGAGAAGGTTTTTACCCGAGCCGATCAAGCCGAGGCCTATGCAGTTAAGCCCATCGACTTTGCCGGGCTTACTCCGAAGCTGAGCGTGAAGGAGGGCGATAAGGTGAAAGCTGGTGAATCGTTATTTTTCGATAAGTATCGGCCTCACATTCACTTCACCTCGCCGGTTAGCGGCGAAGTGGTTAGCGTAGTTAGGGGCGAAAAGCGAAAGCTCCTCGAGGTCGTGGTTAAGCCTGATGCAAATCAGGAGTATGTGGAATTTGGGAAAGCCAATCCGAAGGAGTTAAGTCGGGAACAGGTTGTTGAAAAGTTAACCCAAAGCGGCGTATGGCCCGCAATTAAACAGCGCCCATACGCAATTGTTGCAAACCCCGAGCATACCCCCAAAGCCATTTTTATTTCTGGGTTCGATACCGCACCGCTTTCGCCCGATATCGACTTTGCCGTGAAGGAGGAAGCCGAAGCCTTTCAGGCGGGTATTGATGCCCTTTCGAAGCTAACCAGCGGGAAAATACACCTAAACCTAAACCCCGATTTCCCCTCAAGCAGCGTTTTTAGCAAAGCGAAAGGGGTTCAGTATAACTACTTTTCGGGTCTACACCCTGCCGGGAATGTTGGAATACAAATTCACCATATCGACCCAATTAATAAGGGCGACATTGTTTGGACCATCAACCCGCTGGAAGTAATTATCATGGGCAGGCTTTTCCTGAAGGGTGTATACGATGCAACCAAGGTTATTGCGCTGGCTGGTTCCGAGGTTCAGAAACCTCGTTACTTCATCCTGAAGAGTGGTGCATCAATAGCAAATATTGTTAGTGAGAACCTTACCCAACCCGCCGAAAATTTGCGTTTTATAAGTGGGAATGTGCTAACTGGAACCAGAATTGCTGCCAATGGATTTCTGGGCTACTACGACAATATGGTAACCGTTATCCCCGAAGGCAACCACTACGAAATGTTCGGTTGGGCGCTGCCCGGATTCGGAAAGTTTAGCGTGTCCCGCAGCTTCTTCTCCTGGTTAATGCCGGGCCGGAAATTTAAGCTGCACACCAACTACAACGGTGGCGAACGTGCGTACGTTGTTACCGGACAGTACGAGAAGGTTCTTCCAATGAATATTTACCCGGTTCATCTTATTAAGGCGATTCTTGCCAAGGATATCGATAAAATGGAGAACCTTGGAATATACGAGATTGCCGAGGAGGATATGGCTCTTTGCGAGTACGTTTGTACATCGAAAACCGAAGTTCAGGCTATTGTGCGAGAAGGCATTGAATTAATGGTTAAGGAGTTGGGGTAAAAATCGGCCTCACAGTTTGAATGATAAAAAAATAACCGATACATAATGAAAGCGTTAAGAAACTTTGTCGACAAGATAAAACCAAACTTCGAGGAGGGCGGTAAACTCGCCATGTTCCATTCCACCTTCGAGGCTTTCGAAACCTTCCTGTTTGTTCCAAACAAGGTAACCGATAAAGGAAGCCACATTCGCGATGCGATGGACATGAAGCGCACGATGATTATTGTTGTCATGGCGCTGGTTCCTGCCCTGCTTTTTGGAATGTGGAATGTGGGTTACCAGAATGCGCTGTCAACCGGAGCCGATACCGAGTTCTGGAGTTTATTCTTCTTCGGATTCCTCAAGGTTTTTCCCATCATTGTGGTTTCCTACGTTGTGGGTTTGGGAATTGAATTCGCCTTTGCGCAGGTGCGCAAGCACGAGGTAAACGAAGGCTACCTGGTTACCGGAATGCTCATTCCGCTGATCGTACCCGTTGACATCCCGCTTTGGATGGTTGCGCTTGCCGTTGCCTTCACCGTAATAATTGGCAAGGAGGTATTTGGTGGAACTGGAATGAATATTTTCAACCCGGCACTTATTGCTCGTGCGTTTCTGTTTTTTGCCTACCCTTCGCACATGAGCGGCGACTACGTTTGGGTTGCTGGTTTATCGAAGGGTGAGGGAATTGTCGATGGATTCTCAGGAGCAACCCCGCTTGCAAATGCTGCGGCATACCAAATAGATAAAATCCCAACTGCCCTCGAAATGTTTATTGGAACCATTCCTGGTTCAGTTGGAGAAACCTCTACGTTAGCAATCCTTTTAGGTGCCTTTATACTTATCTTTACTGGCATTGGCAGCTGGAAAATAATTCTTTCAACAGTAATTGGCGGCCTAAGTATGGGGCTAATTTTCAATGCATTTGCAGTGAATCCTTTCATGGAAATTCCGGCCTGGCATCACCTCATAATGGGCGGGTTTGCATTTGGTGCAGTTTTCATGGCTACTGATCCGGTAACCGCATCGCAAACTGAAAAGGGGAAGTGGATTTACGGTTTCCTTATTGGAGTGTTTGCCGTTCTGGTGAGGGTATTCAACCCTGCGTATCCCGAAGGAATGATGCTTTCAATTTTGCTAATGAACGCTTTTGCTCCGCTAATTGACCACTACATTATTGAGGCAAACATTAGCAAACGTAAAAAACGTGCAGCCAAAGCTGCAAAAATCAGCTAAAAAGTAAAACCATGAATAAACAGAGCAACCTATACATTTTTGTTTACTCGTCGGTAATGGTAATTATTGTAGCGGCCCTGCTTGCCATTGCCTCCACTGCTCTCAAGCCCTTCCAGCAGAAGAATATTGAAACCGAAAAACGTCTCGACATTCTCAAGTCGGTTGGAAGAGCCCAGGATGCTGAGCACGCCAGCAACAAGCACAGCTACATTGAGGATGAGTTTAGCAAGGTAATCGTTGAGCAGTTTGCTGTAAACGTTTCGGGAGTTAGAGTTGAAGGAGTTGACCCTTTTAAGGTAAACCTTAAGGTTGAGCATGCTAAACCAACCGAGGAGCAGAATCTGCCAGTTTTTGTTGCCCAGCTCGATGATGGCTCCCGGAAGTACATTGTTCCAATGCTTGGGCGTGGACTTTGGGGTCCAATTTGGGGCTACATATCACTTAACGAAGATTTTAACACCATTTTCGGTGCAACCTTTGCCCACAAATCGGAAACCCCAGGACTGGGTGCCGAAATTGCAACCACCGATTTTCAGAAGCAATTCCAAGGTAAAAGGATTTTCGAAAACGAAAAGTTTGTATCAGTTTCAGTTATAAAGGGAGGTGCACAACCTGGGAATGTTCATGGGGTTGATGCCGTTTCGGGTGGCACCATTACCAGTCAGGGATTAGAAAATATGTTGCGCGATGGCCTTGAAGGCTACCAGGAGTTTTTCAAAAAATCAAAAAAATAAGCTATGAGCGTGAAGATTGAAAGCGAACCCTTGTTCTCGGCAAAGAATCTTAAGCTGATAACCGACCCAATAAACAAGAATAACCCTATTACCGTTTTAGTGCTGGGTATTTGTTCAGCGTTGGCGGTTACGGTAAAGCTTGAGCCTGCCGTAGTTATGTCTATATCGGTTATTGCTGTTCTGGTGTTGGCAAATGTTATTACTTCGCTGCTTCGGAATACAATACCTGCCCGAATCCGAATTATTGTTCAGCTGGTTATTATTGCATCGTTGGTTATTCTGGTTGACGAAGTGCTGAAGGCTTTTGCCTACGATGTAAGTAAGCAGCTCTCGGTTTTTGTTGGGCTCATTATTACCAACTGTATCATCATGGGCCGCCTGGAAGCTTTTGCTTTGGGGAATAAACCCTGGGCCTCATCGCTCGATGGGTTAGGAAACGGAATTGGCTACGGAATTATTCTGGTGATAGTTGCTTTCTTTAGGGAGCTGCTTGGTTCAGGAACCCTTTGGAATCTCAGGGTAATCCCCGAATCATTCTACATTAAAAACGGAGGTTTTTACGAGAATAACGGGCTGTTCATTCTCCCTCCCATGGCCCTGATACTTGTGGGAATTATTATTTGGATTCAGCGAAGCCGTACCCGCGAACTTATTGAAAATGAATAGTACACGATATGGAAAACTTAATTAGCATATTCGTAAAGTCGATTTTTGTCGACAACATGATTTTCGCATACTTTCTGGGTATGTGTTCGTACCTGGCAGTTTCGAAAACCGTTAAAACATCTGCTGGTCTTGGTATAGCAGTTATTTTTGTGCTGGGTATTACCGTTCCGGTAAACTACCTTATTAATGAATTCTTGCTTGGTCCAGGTGCACTCAGCTGGCTTAGTCCCGAGCTAGCCGATATGGATTTGAGTTTCCTTACATTCATTATGTTTATTGCTGTAATTGCCTCAATGGTTCAGCTGGTTGAAATGATTGTAGAAAAGTTTTCGCCAACCCTTTACAATTCCTTAGGAATTTTTCTTCCGCTAATTGCAGTGAACTGTGCCATACTTGGAGGTTCCCTGTTTATGCAGGAACGTGAGTATGCCAGCCTCGGAGAAGCAACCGTTTTCGGTTTGGGTTCGGGTGTGGGTTGGTTCCTTGCCATTGTAGGAATTGCTGCAATTCGCGAGAAGCTTAAGTACTCGAATGTGCCTGCGCCACTGCGTGGATTGGGAATAACCTTCATTATCACCGGACTAATGGGGATAGCATTTATGACTTTTATGGGGATTAAACTGTAATACGTAACTAACTAAGCCATGATACTTCTATCAACAAACGTAGCCATCATCCTTTCGGCCATAGTGGTTTTCCTTTTGGTAATCAGTTTTTTGGTTGCCGTTTTGCTTTACGCAAAAAAGAAACTAACGCCACAGGGCGAGGTAACGCTCACCATTAACGATGAGAAAGAGATTAAGGTGGAGCCAGGCGGAACCGTTCTTTCAACGTTAAGTAACAACGGAATTTACCTGCCATCAGCCTGTGGTGGTGGAGGAACCTGCGCAATGTGCAAGTGTCAGGTTTTAGAGGGTGGTGGTACTATACTGCCAACTGAAGTTGGCTATTTTACCCGCCGGCAACAGATGGACAACTGGCGGTTAGGATGCCAGGTGAAGATTCGTGAGGATATTAAAATTCAGGTTCCTGAAGAGGTGCTGGGAATTAAAAAGTGGGAGTGCGAGGTTGTTTCGAACCGAAACGTTGCAACCTTTATTAAGGAGTTTGTTGTGAAGTTGCCTGAAGGCGAAAAGCTTAACTTCCGTTCTGGCGGATACATTCAAATTGATGTTCCGAAGGTTGAGGTCGACTTCAGCAAGGACATTGATGTGGAAGAGGAGTTTCGCGATGAGTGGGACAAATTCAAAATGTGGGATTTGAAGATGAAGAATACCGAGGAAACCTTCAGGGCGTACTCCATGGCCAGCCACCCTGCCGAGAACGAAATTATCATGCTAAATGTACGTATTGCAACTCCACCTTGGGATAGAAGTAAGAATGGGTTCATGAACGTTAACCCTGGCGTTTGCTCCAGCTACATCTTCTCACGCAAACCCGGCGATAAGGTTTTCATTAGTGGCCCCTACGGTGAATTCCATATTAAGGAAACCGAGAACGAAATGATGTTCATCGGCGGAGGAGCTGGAATGGCACCTATGCGCTCACATATTTTCCATATGTTCAATACTGTGAAAACTGGACGCAAGGCCACTTTCTGGTACGGAGCACGCTCACGCCGCGAAATTTTCTACGAGGAGCACTTCCGTGCAATTGAAAAGAACTTTCCTAACTTTTCGTTTCATATTGCTCTCTCAGAGCCAAAGCCAGAGGATAACTGGTCAGGTTACACCGGCTTCATCCATCAGGTAATCCTCGATAATTACCTATCGAAAAACGATGCTCCAGAGGACATTGAGTACTACCTTTGCGGCCCGCCAATGATGAACGATGCAGTTTTCAAAATGCTCGACGATTTAGGAGTTCCCTCTGAAATGATAGCCTTCGATGATTTTGGTGGATAGTAAAATTCACAACTTATTTCATTAAAAGTGGGTGTCTCAAAAGTTCACTCTGTGACTTAATAAAAGGACTCTGTGAAATTTATAATGAATTATACCACAGTGTGTCACAATGGTATTACAGTGTTCCACAGAGGAGTAAACCTAATCCTTTATGGCTTATAAGACACCCTCTTTTTTTAGATTAATAAAGCGAGATTTCTACTCCTAAAAGAAATCACAACTACAATAAACGACCTCCCTGCCTGTCATCTACTTAACCTTACAGATGGTGAAACTAAAATTGTTATATTTTTAATACATATGCATAAAAAGTTAATGGTTAGATAATTTTATATAAAAATTTGTGTTATTAATTCAACTTAAAAATTAATTTTTCAAGATTTAGAAACTGTTTAAATTTTCGGTTTTTTAGATTTCTCACTTCGTTCGAAATGACAAAGAAAAATTTTTGTGGGGTTCGAAAAAACAATGTCTTTTCAATCGAACTGAGAAATCATTTTTTTGATACAGCTTTACATGATAAAATTTAAAAATAAAATTAAAACAGTTTCATAATATGTTTTCATCAAATTAAGATGATAAAATTGCGATGCAGTTTTATATATAAAAATTATTATTCATACTTTTACACCGTTTTTAAAGATGGCAATTACTAACTTTTTGATTTATAACAGGTATTCTACTCCTTTTATGCAAATTTTTCAGTTGAAATCCGAGCATACTTGTATAGTAATATCTAAAAAAAATGAAAAAATGGCAACATTTTAACTTTAACATAAATCCGCATTTTTTTACACCTTAAAAAATAATTATTAACCCAGTAAAATAATAAGTAGTAGTATGAAAAAAATCGTTTTATTGTCCTTGCTTTTTCTAACCTTTACCCTTAAAGGGCAAATTAGCACATTCAAGCTTGATAATGGGCTCACTGTAATTGTAAATGAAGACTCCAAAACACCTTCTATTTTTGGAAGCATTGTAGTAAAAGCAGGTTCGGTTGACGAACCAACTGATGCTACCGGGCTAGCCCACTATCTGGAACACATGCTTTTTAAAGGTTCACAAAACGTAGGAACAACCGATTGGGAAAAAGAAAAAGTTCATTATGAAAAAATTATTGAACTCTACGATCAGCTAGCTCTGGCACCCGAAGAAGAGAGGGAAGCCATACAGCTAAAAATAAACGAAGAATCGTTGTTAGCGGGTCAGTATACAATAAATAACGAGTTTAGCAACCTTGTTCAGGCAATGGGAGGAACAGCGCTAAATGCTGCCACCAGCTATGATATGACATACTACTTCAATGTTTTCCCATCATTCATGCTAAAGAAATGGCTGGTTCTTCAAGCCGACAGATATGAAAACCCTGTTTTCAGAGGATTTCAGGCTGAACTCGAAACCGTTTACGAAGAAAAGAACATGTATAGCGACGACCCATTCCAGGTCCTATTCGAAGAGTTTAACCACAATCTATACGGAGAGGGAAATCCCTATTCACGTTCTATTATTGGCGTAACTGAACACCTGAAAACACCATCGATAAGCAAGCTAATTGAGTTTTACAACACATTCTATATCCCTTCAAATATGGCACTGGTTCTTTCTGGCGATATTAAAGCGGATGAGGCAAAGAAACTAGTTGAAGAAACTCTTGGGAAGTGGGAACCAAAAAAGGATATTCAACGAAATAAAATTGCAGAACCAGTTATTGAAGAGAAGATTACTGTTAAGAGCAAGTTAACCCCAATGCCTGTTTTGATGATGGGATACAAGGGAGCACCATCAGATTCAGATGATTCCTATAAGTTGGAAGTTCTAAGCAGCGTACTTACAAATAGCAATAAAACAGGAATCCTCGATAAGATTGTACTCGATGGTGATGTTCAACACATTTCTGTTTCAGTATCCTCACAGCGTCAAGCTGGTGGAATCAGAATTTTTGGGATTCCTGTATACGATGGCATGCAGAGAACTTATGGTTCTCTAAGCAGTGTGGAAAAAATCATTCAACAATCGTTAGAAGAACTAATGAATGGGCAAATTGACGATTGGCTTATTGAATCGGTGAAAGATGAGTTCATCCTAGATTTTGAATTATCGAAGGAGTCGAACCTAAGCTACGGGATGATGCTGGCACAAGCATATGGGAACGATATGACAGTTGAAGAATTAGAGAACTACATTGAGCTTATTAAACAAATAAGCAAGGAGGATGTGATTGCCGTTGCTAAAAAGTATTTGGATAAACCCTACCTGGCGTTCCATTCACACACAGGTGAACCCAAAAAGGACAAGCTACCAAAACCTGAATACAAACCGATAGTTCCAGCAGCAGGAAAAACATCCGCTTTTGCAAAGCTATGGTTGGATGAAAAAGTAGAAGTTCCTCCCTTTAAGCCCATCGATTTCAACAACGACTTCTCGAAAGGAGAACTAGCACAAGGAGTTACCCTTTTTCACGCAGAGAACCCTGAAAGCAACATTTTTTCGCTAACATTAAAGTATGGTGCCGGTAGCGCAAAGATTCCTGGCCTTGATTTCAGCGTTAGCCTCATGAATAGAGCAGGAATCATGGCTCTTTACACTCCATACGAGTTGAAAAGGGAATTTAGTAAACTTGGTTGCACCGTATACTTCTCGAATGACAGAAGTTATACCTATGTCAATTTAATTGGAAACGAAGACAACCTACTTAGAGCCTGTAAGTTACTATCCAGCGCTTTCCTAATGCCCTCAATGGATGAAAAGCAGAGAAACAGCCTTATTGGAAACCAACTTGGTTCCAGAATGATGGAATCAAAAGACAAGGACATGCAGTCGGATGCTCTAAATGAATACATTAAGTATGGTGAAAATTCGAGGTACCTTAACCGTTTAACAAACTCAGAGGTTCTTGAACTATCCGTATCAAAGTTGGCCGCAAATTTTATTGAAGCTACTAAATATGAAACCTCTGTACATTACACAGGTAAGCTTTCGTATAATGAGGTAAAAGATGTGTTAACAAAAAGCTTGGCATTCCCATCAAACCTCAAGAAGAGCGATTCTCCCGTTTCGATTGCTACCACAAAATATTCTGAAAACACAATATTTTTGCTCAACAATAAAAGTGTTCGTCAGGGTGATATATACATATTTGGTGAAGGTGACGAGTACCAACACGAACAAAGGCCTGTTATTGATGCATTTAACCAGTACTTTGGCGGAGGGTTCAACGGATTGGTTCTTCAGGAACTTCGCGAGTTACGTTCTTTCGCTTATACAGCAAGTGCAAACTACAGTATTCCTCCTGTTCCAGGCCGAAAATCAATGTTTACAGGATACATTGGAACCCAAGGTGACAAAACTCTTGATGCAGTTAATGAATTCTTGAACCTAATTAAAAGCATGCCTGAACATCCAGAAAGGATGGGAAATATTAAGGATTACCTCTTCCAGGCAACTGTTTCTTCATCACCTACAAAACGACAGCTAACCCAGGTGGTTGAAAACTGGATGCAATCGGGGTACAAAGAAGATCCTCGCATTAAATTAGTAGAAGGATACAATGCTACATCATTCGAAGAAATGATGGAATTCTACAACCAAAAATTTAAGGAAAAACCTATTGCAATTGGAATAGTTGTTAACACTAAACTATTTGATAAGAAACAACTTAAAACGATAGGCAAAGTTGTAAACATAAGTAGCACTAAAATATTTAAGTACTAAATTTGTCCTATACATATAAAAAAAGGAGGCTAGTTTTTAGCCTCCTTTTTTTATAGAATTTTCACCACTAGTAACCGAAGAATATGGTTTGATGTATTCTTTATTCCACGCGGAATCCCTTTCTGAATTTCAATCGTCATATCCGGTTCAACCAACTTTGATTCATCCTCGGTTTCTACAACTCCTGAACCTTCCAGAATGTAGAAAACCACATTAAAAGGATTGGTATGTTTATCGAGTACCTCGCCAGGTTTTAACGTTAGGTGAATTATTTCAACCTTTTCGCTAATAAACATTTTTCGCCCATCGAGGTTAAAGGGAACCTTCTCGGCATTGTCAAGTGAAATACTCCTCATATAGTTACTCCTTTTCGATTCGAATCCTGGCATCAACAGCCACAACCTTTTCCTTGCGGCCAAGGAGTGGGTTCAAATCCATCTCAAAAATTTCAGGCGCAACTTTCACTAATGCTGAAACTCGTGAAACCATCTCAGCAAAATGCTGCTCGTTTACAGGCTCCTGACCGCGAACTCCCTGAAGAATCTTGTAACTCTTTAAACGTTGAATCATGCTCAACGCTTCATCGGTAGAAATTGGTGCCAACCCGGCATTTACATCCTTCAGAACTTCAATAAAAATTCCACCCAATCCGCAGAGAACCATGTGTCCAAACTTATCCTCACGTTTCGCACCAACAAAAAGTTCAACGCCCGAAAGCATTGGCTGAATAAGGATTGCCGTAGTATCCTTTATTTTTATCATCCTGTTAAATTCCGATGCAACAGTTTCAGCATTCTTCACGTTCAGCACAACACCACCAACATCGGATTTATGAACCGGGCCAACAACCTTCATCACAACCGGAAATCCTAACTTCTGCGCAGCAGAAACCGCATCCTCAGCAGAAGCAACAACCGCTTCGCCGGCACGAGTAATTCCTGCGGCATCAAGTAGTTTTTGAACATTCTCAGGAGAAAGGTAACCGTTGGATGCTCCGTCAATTACATTTCTTATGGCGGCTTTATCAACCTCGGGTAATTTTGGTTCAGCAGGTTGCGGTTTTGGAGTATGGTAAACTTTTGCCAGCGCATTCCCAAAAACAACCTCATCGGGGAAGTTTACTCGCTCCTTGGCGAGGAAATGCTCAATCTCATCCTTTACGTTAATAATTGACGGGAGGATTGGGTAGATTGGTTTTTTGCACTCCTTCATCTTCTGGTCAAGCAAATCGTACACATCGTAAACGGGGAAAAGTCCGGGACTACCGAAAATAACTGCCATTGCATCCACATTATCAAAATCATTCTCGCAGGCATCGATAATGTACCCCAGCTGCTCAGCCGTTCCTGTTGCTAAAAAATCGATTGGATTTGCAACCGACGAACCTGGGAAAAGCTTCTCAAGCAGCGCTTTTGCCTTCGGCCCCTCAATTGAAGGAATCTCCAGTTTGTTGTTCGAGAGCGCATCGGTGAGCATAACTGCCGGTCCACCGGCATGGGTAATTATTGCAATTCGTTTCCCAGTTAATTCGGGATGCATGAAAATTGAGGCTACGGTTGCCAACTCCTCGCGTCCGTTACAACGAACAATTCCCGCTTTGCGGAAAAGCGCTTCAACAGCCACATCGCTGCTGGCAAGCGCACCGGTATGCGAACTTGCAGCACGGCTTCCAGCTTCTGATCCTCCACTTTTTATTGCAGCAATTTTACATCCTTTGCTAATTAGTGAAGATGCGTGTTTAAGAAGTTTATCGGGTTTGTTAATACTTTCTACATAAAGAAGCTTTACATGCGAACTTGTTGCGGGATCGAAGCTGTTATCCAAATATTCCAGTACATCCTCAACTCCCAGCTGGGCACTGTTTCCTACACTGTAAACTGATGCAAACTCCAACCCTTTTGGCATACTAGCCTCCATTATGAAAACTGCGGTTGCTCCCGAGCCAGAAATAAAATCGACTCCTTTGGGGTTGAGTTTTGGAATTGGAGTTGTAAAAACACCCGCATAGTTTGA
Source organism: Tenuifilaceae bacterium (assembly GCA_035380045.1). Classification (GTDB taxonomy): domain Bacteria; phylum Bacteroidota; class Bacteroidia; order Bacteroidales; family Tenuifilaceae; genus DAOSWM01. The sequence goes on along the minus strand of DAOSWM010000012.1, from coordinate 4,496 downwards.
GTTCATCACTCCAATACAGTTTGGCCCAATGAGACAACCACCGGTTTCGTTAATCGTTTTCACAATCTGTTCCTCAAGCCTTGCTCCCTCCTCACTCTCCTCGTGGAATCCTGCTGACAGGATTATGAATGCACGAGTTTCCTTCTGTTTCGCCAGAATTTCAACAGTTTGGGGGCAGAACTTAGCAGCAATGGCCAGAATGGCCAAATCTACCCGAGGAAGTTCGGTAACATCGCGGTACGATTTTATTCCCTGCACCTCATCAAGTTTAGGGTTTGCAACGTAAAGGAATCCTCCAAACTTATGGTCAATTAGGTTTTTTAAAACCTTACCACCGGGTTTCTGGATGTCATCGGAACCTCCTACAACTACAATGCTGCGAGGATTTAGGAGTTGTTGTGTAATCATTTCAAATTATTTCTTTTAAGTTATTTCTTTTCGTAAAATACTTGCCCAATCCGCTGAATATGATCAACAAGATTAGGATTACTAATTTGATTAAATACTGAAATATCAAATTTATAGGGCAACAGAAGATCGTCGAGTTTCAAACTGATTTTGTTGAGATAATTTTGAGTTATATTCTCTCCTATTAAAGTTATATCGATATCAGAGCCTTCCTCAAAATCCCCTTTTGCTCGCGATCCGTAAATGATAACTCTTTCAACAAGAGGGAACTGAGTAAAAGTATTATTTACCTGTTCAATAGTGCTGTCTTTTAACCCAAATCTCATTTCAATTGTGACATTTTCGATTGAAAATCGATGAAAAGTTGAAAGTAATGTTCAGTAATATTCTTGTAAATCTGGTTTACAACCTCCTCGTTATAAGTATGACTAGTTTGATTCCGGTCTTTAAACATATTCATCCAACCATCACCATTAGCGATTAACCCTAATTTGTACGATTCAGTTATAGCATCTCTCGAACCAAAAATATTCTGATTTCCCTTCTCCTTTAAAAAATCTTTCATCACATTCCACGCTAACTCGTAGGTGTACTCAAATGATTGAATAATCCCTTGCATTTCGAGTTCATTCAGTTCCCCTTTTTCAATAAATTTTGATAATTGCGCTAATGCTTTATTGAAATTTTCAAATCGTTGTATCCACCTGATATCAAGATTCATCATCTTAATTATTTATTGTTTACGCCAACTAAACTTACAATGGGATTTACAAATAATGAAACCAGCATGCCAATTGTTCCTGCGCCGGGAGATGTAAAATACCAGGGAACTCTAACTCCGGTTTCAACACCAACTCCCATAAAGTACAAAACGAGACAAGTTCCCAATCCCAGTAAAGCAGAGGCAACTGCCCCATTCCTATTTACCTTCTTGCTAAATAGTCCCCATACGAAGGGTCCGAGGAAGAACGCTCCAATTGCACCCCACGAGATTCCTAGAATCTCAACAATTACATCAAACTCAACTAAAGCAAGAAGAACTGCAAGCAGCACAAAAACGCCGCTCATTACCCTCATTAGTATAGTTAACGATTTATCGGATGCATCCTTCTTTACAAAACCCGCATAAAAATCCTTGGTTACCGATGAGCTTGATATCAGCACAAGTGCAGCCAAAGTTGACATAGATGCGGAAAGAATGAGCAGCAAAATAATTACTGAAAGCGATGGAGGAATAATGCTTGTGAGTAGCTCCGGCATCAACTTATCAAAAATCGGTTTACCATCTGCAAAGGTATTTGGAGAATTTTCAGGTGATAAGAAAATGCGAGTTGTTGAACCCAAAAAGTATGCTACTCCACCAATTAACACTGCAAAAATTGTTGAAGCAAACATGCCAACCTTCACCGATTTTTTATCGCGAATGGCATAGAATTTCTGCACCAGCTGGGGCATTGCAAACGGAGCAACACTTGTTAAGAATACCAGCGAAAAAAGTGGCCAGAAACCTGGAGGGCCAACCGGTTTTGCAAGTTTTGGCTGGATGGCAGCCAAAGTATCAACAATATTTGGAATTCCACCCCCCTTGTTGGTTGCAAAGAAATATAAAATTATTACGCTAACGGTCATTATCATCCCAAAAATCATATCAATCAACGCCATTGATTTGTAGCCGCCAAGAACGATGTAGATTGCAGTGAATATTCCCATAAAAAGAAGCGCCTGCCAGTATTCAATCCCAAAACTGCTCTCAAAAAGATACGAAAGCCCCATGAATACTGCCGCTGAATATGGTATCATAAAAATAAAAATTACAGCTACTGCAGCCATTTTTAGGAATGGGCTGCTATACCTTTTCTCAAGAAATTCACTCATGGTTGAAACGCCATACTCCCCCGACATCTTTTTAATTTTCCAACCAAAAAATGCCCAAACGCCAAAAACGCCAACAACTGCATTAAAAAGAGCGATCCATAACCCTGATAACCCGAAACTCCATCCAATTTTCCCAGCAAAACCTATAAAAAGAACTGCTGAAAAGTATGCTGTTCCATAAGAAAAAGCTGTCATCCACGGGCCAACATTACCTCCACCGAGAAAAAAGTCATTGAATGACTTGGTACGTTTTAATCCGTAAATTCCAACTATAATAATCATTAGCGCGTAAAGCGCAATAACCGCTATTTTTACTGCCATAAAGAAGGTATTAGTTGTGTTTATATTCTATTTATATCTAGTAATCAATACGTTTAAAAAATTTACGCAAACGTTTTCACGCCGACAAACTTACAAAAAGTTTTGGCACCATTCAACCCAATATATTTATCTATGTTATTAGTAACTGGCAATCCGTATTTATAGCTATTAGAAATCGTTGAAAATGTATTGTTACGTTATTTTACTTCGTATTAATTTTAATTAACGTGAGTTCGAGCTAAGGAAATACATTTTTTCGATTGCTGCCATAGGGCAATCTGTTATTTAACAAGGAATTAATCCAACAAAGGATAGAATTATTACTATGGCTAGTAATGAAAAACAAGGTTTTTAGTCGATATTAACCTTATTGCTCTTCAAATAGCCATAGTGAGAGACAAAACAAAACCTTATTACCTTATTAATCGGCACTTAATTTGCTCTCACATCGAACTCACTTTATTTACCTTCCTGAATTTTGTTTTACTCTTTTAACGAAACAACCTAAAGTTAAAATTCTACCTATAAGTTTATCGGGGATTTGATTTTCATTCAAATCACTTTTAAGAATGTTGTTCTCTTTTAAAATTTTTAAATGATCTTCAAAAACTGAATTTGATTTAATTATTGAATAGATTTTAGGATTTGTAGGGGTTTCCTGTAAGTAAGTTATATTATATATTTTTCTCAGAATTTGTTTTATTAATCGTTTGGTTTTATCGGCTACGTAGTAAATAATATCAATTATTTTATCAAGCCAAAATGATGAAGCTGATATTCCTTCGGTAGTTCTAACTCTTGAAATCCTTGAGCTGTTTTGTGTTATTTTATTCCTATGGAAATTATTGTAAAACCGCTGTCTTCTTTTTAAGTTAAAACCCACTTTTACTAACTCGTTTTCGAGTAAAGGTGCGTATGCTGTGAAAAAATTATTTGCAATAGTTAAGTACACACCTGCGTTAGTATTCATTTTATAGCTATAGTAAATATTATCGTAAGTTTCTGTGTTCGAACCGAGAATGAACTTTTCTAAATGATTAACAGTGTTACTTTTCAGTGTTAAAGAGTATTCTTTCAACTTATCTTCGAAAATTGAGTGGGGAAAGGTTGAACTTTCAATCCTTAGATTATAGAGTTTTTCAATGTTAATTTTACTACTATTATAGAACGGAAAATCCTGCAACCACCAGAAATCCTTGTAAAGTTCGCCTCCAACACCACTAATTTGTAGTTCAACTCCACGAGAATTTCTGTCATAATTCAACTGGCTATTCCTGTGGTATTCAAGAATATCAATCTGGGAATCGGAATTAATAAAAATTGATTTTAAAGTTTCTTCGTTTAAAGAATCTAACGAATGAAAAGTTGGGCAAAATTCTTTTTTAACAATTTTGGAAAGTTTGCTTGCTATCTCAATATCACTATTCCCTTTCATTCCGCTGATTGCAAGTTCAAAATCTGCTCCATTTTTTTGAAAGTAGCTAAGAATTAACCTAGAATCAAAACCTCCGGTTAAATCAAGTGAAACCTTTAAACCATTAACAGCATAAATCAAATCCTTGAAAAACTGATCGAAATTAATTTGAGCCTCGGAATTAATTGGCTGTAAACCCTTTTCTTTTTTAATTAGTTTATCATCTTCAAAAACATAGAAATCATTTCCGCTAATTTTATAAATATCATTAATTAACGTGTTCTCAAAGTAAGTAAATCCAAAGTGAAGAAATTCAACAACACCTGAATGGTTAAGGTTTTCTACAGAAATATCTTTGAAATTATCAATAATTTCAATAAACGATGTAGAAATTGAATTTTTATAGATGTACGCTTTAAAAATGCTGCTGTTATCAACAAAAAAGTATTGTTTATTATTCTTTTTATCAATTATGTAA
>DAOSWM010000011.1:0-66480 GCA_035380045.1 Tenuifilaceae bacterium | reverse complement strand
TTTTCAATAATCATATAGAATCGTCACTTAAAAAGAACTCAAAATTAAAATCCTACAACATAAACCCAATTGTATTAAAATATCTTTCTAAGGTACTTGAAGGCAATTACAGTCCCGAGGGTGTTGCAAAGGCCTTATTTTACCCAAGAGTACTTGGAACTTCAATAAATACATCTTTTGGAACAAGAATTCAGAATATGTTTGTTGAATTAAGATTAGCAAATGGTTCTCTCATAAAAGGCATGGACATTGAATTTGTTGATAAAATTGACAAAAGAAAAAAGTGGTGTCAATTGAAATCTGGCCCAAACACAATCAATTCTGAAGATGTAAAACCTTTAATTCAGAAGTTTACAAAAACAATAAATTTAGCTAGAACCAATAAAGCATTTGAAGGCATTTGTAATTCTGATTTTATAGTTGGAGTTTTATACGGGGAGAAAAGTGAACTAAGTATGCATTATAAAATAATTGATAAGGTTCATCCTGTGATTATTGGGAAGGATTTTTGGCACAGAGTTACTGGTTTCCCAAACTTCTACAACGTACTAGTTACCGAGTTACATAAAAGTATTAACAGTATAGACACAAAAAATTTGATTAATAGAGGTTGTGGTGATTTGGCAGAAGAAATTAGAAGTTCACCGCTTTTTGATTTTTCATAGAATAAAATTCATTCAGAAACTTTACAATAGAAAAACCTATCTCTTCTCCAAGATTAACTGGCACAGCATTCCCAATTTGTTTGTATTGCTGCGAAATTGGACCAGAAAAACTCCAATCATCGGGAAAAGTTTGAATACGAGCATATTCTCTGACTGTAAATGGACGAGTTTCATCAGGATGGCATCTTTCTGTTTGTTTCTGAGCAGGGCTACAGGTTAATGTTAACGATGGCTCATCCCATCCAATCCTTCTTGCCATACCTGTTTTTCCACCTCCTAAGTAGAAACTACCTCCCATGTATTCCTTTTGTATATCAAGAGGAAGGTCACGCCAATAACCACTAGGTGGAACTAAATCAAGAACTTTTTTCTTGTTTTTTGGATACTTGGCACCATCTGATTGAGGAACGTCACAATTAAATAACTCTCCTTTTTTTAATGCATCCTTTAAAGTGAATACTTTATTGTGAGGTTTTGGGTAATCGTAGCTAATATTAATATCTTTTCTTATTCCAATTAGTATTAATCGTTCCCTTTTTTGTGGAACTCGAAAATTTATTGCTTTAAGAACTTTAACTGGAACTACATTATAGCCAATTTCATCAAGGACAGAAATCATTCCTTGTAATGTTTTGCCGTTTTCGTGGCTTAATAATCCACGAACATTTTCACCCAAACAAATAGCTGGATTTACCTCTTGAACAACCCTTGCAAATTCATAAAAGAGTGTGCCTCTCGCATCATTAAAACCGAGTTTTTTCCCAGCATAACTAAATGCTTGACAAGGGAATCCTCCGGTTACAACATCAACCTTGTTTTTTAAATCAATAAAATTAAAATTCTTAATATCACCTTCTAGAACATTCCATTTGGGGCGGTTTAACCTGAGAGTCTGACATGCCCACTTGTCAATCTCATTTAATGCAACACAATTTAGACCAGCTTTTTCAAGCCCCAGAGCCAAGCCTCCTGCACCAGCAAAAAGTTCAATTACAGTATATGAGTTTTCTGGTTTAACGTAATTAGAAACCTTATCATTAATAATATCAGGAAATAAATTTCCTAAAAGTGTTTGAACATCTGATTTTTTATATACTCTATAATTTGAAACTGGTTCTCTAACAGCAACCAAAATACCTTCTTTGTCCCACCTTCGTAAAGTTTCTTTACTCTTACCAACAATTTCAGCAGTTTCAGATAATGATAAGTATTCTTTCATATAACCACATTATTAATCCTTACACAATGGTTACAAAATTAAGATTTGTTTTGTGAATTACAAAAGATATTTATATAAAAAAAAACTAGCATAAATCAATTTTATAAACTAGGTGTTTTTAATAACTCTAAAGGTTAAAAATGAATACAAAATAATTGAAATAATAAACACAATTTCTAGTACCAAACAAAACAAACCAGCAACTTTTACCGGATTGCTGAAAATGTTAACCTTACAACGCAAGGTTTTTCTCTTACACTCTCATTCTGAAATTGAAATAACTAATATTAATATTGCTTAGTTTTACCTGTGTTTAGCGATAAAATTATACTTTTGTCGTTAGTTCAATTGTAATGCAAACAACAACATACTAACACAGGAAACATGCAAAGAATTAAGGATTTCTTCAAAAAAATATTCAATTACCCTGTGGTAAAAAGCCCGCTCATTGCCGGAGCAATTGTACTGGGTTTTATACTATTCTTTTTTGCCTTCCTTCACTTCTTCACAAGGCACGGGCAAGGCTTTCCTGTGCCCGATTTTGCTGGCCTTTCAATATATGAGGTGCGTGAAATTGCCAAGGATAAGAAGCTGAGAATTGAGGTTTCCGATTCGGTATACATTCTTACCCGCGAACCCGGCTCGGTAATTGACCAGAATCCAAACCCCGAAACCTACGTTAAACCTAACCGAAGAGTTTTTGTTACCATTAACGCTCTTAAACCGCTAATGGTTGAAATGCCAGATATTGTGGGGGTTACTCTGCGTCAGGCGAAATCAATCCTTGAGCTACAGGGTTTGTCAATTGGAACGCTTTCGTTTACTCCTGATATTGCTGTAAATAACGTGCTTGAGCAGCATTTCGAAGGAAAAACAATTGAACCAGGTACAAAAATTCCAAAGGGTTCAAAGGTTAACTTGCTGTTGGGCAAGGGTTTCTCAAACAGAAAAACGCCTCTTCCACGGGTAATTGGACTAACAGCTTCACAGGCACGCAATGTTTTAATTGATGCTTCGTTAAATATGGGTAAGCTTACCTTCGACGCCACAATTGCAAATCACCGCGATAGCATGGAGGCAAAGGTTTACAGTCAGTACCCAAATCCCGTTGGCGAAACTTCTGTTTCGTTTGGGGCAAGGGTAGATTTATGGCTAACCCTTAACGAATCGAGAATTCCTGTGCTTGAGGAGGACAAGAAGAAAGAGGAGAAGGAAGCTGAAAAAAAGGTAACGTACCCTGAAATTGAAGAGGAAATTTTGGAATGATAAGAAAATTAGCAATAACGCCTCTGTTCCTATTTACCATATTTTGCGCATTTGCGCAGAATGGTGGCGAAATTTTGGTTGGCGTAACTTCTACACCCGCAACTTTGAACCCGAACCAAGCACGAAGCTCAAAAAATTCTGTTGAGCTTCCCTTTTTCGACGATTTTTCGAGGGGTCTTTCCTATCCAACCGAAAGCCTTTGGGAAAACCGAAACGTTCTGGTTAATACCGCTTACGCAATTAATTCGAGAACAACCGGAGTTGCTACTTTCGATGCCATTGGTAGCGATGGTAACCTTTACCCAAACCTGTCAATTTACCAGTCGGCAGCAGATACGCTTACTTCAAATTCGGTAAACCTAAACTTCCCGGGCGATACAACCATTTACCTAACCTTCTGGTACCAACCACAAGGCAATGGAAATCAGCCCCAAACGCAGGATTCGCTAATCCTCGATTTTTATGATTCTTCAACCGGTAGCTGGGAAAACGTTTGGTCAGCCTCGGTTGATTTTTCCCAGAACAAACTCGATGAGGAAAATCGAATTCTCCCAAACCGTTCCACAAGTTACGTTTCCGACACACTGAACAGAACCTTTCATATGGTTCACTTTCCCATTACCGGGGAGCGTTTCCTTAGCGAGAATTTCCAGTTCAGGTTTAGAAACCTGGCGTCACTTCCAGAGAATACCCACGTTCCAGGGCTCAGAGGAAACTCCGACCACTGGAATATCGATATTGTTTGGCTCGACAGGCAAAGAACCTACAAGGACACCATTCTGAACGACATTACCTTCTACAAGCCAATGGAGTCGATACTGAACAGTTACCAATCAATTCCATGGAAGCATTTCGATATGGCGCAGGAAAACGAGATAAACGACCCCTTAACTTTCACCGTTTTCTACCAGAACCTGGGAAACCAAACGTGGAACGTAACCCGAAGGTTTTCGATCAAGAATCTCTCAAACAACGATGTATACAACTTCTCGCAGGGAGCCGAGAACATTTTCCCGTACAGCAGGGTTGAACTATTCCGCAATTTCCTGTACGATTTCACTTCAGTTTGGCCCGATTCTGCCAAGTTTGAGTACACCAGTTACCTTATTACCGACTTTAATCCTGAAACCTACCACCTTCGTTGGAACGATACAATCCGCTACGTTCAGGAGTTTAAAAACTACTACTCATACGACGATGGAACGGCCGAAAGTGGCTATGGCCTTTACGGTGAAGGAACCCAAAACGGCATGGTTGCCGTTAAATTCACCAACTACAAACCCGATTTGCTGGTAGCCGTTAACATGTACTTCAACCGAACCTACAACGACGCCAACCAGAAATACTTTAGACTCCGAGTTTGGGGCGACAACAATGGAAAACCAGGAGAATTGCTCTACGAGCAACTTGGCCTCAGACCATCTTTCTCCGATGAGCTCAATAAATTTGAATCCTTCGAGCTGGAGGATTCCTTATGGCTTGACGCCGGAACCTTCTACATTGGATGGATGCAAACCACAACCGACATGCTGAATGTTGGTTTTGACCAAAACCAAAACAGCAGCAGCAAACTCTTCTACAACATTAGCGGGCAATGGGTTAACACCCAATTCGAGGGTTCGCTAATGCTCCGCCCCGTTTTCGGAGAAATTTATGGTACACCAACTGCAATACCCACAAACGAACAACCTAACGATTTCAACATATTCCCAAATCCAGCTAGCTGCTACTTCCAAATATCAACTGAAACCTATGCTGAAAAGTTGAGTGTAAAAATCTTTAATCTGGCCGGACAGCTCGTAAAATCGCAGGATTACGGCACACAGGTTGATATTTCGAACCTTCCCTCTGGAACATACATTGTAAGAATTATTGGTAGCAAGATTTTTACTGCCAACAAAAAGTTGATAATTGCCAGATGATAGACCCAGGTAATACTCATAATTCCGACGAAGAAATTGATGATTCCGGTGAATCGCAGGAATTGATGTACGAACACTTCCACTTCGACGTGGATAAGGGTCAGACTCTTCTAAGAATCGACAAGTTCCTTACGAGCAAAATCCAGAATGTTAGCCGAAACCGAATCCAATCGGCAGCCGATGCCGGAAATATTCTGGTGAACGGCTCGGCCGTAAAGTCATCGTACAAGGTTAAGCCCCTTGATTCGATTTCAATTGTTATGGCCTACCCGCCCCGCGATGTGGAAATTCTGCCCGAAAATATTCCGCTCAACATTCTGTATGAGGACGACGACCTGATTGTAATTGACAAGGAGGTTGGCATGGTGGTGCATCCGGGTCATGGGAACTTCAGCGGAACACTCGTGAATGCGCTCCTTTACCATTTTCGTGATCTCCCGCTGTTCAGCAGCGGAGAGCTGCGCCCAGGACTTGTGCATAGGATTGACAAGAACACTTCCGGGATACTGGTAATTGCAAAAACCGAGCTGGCCATGAACCGGTTGGCCAAACAATTCTTCGACAGAACCACATCACGAAAGTACGTTGCGCTGGTTTGGGGCGATTTGAATGAGGATGAAGGAACCATAACCGGAAACATTGGACGCAGTATTCGCGATCGCAAAAAAATGCAAGTTTTTCCCGACGGGGAGCAGGGCAAACACGCCGTAACGCACTGGAAAGTAATTGAACGTTTGGGTTACGTAACCTTGGTTGAATGCAAACTTGAAACCGGAAGAACCCACCAAATCAGGGTTCATTTCGAGTACATGCGCCATCCTCTTTTCAACGACGAGCAGTACGGTGGCGATACAATAGTTAAGGGCACAACGTTCACAAAGTACAAACAGTTTGTTCAGAATTGCTTCAGCATTTGTCCCCGACATGCGCTTCACGCAAAATCGTTGGGATTTAAGCACCCATCAACCGGGAAGGACATGTACTTCGAAACCCAAATTCCGTCCGACATGGTTCAGGTAATTGAACGTTGGAGGACCTACACAAACGCCCGTCCCACTGACGAAGAGTAAACTTTCATTCAATTGCAAAATTTCTTAGTTGAATAAAAAACAGTTAACATGGAAAGAGTAAAAAAACTTTTATTTCTGGGATTTTTTGTGCTAATTAATTTAACTATAAATAGATGCACATGTAAGCGCGAGCCAAAAATTCCGCTCAACGAAATAGATGTTGAGGTGAAGGTTCAACGCTTCGACAGGGATCTTTTCTCGATTAATTCCGAGAAAATGCAGGATGAAATTGGTAGGCTGGATGCCAAGTATCCAGACTTTTTCAGGCTTTTCACGGAAGGAATTATTGGCATTGGCCTTCCCGAACAACCCGAGTTTGCAAGCTACCTAAACAGCTTTGTTACCGATAACATGGTGGCCGAAGCCTACAAAGATGTACAAAAAACTTTCCCGAATACCGATGAGCTAAACCAAACCCTAACCAACGCGTTTAAACGTTACCGTTACTACTTTCCTAGTAAGCCAATACCCAGCGTTTACGGTTTCGTTTCGGGGTTTAACAACTCGGTTGTTCTTGCCGACAGCATTCTGGGAGTTGGTTTCGACCGCTACCTGGGGCGCAATTACCCATCGTATCCACGGCTGGGCGTGTACAACTACATTTCGTACAACATGCACCCAAAAAAAATTCCTTCCGATTTAATGCGCTCGTGGGCGATAGGTGAGTTCCATTTCAACGATTCAATCGACAACCTGTTGAACAATATGATGTACGAAGGCATGCTGATGTACTTCACAAAACGGATGCTTCCCGATCAGCCCGACAGCCTTATTTTTGGATTCAGCCCCGACCAAATGCGCTGGTGCCAGCGCAACGAGAAGGAAATGTGGAGCTACATGGTGGAACACAAGCTACTTTTCAATACCGAGGCCTTTACCATAAGAAAATTTGTTGACGACGCCCCCTTCACCCATAATTTTCCAAAAGAATCACCCGGAAGAGCAGCCGTTTGGATAGGTTACAGAATCGTTAACCGCTACATGAACAGGAACGAGAATGTTACTTTATCAGAACTTATGGAGGAAAGGGATTACCAAAAAATATTGAACCAATCGAAGTATAATCCATAAAAACCCGTCCCGGAATAAAATGAAACGTATTTTTATTCTCTTTGTTTTTACTTGCATTCTCACTAGCGCAAACTCGCAAACTATTAAGGAGGTCACCGATTACTTTGGCAGAGGTGAACTTGAGAAAGCATACACTCTTTCGAGCGAGCTTATAAAATTGGATTCCCTAGACAAAGTCGCCATCCACATGCACGGAAGAGTACTTGCCGATTTAGGAAAACATCATGAAGCCGTTCCCTACCTTCTAAAATCCATAGAGCTTGATTGCAGCAAAACTGAAGTAACGGGCTGGGCTCACGGAGTTCTTGGGCAATGCTACTTTATGCTCGGGAAGTACAAAGAATCAGAAGATGCATTAAAAAAATGCATTCAGCTTAACTCTACTCCCAACTCGGTAAAATATGCAGAGAAGCGAATGTTTGCCTATGGGTTTGACAAGTACTTCTCGAAATGGACAATTGTTGAAACCGAGCATATTCGTTTTCATATCCAGAAAGCTGATAAGTACACAAACCTTGAGGTTTTTACTAAACAAAGAGAGGATGCTTTCGTAAAGATACAGAATGAGCTAGGCAGCCAGCTGCCTAAAAAAATCGACTTTTTTGTTTGGGTTGATAAGAAGGAACCCATGAAGAAATTTAAAATGAATTTAGGGTTTGCAAATCCTGAAACTGCTTGCATATACTCACATAGCAGGCAAACCGTTGGCCACGAAATAACGCACGTTCTCTCACACTATATTGGTAAAAACCTCAGCAAAACCGGACTCATTAATGAGGGCATTGCCGTTTACTTCAACATGGAGAGCGGTGAAAAAATGGATCAGCTGAAAAAAGTAATGGAAAGTAAAAATTATAAAAACCTGAAGGTTATGGATTTCTGGTATAACTTCAGGGACTATAATGATGAAATCTCGTACCCTTTTGCCGGAGCGTTCATGGAGAAACTCGTAAAAACTTACGGAATTGAAAATTTAAAGCCGTTGCTCGTGAACCAAACCTACGAAAGCGCCCTAGCAATTTATGGGACTAGCTTCAAAACGGTTATTGAAGAGTTTGAGAAAGAGGTAAATCAAGCCTTATAAAATCATGACAAACATTAAGTTAACCTTTTCTTTATTCGTATTCTCCTTAGCGATTCTTCAACCAAATGCTGACGCTCAAGAAAACAAATCAGCAACATTCTGGGGGCTAAATCCCAGCATAACGGTTGAACCATTCTACGAGGAAGGGGAACTTGACATTAACGTTTTCCCTGTTGTATACCAAAAAACAATTACACACAGGATAGATTTAAGGGTAGCAAGCATCGTAAATTTTGGAGTAAGGAATGAGAACAGCAAATTTAGTCATGTAGGCGCTCAGGTATCATTCCCAGTTCATTTTTCAAAGAAGGAAAATACTAGTGTTCCCTCCAAGGGTTTTTATGCTGCACCTGGTTTGGGGTTAACCCGAAACCTGATTGAAAAACACAACAACTTTGGAGTGTGGATTGAACCTGGTTACAACCTGCAAATTAGTCCAAAATACTCCATATCGTTTGGTGCACAGTTTGGCGCAACCCATTTTTGGTACGACAATGGTGATACGAAGTGGGGAAACCACTTTGGAATTAAAGTAATTATCGGTAGGTGGTTTTAATTCTTGGGTTAAAGGATTGATGCTAAAACGCTAACTCGAACATTAACTCAAAAATTCCCAGGTCGGGCTCAGGATGCGATGAGCTATTATCCAAGAAATGATAATCGGCCACCACTTTGGTTTTACCCAAAATATGGTAGGCTACGCCTCCAATGTACCTCGATGAAGAGGCAGGATTCAGGTAGGCTGTTTCTGTGTAATCCCACCGCCCGAATAGGCTAACCTTTTTCTTGAAAAGCCTAACATCGGCGAAAAAACTGTAACCGCTATTAGTCAGCGAGTTGCCGTTTGCATCGATAAGTAAACCCAAATGATTACCGGTAGCGGTAAAGTATTGCCCAGTTAGGGCAAAGAATTCGTGCTCGTAGGAGAGGAATCCGGCGTAAAGATTCCAATCGGGTTCCTGCGAAGTGTTTCCCTTCCCCAGGGCTCCCGTAAAACTTGCCTGGAAACCAGGCAAAAAGTTTGGCAATGGCCGAACCGATAAGCGCCACTGAATGGTTTTGTTCGCATTCTTTTCAAGCGAATGGTACCCTCCCCCGTTGTAAACCCCCAGCGCTAGCGAACCATACCTGCCCGCATGGTTTTTATTAATACGTTTCTGGTAGCCTTCATCCATTTTACCGCCAATAAGCGATGTTACGGTAACACCAAAATCGGCTGAGCTAACCTGTTTGATTCTATCGAGAAAGTGAGCGCCCTCAACTCGGTATAGGTTTATTTTTTCTTCAAACTCAATGAATGGTGTAAATACTTGTCCAAGTAAAATTGCGGGTTCGGTAAAAAAACCATTCAAGGTAGGGTGCTGAAGCTGCATGAAGCAGTATTTTAGCCGCATTTCAACATCGCCCTCACCATCGCCTTCCCTATCGATTGTTATATCGGGAGTAATGCGTCCGCTTAGGAATGGGTTAATACTTTTTCGAAACGTGATGTACCCCCTTTTAACAGCAAACTCATTAAAATTATCGTTTGATGTTACATGATGCTGGTATCCTAAAAATAGTTGCGCTGTAACCTTGCTATCGGAAAGCAACGCTGTAATTTTCTTCTCAAAAGTTGATAGAGAATCGCTCTCAGCCTGAGCAAATGATTGAGAAAATGCTACTAGCAACACAATAATTGCCAGTAAAATGTTTCGTTTCAAGTTTCTCATATGTAAAAAATTTGCTGGCCAAAAATAGCAAAAAAATGTAAACCCGGAATGGTTAGGGCTACCATCCCGGGTTAGGGTTAATTAGGCTGGAGAAAAAAATTGTTTTTCGACAATTACTTCTACAATAGCATAGATGGGAAAAAGCTAAAAAAGGTTGCGTTACCAATAATATCAACGCAACTATATACAAATATTTTTCATCTATATAATACTGTGCTTCACTATTTTTGCTTTCATTTTATAAGTGTTTTAAAAAATCTGTATATATTTGGTTTAACAAACCAAATGTTCGCAGAAAAGTGGAGTTACCAGCAAGCATAATTGAAAAGTGCAGGAAGGGAGATAATAAAGCTCAGCAAATCCTTTACCAATACTATTCTCCAACAATGTATGGTGTGTGCTTGCGGTATTTCCCCAACGCAGAAATTGCGAAGGATATACTGCAGGATGGTTTTGTAAAGATTTTTAATAGTATTCAAAATTTTCGATTTGAAGGATCTATTGAAGGATGGATTAGGCGAATAATTGTAAACACTGCTCTTGAGTTCCACAGAAAAAGTAAAAAGGAAGAAAAAGAGGTTGATATTTGTGAAGCAATTGCTATTGAAGGCAGCGAGCCAACAATTGATGTTGACTACAAACAGTTGCTCACGTTGATTGCTGAGCTACCAAACCAGTACCGATTAGTTTTTAACCTATACGCAATAGAAGGATACTCACACAGCGAAATAGGAGAAATGATTGGTATTAGCGAATCCACAAGCAAATCGAATTACAGCCGGGCCAAAGCTATATTA
The DNA here is from genome assembly GCA_035380045.1 of Tenuifilaceae bacterium. Classification (GTDB taxonomy): domain Bacteria; phylum Bacteroidota; class Bacteroidia; order Bacteroidales; family Tenuifilaceae; genus DAOSWM01. The sequence goes on along the minus strand of DAOSWM010000011.1, from coordinate 55,674 downwards.
AGAGAAAAACTAATAAACATTCGTAAAATAGACAAGTATGCTTTTCTTTGAACCTGGTGCATACGAAGAGTTTATATATCGACTTTCGGCTTTAAAAGTAAAGCCTCCGGCTGACTCATGGGAAAGCATTGATACAAAACTGCAGCTACAAAAAAATGTAGAGAAAAAGAGATTTCTCAGCGTTTTTTTTGTTGCAGCAACCATTCTTACACTGATTGGACTTGGTGCTACCACACTAGTAACCTACAAAATTTCAACACATAAAGTTTCGGATAGAATTGCACAATCAAACATTGACCCTCGCAATATTTTTCAAAATATTGCATCCGAACCAGAAGTGGTTTCACTTAAATTATTAACCCCTAGAACCAAGCTTATAAATCTGAATAAAAAAGCTGAACCCATTGGTATAAATTCAGAGAAGAGTTCTCCTTCTCCGTTTATTTCACTTTCACCCAAACCTGCCGTTATTAAAAACAACCTTTACGATTCTAACCCTTCACTATTAATCAAAAAGAAGCATTTGAAAAATAACGAAGTTGCCGATACGCCCAAACAAGAAGCAAGAACCCACAACTGGTCTGTTAATGTTGCGCTTGCTCCATCATACTCATATCATACAGCTGGAGTTGCTGAGGCTAACTTCTACTCGAATGAACGGGGAACATGGATGTGGTCGGGTGAAATATTGGCTAAACGAAAAGTATCCAGAAGGTTTTCAATATTCACTGGAATATCGGTTTCTCCAGTAGGCCAAACCATTAACAACATACTACTTCTTTCAAGCAGCAAGGAGTACAAGCAAATGGAATACCTGGTTGCCAATACCACATATGGTTGGGTTTCGCTTGATAACCAAGTTTTTGCAGTAATTAATTCCAATAACATTTCAAACACCCCAAACACAATTCTTAAATCATCTGCTGTAAATAAGGTAAGGCTTAGCCAGCATCTTCACTACCTTGAAATCCCCATAATCCTGTCCTATGGTGTTTCCTCAAAACACACGCAATTCGACTTTAAAGTTGGGTACGCTGCAGGCTTGCTCATTAGCAACAGGTTCATTATTAAAGACATTTCAAAAAGAATTATCGGAGAAACAGAAGGAGTTAATCGCTTCAACTCAACAGCCATAGCGTCGGTTTGCTTCTCAGCACCCATTTCGAGAAATGTTAGAATGAACATTGAGCCAACCCTTAAAATTGGTTTGCAACCACTGAAGTACGGAAATGAGGTAACCTACCCATTCTCCACAAGCGTAAAATTTGGCGTTAATTACTGCTTCTAACTACTGGTAGATGCCATAAAATTCTTGTACCAAGCTGCTGAAATCATCCGATTCAACCTTCTCTCCCTTGCTCTGAATTGCTAACATCCATAATCCACAGGAAGTTGTGAGTACCTTAAAGCTATCGGAAAGGGTTTCCTGATACCTTCCCATAACAGCATTTAAATCGTTCTCGTTGCCAAACTCGCAGAGCAGCATACTGAAAGCTTGTTCGTTTTGGGTAAATGGCACAACCCATAAACTGTATCCTGAAACTGTATCGAAAACGGTTTCCATGCTTGGGAATGAATTCTGCATGGCAAGCTGTCCGGTTATAAGCTTAATTTTTGATTTATCGACAGCAATTAATTCGGAGTTCAAAAATTCTGGTAAAGCAAACGCTTTGGCATTTAACTTACTAACAATAATTTCCATAATTTTCACAGCCAGCTCGCCACTTTTTTGGCTACCGCTGTATGCAACCACCGAAAGGTAAACATTGCCGTAGGCAACCTGAACCTGGTACTGGTTTACGCAGCTCCACTGGGCAAATGCTAATGCCTCTCCACAACTGAATCGTGAAACGCTAAAAATTCCAAGAGCGGCTTTGGGTGAATTCATAACGTAGGCATCAACCTTGAACTTTTCACCCTCGTAGGTTAAATCCTGAGCAGAAACTTCGCTGAAACCGTACTCGAGGTACAGGTCGGCACCCCCATTAATGTAACCCCACAGCGAGTTTTCATCGTACTTTGCCCAACGGGTTTCCTCCATGCCCGGCAAATCGGAAGATGACAAACGGAGTGAGTCGGCAACCTGTGAGCAAACAATTTGTGCAAAAGAAGTAAGCAAAAGCAGCGTAAAGGCAAAATTCTTCATGCTAAGAAATATTTAGGGTTGTTAAATCAATCTTATCGATATTGGCTTCACCTAGTCCGTAACCTGCAGCCATTACCATGAACTCCTTACCCCTTTCGGTTTCAGCCTCCTGAACTCCCATTTCAATTCTTTTTTTAATAACTATATCGTACCCAATTCTATCAACAGCCACCGGGTCGGTACCAACAAGTAAGGTTTTGTAGGGAATTATGAACTGCGGGTTGGCTCCCGGTCCGCCCTGGAAGCAACCAACAATGCCATCGGCAATGTTGAGTACAACCTTGTCGCGAATGGGCGGGAAAGCGCAAACCTGAGCGGATGTATCGCCCCAAAGCTGGTTATGAAGCCTTCCTGTATTTGAGATTACTCCGTAACCAAGGTTTTTCATGCAAAGGGTAATTGAAGACCCTGCATTCTTGAGTATTGGAATATTAATTACCTTGTCGAGTTCCTGAGTAAGAATTTTTGAGAAGTATGAATGTTTCCCTCCATTCACCATGTAGGGCATGGTATACTCATCGTACTCGCCCTCCACGTCGGCCCAGTAGAACCAATCCCTGTCGATTCGTGATTCGCCAAGCAGCTTTCCATCGGCACCGTACCACTCGCCATCCTTGCCCTTGCACTCGGTTCCAACAATTCGTATTCCCGGGTAATTCTCCTCGGTAAATCCAGCTTCATGAAGCTGAAATTCACGGCGATCCCAGATAGTAATATTGGAGCGTGGAACTCCGGCAGACTCAAGTTGTGCGATTACCGCCTTAACAACTGCGTGGGAGGTTGACAGCAGCGTTCCCCCAATGGGGTTAACCTTTAACCCAATACGCTCGTTTTTCCCAACAAATTGAAGCCAGGCTTCGCCAATGTTTGCTGCACCAGTAAGCGAAAGCATTGATTTTTCGAGCATTTCAAATGCAGCGTTCTCAACAATTTTTCCATCAATATGGGAACCCTCGTGAATGGTTTTTATAACTTTCGCCGGATATTTTCCAGGAAGGGAATTCTGGTTGCGTGGGATTTGCAACGCATCAGAAATATTTGTCAATGGTTTTGCTGGTTTCTCGGAGGTTTGAGCAAAAACTTTATTGTGAAGTACCGGAGAAACAGCAACACCAAAACCACTCACAGTCAATAGTTTAAAGAAGTCTCGGCGTTTAATATTGGAATTCTTCGCTTTTTTATCCATGATGTTATCAATTAACCATTCAACCTTTAACACTTTGATAAGAAGCCAACAAAATAGCTTAAAAAACCTTTTCTTTTTTACGGGATAAACTTTTTCAGCACTTCAATCAGCTGCTCAGGTTTTATTGGTTTAGAAAGGTATTCATCACATCCGGCACGAATACTTTTAGCCCTATCCTCGGCCATAGCAAATGCAGTTTGAGCAATAACAGGCAAATCGGGTTTCTCAAGCTTAATTTTTTTGGTAGCCTCGTATCCGTTCATCACAGGCATTTGAATATCCATTAGAACAATAGAAATGTTAGGGTTTTGAAGAACCTTTTCTACCGCATCATTCCCATTATACGCTCGAATTACCGTTGCAGAAGTTGGAGAAATTACTTCCTGCAGGAAGTAGAAATTTGAATCGTCATCCTCGGCAATAAGAATAGTTACGCCTTGAAGGTTGTGTGAAGGCCACTTCTTCTTCGAAGATTTTATGATACCATCACTGCTGCTTGGGATTATCATAGGTAAGCTGAAGCAGAAAGTTGCCCCTTTGTTCGGCTCCGATTCAACCCAAATTCTTCCTCCCATAAGTTGAACCAACTTTTTCGAAATTGCCAATCCTAACCCAGTCCCCCCGTACTTTCGGGTTGCAGAATTATCTGCCTGGCGGAACCTATCGAAAATACAATCGATTTTTTCTTTCTCAATGCCAATCCCTGAATCCTTTACATAAAACAGGATGGTTGCGTTGTTGGGAATAATGTAACCAAACTCAACGAAACCAGTCTCAGTAAACTTTAGCGCATTCCCTAAAAGGTTACCAAAAATTTGGCGAAACCTCACCGAATCGCAAAGAATGCTGAAATTATCATCGGAAACTGCACAATGTTTTACCAACTTTACTTCGCTCTTGTTCATTTGGGCTGCTTGATTCAGAAAAGTTTCGTAAAGTTCCAACATTATTTGGTTTACGGGTGTTGACGATTTTACAATATTGAGCTGATTGGCATCTATTTTCGAAATATCGATAATATCATCGATTAAGGCGATAAGCGATTTACCGCTACTCGAAATATACTGTGCGTAAAGCTCCTTCTTCTCAACAGGGATAGATTTTCGTGTGATGAGCTCAGAGAACCCTACAATTGAGTTCATGGGAGTACGTATCTCATGACTCATATTCGCGAGGAATGAACTCTTAAGAGCATCGGCTTCCTCTGCTCGTTTCCTAGCAAGTTTTAGCGAATCCTCATAATGTTTTCTTTCAATGGACATTGCTATTTGGCTAGAAACAAACTCGAGAACCTGAACATCTTCGGCAGTGTATGCTTGTTCAGACCTATAGCTCTGTACTGCCAATAAACCCAACGTATCGTCGTTAATTTTCAGGGGAATACCCAACCACACTTCCGGCAATGTTCCTACAATCTCAATCAGCCCCATGCTTTGCATGTGTATAATTTCACTTTTAGTTACCAGTAGCGATTTACCATTTTCAATCACGTAGCAGCTTAACGTTTTACCTTGCGGGAACTTAGAAAAGGTATCTTTCTCATCGTTGAAGTAGGTTAGCTTAAGTTGATGTTGAAGTTTATCCCACAGCACAATGAAAAGGTTGCTGGTATCAAAAACACCGTTGAGCTCAATTTGTAGGGTTTTATAGAACGTATTCAGGTCGGAACTCATCATTTCAGCATTGGCTAACCTAAGCATTAAAGAGTTAATTTTTTTCTCATGCTCAAGTTCACTTAAATCGGTTACAACAACTGTATATGAATTATTTACAATACTTGGAGTAAAATGGAATAAAAATGATTGGGGACGCCCACCACTATCATACACAGTAGTTTTTACGCTGAATTTATTGTTTGTTTCAAGGCTTTTTGACGATATAATATTGCTTGGAACAAGATTAAAAATTGATGTAACCTCGCCCGTAATTCCGGTTAGAAAAGTATTCTTAAAAAAATTATTTACCCATATGAAACTTCCCTGGGCATCAATCTCACAGGCAATAACAGGAATATCGCTTAAGCAGTTGGGTTTCATAAAATTGCTAGATACAATTCTTAATGTAAACCAATAAATTTACAAATAATGCTTATAAATAGCACACTTATATACATAGAAACTGTTTAAATTTTGTTTTATAATTATGCAAAGTATAGCTTTATCAAAAAATTGATTTCTCACTTCGTTCGAAATGACAAAGAATAATTTTTGTGGGGTTGTGGGTGGGCGTAAGTAGCGGGCGATTCCGCCCGCTACTTACGCCCACCCACAACCAATGCTTCGAAAAAACAATGTCATTTCGAACGAAGTGAGAAATCTAAAAAATCGAAAATTTAAACAGTTTCTTAGAAAATCGATAGAATAGCAATACTACCTTTTAAGGTAAACTTTCTTCATTTGCTTCAAGAAGGAGCGTGTTCCACCACCTTGATCAATGGCATCGAGAACAGAATGATCAAAGGCGTCGAACTGTGCTCCAAACATTCCAGCAATGCTGGGATAGCTGAAAAGCATTTGTGTTATCGGAGTTGATGGGCCAAGAATAAAAACTTTGGCACGGCTTGGAATAATTCTGATTAATTCAGAAAAAGTTAAATTCGATATGCTTGTTGCGGTTAGTATAACAGCATCGGCAACCATTAATTCCTGTTGCTGATGTTTTAACGGCTCAACGGGCTTATTGTACTCATCCAAATCGAAAACTTTTATTTTCACTCCCTTTTGAGCAAGTTTATCGGCCAACGATCCGAAGTAACCAACCATGCAAACTTTGGAAAAATTCTCGAAGCGTACCGCTTCGTTTATATCGCTAACCGGCAAATTGGAGTGGGTGTAGTTTACATTCGCGTTTACCCATGCATTCACAACCACGCGGTGGGAGTAGTTCGAAAAATTGGGGTTTGTTAAAACACCAATGTGGGCATCGATTGTATGACAAAGCGTTGAGCAAACACCAATATTCCCATTACTGAGCATTATACCAACATCCTTTGCTCCAAAAACAATTCGTTCTAGCTTGTTTTGTGAAAAGGGGTACAAGCCAAATAACTTTTCCAGCACATTATTCATAGCGCATCCTATTTCAAATTGTAAAGATAACAATTTCTGTATAGCAATTAGCACAAACAACAACACCTTATACTACTAGCAATTAATGGTAGTAAAAATATTTTTTGCAGTTCATTTTTTTTGCTATATTTGTTATAACAGGGAAAAAGAATAATATTGGAAAAAGAGAAATTGATAGAAAGACTGCGTTACAGCATGACCAAGAAGGAAGTTGTTCAACTTGCTCAAACTTTTTCTGATATTGGGGTTACTCCTGAAGAACTTTTACAAATTGCAACCACAACAAAATACCCAACCTGTTTCCATGCTGCATGGGTTCTTGAGAACATCTTACTGCCCCTGCCCGAAGCTCTTGATTACTACCTGCCATCACTAATCGAGCATATTCCGCACACAAGCAACCCAAGTGTACAAAGGCATTTAACAAAATTGGTTGCATACGGATTACGTAGAATCACCGACAGAAAAGCTGCCCGAATTTTTGAAAAAGAATTCTGGAAAACAAATCTGGAGCCCATAGAAGATTGCTGTTTTCAACTTCTGGTTGACCCATACACAAAACCAGGAGTAAAAGCGCACTGCATGGAAATTCTTTACTTACTTTCCACAAAGCAAAAGTGGATTGCGCAGGAGTTACCTTTCATAATTGAGAATCAGATGGAGCTGGGAACGCCGGGTTTAAAAGCAAAAGGGAAAGAGATACTCAAGTTCTTAAAAAAACAGAGCCAGAACATTAAAGCATAATAACCAACAATAGGCTTATTTCAGGATACACAAGCAAACAAAAAAATAAAACAAATCGTAAAAGATTTTGTTGTTTTCTTTGTTTCTCATTTTTTCGTAGAATAATGATAAAAGGAAGCCCACCAATTATTCTTAAACCATGAATGAAAAGGTCACAGTACTTTACGTTGACGATGAGTCCATAAACCTAATGATTTTCAATTTGAACTTCAAAAATAGGTACAATGTGGTTACAGCCCTTTCGGGAAGTGAGGGTTTAGAAAAACTTGGGCAACACCCCGAAACATTGGTTGTTATCAGCGATATGCGTATGCCTGGGATGAATGGTTTGGAGTTTATAAGAAAAGCGAAAGAAAGCTACCCAAAAATTGTATGCTTCATACTTACTGGTTTCGATATCACGAAAGAGATTGCCGAAGCACTTGATAGTAAATTAATTAACAAATACTTCAGCAAGCCATTCAACGTGAAGGAAATTGAAAGTTCAATTTCGGAATCAATTAGTTAATTCCCGAACTAGCTGTTTTCACCATCGGTAATCTCGCAACTTTTTAGCACAACCCCCTTCATTTCCTGACCATTAACTATTACCTGAACCGGCTCACACGAACGTACATGCCGAATCATTTCACTTTCATACTCCGCAGGTAAGCTATCAAGGTAATCCCGGTCAATAAATCCTTGGTTCATGTACTCATTTACAGTTAGGTAGGCCACCTTGAAAGAAGTTAGATTCTGGAAAAAGTGCGTTCCCTGGCTCGGGTCTATCTTATAATTCTCCTGCCCCGCTTCAACAATTACCTGCGCAGCAGAAATTTGAGGCCACTTTACCGGAATACCTAACCACTTATCGCTGGAACCCCAACGACCTGGTCCCATTAAAATATACCTTCTACCTTCCCTCAGAAATTTGGCGTTCACAGACTCCAGCTCCAATGCAATCTCACAGGTTTTTGCCGAATCGAAGGTTTGGCTTTTCACATAAACAATATCAACCAAGTCATTAATCACTCCATTCCCCAAAGCCAATGGAGAGAAGAGCAGAATTTTCTCCTTCGGAATCGATTCAAAATCGGTATGAATAACCTCCTTACTTTGCACGATAGGTCTAATTTGAAGCATCCCAAAAAACTTTGGTTGACCCTTCGGAGGATTTAAGTTAACTGCAAATTCTATCTCAACGGGATTATTCATCTCTAGCTGCCCTACTTCGAGTAAAGCCATAAGAATTTCTGGTAAAGGGAATTGCCTATGTTTTAAAATTGATGCAAAACTAACCACGGGCACCCCATTCCCCGAATACCCATCCCTAACTGTTTGGTTATCATAATCGTATGTTGAAGCAACTCCGGCAAGCGTTCCATCGTCAAAAGCCTGCTTAATATCTGGCTCAAAGAGGTTAATGGCATCATCGGTTGAGGGAACAAAGCTTGATGCCCTTAAATCAAGGGCAAAAAATGTTTTCTGGGTTTCCTTCAGCGCCATTTGCGGCGAAGAAAGCTGCAGTAACTTTTTGGGGAACTTTGGAGAAAACCTGAGCGATGGCTTTCCTTCAACAACATGCTTGCCCAGTCCGAAAGCAATGCTGGCAATTCCGTCCTTAGGTGTTTCAGGCTTAATAGGGTAAAAGTTAAGCGACCGGGCTACGCCCGATATATTCGGGTAGAACCTATTTCCGTAAGCTGTACCAACAACCTCCTGAAGAACGATGGCCATGCGCTCCTCCTCAATAACATTGTGGGTTGCCAGCATGTATGCTTTGCTCTCCTTTGTATAAACCGATGCGTAAACACACTTAATTGCCTGACTCAGCAACTCTAGCATCTGGGGCGCACTCTCCTTCACGTTTGGCACCATGTAGGTTGCATACACCCCAGCAAATGGCTGGTAGTGCGAATCCTCAAGCAAACTCGAGGAACGAATGGCGATAGGATTTCGGGCAACCGCAATGAACGAGTACAGATCCTTGTGAATACGGAGTGGCAACGGTGCATTCAGGAAGTGACGCAGAATTTCATCGTTATTGGCATCGGATAGCGCGACGGAGTACAAGTTATTGCTCTCCATGAACTCGTCGAACACGTCGGTACAAATTACAACCGTTCGTGGAATGGAGATAACCACATTTTCGAAACGATGCATCAGGTAGCTGCGCTTAATAACCGAATCGATGAAAGCCAGACCCCTACCCTTTCCTCCTAAGGAACCATCGCCAATGCGTGAGAATATTTGGTACTCATCGTAGCTATCGCGGTAAAATTTGGCAATAATTCCTCTGCCCTTGCTCTCGCGGTAGCGATCGATGGTATCGAAAATAAAGCGCCGAACCTCCTCTAAGTTCTCAAAATCGCTGGGTGAAATGTACTTAAAAATATCGGCAATTGGGAACAACGCCCTTGCAGTCAGCCATTTCGAAAAATGGTTTCGTTCAATATGGTACTGCAACGAATCGTCGGGAACCTGAAAAATAATCTCCTGCAGCGAGCGCAAATCGCTGGCTCGAAATATCTCTCGGCCACTTTCGGGATCGATGAAAACGAAATCGCCGAAGGCGAAATATTTTACTATAAAATCGTGTAACTCCAGCGATAGAGCCTTCGAATACTTATGAATAAAGCCAACCTTATGCCGCTTGGCGATAAGCTGGTTGTTCACATCGGACGATTGAAGAAGTATGGGCATGTAGGGATTATCAGCCTTCACCATCTCAATCATTTTTACTCCTGCGCGCTGTAGCATCTTCCCATTGTGCGGGTAACTCATATCGGTAATAACTCCCAGCATGTTGTGCTTGTAGCGCTGGTAAAGGGCTGTGGCCTGCTCAAGGTTTCGCGCCAGCAGAATTTTCGGCCTGCCCCTCATCCGGAGCATCTTCTGGTGCTCGTTCAAACCTTCGGACATGAACTGCTTGCTCTGGGTAAAAATTATGCGATATATATTGGGTAGGTACGATGAGTAAAAACGCACTGAGTCCTCAACCAACAGTATTGTTTGAACACCTACCTTATTCACATCGTGCTCAGCATTCATTGAATCCTCAATGAGTTTGATAATTGCGAGCATTATTTGAGCATTCCCGAGCCAGGAAAAAACGTAGTCGATGGCGCTTAAATCTTCGCGGCTAAGCTTAATAGAAACCTCACGTGAGAAGGGTGTTAAAACAACAATGGGTTTCTTCGGATAGATTCCCTTGATTTCCTTGGCCAGGGTGAACGGATCCATGCCCTCAACCTTTAGCATAGTAATAATTAAATCGATGGGTTGCTCCTTGAGTTGTACAAAGGCCTCCTCGGCTGAGGTAACGTGAATGAACTTGGGCGGGTAACGAAGGTTCAGGTTTACGTACTCGTTGAAAATTTGCTCCTCAATTCTACCATCCTCCTCAAGCATAAAAGTATCGTACTTGCTACATATAAGCAGCACGTTCAGAATCCTTCGCTTCATCAGCAAATCGAATGCTGTTTCAGCAAAGTAGTACTTACCCGCACCTTGTTCAATATCGCTTGAGGTCATATCGAAATATAATATAATTCAACAGGAATAAAGATAATGAAATTTCCTGCTCAATCTTCATCAAAAAAATTACCTTTCGGTTGTAACCAGCACAATACGCTTACGTCCATCCATTTTTACCGACAGGGGCTCCTTAAAGTGAATGTGCCTGAAGAATTTAGTTTCGGTAACGGCAGGTTGCTGGTTAAGCAAATCCCAGGCAATTCTACAGTTTAAATCGCCATCCTGCACGGAGCAGTATCCAACATTCATGCTAATTACGTTGTGGAAGAAGTGGGAGCCCGATGATGCATCGAGCGGAAAATCGTCGAAGCTGGTTTCAACAATCACTTTGGCGTTCGATATTTGGGGCCACTTAACTGGAATACCAATCCAACGATCGCGGGTTCCCCAGCGACCTGGACCAATGAGCACATAGTTTCTTCCCTGCTCAACCATCATCCTGTTAATTTCCTCAATTTCCTTCGCCATTTCAGGAGTTAGCGATTTATCAAAGTTTTCGCGCCGAATGTAAACAATATCCGAAATACCTTCAATTTGGCCATTGCCCATGCCATTGTAGGAGATAAGCAGCAGCTTTGACTGGTCGATGCTTTCGGGGAATATTTTAAACTCCTCCATGTTACCAACCATAGGTTTTATTTGTAGAAGGAAGAATGATGCTTTGTAGTTGCTATCGCGGTTTAAGTCGACAGCAAATTCAATTTCGCACGGCGAACCCAGCGCTTCCTGAACCACATCGAGAACGACCTGCACTGTTTGTGACAACGGCACGTAGTTGTACTTTAAAATGTTGGCAAAATTAAGCACCCTAGAGCCAGCCTGCGACAATCCCGGAGTTATGGTACCATTCTCGGGATTGTAAACCGAAGCGCAGTGCTTTAACGTTCCATGCTCCTCTGCCTCAAAGAGGTTCAAGCGGGCAAGGCCTGCTTCTTCTCCATCATTCACCAAATCGATATCATGCTTCTTCAAATCAATTGCAAAGTATTCGGTTTGGGAGTTTTTCACCAAATCCTGAGGAGTATAATTCATTAGCGTTGGGTACTTGGGGCAAAAACGATAGGCTTTCTCCCCTTCTACCACATACTTTCCGAGGCCAAGTGCCATTGTGGCAAAACCGTCCTCGGGTTTAATATGCCCGTAGGGATAGTAGTTGTACGATTGCGCCACGCCGCTAATGTGGGGGTAGTAGAAATCGCCGTACTTGTTGCCAACCACTTCCTGAATAATTACAGCCATCTTCTCGTCCTCAATCTTAAAGTTCACAGCTTTAATGTAGTTTCGGGCGGTATCGGAAAAAACCGAGGCAAACACCAGCTTAATGGCATCCATGGTTTGCTTTAGGCGTACCTTGGGGTCGGTGTGGTTATTTGGAATAAGGTAGGTTTCGAAAATTCCGGCAAAGGGTTGCATAAGAGAATCCTCAAGCATTCCCGATGAGCGGATTGCCAGCGGGCGATAGTAAATTTGGAGTAGCCGCTCGAGCCGGGTAATGAGCTGATCGGAAAGCTCGCCCTCAAGAAAATACTGCTTTATTTTTTCGTAGTTGGTTTCGGTGAATACTTTGTCGTACAAGCCATTACGCTGCATAAAACACTCGTACTCGTTTACACCAATAATTGAAGTTCGCGGGCTATACAAATTGATGTTGGGAACATACTGTGAAATTTCGAAGGTGTACAGCAACGTGTTGATAAACGACAAACCACGACCCTTTCCCCCAACCGAACCCTCGGCCAACGAAACGATGTTGCTGGAATCAACCTCCCAGGCAGTTTCGAACCCAACAATTTTACCACGACGTTTCTCCTGCCTGTACTTTTTAAGCGTATTGAGGAGGTAATCACGAATTTCTTCCGGCCCTGAGAAGTCGTTAATGCTGGAAGGGTGAATGATTCTTGCCACGTTTATTTCGCCGCGAGCCGAGAGCCAAAGCGAGAAATGGTTCTTCTCGGCGTGGTAAAGGATACTCTCGCCCGGAATATCGCGCAGTATGCGCTCGAACTCCTCCATGTTGGTTGCGGTTGCAACTGGTTGCCCAATGGCATTTTTGAATACAAAATCGCCAAAACCCAAATAGTTGCTTATGAAGGTTTTAAGATCCTGCATTAAGCTGTCGGAGTTTTTATTAATGAATGCAATGTTCAGCAAATCCTGCATGAAGTAGTCGCTCTGCCGACCAACAATTTTTGAATTCAGTGCCTTCACCTTCTCCTCGTTGCTCTGCTCGTACGATTGCATTATTACTGGCAGGTTTGGCAAGGTTTTCCTGATTTCAGTAATTAAATTAATCCCTGCATTCTCGTCGAGTTTGCCTCTGTGGTAAAACTTAACGTCGGAAATAACGCAGAGCATGTAATCCTTGTAACGGTTAAAAATTTCCATGGCCTCCTCGTAGGTTCCTGCCAGTAGAATTTTTGGCCGAATACGGATACGGAGCACTTTGTACAAGTCGTCGGTACTCACATCCTCAATAATCCGTTTAGTTTGCTCCAGAACGCTGCTGTAAAGCACCGGAAGGTAGCGAGAGTAGTATCGGGGGGAATCCTCGATTAGAAGGATTACCCGGGTAAGCCCAATTCGAGTATCGTTCTCAAGGTTCACCTTGTCCTCAAGCAACTTAATGATTGAGAAGAAGATTTTGGGATCGCCATTCCACTCAAAAACTTTATCGATACTTTGAATATTTATTGGATTCTTTTCAATTTCATTAAGTACCGATGAGTTATTAACTAAAAGGTAAAGTGCAATGTAGCTGTACTCTCCCTTTATTCTCTTGGCCATTTCGAGGGGCGTTTTCTTGTCGGCACCCATCATAATAATTACCATATTGAAATGGCGCTCCTCCATCTTCTCCAGCGCCTCTTCAAGGGTAGAAACTCCGGTAATTCGGGGAACGCTGGTTAAACTCAGCTTTGAGTACTCGCCCAAAATGTTATCGGTTACCCTATCCTCCTTCTCAAGGTTGTATGCATCGTAAAGGTTGGCAATCAGTAAAATTTCCTTAACCTTAAAAGGCATCAAATCATGATAAATGTCCCTATCGGAGTTGTGCTGGTTAATAAATTTTTGCAGCAACTTTTTGCGCGAATGCGCTCCTTCGGGTTCTACTGGTTTCTTGTGAATCTTAACCTCCTTCACAAAGTCTTTCCCCTTAACGGAGTTAAGGTATCCCGATATTAGATTACTTAGGTTTACAATTAAATCACGCTCCTCCTTCAGGAAAGGACCCTCGTACTCTTCGGGAAATTCACGGGTATAAAATACTTCAATGCTGCCCGTTTCACCATCGATAGCGGAAAACTCCTGTTCTTGAACCCAGGGCGTTTCCTCGAAATTCACTGAGGTAAACTCCATCTTGCCAAACCGTATTCTTGCCACAGTATACTCAGGAAACTGCCAGGCGTCGGGAAGAATTAAACAAATTTGCCGAAGGGTACCCTCCAGGGTTCTTCCCTCCTTTATTATTGATGTAGTTCGGTTAATGGCCGAAAGTTCCTTAAGCCGTTCCTTATTTGCTGCCAGAAGTTTGTAAAAATCTTCCTTATTGGTATTGTTTTCAGTACTCATACAACATCCTTTTTAGGTGGTTTTTAACGAAGCATACCCTTCCGAATTTTCCCAATTTACACGCTTTTTTTTTACCCTCAATGCCCCTTTTATAGTTTTAGGTGGTTCCCGTAACCTTTTTACGTGAAACACGGAGAAGCTCATTCAGTAGATACCTGATTTTAGCTGGCTAACAGTACGTTCAATGGATTTAATAAATATCTTGAACTCAAATTTGAATCAGAAATTATCGTTTAATCAACCCAATTCTTAACACATAAAAATTATGAAAAACTCAGCACTTGAAGAAAAATTGAACAAGTTCATGGCCTACATTATTGCCAAGAACCCCGCCGAACCCGAATTCCATCAGGCAGTAAGGGAGGTTGTTGAAAGCATCATCCCTTTTATTGAGGAAAACCCAATTTATAACGATGAGCGAATCCTTGAGCGCATTTGCGAACCCGAGCGTGTAATTATTTTCCGCGTTCCATGGATTGACGATAAAGGAACTGTACAGGTGAACAGGGGTTTCAGAATTGAAATGAATAGCGCCATTGGGCCATACAAAGGTGGCTTACGCTTTCACCCAACCGTTAACCTTGGAATCCTGAAATTCCTGGCTTTCGAACAGGTATTCAAAAACAGCCTAACCACCCTGCCTATGGGAGGTGGAAAAGGCGGTTCCGATTTTGACCCTAAAGGAAAGAGCGACAAGGAAGTTATGCGCTTCTGCCAAAGTTTCATGACTGAACTCTCGCGGCATATTGGTCCAAACACCGACGTACCTGCTGGTGACATTGGCGTTGGTGGTCGCGAAATAGGTTACATGTTCGGGCAATACAAACGAATTCGTAACGAGTTTACCGGTGTTCTTACTGGCAAGGGAATTCAGTGGGGAGGCTCCCTAATTCGCCCCGAAGCCACAGGATACGGAAACGTTTACTTTGCTGAGGAGATGCTAAAAACCCGCGGTGAAAGCTTTAAAGGGAAAATTGTAACCGTTTCAGGATCGGGCAACGTGGCTCAATTTACTGTTGAGAAAGTTAACGAGCTAGGCGGCAAGGTTGTAACACTCTCCGACTCGGAAGGGTTCATTTACGATCCAAACGGCATTGATGCCGAAAAGCTTAAGTACGTTATGTGGCTTAAGAATGAGAAACGTGGTAGAATTAAGGAGTACGCCGAGAAGTACGGATGCGATTTCTTCCCCGGCGAACGCCCATGGGGAATTAAGTGCGATGTGGCCTTACCAAGCGCAACCCAGAACGAGATTAACGGAGAAGAAGCAAAAACTCTGGTTAAAAATGGTTGCATGTGCGTATCCGAAGGAGCTAACATGCCATCAACACCCGATGCTGTTGAAGTTTACCTCGCAGCAAAAATACTATTCGGACCGGGGAAAGCTGCCAATGCTGGCGGTGTTGCAACCTCAGGACTAGAAATGACTCAAAACTCCATGCGACTTTCGTGGACAAGGGAAGAAGTTGACGCACGCCTAAAGAGCATTATGGTGAATATTCATAAAACTTGCCAGAAGTTCGGAACCAAAGATGATGGGTTTATCAACTACGTTGATGGTGCAAATATTGGCGGATTTGTTAAAGTTGCCGACTCAATGATTGCACAAGGCGCTGTTTAAGAATACTTTTTTACATCCAAAAATCCCCGCCTAGTCTCTTTTTGAGACTGGTGGGGATTTTAAAAAATGCTTTTTATTACTTTTTTTCCACAATTAACATTCGGATGCTTGTTTTAAATTTCAAATGAATATTTTTGAAAATATATTTCTAAGAAAAACTCTAAACCATGCGTATCCAGCGAATCCAAACCCAAACAGAAAAAAAAGAGGATGCCAATGGCATTGATTTAAACCTAATTACACCTCTCATCGAAAAGTACAAGGGAAAGAAGGGCAACCTAATTCCCCTGCTTCAGGGAGCCCAAAATATTTACGGGTACATTCCCGAAGAGGTTTTCAAAAGAATATCGGAGGGCACTGGTTTAAGTTTAAGCGATATGTATGGTGTTGCCACATTCTACGCCCAATTCAGGCTTAAGCCTGCAGGGAAACACATAATAAAAGTGTGCCATGGAACCGCATGTCACGTTCAAAATGCCGATGCAATTACCGATGCGCTTAAAGAAGCGCTAAACGTAAACGACGGCGAAACCACCCCCGACAGGCTTTTTACGCTCGAGTCAGTAGCATGCTTAGGTTGCTGCTCGCTAGCGCCTGTAATGATGATTGGCGAAGAAACATACGGCAAACTCACCGGGGCCAAAGCTGTGAATGTAATTAAAGACATCAAAATAAAAGAGACAGAACGCTGATTACTGTATTCTCAAGTAAAAAGTAATCGCTGCCCTAAAAAAGGCAAAAGCATTCCAATCTAAAAGCACAAATCAATGTCAAAAACCAAAGTTATAGTCGGTCTCGGTAGCTGCGGAATTGCAGCAGGAGCCAACAAAATTTACGACAAAATTCTGGCGATTCAGAAAGCCGATTCGCTCGATTTTGAGCTAAAAAAAACCAGCTGCGTAGGCATGTGCTTCCGTGAACCTTTGGTTGAGGTAATCGACGAGAACGGCTCCTTCACCTACGGTGATGTTACCGAGGAGAAAGCCGTTGAGATTATTCAAAACCACGTTGTTGGGCACAACCTATTAAAGGATTACGTAGTAAAAACAGACCTTTTCGAAACCCCCGACAAAAACTTCTTCGAAGGACAGGTAAAAATTGCGCTCCGAAACTGTGGCTATATCGACCCTGAGAATCTCGACGAGTACAGGGCGAGGAAGGGTTACAAGGCCATCGAAAAGGTTGCCCAAGAAAAAATTACCCCCGAGCAGGTAATTCAAACCGTTCTCGATTCAGGCATTCGCGGTCGTGGTGGTGGAGGCTTCCCTACAGGGTTAAAGTGGCGCTTTGCCCGCAACAACCAAGCCGACGAAAAGTACATAATATGCAATGCCGACGAGGGCGACCCGGGTGCTTTCATGGATCGCTCGCTGCTTGAAGGCGACCCACACTCCGTTCTTGAAGGCATGATTATTGGCGCTTACGCCATTGGCGCAAATCATGGAGTAATATACTGCCGTGCAGAGTATCCGCTGGCCATTAAACGTTTAAACATTGCTATTGGCCAAGCCCACGAGGCAGGTTTCCTTGGAGAAAATATATGTGGAATTAAAGGATTCAACCTTGATATTTACGTGAAAGAGGGTGCCGGAGCTTTCGTTTGTGGCGAGGAAACCGCGCTTATTGCCTCCATAGAAGGCGAACGCGGAATGCCACGCAAACGTCCTCCCTTCCCCGCCGAAGCAGGTCTCTGGCGCAAACCATCAAACATCAACAACGTTGAAACCTTCGCTAATATTCCATACATTATTTTTAACGGGGCCGAATCGTTCAATAAGTATGGAACAGAAAAAAGCAAAGGAACCAAAGTTTTTGCCCTTACAGGCAAAATAAAGCATGGCGGACTGGTTGAGGTTCCCATGGGAATGACCATTCGCAACATTATCTTCAAACTGGGCGGAGGAATTCAAGACGATAAAGAATTTAAAGCTGTTCAGCTGGGCGGCCCATCAGGCGGCTGTATCCCAAAGCATTTAATCGATACGGAGGTTGACTACGACAAGGTGAACGCAACAGGAGCCATTATGGGCTCGGGCGGTATGGTAGTAATGGACGAAACAACCTGCATGGTTGATGTTGCTCGTTTCTTCCTCGATTTTACCCAAAAAGAGTCGTGCGGAAAATGTACTTTCTGCCGAATTGGAACAAAACGAATGCTAGAAATTCTTACTCGCATAACCCAGGGGAAAGGCGAAGATGGCGATATTGAGAAGCTAGAAGAGCTTGCTCACCAAGTAAAGGAAAGCTCGCTGTGTGGTCTTGGACAAACAGCACCAAACCCTGTTCTTACCACCCTAAAATATTTCCGTCACGAGTACGAAGCGCATATCTACGACAAGAAATGTCCTGCTTTAAGCTGTAAAGAATTACTCACTTACGAAGTTGATCCAAATAAATGTACTGGTTGTAGAGTTTGTGCTATTAAGTGCCCGGTTCAGGCAATTACGGGCGAGAAAAAAATGCCCCACTTCATTAACCAGGAAACCTGTATCCGATGCGGCGACTGCTACAGCAGGTGTAAATTCGATGCAATAAAAGTTTCGTAAAAGTTAAAATTATTTGTGTTTTGCGCTTCGCATTAAAAAAAGCAGATATGACTGAAAAAATCAATATAATTCTTAACGGGAAACCAACTACGGCCAACAAGGGTGAGTATATCCTCGAGGTTGCCAAAAAACACGGAATCGAAATCCCAACCCTTTGCCACGACCCGCGCCTAGAACCCTTCTCATCGTGCTTTGTTTGCGTGGTTGAAATTGAGGGGCAGCGGAACCTTCAACCATCATGTTCAACTCGAGTTGCCGAAGGAATGGTAATTAATACCGAAAACGAGCGTGTTTTCAAAGCACGCAAAACGGCCCTCGACCTGATTATGAGCAACCACTACGCCGATTGCGTTGCTCCCTGCAGGGAGCGTTGCCCAGCGGGTGTTGACGTGCAGGGTTACATTTCGTTAATTGAGAAAGGATTGTACAGCGAAGCGATAAAGGTTATTAAGCAAACCAATCCGTTGCCTGCAATCTGCGGTCGTGTTTGCGTTCGCCCGTGCGAGGTTGCTTGCCGCAGAAATCTTCTGGACGAAGGAACTGGAGTTGGTATCGACTACATGAAACGTTTCGCTGCCGATATGGATTTGGACTCACCAAACCGCTACGTTCCTGAGATTGCCCCCTCAACAGGCAAAAAAATAGCAATAATTGGTGCAGGCCCCGGTGGATTATCTGCTGCCTATTTCCTTCAGCAGAAGGGACATCAATGCGATATTTTTGAGGCGCAGCCTCAGGCTGGCGGATGGCTGCGATACGGAATTCCCGAATACAGGCTGCCAAACGATTTGCTGCAACGCGAAGTTGACTCGGTTACCGAGCTAGGCGTAAATATATACTACAACAAAAAGCTGGGCGATAACCTCAGCTACAAAGAAATTGCCGAAAACTACGATGCCACTATCCTTACCATCGGCTCACAACGTGGTTCACTGCTAGGTGCAGCAGGAGAAGATGCCGAGAATGTTTTCTCTGGAATCGATTTCTTGAGAAATATGGAGATGACTGGTCAGCGCTACGATTTCAAGGGTAAAAGAATTGCCGTAGTTGGAGGTGGAAATACAGCCATGGACTGCTGCAGAACTTCAATACGTTGCGGCAGCACCGATGTGAAGGTTGTTTACCGTAGAACCGAAAAAGAGATGCCTGCCAACCCCATTGAAATTCACGAATCGAAGTTGGAAGGCGTTGAATACCTTTTTCTTACAGCACCTGTAAAGGTTAACAAGGATGCCACGGGGAAAGTTAAATCGATGACCGTTGTTGAGATGGAGCTGGGTGAGCCCGATGCTTCGGGGCGTCGCAGGCCCGTACCAAAAGAAGGTTCGGAGCACGATATTGAGTTCGACTACATTCTGGCCGCCATTGGCCAAAAAACCGACATCAACTTCCTCGACGACATTAACGCCCATGCAAAAGGAGGCATGCTGAAACCGAATAAGTGGGGCGACATAAACGCCAACCAAAAAACATTGCAAACCGATATTCCATCAGTATTTGCTGCAGGCGATGGCGTTAGTGGTCCGGCAACAATTATTGAAGCAGTAGCCCAGGCAAAGCTGGCTTCGCACAGCTGCCACCTATTCCTGATGGGCGAGCCTGTTACTCCTCCAAAGAAAGAGTTCCTTAGCAAAAAGGACAACTTCAAAGAGCAGGTTACAGACGATTACGTTGGCCGTTACCAGAAGCAGCTCCGTGAGGAGATGCCAGTTATGGAACCCGAGAAACGAAATAACTTCTCTGAAGTTGAACTTGGCTACACCCAAGAGCAGGCTCTACACGAAACAAGTCGCTGCCTTGAGTGCGGTTGCGTTGCGTACTTCGACTGCGATTTAAAAAAACACGCCGACACGTACGATGCCGACCAGAAACGGTTTGCCGGAGAGCATAAGGAGTACAAGGTAAACTTCAACCATCCATTCATTGAAATTGATAACAACAAGTGTATTCTCTGTTCAAGGTGCGTTCGTATATGTAAGGAAGTAGTTGGAGCCAACGCTTTAACCCTGGTAAAAAGAGGCTTTGAAACATTCGTTGCACCAGCAATGGGGAACGATTTGAACGAAACAACCTGCGAAAGTTGCGGGCTTTGCCTCTCGGCATGCCCAACCGGTGCACTTACCGAGAATGTACCATTTAAACCGGGTCCGGTTGAAACCGAAACCTTTGAAACAGTATGTACCTACTGCTCGGTTGGGTGTAAGCTAACATTCCACCACCGTGGGGGTTATATTGTAAAAGTAACCGGTGCGGAGGGCATGGTAAATTCCGACGGGAACCTCTGCATGTACGGCAAATTTGGCTACAGAATTTTCAACAGTCCCAACAGAATTACCAAGCCTCTGGTAAGAGAGAACGGTACTTTCCGCGAAATTTCGTTCGAAAATGCGTATAAGCTAATTGAAGGGAAAATAAAATCAACCGAGCCCAACAAAAATGCATTCTTCGCCGGAGCAAGGCTAACGAACGAAGAGATGTACTTAATCCAAAAACTTGCCCGGGCCGGAGTTGGTACAAACAACGTAAACAGCTTCCACTACCTACACGGAGGGTCGAATATGGCGAACATTTCAGCCCAAAACGTTCCCTTTGAGCAACTAAAAAATTCAAACCGGGTATTCCTTTTTGGCTCTGAAATTGACCGCTATAACCCTGTGGTTGGTTACATGATTAACTCAGCGAAAGTTCCGTACGAAGCGATTTCAACACGAAATATTCCGCGTTTAAAACGAAAGGCAAGCGGATTTAACAAAATAAATTCGTACTTCTACTTCGTTCAGGCAGTAAACCATTACCTTCTTTCAAATAATTTGCAGAACAGCTTGTTTATAAACGATAACTGCGAAAACTTTGAGGAGTACAAGAAGAATCTTTTAGCCAAGAACTACTTCGAGCTTTGCAAGCAAGCATGCGACTGCAACGGAAAGTGTGTTGAAGAATTTGCCATTAAGTTCAACGAGGAGATGAATGCAATCCTTATCTTCTCCGAGAAAGAGATTGATCAGCAAACAGCTATGGAAATCCGCAACTTGGCTCTAATTACTGGCAAACTTGGCAAAACCGCCACAGGAATAGTTGCTCTCAAGAGCAAGAATAACTCTCACGGGCTTTTCGATATGGGAGTTAGGCCCAATACCGGAATTGGAGTTCAAAGCATTTCCGATAAGAACTTCACTGCTAACCTTCAAGAGAAATGGGGTGTTAGCAGCATTCCAAGCCCCGAAAAAGAATGCTTTACTGAAAAATTCTACAACTCCGAATTCCAAAATATCCTCATTTTCGGGGAGGATCCAGTTGGCTGTTCAGATGGGAACAAGAAGGTTTTAGAAGCAATTAACCGTGCCGAATTCGTGGTGGTTCAGGATGCCTTTATGACCGAAACAGCCAAAATGGCCAACCTAATACTTCCCTCCTCGTTCTGGTTCGAAACCGGCGGATCGTTTACAAACACACAACGGTTTATCCAAGATTTCGATGCAGGACTGAAGCCAAAAGTTGAGAAATCGGGCGTTGAACAGCTAATCGACCTCCTAAAAGCGTTCGGATTAAACGGATTATGCGATGTTGACGACGTTAGAAGCGAGGCCATTTCACTCCTGCCCAACAACATGAGCAAAAGTAAGCACGAATTTGTGACAGTAAACAAACCAGGTGATGTTTCTCCCTTTAATCATGGATGCGACTTCCTCATGGAACAATTCGACAAAGATTTTGAAGAATAAAAAAAGGATACTGCAATGAAAGAATTCAAAAACACCAACGATATTTTAGATTTTGCCATTGAGAACGAGCAGAATGCTGTTGATTTCTACACCCGGCTAGCCAAAGTTGCCCAAACCGAAGATATGCGAAGTACTTTCGAGCAGTTTGCGCGCGAGGAGATTGGGCACAAGAAACGCCTAACGGACATAAAGGAGAGTGGCATTTTCACCCTCTCGGGTGAGAAGGTTGCCGATTTAAAAATTGCCGACTACGTTGTGCAATCGCAGCAGGGAACAGACATGAGCTACGAACAAGCGTTGGTTCTGGCCATGAAGCGTGAAAAAGCCGCCTTTAAGCTGTACATGAAGCTATCGGAGAGCGCTCCCAACCAGTCGCTCAAGGAACTCTTCCTGAACCTTGCTCAGGAAGAATCGAGGCATAAGCTACGCTTCGAACTTGAGTACGACGAACACGTTCTGAGAGAAAACTAGCTTCCACTTCCAATAAATGATAACATATATCATCGTTTTTTTACTGATATATGCTGAAAAACTATTGACCCCTATCGTAAAAAGCCCTACATTTATTGGTGAGTTTTTCGTAACTGTTTTCGCACTTTACGAGCAAAAAGTGTCTGATAAAACTATCCGCCATGAGATATCTCTACTGGGTTTTAACACTTATTGTCAGCACGTTATTCTTCCAAAATTCCTTTTGTCAGGAGTTTGTTAATCTCGACCCCACAAAAAAACTTTCGCAATTCCCTTTGAAGTCGTGGGATATGGATAAAGGGATGCCCTCCGATATGGTTGTAAAATTGTCTCAAAGTAACGATGGCTACATTTGGCTGGCAACCTACAAGGGAATGTCGCGGTTCGACGGGGTTCGTTTCACCTCGTTCAACCACACCTCCTCCAGCGCAATCGAGTCGGTCACCATTCAGGATATTACCGAGGATTCAACCGGAACACTGTGGTTTAGCAGCCACAAAGGAATAACCACCTACAAAAATCATGTTTTTCTGAAGGATACAAATTTAAACGTGCTTTCGAAGGAGAATGTTGAAGCGCTTTACTATCACAAACCAACGAACGTTCTTTGGATAGGAACCAATTCCAAGGGCGTTTACAGGTACAACTTCGAGAAGCTGGAAGCCATGCCTCAGTTTCTAAACATTACCAGGAGCGTTGTGAAAGTAATAAATTCCGATTTCGAAGGGAATATATGGATAGGAACCGAGTCGGGAAACGTTGTGAAATTTAGCAATGAAAAATTCACCGAGATAAATACACCTGAACGCATAACCGAGGTGAGCTCCTTCTACCCAACAACATCGGGAAACATTTGGGTAACTACCTCAAACGGCATTTACAAAATTCAACATGAAAAGCTTATTAAACAATCGCAAATAAAAGTTACCAAAACAAACATAGTAAAAGAGGATCAGAACCACAACCTATGGATAGGCTCACAAAATGGATTGTACCGTTACAATCTTAAAACGGGTGAACTCGACTCACTGAATGAAAAATCGGGGATACCAAATAACCTGATTAAAGATATACTTGCCGACAACGAAGGCAACCTGTGGGTCGCTACATACAGGAAAGGAATTTTCAGATTGATTGACGGCCTTGTGCTCAATTATTCTCAAGCTGAAGGGTTAAGCTCCGATGTTATCACGTCTGTAACACAAATTGGGAAAAACTCCTTTCTAATTGCCGACGAAACCGGAACAATTAACTTATTGAAGGATGGAGTAATCTCTCGTTTTAAGACAAACATCAAAATCCCTCGCGACAGGTTAAAGCATATTTTCTTTGATTCTAACCAAAATCTATGGATTAGCACATACAGCGGCTTAATAAAAATCAGCAGCGATGGAACCGAGAAACTATATCGCCCTTCAACAGGATTCCCGAGCATAACAATAAGACTCACCTATGAGGATAACCAGGGTAATATTTGGATAGGAACCCGTTCCGATGGGTTATACAAGCTAAAGCCCGATGGAAACCTTGAAGCATTCAACCACAACAACGGACTAAGCTCCAACTACATAATGGCAGTAACCCAAGATAAGTTGGGAAGAATTATTGTTGCTACAAAGAATGGGCTTAACATAATTGAAAGCAACCAAATTGTTAAGCATATCTCTACAGAACAGGGTTTGCCAAGTAGCTTCGCCTTCAATGTTCACATCGACAACCAGAATGTTTTCTGGCTCTCCTCTAACGATGGGATTCTCCGCATTGAGAACGACAATAAAATATTCATTTACAACATTCAGAATGGCCTTTTCGACAATACATTATTTGACATACTTGAGGACGACTATGGATTTTTCTGGATTCCAACCGACATTGGCATTGTAAGAATGTCGAAGGATGAAATGAACGCTTTCGCCAAAGGCGAAATTGAATCGTACTCATACATGGTTTTCGACCGTTCCGATGGGATGAGAAATCAACGATGTATGGGTGCAACCAAATCCATTAAAGCCACTGATGGCAGAATGTTCTTCACTACCAACGGAGGCGTTTCAATAATCGATCCGAAGAATTTTTCAACCGAAGAAACACCCCTTAAACTTATTATTGAAAATGTTGTTGCCAACGGCAAAAACCTTCCATACTCCGAACCCTTCATTGTTCCGCCAACCAGTATGAGGCTCCAGTTTAACTTCACTGCCCTGCACCTTAAATCGCCTGAAAAAATTGAGTTCAAATACAGGCTTGATCCTTTTGATGAACACTGGGTAGATGCTGGAACTGAACGGGAAGCCCGCTATACAAACATTCGACACGGAACCTATACTTTTAAAATCATGGCTAGAAACCCAAACGGAACTTGGGTTGAAAAAGTAGAAGAAGTCAAAGTATTAATCAAAGCAAATTGGTGGCAAACAACTTGGTTTACATTTCTTCTAGCATTACTTCTTGCCTCCGCAATTTTTGGAATTTACAAGCTACGTACCCAAAGTATTAAGCGACAGAAGAGCGAGCTGGAACGAATTGTGCTAGAACGAACAAAACAAATTGCCAGCCAAAAGGAGGAGATTGAACGCCAGTCAGTCGAAATGGAGAAGCTATCCATTGTAGCGAGGCACACAAACAACGCCATTCTTATAGCATCACCCAACGGTGAAATACTTTGGATAAACGAAGCATACGAACATATTTATGGGTACTCACTAAATGAACTTATTAGAACCAAAGGGAACAATATTATTAATTTATGTACACTCCCAGAAAATAAAGAAATCATTGAAAATTGTATAAAAACTCACGAACCAACAACCTACACAATTCAAGTTGCCACAAAATACGGGAAAGATCTCTGGATAAAAACAACCCTAACACCAATAAAAAATGAAAATGGAATTATACGAAACCTTGTTGCCATTGACACTGATATTACAGAACTAAAACAGGTCGAGATTGAAATGATTAACATGAATGATGAAATTATCACTCAAGCAGAGGCTCTGCAGCAACAAAACGAAGAAATTCAAACCCAGCGCGATGAGCTGGAACAAATAAACACCCTGTTAATCAGACATACAGAAAACATTGAGGCAAGTATCTGGTACGCAAATACAATTCAGCGAGCCATTCTACCCAGCAAGGAAATTCTCGACCAATTCTTTGGCAACTTCATTGTATTTAAACCCCGCGACATTGTGAGCGGCGATTTCTACTGGTTCACAAGAATTCCCGAAACACCAGAACTTCCCATAAGAATGTTTGTGGCCGTAGTTGACTGTACTGGTCACGGTGTTCCAGGAGCATTAATGAGCATGATAGGAAGTAGGCTGCTGAGCGAAATTATTTCTGAACGAAAAGTTCACTCCCCCTCAAAGGTTCTCTCACAGCTTAACCTGTCGATTAACCAGGTGCTTAAACAGGAATCGACTGACAACTTCGATGGAATGGACGTTGCACTTTGTTTAATTGAATACACAAATAAAGCAAACTTTAACCTTACTTTTGCCGGTGCAAACCGTCCGCTTTTCTATAGTAAAAAGGGCGTAAAACAAATTGAAACCATTAAGGGCAATCGAAAGTCTATCGGAGGTATTATGCCCGACCTCGATGCAGAATACGTTGACCATAAATTAACCCTAAATTCAGGCGATGCCATTTTTATGACTACCGACGGATTCACCGACCAAAATAATCTTCAAAACACAAAGTACACGCTTGCCCGTATGCATCAAACTATTATTGAAAACATTGACGAGAAGATGGAAATTATTGGCGAACGTCTCGATTTATCGTTCGATGAGTTCCGTGGTACACAAGCTCAACGCGATGATGCAACCATACTGGGTATCAGATTTAAGGACTTGATTGTGTAGCCGTTCCGTGATGCAAAATGAACTTCATCAAATCCATAACGCTATATCATCCTACATCGACATTAGCGAGGAGGAGTGGAACGATTACTCCAAAAAGTTTAACGTAAAATCATTCCAAAGGAACGAGCTTATCCTTCGTTCAGGTGAAATATGCAAAAATGTTTTCTTCATAAACAGTGGAATTTTAAGGGTTTTCTTTACTGATAGCAATGGGTACGAGCAAACCTTCCACTTTGCAATTGAGAATACTTTTGTTACCGACTACGAAAGTTTCCTGAACAAAACAAAATCCACCTACTCAATCCAAGCGCTTGAAAACTCCGAAACGGTTGTAATGTCGTTCAATATGCTTCACGAAGGGTACACCAACCTTAAGAATGGCGAGAAGTTAGGCAGGAAACTTGCCGAGGAGTACTTCTTCCTATTCAGCAACAAAATAAAATCGCTGTACACTATGGCTCCCCTTGAGCGTTACCAAAAAATGAATGTTGTTTTCCCCGGAATTCTTCAGCGTGTTCCCCAACATTACATTGCTTCCTACCTCAACATAACGCCAGTACACCTCAGCCGGCTGAAAAGCACCTAGCTTCATTTATTAACATTTGTTAATGCCAAGATTTAATTTTCGGTTTATTTTTGCGTTAACTCAATATTAACCGGTTATGAAACAACTATTAGAGAAAAATATACTAATTACTGGCGGTGCATCAGGAATTGGGAAAATCATGGGGCGAATTGCTCTCCAGAAAGGAGCTAGCTTAATGATATGGGACATCAGTCAGGAGAGAATTGATGAGACTATTTCAGAGTTTTCCAATATAGGGATAGTTACCGGAATGAAAGTTGATGTTTCGGATAACGAGCAGGTAAAAATTGCTGCAAAAAAGGTAAAGGAAAACTTTGGCGTGGTTGATGTTCTCATTAATAACGCGGGCATTGTTGTTGGAAAGTATTTCCAGGATCACAGCATTTATGATATTAAAAGAACCATGGATATCAACGCGCTAGCACCCATGATGATTACATACGAGTTTTTACCCGAAATGATAAAACAAAACTCAGGGCATATATGCAATATTGCATCTTCCGCCGGGTTGATTTCAAATCCAAAAATGTCAATCTACGTTGCAAGCAAGTGGGCAGCAACAGGGTGGTCCGATAGCCTACGGTTGGAAATGAAACAGCAAAAACTCAACATTGGTGTAACAACCGTAACACCTTACTACATCAACACAGGAATGTTTAACGGGGTTAAATCGATTGTTCCGATTCTGAAACCCGAAAAAGTGGCAAAACGGATAATACGATCAATTGAAAAAAATCAGGTTTTCCTTAGCATGCCATGGAGCGTTCGGTTTGTTCGATTTGGCCAGGGACTGCTCCCAATCTGGTTTTTCGATTGGTTTATTGGCGGTGTAATGGGAATTTACAGAACCATGGAATTCTTCGAAGGTCACAAGAACTAGCTTAAAGTTTACACGTACAGCATGGAAAACACTTCAAAAAAGTATATCGAGGAGGCAATTCGCAACCAACGAGATTTCTTTAACTCAGGAAAAACAACAGACATAAATTTCAGGATTGGTAACCTGAAGAATTTTTATGCTGCCATTAAAAAATACGAGGGGAAAATTGGGGAGGCACTCTGGACGGATCTTCGAAAATCGAAGGAGGAAGCCTACCTTACCGAAACCAGCATCGTGCTTCAGGAAACAAAAAACCACATTAAAAACCTAAAACGTTGGGCAAGGCCCAAAAGGGTTAGAACCCCAATCCATCTTCTCCCATCATCGAGTTGGACAATATACGAGCCCCTGGGAGTTGCCCTCATCATGGCTCCGTGGAACTACCCGTTCCAACTTTTAATGAATGCACTGGTTGGCTCAATTTCGGCAGGTTGCTGCACAATCCTAAAGCCATCGCCTTACACACCAACCATTGCGAAGGTTATGGAAGATTTGGTTAAGGAAACTTTCGATCCCAACTTCATCGATATCGTTCAGGGGAACAGAACCGTAAACGAAATTCTTCTTGAGCAACGTTTCGACACAATTTTTTATACCGGAAGCCCAGCCGTTGGCAAAGTTGTTATGAGAGCTGCTGCGGAAAACCTTACTCCAGTTATTCTGGAGCTTGGCGGGAAAAGTCCTTGTGTGGTTGACAAGAATGCCAACATAAACGTTGCGGCACGAAGAATTGCCTGGGGAAAAACCATTAATGCCGGACAAACCTGCATTGCTCCCGATTACCTGCTCGTGCACTCATCGGTGAAGGAGGAACTCATTAAAAAAATTGGGGAAAGCATCAACACCATGTTTGGCGAAGATATTGAGAGCAGTAAATTCTTCCCGCGGATTGTTAACCAGCAGGCGTTCGATAGGCTGGAGAAGCTGGTTCAGCACGGACGAATACGATTTGGCGGGCAAATGAATAGGGATAAGAAATTTTTTGCTCCAACCATCATCGACAAGATAGAGCACGATTTTCCAATAATGCAGGAGGAGATTTTCGGCCCGATACTTCCCGTAATTGAATTCGAACATATTGACCAAGCCGTTCATTACATCAACTCAAACGATAAGCCGCTGGCTTTCTACTACTTTGGGAAAAATAAGGATGCAAAGGAAATTCTTCGGAGAACCACTTCGGGAGGCGGTTGCATAAACGACACGCTGATGCACATTACAAACCACCGTTTACCATTTGGTGGAGTTGGGAACAGCGGAATTGGGAAGTATCATGGCGAGCAAAGTTTTCATGCCTTCAGCAACTCCCGTGCAATAGTTTCAACCCCTACATGGATTGATTTGCCGCTGAAATACGCTCCGTTTAAGTACTTTGAGGTAATCAAGAAAATTATTTAGAATGATTGGTTAAGGGAACTGGGATAGAAGGTCTTGGGATAAAAGAATCAATACCTCCCTTAACTTTTCTTTCTCGACTAATGCAACCCATTCTGTTTCTACAAATTGCTTCCTTCGGTTATTTTCATTCCTTAGTGTTTGGCTAATGTTTTTCCAATCGTTAAATACTCCCAACTTTTCCTGAAAACCATTTAGCATTTCAAAATCCCGGGGGTCCTGGCTGTGCATCTGACCCTCCCACTTTATCACCGAGTATGTGTAAACAAGCACCTTTACCATTTTTCTTGCTTGATGAAACGATTCGTCGGTAGTTCCTTTTAACAGAGTTTGAACTACAATCAACCTGTGTTTTCTAATAAAATCCCTACAGTTCTTTGCAGAAAATACGTTGCTTTCTTTAAAAAATATTTTTTCTAAACCAGCAATCGATTGATTAACTCTTTTGGGATTAAGTGATAAAAGTTTTCTATTTAGTATTTTTTTCGTTCTGTCAATTCTTTTTTTTGAATACTTTTTTAGCAACACCTTTTCTTTGAGAGGAACGTTAACGTGTTTAATTTTTGATTGCAAAATAAACGCATCGCGAAGTTTCCCTGTAGCTTTATAAATCTGCCTGAATACTTTAACCCTTTTTTTTGAGGTTTTTGTATTATTAACAAAATCCACCAAAGCCAGTAAAGTCTTTAACCTTTTATATGCCAGCCTAAACCGGTGAACCTCCTTCCCCTTATTGCAATCAACCGAAAGGTTAACGAAGTTTGAAATTTGCCTCAGAATGGTTCCAATATAATCCAGATTGCATGTTTCCATGCATATAATATAGCTTTATAACGAGGCGTTTGCAACGTTTCTGTATATAATTTTACAGCAAAATTGGAAAAACTACAAGAAGGTAAGCTTCACTTCCTTCAGGAACTTGTCCTGAAGAATGGCCGCCATTCGTTTCACAACCGTGCGCCTAATTTCTAGTTCAACGGGCAAGTTGGGGTCCTGATGCGCCACGTTAATTCCGGTTCCTACCAAGAAATCAATCCGGTCGCTTTCAAGAATAAGTTTTACAATCAAATCGGCGGGGCCTGAACCTAGGGTTGATGTTTCGTTGAACTTGCTCAAAATTTCGTTCACCTTGCTAAGAGTAAGAATACCCTCTGTTACCAAATCGGCGCCTTCCATATAGGAAATTGGCGGTAAATCGGGGTCGGTAAACTCGAACGAATCCTCAATTTCCAGCTTCAGCTCACGGGAAATAATATCGCCGGTGGTAGCACCGCAAATTACCTTCTTCCCCTCGAAATTCTCAAACTTTTGCGCCAGCTTTTTATCGTTCTCTTTATCGAATGGCGGGCCAGAACAAATGAGCAACCTGCGGGGTTCGCGGAAGTATATGGTTGCCGCGCTGATATCGTCCTTCGGGTGGTAGTTATCGTTCACATAGGCCATGTTAACCAGCTTGGAACTAAGCTTTCGGGCAGAAATATCTTGCTCACTCTTAACCAATCGCAAAGCAAAGTGCTGTGCACCTTCAAGCCCCCAGCCGAAAGGAAAATCCTCACTTCCCATTCCCGACTGGGTGATTCCGTCGCCCCAAAAAACAATCCTATCCTCCTTCTGGGGTGTGAACGAGCAGTATTTTAGCTCCTTACCGGCATTCACATCGCTTTGTAGAATTACACACTGCCAACCCGGATCGAACTTACTTGTTCCGCGCAAAATAAGGCACTCGGGGTTATCGTACTCAAGAATTTGTGTCACCCCATTGTGCTCAATATCAATAATTGTAAAGGTCGAGTAGCTCATCTGCCGAACTGAGCACACTGGCAACGTGTTCATAATTATCTCGGCAATTTTATGAATATCCTTATGCTCCTTGGTGAAATTCAGCGCCATGGTTGCGGTTAAGGTAGCAAGTACGTTGGCCTTAACGCCGTGCCCCATTCCATCGCTAAGAACAGCAATGGTTCTGTCTTCCCCAACAACCCGTTGCATTAGAAAAACATCGCCACAAATGCGCTCCCCATCGTGGAACTTCTGCTGGCAGTTAACCTCTATGAAAAAATTGTTCGACAAGTTTTCCTTTTTTTCAATTACTTACTTCTCACTTATGCTACTCCTTCTTCCCTTCCCTGTATGTTTGGATTATTGAGTTGAGCATCTGCTCGGTTTCCGATGCTCCTTCACCCAGCAGGAATCCAATTTTTTGAACCATTGCCAGGTTAATGTCAATTACATCGGTAATGCGTTTTATCACCTCCTCTTTACGCACCTCGGGTGCGTACATATCCCGAATAACCGCACCTACAATGCTGTTTTTCTTTATTGTAAAAACTGAAATATTGAGCAAACTCTCCTTGTAGTGAATGTCGCGGTTCTTAATATCCTCGTTATTCTGAAGAACATAGGAGAACAGGTTGTAGATATTGTACGGTAGCAACGACTTCAAATCGGCGCCCACCAACCCGGGAATTATCTCGTTAATTTCCAGCGCATCATCACCTAGCAGATCGATAAAACTCTGGTTACTCTGAAGAACCTTCAGCTTCTTATCGGCAATAACCAGCGCCGAAGGCAACTTCTTCATCATGGTTGTAATGGTTTCCGAAGCATCGCGGGCAGCCTCCTGCTCGGAACGAGCAATCTTCTCCGATTCGCGGAGAGCCTCCTGCGTTTTTGCCAGCTTCTCGTTGGTAGCGCGAAGGGTTTTAATGTACTCCTGTCTGTTTTTAAGGGTAAAATTCAAGCACATGTCGGTGTGAGCCAACCCAGATGCAACGGCAACAGCGAAATCTCTACAGCTGGCGTATCCACAAGCTTCACAACCTGAATCTTTCCCTATCAGCTCCTTCCCAATTACCTTTAAAACCTCCTGCACTTTCTCTTCTGGGGGTATTGGCAACCTCTGATCGTTTGGGTTAAAACTACAGGTTAAGTTATGATCAGAATGCTTCCTCATTTTCTCCTCCCATGCATCGCGGTTAAAGGTTTTAAGCCTTTTATTTGCATAGTTTACCACCATGGTTCTGCGAATGAACTTCTGTCCGCCACGTGACATTCCAGGTCCCATCAAACAGCCATCGCAGTAATAAAGGTTGAAGTGCCGGCAAATGGCCTCAGCCTTGCTTTTAAATTCGTCAACCGCATCAATAGTATTGTGGCGACCTTCAGTAGTAATTATCTCACCAGTAAGCAGATCCTCATTTATATCAACCGCCTGAAGCAGCCCATTCGCAATAGGAAGTAGAGAACCCTTGTAACCAATTGGCTCGTCGAACTCGCTGTACTCTACCTTGCTCTCCTTCACCCCAAACTCTTCGAAAAGTTCACGGAGTTCGATAAAGGTTAGCACCGAATCAATTTTCCCATCCCCATCGAAGAGTTTTGCTTCCTCCTTATTCTGAATGCACGGGCCAATGTATACCACTTTAGTATCGGCACCATACTCCCTTCGGATAATTTTTGCTGTTGCAATCATTGGCGACACAATTGGCGCCAAATTGTTTGCCAGCTCAGGATGAAATTTTTCAACATATGCAACAATGACAGGACAAACCGATGTTAAGAAGTACTTCCCTTTGAAATCGTCGAAAAGCTTTTTGTACTCGCGTGCAACCACATCTACCCCAAACGTAACCTCACACACATAGCTAAAGCCCAAGGCTTTAATCATTTGAACAAACTTTCGGTAATCGGTTATATCAACAAACTCTCCGGATATTGATGGTGCAACTATTGCTGCAACTTTCCCACCCTCATTCAGCAGTGCTTTTGTTTCTTCCTTGGATAAACGATACTCAACCGCATTAACGGGGCACACCGTTAAACAGCTGCCACAACCAATACAACGTTCGGGAATAATTGCTGCGTAATTTTTTTCAGCCTTAACCTCAATTGCCTTCACCGGGCAAACCCTTACACATGCGAAACAGTTTATACACTTTTCCTTACTTATGCTGAAGAGCTGCGACATAGCATTGAGTTTTAATGTTAAATATTGAACGTATTGCTTAGAATTTCGAGGGCTCTTGTATCGTCAACACCCGTGTAAAGAGTATCCCCAACCTTAAGTATTGGACCCTCGGCGCAGTTCCCAAAACAGTGTCCTCCATGAAAATGTATTCTATCCTCCAAGCTGTGCTGCTTAATAAACTGTGTAATTACACGAAGCGTATTCTTATTACCCCGCGCGAAGCACGAACTCCCCAAGCAAATCACAACTTCAATTTTTTGAGCCATCAAGCAATCGTTAACAAATTCACAGCCAAAGGTAATGCTTTTTACAATTAACTCATACATATTCAAAAATAATGAGAACACCAGCAAACCCTAATAAACGTTACATTACAATTAGTTACGTACCACCAATTTTTGCTTACACAAAATACTATAATATTTCCAGAACTTGAACCCTCCTCACTAAATTGGAATGATTTCAAATAGCAATAAACGTTGCTATTAATTCAAGCTTTTTGTAATTTGTGAACATTTATTAACACATAAAAAACAATTATCATATTAGTTATCAGTTATATATATCTGTTATTAAATAAACAGTGTGAATTATTTTCCCTGTCTGTAACTTGAAAAATGAGTTAGTATGCATAACCCTGAACCCATTGAGAGAATTCTTCAGAAGTATCCCCTTGCACGAAGAGACATCCTTATTCCCATACTGCAAACCATACAGGATGAGGTGGGGTTCCTATCGGAAGAAGCCCTCGTAAAAGTAGGGAAGCACTTAAAAATGCCTACCAGTAAAATTTACAGCCTAGCAACATTCTACAACCAATTTAGGTTTCAACCTAAAGGGAAATATCACATTCGAGTTTGCCATGGGTCATCGTGTCATGTAATGGGAGCCGTTTCTTTAATCGAAACTCTTGAACAGAGCCTCGGAATAAAATCAGGTCAAACAACCCGCAACGGTTTGTTCAGCCTTGAAGTGGTTACATGTATGGGGGCGTGTTCAAAATCGCCGGTAATTGAGATAAACAACAAGCATTACTCAACAAAATCAGCAGAAGACTTAAAAAAACTGATTGAAAATTATAAAGCCCAAAATTAATTTTTAACATAAAGATTGAACACACTAAGAATGGATGTAAACACGAACATATCCGATATAAACTTTCTTATTCAGCATACTTTCTCAAACGAAAGCGAACTCTCAACTCCAAACGTTGAGGAAAAACTATCATTGTTACGTCGCTCCAGAATAAGCAAACCCATTATATTCGTTGGTATTACCAGCTCTTCAATAATTGCAGGCGCACTCGAAACGCTGGATGCTGTGAACAACTATGTGAAGGAACGTGCGCTTGATATTGAAGTTGTAGTGGTTGGTAGCATAGGTATGTGTAGTCATGAACCCATTATGGATGTCCAGATTCCAGGAAAGTGCAGGATATCATTCTCTCAGGTTGATGAGCAGAAAGTTTCACTTATACTCGATGGTGTTCTTAACAACTTTGTCCCAACCGATAACCCGATTGGGCAGTACCAAAACTCGCTTCACCAAGCATGGACAGGAGTACCATTCATCAATGAGTTACCGTTCTTTGAACAGCAGCATCGAATAATCCTAAAACATTGCGGTGTTATTAACCCTAATAATATTATCGACTACCTTGCGTTTGACGGGTATAAAACCTTTGCCAACTCACTAAAAACCCACACACACAACGAACTATGCAATATCATAGAAGACAGTGAGTTACGAGGGCGGGGCGGAGGTGGCTATCCCACCGGATCGAAATGGAAAAAAGCCTTAATGGCTGCAGCTGATCAAAAGTATTTTATTTGCAATGCCGATGAGAGCGATCCTGGCACCTTTATGGACAGGTTAATTATTGAGAGTAACCCTCACCTAATTATTGAAGGCATTGCACTTTCAGCCTATGCTATTGGTGCAAGCAAAGCCTACATCTATACTCGAAGCCAGTACGAAACAACCGTAAAAAGGATTGAAACAGCCATTAAGCAAGCGTACGAGGCTGGTTTACTTGGGCACAATATTCTCGACAGCGGTTACAACCTTGATATTACCTTAAAAAAGGGACCTGGTGCTTACGTTTGTGGTGAAGAAACAGCCTTAATTCAAAGCCTTGAAGGGAAACGTGGAATGCCAACCCTTAAACCACCTTTCCCCACAGAGAAAGGACTTTTTGGGAAGCCAACCGTAGTAAACAATATCGAAACCATAGCTAGCGTTCCCTATATCGTTTCGCAGGGTAGTAAAACATTCAAAGCCATCGGAACAGAAAAATCAAAAGGAACAAAACTTTTCTCAATATCAGGGAATGTTAACCACGCTTGCTTGGTTGAAGTACCCCTTGGTACATCAATCGCAAAAATTGTTGAACTTGGCGGAGGAATACCCAAAGGCAGAAGGTTAAAAGCAGTTTTAATGGGTGGGCCATCGGGAAGTTTCATCGTACCCGAAAAACTCACTACACCGTTGGATTTTGAAACATTCTCCTCAGAAAATTTTGCCATGGGCTCAGGAGGGGTTACTATTTACGACGATTCAACCTGCATTAT
The DNA here is from genome assembly GCA_035380045.1 of Tenuifilaceae bacterium. Classification (GTDB taxonomy): domain Bacteria; phylum Bacteroidota; class Bacteroidia; order Bacteroidales; family Tenuifilaceae; genus DAOSWM01. The sequence continues at coordinate 19,817 of DAOSWM010000011.1, read as the reverse complement.
CGATCTAGTTAAGTACTTCATGCAATTCATTCAGAACGAGAGCTGCGGTAAGTGCATACCTTGCAGGGAGGGATCAAGAAGAATGCTGGAGATTCTTGAAAACATAACCCGTCGTCCCGAATCGAACGAGGGGGGAAACACGCTGGAACGCTTTAAGGGTGTAATCCACCTCGAAAGCCTTGCAGAAGTTATGCGCGACACTTCTCTTTGTGGCCTTGGACAAACAGCACCCAACCCACTTCTTTCTGCGCTAAAATACTTCCGCGACGAATTTGAAGAACATATTTTCGACAGAAAATGTAGGGCGAACGTATGCAGGAATCTACGCACTTTCCAAATCGACATTGATAAATGCACAGGCTGCGACGCCTGCGCAAAGAAGTGCCCAACAAAAGCAATAATCGGGAACCCTCGTTCTCCCTATTTTATTGTTGAGGATAAATGTATTGGTTGTGGAATTTGCGAGGAGGTTTGTAAGTTCTCCGCAGTTCTATCCAGGTAGCTTAGGTTTCAACTAACCACAAAAAATTGTGTATGAATTTTGACATTGAGGTAAATGGTAAGAATATTGAGGCTCGCAAAGGAGAAACCATTCTCTCCACGCTAACCCGTAACGGGATTAAGGTTCCTACTCTTTGTAACCTAAAGGAACTTTCTCCTACAGGCGCCTGTCGAATTTGCGTAGTTGAGGTTGAAGGTTTTCAAAGCCTTGTAGCTTCTTGCTCACAACCTGTTGAAAAGGGTATGAAAATACTAACCCATTCCCCACGAGTAATAAAAGCACGAAGAACCCTGGTTGAACTTCTGCTAAGCAACCACCCTGACGATTGCCTTTACTGCGAACGAAACGGGAACTGTGAACTCCAGGAGCTTTCAAAAGAACTAAACATTCGTGAACGAAAAATAATTGGGAGGAAAAGCAACCTGAAACTCGACATGTCGAGCCCTAGCATTGTAAGAGATTTAGCCAAGTGCATCCTTTGTGGAAGATGCATCAGAACATGCGACGAGATTCAATCCGTTTCAACCCTGGAATTCCTGAATCGTGGCAGCAAAACCAAGGTTGGCACAACCATGAATCAGTACCTGAACTTCTCGAGCTGTATTGAATGTGGACAATGCGTTCTAACTTGCCCTACTGCCGCCCTTCGGGAACGATGCAAAGTTACCGAGGTTCAGGATGCCCTCAACAACGATTCGTTAACAGTTATAGCACAAATCGATCCCGCTGTATTCGTCTCGCTGGGAGAAGAGCTGGGGCTAAAAGCAGGCAAGAACATATCGGGCATTATATTTGCAGCCCTGAAAAAAATTGGCTTCGATTATGTTTTCGACACAGGAGTTGCTGCTGATATTGCAACCATCGAGGTGGCAACAGAACTGAAAACAAGAATTGAAAACAAAAAACATCTACCCTTAATAACCAGCAGCTGCCCCGCATGGGTTAAGTTTGTTGAACAATTTTACCCCGAACTTATCCCACACCTTTCACATTGTAAATCGCCGCAGCAAATTCTTGGCTCGCTCGTTATTAACCATATTGCCCCTGATCTTAACATAAAAGCCAGCTCCATTTTCTCTGTCTCAATAACCCCATGCCTGGCAAGGAAATTTGAGGCTCAACGAGCCGACATGACCAGCAAAGGAGTTTCCGATGTTGACGCTGTTCTTTCAACCCGAGAACTTGCAAAACTCATTCGCCTATACGGAATTGACACACACAACATTGAACCAAAATTCGCTGATCCCCCATTTGCTACCAGCAGTTCATCCGGCAAACTCCACTCGATTTCAGGAGGAACAACCGAATCCATAATTCGCACCTACTTTCATTTATCCACCGGGAGGGAACTCACCAGTAAAAAAATAAATGAAGTTCGAATTAACTCAAGCACCAAAAATACCGAAATTAAGATTGGCAAAGAAACAGTTTCAGCAACAATTGCGAACGGGATAACCAACATACACCAGCTAATGAGCAGCATCATTTCCGGTGAAAATGGTTCGCACCTAGTAGAAGTAATGGCATGCCCTGGTGGATGTATTAATGGTGGTGGACAACCCACTGGCGCAAGCGAGAAGGAAATTAAAGCACGCCTGAAAGCAATTTATGAAATTGACGATAACGAAACAATCAAACAATCTCATAACAACGAAGTTGTTAAAAAAATATACCATAGCTACATTAAAGAACCACGAGGAGAGAACGCGTTAAAAACGTTTGGTATCAAGTACTCGAAACGAGAGGTTTTAACATAACATCTAGTAAACTCCTAAAAGAATCAACCTCATGCCTCCATCCCAAGAACATAAGCGACTTGTTTACACAATAAAAGAACTATGTAGGGTATGCTACACCTGTGTTAGGGAGTGCCCTGCAAAAGCCATAAAAATTATCAACGGGCAAGCCGAAGTAATAAACGACAGGTGTATTGGTTGCGGAAACTGTATTAAGGTTTGTAGCCAGGATGCCAAAGTTTTCATCCAATCGAGGCTTGAAGTCAAAGCTCTAATTCACTCGAACCATAAGGTAGCGGCCATAGTTGCGCCTAGTTTCCCCGCTGAGTTTACAGAAATTTCTGATTACAGGCTATTTGTTGGAATGATGAGGAAACTTGGATTCGACTATGTGTTTGAAGTAGGATTCGGTGCAGATTTAGTGGCTCAACAGTACAAAAAACTACTTGAAAGCAGGCCAGAGCAAGGATACATCTCATCCGATTGTCCTTCCATCGTAAACTACATACGTTACTACCACCCCGATTTAGTGAAGAACCTCGCTCCCATTGCATCTCCCATGGTTACCATGTCGCGAGTTGTAAAACAAATACTTGGAAACGATATTAAAATTGTTTTTGTTGGCCCGTGCATTGCAAAAAAAGCAGAATCGGATGAGGTTGATGAAGCAATTACTTTCCGTGAGCTTCGCGGCATGTTCGAGTATGCTAACATTATCAAGGATGAAGCCGAACTCTCCGATTTTGACCCACCCAGAGCAGGGAAAGGAGCTGTATTCCCAATATCACGCGGATTAATTCAAACTGTCAACATTAACGACGATCTGCTTGAGAGTAACATCATTGTTGCTGAGGGGAGAAGCGGTTTTCAGGAAGCCATCAAGGAGTTTGAGGAAGGAAAACTTAAAAACCACAACCTTGAGCTACTCTGCTGCGAGGGCTGCATTATGGGCCCGGGGATGTCTGCCGGAGGGAAACGTTTTGAACGACGAACCTACATAAGTTCATACGTACAAAAGAAATTCACACAGGAGCAACAGCAGGAGTGGCAAAACAACTTCGAAAGGTACAAGAGCACCGACCTAACTCAATCCTTTGAACCAAACGACAGGCGGCTACCTCTTCCTTCAGAAAGCGAAGTAAGCAAGGTTCTTGCATCCATGGGTAAATTCACAACACGCGATCACCTAAACTGTGGCGCATGCGGCTACGACACTTGCCTTGAACATGCAATGGCTATTGTTGAGGGGCTTGCTGAAATTGAAATGTGCCTCCCCTACACCATCGAGGAGCTGCACGACTCGATAAAGGATCTAGCCGTTTCGAACGAGAAGCTAGCTAAGGTTCAGCAAGCACTGAAGCATTCAGAGAAACTTGCTCATATGGGTCAACTCTCAGCAGGGATCGCCCATGAACTCAACAACCCTCTTGGTGTTGTACTTATGTACAGCAACATTCTGCTTGATGAGCTAACAGATGAAAACCCGTTAAAACAGGATATAGCCCTAATCTCAAGCCAAGCAGAGAGATGTAAGAAAATTGTGAGCGGGCTGCTTAACTTTGCTCGTAAGAACCAGGTAAAAGCTGAAAAAATTGAACTTCAAAAAATTGCTGAGGACAGCCTTGCCTCGGTTGTTATACCTCCAAACATAAAACCCAACGTGGTTTGCAAAGCACGGAGCATATCCTCATATCTCGATTACGAACAAATGATGCAGGTGCTCACTAACCTAAACAAGAACGCAATTGAGGCTATGCCCAAAGGAGGAATTCTTACAATAGAAGTTGACGAAACTCCCAACGACATAATTTTCGCAGTTAAAGACACCGGAACCGGCATTGCCGAGGAACATATGGATAAACTGTACACCCCCTTCTTTACTACAAAAGGGATAGGAAAAGGAACCGGACTGGGGCTTGCCACAACCTATGGCATTGTGAAAATGCACAAAGGTAAAATTGAGGTTGAATCAAACACCGACCTCTCGAAAGGTCCTACAGGAACAACTTTCCGAATAATAATTCCTAAAGAAATTACCAGCACGAGAGAATAAATAATAATCTGTAAATCAACAATAAATAAAACAACAATGAAGAACCAACGAACAATACTACTGGTTGATGATGATATGGATTATTTGTTTCAGCAAAAATTACACCTTGAACGCTTTGGTTACAAAGTAATTACTGCCGAAGGACAAAAGGAAGCAGAAGAGCTAATGAACACAATCAAACCAGATCTCGCAATTTTTGACCTGATGATGGAGCGCGATGACAGCGGGTTTATTCTATGTTACAAGATGAAACGCAAATACCCCGATGTTCCAATAATCCTCTCAACCGCAGTATCTGCGGAAACTGACATGTCATTTGGGATTACCACCGAAGATGAAAGAAAGTGGATTAAAGCTGACCTTTACCTCGAAAAGGGTGTTCTTCCTGAAAGGCTCCAAAAAGAGATAGCACAACTCCTAAAAAAATAGCATGGAAACTTTAAACGTACTTGTAGTTGACGATGAGTTCGGGATACGTTCAGGTGTTTCACGTATACTCCGGAACTTTTCCATCAGTTACCCCTTTATGGATGAAGATATCGAATTCAATGTGATAGAAGCTGCCACAGGCGAAGAAGCGCTTGAAGCAATTAAGAAGAATCCTCCTGCTGTGGTTCTTCTCGACAACAAATTACCTGGAATTCAAGGCATCGAAGTACTCGAGTACATCAACAACAATAGTCTCGATATTCTCGTGGTAATGATTACTTCCTACGCATCGCTCGAATTAGCTGTGAAAGCAACAAATATTGGAGCCTACGATTTTGTTCCGAAACCATTTACTCCCCAAGAGCTGAAGTCGTCAATGGAAAATGTAGCTAAGCATTACTTCCTACGTCGAATGACCCGAAAACTCCATAAAGAGGGGAAACAGGTACGTTTTCAATTTCTTACCGTACTATCACACGAGATGAAAGCCCCCCTCAACTCCATTGAGGGATACCTGAAAATAATGCAGGAGAAGCAGGCGGGTGAAAAAATTGATGATTACGAAAAAATGATTGACCGTTCTCTGGCACGAATCAAAGCCATGAGAACACTTATTATGGATCTGCTAGATTTAACCAGGATTGAGTCGGGCAAGAAGAAACGTGAACTTCGCGAAATTGATCTTAGTTTGGTTATTAAATCGGCCATTGAAACAATGATGCCAATGGCAATACAGCGAGATGTAACCTTCGAGTTCAACAACATCGTTCCAGCTAACTTCATGGCCGATTCAGAAGAGATGGAGATTGTTTTCAACAATCTTGTATCAAACGCAGTTAAATACAACACTGACGGAGGTAAAGTGGTGTGCTCCGTTGAAAAAAACAGTTCAGAAATAATTATTGTTATTTCCGACACAGGTGTTGGGATTGCAACAGAAGATTTGCCAAAGCTTTTCCACGAATTTTCACGAATAAAAAACCCATGCACTAAGGATATTGCAGGAAGTGGACTCGGCTTAAGCATAGTGAAACGTATTATAAATATGTATATGGGGCAAATTGATGTAAAAAGTACACCAGGAGTTGGGAGCTCGTTCACGATAACACTCCCAGTTCTACCCACAGTAAATCAAATAACTGGCTTATAAACGTTGTCAATTCCAAATAAAATTGCATTTTTGCAATGCAAACATAAAGAACCGAAACAACTCACAACCAAACAGTAAGCGAATAAAAATCACCGACCCAAAAAAGAACCAAATGAAGCTCCCACAAAAAACCGTTGAAAGACTAAGCCAATACCGAAGAACACTACTAAGCTGTCTCGCCGAAGGCAAAACTCATATCTACTCCCACGAGCTAGCCAACTTGCATAACATTACAGCTGTACAAGTTCGTCGCGACCTCATGCTAATCGATTACTCCAGCATGAAAAAGCGGGGGTACGATGCCAAGGAACTGGTGAATGTAATTGGTAAAATTATCGACCATCAGGATGGGCTTAACGTGGCGGTAATTGGCATGGGCAACCTGGGGAGAGCCGTTACTTCATACTTTAACGGGAAACGACCAAAGCTTAACATTGTTGCCACTTTCGACATTGATGAGAATAAAACAAACAGGGTGATATCTGGAGTCAAGTGCTACCATATTAACGACTTAAAAGATGTTGTTTCCCGTAAAAATATTTCAATAGCCATCTTTGCATCACCTCCTGACACATCACCCACACTGGTAGAGCAAATTGCTAAAGCAGGCATTAAAGGAATTCTCAACTTCACAACCACGCCACTTAATGTTCCTTCGAACATTTTCCTCGAAGAGTACGACATGATTACCTCTATCGAAAAGGTTGCTTACTTTGTGAAAGGCATTGAAAGCAAGTAATAAAAAACTTCTATCAGCCTAGTTAAAGTTAATTTAAAGAATGCAGGTTCATTACGGATTTGACACGGCGACAGGGATTAAGAACCCTGTTGTTACTACTGGTTCGTTCGATGGGGTACACATCGGGCACAAAACCATTTTAAACAGAATTAACCAGATAGCTCAAAGCATTAAGGGTGAGTCGGTGCTTATCACATTCTACCCTCATCCTCGCAAAGTCCTATACCCCGAAACCGAGGGGAAAGACTTAATGTTCATTAACTCGCAGAAAGAGAAAATTGAGCTGCTCAGGAAAGCTGGTCTTAACCATCTTATTATCGTTAATTTCACCATTGAGTTTTCCAGGGTTTCATCGGAACAGTTCATTCGGAACATCCTTGTAGAAAAACTTGGTGCCAAATTCATTGTGGTTGGGTTCAACCACCATTTTGGGCACAACCGAAAAGGTGATTACGAATACCTATACCAGCTAAGCAAGGAACTTGATTTTGGAGTTGAAGAAATTCCGGAACAGGACATCCACCACGAAACGGTTAGCTCAACCACCATCCGTAAAGCCCTGAGGGAAGGGAGGATACAACGAGCAAATGCCTACCTCGACCATCAGTACATTATCATAGGAAGCCTAGGAAAAGGAACCCACTATTTCTCACAAGTTAACTTCCCTACACTATCGATTCAGATTGAAGAAACGGGGAAGCTTATCCCTCCCGAAGGAATTTACGCTGTTAGCGTTCAATGGAACAATTCTCATTACAAGGCGATGGCCATAATATGGAGCGACTATAACACAGAAACCCAAGCAGAGGGCGATTCCTCAGTAGAAATTCATATTATTGACTTTGATTTGCACTTCCCAAGTGGCGATGTGACTATTTTTTTTCAAAAAAGGATTACCCCAGGTGTTGATATTAAAAATTCGAACAAACTTGAAAAACAGCTCATTTTCGGGAAGGATTCAGTGAATGAATTAATTTACTGAGCTACAAAACGGATAGGTTTAACTATACTGGGGTAGGTTTTGAATAGAAGCAAACATATAAAAAAATCCCCTGAGTTATTGATTAACACACCTCAGGGGAAATAAATACGATTATAAACGAAAAAAGCTAACTCACACTATACACTTCAACTACCTCCATCCCTTTGTTAATTGCCTGCTCGTTAAGCGGTATCAAATGATGATGTCGCTCAGGGAGCGATTTCTTCAGTCCCTTAACCACATTATCCATCTTCACTAATGGTTTTACTTTTAGAAAAGCACCCAGAACAATCATGTTGAAAGTCTTTGCGCTTTTCAGTTTAATTGCCTCATCGGTAGCTTTTACCTGATATACTTTTATATCAGTGCGTTCGGGATGACGGGTAATTCCGTTGGGGTCATAAATCAGCAACCCCCCGGGCTTAACCGAACTTTCAAACTTATCCATCGATTGCTGGTTAAGAATAATTGCGGTATCGTACTCCTGCAGAATAGGTGAACTGATACGGCTATCGCTCAGAATTACCGTAACATTTGCTGTACCTCCACGCATTTCTGGTCCGTATGAAGGCATCCAAGAAACTTCCTGATCCTGCATAATTCCTGAGTAAGCAAGTATTTTTCCCATGGAAAGAACTCCTTGTCCTCCAAAACCTGCTATTATTATCTCTTCTGTCATGATCTTTTTCTCTTTTAAAAAGTTCTGGTTTAACCTTTAATATCGCCAATTGGATAAACTGGGAACATATTCTCAACCATCCATTCGTTCGATTTCACAGGGGTTAACTTCCAACCAGAGTTACAGGTTGAAACAACCTCAATAAATTGAGTCCCTTTTTTCTGTCCAATATTTTCAAAAGCCTTAAGAATGGCTTTCTTACACTTCCTAACGGCACCCGGTGTGTGAACCGATTGGCGAGTTACGAAGTTAGTAGCAGGGAGTTGTGCAACCAACTCTGTTATCTTCAGAGGGTAGCCAGCTAATTTCACATCTCTTCCATAGGGTGATGTTGATGTTGGCATCCCCTCAATTGTAGTTGGTGCCATCTGGCCGCCAGTCATCCCATATATTGCGTTATTTATGAAAATAACAACAATATTTTCGCCCCTGTTGCAGGCATGAATAATTTCTGCGGTTCCAATGGAAGCCAAGTCACCATCGCCCTGGTAAGTAAACACATACTTATCGGGCATAAGGCGTGCTGCTGCGGTTGCCAAAGCGGGTGCTCTTCCGTGGGCTGCCTGTTGCCAGTCGATACTCAGGTAATTGTATGCTAAAACCGAGCAGCCAACAGGTGATACACCAATGGTTTTATCCTGAATTCCAAGCTCTTCAATTACTTCTGCAACAAGTTTATGAACTACTCCATGGCTACAGCCAGGGCAGTAGTGCATAACCTTATCGGTTAGAACCTTTGATTTACTGTAAACCAGGTTCTCTTCTTTAATTATATCCTTAACTTCTGTCATGGCTATTACCCTTTAATAATTTTTTCTTCCAGTGCTTTTACAACCTCGTTTGGAGTAGGTATCATGCCGCCCAAACGTCCGTAGTGCTCAACAGGAACTTTGCCGCACACGGCAAGGCGAACATCCTCAACCATTTGTCCTGCGCTCATTTCAACTGCAAGGAAACCCTTAACTTTTCCAAGCATGCTCTGAATAACCTTTGTGGGGTATGGGAAGAGGGTTATTGGACGAAGTAGTCCTACCTTAATACCTTTACTACGGGCAATTTCAACAGCCTTCTGGCAAATTCGGCTCGATGAGCCGTATGCTACGAAAATATACTCAGCATCGTCACAATTTATTAGCTCGTAGCGAACCTCGTTCTCCTCAATGGTTTTATACTTTTCAATCAGCTTATGGTTGAAAATCTCCTGTTTTGCGCTATCGAGCTCCAGGGAGGTAACTACATGGTAATCCCTATCGGGAGTTTTACCGGTAGTAGCCCAGGAACCGCTTATCTTCTTAATTTCCTCGTCGGTCCAGCGAGGTTTTACATCGCTTAACTCAACCTTCTCCATCATTTGGCCAATAACTCCATCGGAAAGAATCATTGCGGGATTGCGGTACTTGAAGGCTAGTTCGAATCCAAGTTCTACAAAGTCGTTCATTTCCTGTACCGAAGCGGGAGCCAGTACGATTAGCCTGTAATCGCCATGTCCACCACCCTTGGTTGACTGAAAGTAATCGCTCTGAGCGGGTTGAATTGTTCCAAGTCCGGGGCCTCCCCTAACAACGTTAACAATTAAGCAGGGAAGTTCTGCTCCAGCAATGTAGGTAATACCCTCCTGCTTCAAGCTAATTCCGGGGCTCGACGATGAAGTCATTACTTTTTTGCCGCACGAAGCACCGCCATACACCATGTTAATTGCGGCAACTTCGCTCTCGGCCTGGAGAACAACCATGCCGGTGTCTTCCCATGGCTTTCGCATCATGAGAGTCTCCATAATTTCGGACTGAGGGGTAATGGGGTAGCCAAAATATCCGTCGCATCCACAGCGGATGGCAGCCTCGGCAATAACCTCGTTCCCCTTCATAAGTCTGTATTCTGCCATTTTTCTATTAGTATTATTTGGTAATACAATGTGATTAATTGTTTCCAGTGCTAGGCTTCAACCTTAACTCTGTAAACTTCAATAACGCTATCGGGGCAAACTGATGCACAATTTGCGCAACCAGTACAGGCTTCTGGATTTGCCATGTACGCGTAGTTATACCCTTTGTGGTTAACCTCTCTGGCCAGAGCGATAACTTTGGTAGGACAGGCTACTACGCAAAGGCTACACCCTTTACAGTTCTCCACGTCTACCTTAATTGCTCCTCGAACTTTTGCCATATCGTCTATTTTTTAAAAATGAGTACTAGATTTTTATTATTTTGTGTTCCGTTAATTCTATTAGCTAGCTATATGTGATTCTCACGAAATTTCTTAAGGCGGTGCTCTAATTCGGCAAACTGGCTGCTATCGATTTGTGAAACGCAAGCCCTTAAACCTTCAGTACGTTCGCTACCTGTGATGGCCAATGAAATTGCGCTTATTCCATAGTAAAGCAACTCCTCAATAAGATCCTCCCCATTGAATCCAGGATACGAGATGGTGAAGTAAAAACCATCGGCCAGAGGTTTATCCTCATCCATATCGTAAACAATGTTGAAACCGTTATCGGTAAACATTTTCTTCATAATCTTTGCCCGAACGCCATACTCTTTAACTGAATCAACGAAGTTGAACTCGCCATCGTTAGCGGCTTTTAGCATGGCTGCTAAACCGTACTGGGCTGAATGTGAGGTTCCTGATGAAAGGGAGTAAACACCTCCGTATATCATGGCGTAGCCAAATTCATCGGACGAGAAGTAGCGTTTCAAATCGGGATACCTTCTTGAGAAGATTTGGTTGCTAATTACCAAACAACCTATTCGCTGGCCAGCATAGCTGAATGCCTTTGAGCTGGATATTAGCATAAGCCAATTATCGGTGTAGTTTGCAACTGATGCCTGGTATGGAGGTTGCCCCGGTTTGGAAAGATCCTTTCGGAAATCCATTGCAAAGTATGCTAAATCCTCAATCACTATCACATCGTAGGCGGTTGCCAGCTCACCAATAATTTGCAGTTCCCTATCGGTAAAGCAAATCCATGAGGGGTTGTTAGGATTTGAGTAAAGAATTGTGCTGACATTGCCCTTCTTTAGGTAGCTTTCCAACTTTTCTCGCAACTTTTCACCACGGTAATTGTAAACATCGAAGCTATCGTACTTCATCCCGAGCACACGAAGCTGCTGCTTTTGGACGGGGAAGCCGGGATCGATGAAAAGAACGGTGTCCTTTGCCGCATTGCAACGATTCGTTAGCAGGAATGAAGCCATTCCTCCCTGCATTGAGCCAACGGTTGGAATACAACACTTCTGGTCAACATCAATATTGATGAAGTTTTTCACAAACCTCGATATTTCCCTTTTAAGCTCGGGAACTCCATCAATCATAGGGTATTTACGAGCCACACCCTTACGCAAAGCCTCAATTTCAGCTTCAACACCAACCTTTGCTGGCTCAAGCCCAGGAACACCCATTTCCATGCGAATAAACTTTTGTCCGCTGGCAACCTCAATTTCGTTTACCAAACGAACAATTTCGCGAATGGTTCCCCTTCCAACCTTAGGAAGGTTCGATTCTTCAATTTTTTTCTTAACTATTTCGGAGGGTATGGGCGTTTCTACCATAATTTATTTTCCGTTTTAAGTTGAATTATTTCAATTATTTACGTTGAAAAGGTTTTAATACAACCATCTAAATTACCAAAACTTTTTGGAATGACAATTTTATTAATATTTTTTATAATTTAAAAGCAATTCATGGTTTTTTATAACAATTTATCATTATTTAAAAGCAATTCAAATACAATTATACTAATTTATCGTTATTTTAGTAACAATTAATGCTAAACATAAAAAAACCACCCCAATGAGGGTGGTTTATATTCGTGCTAGCACTTCAATGTTTCTAGTCGAAAGCTAGTTTAAGCCTATCAACCCACTCTTTTACTCTACGGTCGGTTAATTCTTGCTCGTAATCCTCATCAATTGGCAGGCCAATAAATTCGTTGCCAATTACAGCATCGGATTCTTTAAAGTTATACTCGCAGGTTGGAACCCTGCCAACGATGTTCGCATTGTACTTGATCATTTCCTTTGCAAGAATACCCATTGCATCAACGAACATTGCTGCATAGGTTACCGAATCGCCAAGCCCAAAAAGTGCGAAGTTTTTGCCTTTATACTCAATTTTCTCAATTTCGGGACGAAAAATATCCCAGTCGGGTTTGGACTTATCGGACTGCCAGGTTTCTTTCCCAATGGTTGAACAGCCAAATACAATGTTAGTGTATTTATCTATGTCGGTAGCCTTGCATTCCTTAATTGGAAGAACATCGGCTATATCCTCTCCAAAGGCAGCCTGCACCTTTTTTGCAACCCTTTCGGTTGCTCCTCCGGCAGGACCAAAAAAAATTCCAACACGTTTTTTCATGTTTGTAAGATTTTGCTATTTAGTTATTTTACTATTTTTTCTAAAATTTATCTCTTTACAAAGATACAAAAATGGAGCGTAATGTTCAATTTATACTCAAACAATATTTTACACCTTTAGCAATTTACATACTAGTAAAGAAAAAGTAAAAACACACATTCTGTTACTTAGTAATCGCCTTTATTCTTTGAACTTATACCTTTGATATCCTTCTTAAAGTTTTTTACCATTTTCCCAAACTGCTTGTCCTTTAGTCGCTTTTCTCTTACCGAGAGGTCGAAATGCTCTCTCTCTTTCTCCATTTTCAAGTAATTCTCGTACGTTTCCCTATCGATTTCGCCCTTTTCAACTGCTTCAACAACCGAACATCCAACTTCGCTGGTGTGGGTACAGTCGTTATACTTGCAACTCCTGGATAGCTGATAAATCATGTCAAATGTACTCTCCATCCCTGCGGAAGCATCGGCAATCCCAACCTCTCTCATGCCAGGATTATCGATTATAATTCCACCAGACGGGAGCACTACAAGTTCCCTGTGGCTCGTAACATGCCTCCCTTTACTTGTGCTTTCACTAACCGAACCCGTTTTCATTTGGGTTGAACCTAGAAGGGTATTCAGAAGGGTAGATTTTCCTACGCCCGACGAACCAAGCAAGCAGTATGTTTTACCACTTTCCATAATTTGTATTAATGGTTCACAGCCATTTTGAGTTTCGTTACTAACGGCAACCACCTTTATGTTTTTTATGCGTGTTTTTATACTTCCAATAATTTCGCTAACCCTTTGCTGACTGGCGAGGTCGGTTTTTGTAAGCACAATTATGGGGCTCACTTTTGATGTGTAACAAATTGTTAGGTAGCGTTCAAGCCTGTTAATGTTGAAATCCCTATCGATTGCCTGCACAAGTAGGGCGTAATCGATATTGGCAGCTATTACCTGCTTTTCGGCAAATTTCCCAACTGCCTGCCTTGAAATTGTTGAAAACCGGGGAAAAATTCTATGAATTACTGAGAAATCCGCATCGAAAACGGTTAACGCAACCCAGTCGCCTACGGCAGGAAAATCCTCCCTATTCCGGGCGGTAAATCGAAGGTTACCAGTAATTTCGGCATCGCAATCACCCTCTTCGGTTCTTACAACATACCTCTCCTTATGCTCAGCAACAACCCTCCCTATTTGGAAGCTTTGCAGGTTGTTTTCAAGCCTATATTGTTCGTGCTGTTTGGTATAGCCTAGCTCAATCAGATTCATAATTTCATACTCCTAACTTTTCTTCAGAAATAAATTAATACATCAGCCATATTGAAAGTAATGCCGACACGATTGGCACTGCCAGGTTGTCGGTACCATAAAACGAAAGCAACTCCACAAAAGCCAGAACGCATGCAATAGCAATGAGCACAGCAAAATGAACTCCATGCGGAATGAAAAGGATGAGAAAAATGGAAAGAGTTGTAACAAAAAAACCGATTACTCCGCCCAGCGTTTTGGTATGCTTCCCAAATTTGAATGTTTTAATGGGAGCCGCTCCACCAACCATTGCAGCAAAAGCATCGGAAAGAGAAAGGCATAGAACCCCTGCATAGAAAGCCTTCTCGAAATTGGGCAGGCATAACAAAGATAGAATGCCGATACTTGCCGGGTAGTAAACTTCGCCCCACGAAACTCGCTTAATATTATGTAAACTCAGGATTTTCTTAACTTTCGATACAAAAAGAAACACAACAAACGAACCAGCCATTGCAACAATTTGCCATTTTGTAAGGTAACTCGGGAAAAGCATAATTATAACACCCGAAGCAATGTGCGTTGCTTTCCTCGACCATGAAACAGTAGTAAAAACCCTTTTCTGCAAAAAATCTATCAACAGAAACAGGGAAATGAGTGAAAAAAAGAATAATAAAAATCGCAACATAACGCTAAATGTTGAAAATATAGGCTACGTACTCCCTGAAAACCGTTAGCTTATCGGTAGGAAAATACTTCACGTTATTGTCCTTTCGAACCAGCCCGTAAATAACTTTTGAAACACCCCGCTCAACCGCATCGAGGTGCACTTTATGAACCAGAGCGTTCCCAATGCCCATAAGTTGGAATTCGTTACTAACCGCAATGGTTTTCATAACCAGCTCGTTCCCAAATGCTAGGTTTAAACAAAAACCTACAAGTTTCCCCTCGTGCCGGGCAGTGTAAAGCTGGCTACTGCTCTGGCTTAACTTCTCGCTGCTGTACAGCGAAACAAACTCGTTTATTGACAGGTGCGTGTAACCCGGGTTTTTCGAAAATACTTCAACTGCCAGCTGGTAGAGCTCCTGCACATTTTCGGAGTTCACATCCTCAACGCTAAATTTATACCCATTCCCCTGCAACGTATTGAAAGACTTTCTTGTTGACTCAAGAATTGGGGTAAAATCGGTGCGATATGCGGAATGGTACTCAAGCTTTTTTGAGTAGCTAAGTTTCGAGAACCACTGGCTGTACTCAATACGTGTTATAGGTTCGGTAGGGAAAAACGGCTCTCCGTTACTGCTGGAAACGAACCGGTATGGATGCCATATGGTACCATTCACCGGACCAACCAATGTTTTTACACCCAACATTTTGGCCTCATCCAAAACGGAATTCCACAACTTTTGACACACAAGTTCGTTTTCGCACTCAAAAAAACCGAAGAACGCTAAATCAGTCTCAGTGGGGATTAGCGAAACAATTCCCAATAGTTTTTCCTTTTCTGTTGCAACAAAAAAGGTTGCTTTCTGTTTACCAGCCTCAATTTTCTCATACCCCTTTAAAGAATCGTCAATATATCTAGAAACGGCTTCTGAAGTGCCATAAAACCTTTCAACTATACTTGAGTATTCATCAGGTAACCTATCCGTTTTTTGTACTTGCATATTAAATATTTTACTCTTCAACAACTAGCACTTCACCCGTATCGCCATTTATCTCAACAAGTTGGCCTGTTTTCAGTATTCTTGTAACATTTTTTACACCAATAACTGTTGGGATTCCCAACTCACGCGAAACGATGGCAGCGTGCGAAAGTATTCCTCCATTTTCAACAATTATTCCCTTCGACAGGCCAATTAATGCAGCCCAGCCAGGGTCGGTATTTCGTGCTACCAAAATATCAAAATCTACCTCTTCGGGCATCGAGAAATCGCTAAAAACCCTAACTCTCCCCCTAACTACTCCCGGGGTACAGGGCCGACCAAAATAATTGCCGTTTGCTTCATGTTCCGTTTCCTCCAAAATGGGTTGTTGTCCCTCAATTACAGAAAAATAGGGAGGTGGCTGAACCTGCCGAAACTTCTCGTAATCGCTTTTACGCAGCGACACAATAACCTTGTAATCGCTATCGAACGCACTGCTGGTAGCAAGCAATGCTTCATCAACCGTTAAATAGAAAATATCTTCAGGATTTTGAAGAACGCCTCGCTTAGCAAGCAGAATCCCAAGCCTACGAAAGATTCTTCGCACCAGCGAAAAGCTGTTTGAACGTAGCAATCGGAGCTCCTCGCGCTGACGAGCATACTTCACAAAACGTTTAAGGGCAAAGCCCTTGGATACCTCCACCGGTTGTCGGTTTATAGAATTTACTCTTCCATTTTTATAGGCACGTAGCAACGAAAACAGTGCTGCACATTCAAACTCCACATCTGCCGACTCGAGCTTTAGCTCGTTGGCAAATCGTCCGCCGTACAAATCGAAGTAATCGTTCAAGGCTTTCTTCATTTGAGGGTACTGCACAAGCAAGCTGGAAAATGCAGCTTTGTCGTTGTTTTCAATCGCCTTTTCAAACAAACCTATACTGAAAAATTTTGCCGAAAGATTTGCCAGTTCCTCAACCTGACTGCTACTCACGTTGCTAAACGCAATACGATTCTTCAACTCCTCTTCTCCATACTTTTTCCTTAGTTTACCCAAAAAAGTCATCAGTAGGAAGTCATTCTCAACCGGAATATGGAACTCTTCGAGCAACTCGCGGTTTAGGAAGTTGTAAAGTTCAACGCATTGTTTTTCGGTGTAACCTTCAATGTTTTTTCGCCGATAGCTTCGTACTGTTTCCCGAACCTTTTCCTTGAAACGATTTATTACTCGCTGAAATACAATTATCTTATAAACCAGAATGAATGGGTACCCAATTTTTAGCCAAACCGAAGGTAGCACATCCCGAGGCACATCCACCCGAATATTTGAGGTAATCATACCTTCCAAATTCCCCTTGTTTCGGTTATAGCCGGGCATGAAGCTCATCATCAGGTACCAGCTATTCATGTTGTAGTACATTCGCCCGTAGAAATTACTCACCATATTGCTAAAAATTTGACCATTGCGAGCAATCCTGCGCTTTGAAGCACCCGATGCTATGAGCAAGTTTTCGTACACCTTTTTATATATAGCTGCTGCAAATGAATGGGTAAGCGGAAGAACTACTCCCGAGTAGCTTTCAGCAATATTGGCGCTATCGTAAAAAACCCACTTTTTGCCTTTGGCAAACCGAGTTATTGGTCGCGATTGTAGGATGTAAAGTTTATTCTGATGGAAGCACCACTCAACATCCTGAGGTGAACCGAACAGCTTCTCAATTTTTAAACCCTCCTGAACCAGCGCTTCAATTTGGGAAGATGTTAGCGACTCCTTGTCCACGTTCGCATCGTACCTCAACCCCTTATCGTATAGTAATGGTGTTTTGTACTTGGCAACGTGTTTGCTCAGAACTTTTCCATCACGGCTGGCGTAGTACTCATCGCAGGCCTGCCCCTCAACAACGGTTTTGCACAATCCGTAATTTGAGTTTATAACAACCAGCCCATTCCCGTCGTTGGTGAACATTACTCCGGCGCAATCGCTGGGAACGAACTGCTGTACAATAACATCACCATTATGCTTACCGAATGAATCGACAACCTTGCCATAGGCATCAAACAATTCATCGTGCTCAACAGCAATTGCCGAGAAGAAATGGCCAGCGAACGATTTTTCGGTGCCGTCCTCAACATCAGCCGAAGAGCGAACCGCAAAAAGAGGAACGCCGGGTAACTTTTCACTAACCAAAGCTATCAACTTTTCACGAGAACCTCCCTGAGGAGGTAATACCATGAATGGAGGAACGTTAAACCCCGCATTTCCCAAAACCTTCAAGTTCTCTGCCTTCGATGCCATGTTACAGTGATGATATGTAAACAAACAAGTTCATTGAAACGTAGTAAAAAACAGCGCCAACAACCATCAATCTTTCGGTAAAAACGCTCTGCATTTTTGAGTGATAAAACATAAATGCGATTAAAAGAATGCTAACTCCAACACCAGCAAAAATATACTGGAAGTAAAGGGCGTTTAGCCCATTTAGTAGTAGCATATAAATTCCGAAACCAAAAAAAATCATTATGGTAACAAAACCCAATGATTTCCGAGTTCCCATATCGGCCGAGTAGGTGTCGGGGGTATCGGATTTTGGAGCCTTTACCTTGCGAAGAACCTCAAGAATAAAGATACTGTTATACACAAGCAGCAGCTGAAGCAGCATTAGCCAGGTTACCCGAAAAGAGCCAGTATACATTGCGTATATATTCCACTGAATAAGAACCATTTGAGGCGAATTCACCAGGTGATAAAGTACAGGTTTTCGTGCAAAAAAACTTTTTGCAAAAAAATCGCGCCAGGCAAGAGTTGTGAAAACGAGTATTGAAAATGTGATTACCATTGCCGGGAAACCGGCAAAAACTGCAACGGCTATACAAGCTACAATCCCAATAAATGAGGTAAAAAACAGCTCCCGCATGGAAATAATTCCACTTTGAACAGGCCGCTCGGGATGAAGCGTCGAATCTAACTCCATGTCGCGGCTCTCATCGATAACCCTTATATGAAATAGGAAAAACAGCGTGCTAAAAAATGCCAGCAGCATTAGCAAGTAAGAAGGTTTTACAGGTGAAACGGCAGCCGACGAGAGAATTGACGACAATGTAGTGAACAGCAGAATTCGTAAAGGGAAACGCTGCTTCTGGAAAATATGTAACTTAGTTAGAATGCTCATTTTTCAACTCTATAAATATAGAACTTTTCGTAGAAGAAAACCCTATCAATTACCTTCAACTCTTCCTCAAGTTTAACCTCTCGCTCAAAGCAGTGTGCTAATTCTTGCGGAACATCGCGAAACACCAAATTATTCCAAAAAACAATGCGGGCGTTAGGTTTTGAAACCCTGTAAATTTCGTCGAAAATATGATTGGTTGAATCGTTATCCAATGGTTCGAACACATCGGACAGGTTAAACTTACTTATGCTTGAGTTGGGCATGGTTTTCAGGAACGAAAGAATATCCGAGTAAACAACCTGTATGTTAGCTTTTTCCCTTAGCTTTTCAAAAACGTCATGCTGCAGAAAAAAGGGTAAGCAGTCGCTATTCGCGCCTAAAAGTATGTAGTTTAGATAAAAGTTATTCTTTACCTGCCCGTACTTAAATGCCTGCTCGGTTCGGTTGAAGAATAGTTTTGCCGCAGGCAAATTTTGCGAGTGCGAAAACATCTCCTTGCTTCTGCCGCTTCGCGACATAACGAAGCGGCTAAAGAAAATCCGAAAAAGCAATCGCCACCTAAACGTGTTCCACCTAGTGTTATAAAAATCAAGTTGTTTTTGCGAACTTTCAGGATTTAAGAAATTTTTAATTGTTTGCTTAGTATGAACCAATGGAATTACGTACCGCCTAAAAATGCTGAGGTAACGTTCAAATTTTCCAGAGTGTACAACCCCTTTTTTTATGGCATCAACATTTGAATTCCAAAATTTTTGGCACTCTTCCGAGAGGTTATGCTGAATTTTTTGGTACAAAGCAACCTGATTCCTGCTACGCCTGTAGCCCAGCAGCCCTAACACCTCTTCGTATTCTAAGTTCCGAACAGCCTGCTGCTTGAACTCAAGCAAGTAGTTTTGAGTCCGATTCTTATCAACCGAATAAACCGTTTTTACTCCCTCTGAAGCAATTGCCAGCGAGTTACAGCCCCCCGATGTTACCGAAAGCACGGTATCGTAATTGTTCAAGCGTAAGGCCTTAACTACAATTTCGGCATCCTCCCAGCACTGGCTGTATGAAATCATAATTTATAAAAATTTAGGTTAAGGTTGAGGTTAAGGTTGAGGTTGAGGTTGAGGTTGAGGTTGAGGTTGAGGTTGAGGTTGAGGTTGAGGTTGA
>DAOSWM010000010.1:0-68077 GCA_035380045.1 Tenuifilaceae bacterium | reverse complement strand
TTCGACCCCGGCTCCGGGTACAAAAAACTAAACCCTCAAGTATTTGAGGGTTTTTTTGTATCTTTCCAAACCCTTTTTTTACTCTTTATTGCTGAATATCATAATTGTAACTCACATGAATACCGAATCAAAGTTATACCCATACGGAGAAAAGCAGCCCGACTTCGACAGGCGCTACCTTGAGATGGCCCATATCTGGTCGAAAAACTCATACTGCCAGCGAAGGCAGGTTGGAGCGCTTATTGTTAAAGACAGGATGATAATTTCCGATGGTTACAACGGAACGCCCAGCGGTTTCGAGAATGTTTGCGAGGACGAAACTGGAAAAACCAAACCATACGTTCTTCATGCCGAGGCAAACGCCATTACCAAAGTGGCAAAATCGAACAACAGCAGCGAGGGATCAACCCTATACGTAACATCTTCACCATGCTTAGAATGCTCAAAGCTAATTATTCAAGCAGGAATTAAAAGGGTTGTTTATAGTGATGATTACAGATCGTTTGATGGGATTGAACTGCTTGAGCGTGCCGGAATAGAAATTGTAAAAATTGAAGTAGACTAATTAATCCTAAAAAAAGCTAAAAGGAATAATTAAACCTTAACTCAGTGGTCAACACAACGTATAAACCATAACTTTGAAGGTTGAACACAACACTTACCAAACATGAAGTACAACAACAGTAAGCGCGATATTATATATCCAATAGCCTTAGCCCTGGTTCTGGTGGTAGGAATTCTGCTGGGAGTTACGCTGAAAAGGGAACCGGGCAGGACAAGCCTAACTATCTATCCTCGTTCCGACAAGCTAACAAACGTTCTGAAATATATTGAAGACCAGTACGTAGACACCGTTTCGATGACCGAACTGGTAGAAAACACAATTCCTACCGTTCTTAAGAATCTCGACCCACATTCTATCTACATCCCGGCTTCGGAGCTGAAGGAGGTAAACGAACCGCTGGAGGGAGGTTTCGATGGGATTGGCATTTCATTCAACATGCCCAACGACACCATTATCGTAATAAACGTAATTCAGGGAGGCCCATCGGAAAGAATTGGGTTGCTTGCTGGCGACAGAATTGTAACCATTAACGATTCGGTAGTGGCGGGAGTGAAAATTCCTCAGGACGACATTGTAAAAATGCTTAAGGGCCCAACGGGAACAAAGGTAAACGTTGGAATTGCCAGAGAGGATGTGGAAGAACTCATTGTTTTTGAAATAACCCGCGACAAAATTCCTCTTTACAGCATCGACGTTAGCTACATGCTGAACGAAAAATTGGGCTACATTAAAATTACACGATTTGCTCGTACTACCTACCGCGAATTTCTTGAAGCGGTTGATGAACTTCAGCGTGAAGGGATGACGGAATTGATTATCGACTTAAGAGGAAACAATGGCGGTTACATGGATGCAGCCACAAACATTGCCAACGAGTTCTTGCCCGAAGGCAAGCTAATTGTATACACTCAGGGCAAAGCTAGGGAGCGCCAGAACATATACTCCAGCGCAAAAGGCCACTGTTTAAACACCGATGTAGCAATCCTTATCGACGAGTTTTCAGCCTCAGCAAGCGAGATTCTGGCCGGAGCCATTCAGGACAACGACCGTGGGGTTGTAATTGGTCGCCGTTCGTTTGGCAAAGGGTTGGTTCAGGAACAGATACTATTCTCCGACGGGTCGGCGCTGCGACTTACTATAGCCCGCTACCATACGCCCACAGGGCGAAGTATTCAGAAACCATACCAGCCAGGTAACGATGATTACTACTACGATATAAGCAACCGTTTCCTTCACGGGGAGTTCCAGGAGCAGGACAGCATACACTTTGCCGACTCGTTGAGGTACGTTACCCCAAAAGGCAGAATTGTATACGGTGGCGGCGGCATTATGCCCGATTTCTTTGTACCTTTCGATACTACAGGCGTAACACCCTACTTCAATAGAGTTGCAAACCGGAACCTGATATACCGTTTCGCATTTCGATACACCGACCAGCATCGTAAGGAGCTTTCAACGTTTAAGGATTATAACCAAATTGTGAACTATTTGGAAAGAGAAAAAATCCTGAAACAATTCATAAAATTTGCAGAGAGCAATGGCGTTGAACCCGTTGCAGAGCAAATAGATATTTCTGGTGATATTATTGAAACACAGCTAATGGCCTACATTGCAAGAAATATAATAGACAATGAAGGCTTTTACCCAATAATTCGCCGGATTGACACAACCCTGAAGAGAGCCATAGAAATTATTGACGAGGAGGATTTGAACCAGCTCATTTCCCTCGAATCCAAAGGGAGAATCTCTTTCAGAACACTTGTTCAGTCGTTATCAAACGCTTCCGTCAGAAAGGATGCGATTGCAGCAGTTGCCTGATTCCTCTCCTCAATAAAACCCATATGACCCGAATTTTCCAGCCAGCATACCCTGCTGGCTGGATGTTTTTGTACAATTTCTTCTGCTGCATCCGATGGGATTAGGTTGTCCTTTCTTCCAAAAATCATAAGCACTGGGGAAGATATTCTTTCGATAACATCGTTCCGATCGTCTCTGTTCACCATCCCACTTAAAGCAGCAACAACACCCTTAGCAGAAGTTTTAAGAGCAATGCTCTTCGACCGGGCAACGTACTCTTCAAAACGTTTCACGTTCTCATTGGCGTATAGGTTCGGAATACTCGCTTCTACAATTTTGGCAAGAAAACCCGAGCTTACCTTTTCAATATCCGAAAGCCTGCTTGCCAACTTCTGGGGAGGGTCGGGGTTTGGGTGTGAATGAAACAGCACAATTCCTTTTACCTTTTCGGGAAAACGATTAGCAAATGCCAGCGTTACGTAACCTCCCATTGAATGGCCAACCAAAACTACCTTCGAAATTCCCAAGTGATTTAAAACCTCGTTCACGGCATTTGCCATCTCATCCATGCTAACAGAATCGTTGTTCACCGTTGACTTTCCATGGCCTGGTAAATCGACGAGGACTACCCGAAATTTTTTGTAAAAAGTTTCCACAAAATCACTCCATATTTCTATCGACTCGAGGTAACCATGCAAAAACACAACGGCTTTCCCCTTCCCGTTATCAGAAAAATTGACTTCTCCAATGGTTGTTCTAACTACTCCCATATCAGTAAACGAATTATAGATTGTGCATTTATTGTAAAAATACTGGAAATTAAGGTAGTAAATATCGTAAATTAGGCATAAAAAGAAAAAGCAATGAGCAAAATTGAATATACCGAAAAATACGGAGGCCTAACCAAAGAGGAGCCGTTAACCTGTGTAAACAATGAAATACTGCTTAAAAACACCTGTGTTTTAGAGTCAGTGTCGCCTTACTTTGGATACTACAATGAGGTGCCACAGGCAAACAAGCCTCATTTTATTTACCTGCTGATTGAAGGGAATATCTTCCTTGAGCAGCTTGTAAGAGCTAACCAGACAATTCAGGGCGAAATTAATTTCACCCTTGACTCCGTGCCAGGAAGCGTTACGTTCAAAACACAAACCTCACAGGCAATTCGAATCTTTAACCTTAAAAACTACAGTCAAATTGCCAGGTTACAAGAATTGTATATTGAAAAAGGAATAACCTTAAAAGCCAAGAGTAGATCTATTAACAACGAAATGGCACTTATTAAGTTAAGGCGGTTCTTTAAGCTAGTTGAAGTGAGCGTTGGTTTGTATACCGAATACAGACAGCCAAACATAGGTTACTTTGAAATTCCCAAAAGCATAGCGTGGGAAGAGTTTAAATTGCTTACAGCAAAAGTTAAGTATAACACATCACTACTATACTTCGATGCAGCACAGGCTTTTATTTATAACGATGGGAAAATAGTTGAACTTGTAAGAATATATAGAGAAAATTTAACTCCCGACAAGCTAACCTCCATAAGAGAGAAGTACCTTAAACTACTGGCATAATTAAGCTAACGTGCATTTAAAACTACGATTCTCCTCATTTTAGTTTTCCCTTTCCGAACCAACCCTTTCGAAACCCATGTATCTTTACTACAAGGGGTTGAGATTATACTAAACGTATCCAAACAAGAAGACATATGTTATAGAACATAATTATTAATTGTCCTTTTTTATTTTCAAATACTACAAAAACAGTAATTTGTTGCTTATAACTAAAAATACAAACATATGAGTGGAATATTCAGTTCATCGTTAGGCAAAAAACTCATAATGAGTATCTCCGGCCTATTCCTAATGCTTTTTCTTGTGGTTCACCTAACAACTAACCTTCTGCTTCTAATTGGCGACGGTGAACTTTACAACAAGGCCGCTCACTTTCTGGCATCAACCCCAGCATTAAAAGTAGTTGAGTACCTGCTTGCGTTCGGCTTCTTTTTTCACATTGTGTACGCAACAATTATTACGCTAAAAAACAGGAAGGCCAGACCGGTAGGTTACACAAAAGCATCATCGAATGATCTTACTACCTGGTCGTCGAAAAACATGTATATACTAGGATTTACAATTCTCGCCTTTCTTGTTCTTCACCTCATAAATTTTTTCCTGAAAATACGAACTGGTCAGGTTCCTGACATTTCGTACGACGGAGGTATAACCCACATTCATAACTCGTACCAGCTGGTTTCGGAATTTTTTATTAGCTACTGGTGGTACAATGTTATCTATATTTTTTCAGCCATTCTACTTGGGCTACACCTAAGTCACGGCTTCTGGAGTGCCTTCCAAACCATAGGTTTGAACAATAGCAAATGGATGGTACGCTTACAATACGCAACTTATATCTACTCTGTGATAATGGCTATTGGGTTTACCATTATTCCACTCTTTTTCTGGTTTGTTAAGTAGATAATTCTTCGAAAATTAAAAAAATCAAAATATGAGCAAGTTAGACGCAAAGATACCCGAAGGCCCTTTGGCTGAGAAATGGTTGAAGCATAAGAACTCCATGAAGTTAGTAAATCCCGCCAACCGTAAGAAACTCGACATTATTGTTGTTGGGACAGGTTTGGCTGGTTCGGGGGCAGCATCGTCGCTGGGAGAATTAGGATACAACGTGAAAGTTTTTTGCTACCAGGACACCCCCCGGCGTGCACACTCAGTAGCCGCACAGGGTGGAATAAACGCTGCCAAAAACTACAAGAATGATGGCGACAGCGTTTTTAGGCTTTTTTACGATATGCTAAAAGGTGGCGACTACCGCGCCCGCGAAGCCAACGTTTACAGGGCGGCCGAAGTTAGCAATCAGGTTATTGACCACTACACTGCCATTGGCGTACCATTTGCCCGCGACTATGGTGGATTACTCAGCAACCGTTCGTTTGGCGGAGTACAGGTTAGCCGAACATTCTACGCAAAGGGACAAACCGGACAGCAATGCTTACTTGGGGGATACAGCACGCTTACCCGCCAGGTACAGTCAGGAACGGTTACCATGTACAGCAGGAGGGAACTACTCGATATTGTGGTGATTGAAGGCAGGGCTCGCGGAATTATTGCACGCAACCTGATAACAGGTGAAATTGAAAGGCATTCTGCACACGCAGTGGTACTTGCAACCGGAGGTTATGGAACAATATACTACCTTTCAACCCTTGCCGTGAACTCAAACGGTTCGGCAGCTTGGAAAGCCCACAAGAAAGGAGCATACTTCGCAAACCCAAGCTTCATTCAAATCCATCCAACCTCCATTCCGGTTCTCAACGAGTATCAAAGCAAACTCACGCTAATGAGCGAATCGCTGCGAAACGATGGAAGGGTTTGGGTTCCAAAGCAAAAAGGCGACAAGCGTAAGCCAAACGAGATACCTGAGGAAGAACGCGATTACTACCTCGAGCGCAGATACCCCGCATTCGGGAATCTCGTTCCCCGCGACGTTGCTTCACGGGCCGCCAAGGAACGATGCGATGCAGGTTACGGAGTTGGTGACTCAGGTCTTTCGGTTTACCTCGATTTTAGAGATTCCATTAAGAAGCAGGGAGAGAAAGCCATTGAGGATAAGTACGGGAACCTTTTCGAAATGTACGAGAAGATTACCGGCGAATCGCCATACAAAACCCCAATGCGGATTTACCCAGCCGGTCACTACACAATGGGTGGGCTTTGGGTTGATTACAACCTGATGACCACAATTCCGGGGCTTTTCGCCCTTGGCGAATCGAACTTCTCCGACCACGGTGCCAACCGCCTAGGAGCCAGCTCGCTAATGCAGTGTGCGGGTGATGGATACTTCATTATTCCCTATACAATCGCCGATTACTTGTCCGACCAGATTAAAGTTCCTCGCTTTGAAACAAAACTTCCCGAATTTGAGGAGGCAGAAAAGGAAGCCAGAGAAAGAATTAACAAGCTGCTTGCCGTAAACGGCAAAGAAACAGTTACTTCGTTCCACAAAAGGTTAGGAAAAATTATGTGGGACTACTGCGGAATGTACCGAAACGAGGAAGGCCTGAAAAAAGCGTTGAGCTTGATCAAGGAGTTAGAAGAAGAGTTCTGGAAAAATGTAAAAGTACCCGGCTCAACTGAGGGCGTTAACCAAGAGTTGGAGAAAGCTGGTCGCGTTGCCGATTACTTTGAACTAGCCCGCCTGCTCTGCATGGATGCCCTAAACAGGAAAGAGAGTTGTGGGGCACATTTCCGTGAGGAGAGCCAAACCGAAAACGGGGAAGCAATGCGCGACGACGAAAACTACTCATACGTTGCTGCTTGGGAATACACAGGCAAAGAGGCTGAACCAGTTCTGCACAAGGAACCCCTTAACTTCGAATTTGTAAAACCACAAGTTAGAAGCTATAAGTAGTTTTAAACTGATTTTGAAACAAGAAAAACAAACAACGATGGATATTACGCTCAAAATATGGAGGCAGAAAGATGCCAAAAGCAAAGGAAGGTTCGAAACCTACCCACTCAGCAACGTATCACCCGAGATGTCGTTCCTTGAAATGCTCGACTACCTGAACAGCCAGCTAATTTTAAAAGGCGATGACCCCGTTACTTTCGAGCACGATTGCCGCGAGGGAATTTGCGGTTGCTGTGGTTTGTACATCAACGGTCGCCCACACGGTTTGCACGGTAAAACAACAACCTGCGAGCTTCACCTGCGCGATTTCAAGGATGGAAATACTATTACCATTGAACCCTGGCGCGCTGCAGCTTTCCCCGTAATTAAAGACCTAATGGTTGACCGCAACGCCTTCGAAAAAATAATGCAAGCCGGAGGCTTCATTTCAATAAATACCGGAGCTGCTCCCGATGCCAACAGCACCCCCGTTTCCAAAGCAAACTTTGACGAAGCATTCGATGCTGCATCATGCATTGGCTGTGGTGCATGCGTTGCTGCCTGCAAAAACTCATCGGCAATGCTGTTTATTTCTGCAAAGGTTTCACAGCTGGCGTTGCTGCCCCAGGGCAGAGCCGAGGCAAAGGAGAGGGTTAAAAAGATGATTGCAAAGATGGACGAGTTAGGTTTTGGTGGATGTTCAAACACACGCGCCTGTGAGGCTGAGTGCCCCAAAGGAATTTCAATTACTCACATAGCACGGCTTAACCGGGAGTTTATTGCGGCTAAAGTTCAGGACTAGAATATCTCCATTTTATTAAGCCCGATGTTTTTTTCATCGGGCTTTTTTATTGCAGGCAAATCAATCTTAAAAATGATTAACTTTGTGTAGAATTTCAAAAAATCCAAAAGTTATGAAAAGGGCTATAATCATCGTTATTATCTTGATTGTTGCAGTTGCATTAACCCTGCAAATGCTTCGTCCACGTTTTGCTAGCAATGCCTATACTGAAGGCTTGCTGCTTTCCGACTCGGCTTTCTACGAGCTTGCCATAAGTAAGTTCGACAAAGCCATTTGGCTTAACAAGAAGGTAGCCGATTACTACCATGCACGTGGTATTGCAAAACAGAAGTTGGAGATGGACTCAGCAGCTCTGACCGATTTCAGCACAGCCATTTCAATGAACGAAAACATTTCAAACTACTACCTCGACAGAGGAGTAACCCTCAGAAAGTTAAAATCAATGGATCAGGCATTGGCCGATCTTAATAAAGCCATTGAACTTAACGACTCCAACTCCAGAGCATTCTATCAACGTGGATTGCTTAAAGCCACACAGATGCAGTACGAAGATGCTGTAAAGGACTACAACCGAAGTATTGAACTCGATGGCAGCAACCTTGAAGCATTCTATAGCCGTGGGGAATCGCGCGCCAACCTCGACGACTTTATGGGAGCCATTGAGGACTACGATAAAATGATTGAGAACGCAGAAGCACCAGCTACAGCATACAAGCAGCGGGGAATATTTAAGCTAAAAATTCAGGATTACGAAGGAGCCGAGAAAGACCTTACCGAGGCAGCAAAATATGAAACCAACGACAAAGAAATTTTCTTCCAGCTAGGGCAAGCAAATTACAAACTCGGGGAACTCGAAGAAGCATTAGAGCACTTCGGGGAATCGTTGAAACTCGACCCTAATTTCGACTTGGCCTACGGTACCCGTGGCGGTGTTTACATACAAATGAAAGACTTTAAAAAAGCAATTGCTGACTTCACCAAAGCCATTTCGCTAAACCAGGAATACACAAAAGCATACTACGGAAGAGGAATTGCCAAGGCTCTATCGAACGACTACAAAAATTCCATTACAGACTTTTCGAAAGTTATTGACCTCGATAAAGAGTTTGCTCAAGCATACTATAACCGTGCCGTTTCAAAAGCCATTTTAAACGACCACAAGGGAGCAATTCCCGACTATAATTTTATTATTGAGAAGGACAAGAATAACCCTGAAGCATACTACAACAGAGGCATCTCATTAATGAACATACGCGAAACCGATAAGGCTTGCGCCGATTTTCAGAAAGCCGTTGACTTAGGCTATAAGCCTGCCGAACCCATGCTAAAAATGTACTGTGGAAGTTTGGAAAAAAAATAGAAAAAATATGTAATAGAAAAACCGTCATTTTTTTTGACGGTTTTTTTTTACAAACGAAACTTACTTACCCTTAAAATTTAGAAAGAATATTTCGTTAAATTGTGCCACTATCGCAAAACGAAAATCGAGCTGCGATTCGGTAACTACATGGTAGAGTTGCACTTTGCCCGCAAGGCAAAAACCCCTGGCAACCTGTTTCAAGTACATAAAGTTTCCGGTAACTATTTCCCTTTTGGGAGAGTTGTAATCGGGATGAACTGTTGATAGGGAACCAAAAATTTGCTGGCCCCGGGGAAGCATCAACGAATCGGCACGCCAGTAGCCAACATCTAGTTTTACCGCTTTGTTATGGTAATAAAACTTAGGGTACACAGCCCAACCATTCTTGTATATATGATGTGGATTGGGCGACATATCCTTGCCTAAAAAACCTAACGCTTCAACTCCAACTCTGCCGTTTGCGGCAGGAAATGAAAGGTTCACTCCGCCCCCGAAGTTTGCCAGAGTTGAAACCAAGCTTTCGGTTTCGTTTATTTGCCCTCCCTGATGAACTGCCAAGGCGTAAACTGGTATGTTCAGGTTCATTTTCTCACCTTCCAACAGCCTAACTTTTCCTGAAACCCCAACAGTAAACTCCTCCTGTATGGTGTCGCCAAAGAAAAGGAATTTCTCCCAGTTAATCCACGTTTCGCCCTTAAAGTAGCGGCCATTAAAAAGAAACTGCAAACCCGTTTCGGGCTGGTTTATCAGCTCGCGTTCGGGACTAAACAATGGCTCGGGAAGGTTATGAGCGTTTGTTCCATCAATGGTTCCTACATTCATTGCAATATTGCGGGTTAATGCAGCGTTAATGGTAACTACCGGAACAAACCTTGTGAAACCGGGTTCACCTGAGTAGTACAACGCATGAAAGCCCCCAGATATTGAATACTTGCTGTTTGCAGCAAAGCCTATGCGTGGCTCAATGTTAAAACCAGTAAGCGTGTAACCCTTTTCAATATAGTTTGCAAACTCAAGGTTGTCGAAGAATGCTGCGCTCGATATATCGAAGTAAAAACTTCCTGATAACGAATCATTCTCAACACTCATATTAGAACTTTGAGCCATTGATAAATAGGGTAATAGAAGAAGCAACGCTGCGCAAACTTTTTTCATTTCAATACATTTTTCTAGATTACAAAAGTAGGATTTTTGGTTGACATATTGATTCGTGCAACATGCTTTGCCCCAAATAGTAAAAAAGTAGTATTTTTGGAATCTGAAAATCAAAACCAATCCGATGCAAACAGTTGGACAGAAATCCTATAGAACCATCAACCTAACGGTTGGATGGGTAAGCTTTTTAATTGCTGCAGTAGTTTACTTGCTAACCATTGAGCCCACAGCCAGCTTCTGGGACTGCGGGGAGTTTATAGCCAGTGGCTTCAAACTTGAGGTTGGGCATCCTCCCGGAGCCCCAATATTCATGCTCCTGATGCGTTTTTTCACCATGCTTGCCCCCGGCAAGGAGTTAATTCCAATTTTTGCAAATTCGATGTCAGCGTTAGCAAGCGCTTTCACCATACTATTCCTATTCTGGAGTATAACCCACCTAGCCCGAAAAATTTTCGACATAAACAATAACGAATTCACCCTCACGCAAGTAATTCTGATTATGGGATCCGGGCTAGTTGGTGCATTAGCGTACACATTCTCAGACACCTTCTGGTTTTCGGCTGTTGAAGGTGAGGTTTACGCTACCTCATCGCTTTTCACTGCATTTGTTTTTTGGGCAATACTTAAGTGGGAGAACGTAGCCAACGAGCCCCATGCCAACCGCTGGTTGATACTTATTGCATACTTAATGGGGCTGTCCATTGGTGTTCACCTGCTGAACCTGCTAGCCATTCCGGCCATAGTTATGGTGTACTACTTTAAGAAGTACGAAGTTACCACCTGGGGAATTGTAAAAGCGCTCGCTCTTAGCGTAATTCTCCTAGGAACAATGATGTATGGAATAATTCAGGGAGTAATTGTACTCGCCTCAAAATTTGAGCTGCTATTTGTTAACGGGTTTGGATTACCGTACAAGTCGGGAGTATTCTTCTACATTGCAGCGCTAATTGCCTTAATTACCTGGGGAATAATATACAGCCACAAAAAATCCAAGCCAATTCTTAACACTATTCTGCTAGGGTTCACAGTTATTCTTATTGGTTACAGTTCGTTCGCACTAATCGTAATTCGTTCATCGGCAAAGCCACCAATGAACCAGAATAACCCCGACAACATGTTCTCGCTGCTGTACTACCTTAACAGGGAGCAGTATGGCGACAGGCCACTGGTTACGGGTCAAACCTTTAACGCCCCAATGGTTGAAAGAAAAAACGGAAGCCCGCAGTACATCCAGAAAGATGGGAAATACGTTGTTGCAACCCATAAAACCGAATTTAAGTACGACGACAGATTTACAACCGTATTCCCTCGTATGTACAGCTCCGAACCCAACCATGTAAGAGCATACAAAGAATGGAGTAACTTTACCGGACGACCCATTCGGGTAAATAACTATTCAGGCGAATCGGAGGTGTTACATGTTCCAACTTTTGGTGAGAATTTGCGGTTTTTCTTTTCGTACCAGCTGGGTCACATGTACTGGCGATACTTTATGTGGAACTTTGCCGGCAGGCAAAACGATATTCAGGGACATGGTGAAATACTCAAAGGAAACTGGATTAGCGGAATCCCATTTATTGATACAACCAGACTTGGACCACAAGATGAGTTACCATCAACTTACAAGAACAAAGCTCACAACAGGTACTTCATGTTGCCATTTATTCTAGGATTGGCTGGATTGTTCTTCCAACTATACCGAAACAAGAAAGATTTTTGGGTTGTAATGCTTCTATTTATCCTTACTGGGATAGCCATTGTTGTTTATTTGAACCAAACCCCCTACCAACCCCGTGAACGCGACTATGCTTACGCCGGAAGTTTTTATGCTTTCAGCATTTGGATCGGGCTTGGTGTTCTGGCATTGTATCAAGTCGTTCGGAAAGCTTTCGACAATCCGGTTGGGGCAACCATTACAACAGCTGTTTGCTTGGTATTTGTCCCCGGAATTATGGCTGCCGAAAACTGGGACGACCACGACCGCTCCGGGAATTTTATTGCGAATGACTTTGCCTACAACGCACTAAACACCTGTGAACCAAACTCAATACTATTCTCCTACGGGGACAACGATACGTTCCCTCTCTGGTATGCGCAGGAGGTTGAAGGAGTTAGAACCGATGTTAGGGTTAGCAATCTTAGCTACCTTCGAGCCGACTGGTACATCGACCAGATGAAACGAAAAGCATACGAATCAGAACCAATTCCGGTTAGCATGACCAACGAAAAATACGTTACCGGAACCCGCGATTTAGTGCTGGCGGTTGACCGTATTAACAGGCATATAAACGTTAAGCAAGCCATCGACTTTGTGCTTAGCGACGACGCTGCTACAAAAGTTAATTCTCCCATCGATATGAACGAAAAGCTCGACTTCTTCCCTTCCAAAAGCCTTATGCTTCCTGTTGACAAAGAGCTAATTGAGAAGAAGGGAGTGGTTAGTTCTGAGAAAATGAGCAGCGTGGTTGACACCATGAAGTGGCGACTTTCAAGCAACTACCTGCTAAAGGACGGTCTCTTCCTTATGGATTTGATGGCTAATAATAACTGGGAACGCCCAATGTACTTCGTAATTACCGTTAGCTCTGATACCTACCAGAATTTGGATAAATTCTTCCAGGTTGAAGGGCTTACATACCGAATAGTTCCGATTGAAGCAAGACGTGTTAGCGGACGCTATGGAAACGTTGAATCTAAAATTATGTATAATAACCTCATGAATGTTTATCGCTGGAGAAGCATAGCCGATCCAAACGTGTACATCAATGAGAATAGCGCCAGAATTATATCGAACTACCGCAATATATTTGGGCGTTTAGCACTACAACTTATTGAGGAAAACAAAATGGACAAGGCTATTGAGGTTGTAGATAAATGCATGGAGGTAATTCCTCCCGAGAATGTACCATTCAACTTTTTTGCACTAACGCTCATCGAATCGTACTACCGAGCTGGAGCAATAGATAAGGGTGTTGAATACTCGAAACAATACATGACACAGTGCGCTGAGGAACTCGACTATTTCCTTCGCCTACCCGATAGCTACGTTAGCAACATAAGAAACGAAACTGAACTCAGCTTATATATCCTTCAGGAGCTTTACAGCATGGCAAAAACTTACGAGAAGGGTGAGCATAAGGCTGAACTTGAGGAGCTATTCAACACAATCGGAGGTAAAATGTAATATTTGAAGGATTAAATGATAAACCTAAGTCCCCCAAAGTTTTTCACAAATATGTTTCCAGGTTTCATCTGGAGCATTCCTAACGAAAACAACAACATTTACCTTACTTTCGATGATGGACCAACCGAAACGGTAACGCCTTGGGTATTGGATCTGCTAGCAAAGCACAATGTGAAGGCAACCTTTTTTTGCCTTGGCAAAAAGGTGGAGATGCATCCGGAGATATTTGAACGCATTAAAAATGAAGGTCATGCTGTGGGGAACCACAGCTACAGCCACCTAAAAGGGTGGGAAACCCCTACCGGACAGTACATTCAGGATGTAGATTTTGCAAATGATCTTATTGGGAGCAAGCTATTCCGTCCGCCTTACGGACGAATAAAACCGGCACAATCGAAGTTACTTCGTGAACGCTACAAAATAATAATGTGGGATTTGCTCAGCATGGACTACAGCCGCAACACCTCACGCCGTAGGTGCGCCAACATTGTAAAAAACGGAATGCATTCCGGGGCAATTATTGTTTTCCACGATTCGAAAAAAGCCGAAAAAAATTTACGCTACGCACTACCCAGAGTTCTTGAAGAAGCCAAAAATAAAGGTTTTAAATTCGATGTAATAAAGTAATGCTGCTAACTACAGGAATTGGTTTCAATTAATTTTTCTATTGCCCGTAAATTTTCTTTTATACGCTTTAAAATGCTGGCCGTACCACTTTGGGTTTCTAAGTCGAGAAAAAACGTAGTTCCTAGCACTTCTGTCGAAAATTGTACGAAATGGTAGCGCAATATATTTAATAAAAAAGGTGATTAAAAAGTGGTAAAATGCTCGCTGCTTATTAGAAAGATTTATTGTAAACCCATGCCTAAAAACCAATAGTTTACTGGTGAACGATTGTGTAGCACCCGAATTTGAAAGTCCGAAAACCTTACTCATTAAGAAAAAATAGGCCAACGCTTTTCGCCTGTAAAAGCCAAACTCGCTTATAACTTCATAGGCATTCACCTTCTGACTAAGCAGCAGCAAATCGAAAAGGTTCCTCAACGACACGTCGGCATGGTAATGGGCATTATGCATTAGCTGCGAGTGAATAAAATTGTGGATAATCTTGTTACTATCACTCATTACAAAAATACTTTCGTTTGTAAGAGAACCTTTTTTCGAAGAAAAAACCATTTCGGTGCTGAACGATTTCAGGTACTGGTGTCGCACTGCATTTTGGTGCAGCTCAACGCCAGCAACACACCCCTCTTTAACCAGAATTGGGTAGTGCATTGTTGAAGCCAGCGCCTTGGGATTAAACGGCTTCTGGGTTTGGTATCCATTAGCAATTAGCAACTCTGCTGCTTCAAGCATTCGGTTTTTTTCAACCAAAATATCGATATCGTAAAGCATACGTTCACCCGGATCGGAGTATAAGCTATCGAACAGGTTTCCGGTTCCTTTCATAAAAATGCAACCAATACCAGCTTCGCTGAAAAGTTGATTAATTTCAACGGCCTGACTTTTAATGCTTTCATTTCGTTCAAAGTTTAACCTATGGATATACTCCAGGTACTCAACCAAATCGGAAGGAAGGTTCGACAGCAAGTTGGCCTTTCTAAGCGTAACGTAGAGCGATTGCAACACCAAATGCCTGCTACCAATTTGAACCCAACGCTGCCACTCATCTTTTTCTGCAGGAAAAAGTAAGGCCACTTCTGGTGCTCTTTCAGGGAAAACCCTGAGAGATAAAATTTCTGTAATAAGATGGAATAAGTGCCTACTTTTCATGTTTCCCAACCAAATCAGTAAGTGCTTGTATTGCTTTACTATTATTGCCAAATTCGAGCCTGTAAAACTCAAGCTTCGAAAACCATGAAATGAATTTCCGTGCACGTTTTAAATCGTTTCCAACCCAACCTTCCTGAAAGAAATGGTACAACGCTTCAAGGGTTGATATTGGGTTTAGCTGAAAATCAACGTTTGAATTGTACTTAATAAAAACAACCTTTAACTTTTTACACGGTTTGGTTGGTTCGCTCCCTCTATGTTGAACAACGTATGCAAGGTTACTCTTTGCCGGTTCGAATAAAGTATACCCCTGTTCTTTCAGCATGGAAATTGCATCATTCTTTACGCAAAGCGATGCTGGAAAAGGGAAAACTTTTGGAGAAACTGAATCGACGGGGATAAAATCATCAGAGAAAAGTTCGAACCCATGCTTGAGTAAAAGACCCGCCATTGTGCTTTTCCCCGAGCCACCCTCGGATGTAAGAATTAGCACTTCATCATTCATTTTTACTGCCGATCCGTGAATAAAAGCCAGCCAATCGTTGGTTTTCTTTTCGTAGAAAAAGTTTGCCATCTCAATGTACAGCAACCTTTTAAGCTGGCCTGAGTCCTGCGCAGCAAAATATTTGGGACTCTGCTCACCAACCTTTAAAAAATGCTTACTACCATGAATGAAAACCTCAAAACACTGACCAGTGGTGACTCCTTTTGTCTCAAGGTTCTTTATGGGTAAGTGGATGTACTTCTCGAGGGAGGGAGAGCCATAAACAATTGAAAAAGCTTTATTCTTGAACGAGTAGTAGCGTTTTCGGGTTCTTAGGGGTTGGTATAATTTTACTAAATTTGAATCAACTGAGAAATCGGGAATGTCGAAATCTGGATTAAAGAGTTTCCCTAATGACTTGTAAAAACTACCTACTAGCTGAGCTGCTTCGGATTGGGAAGTTGAATATTTCTTAGCAAACTTGTTTGCAGCTTCATTTAACTCTGTCCCCTTTACATAAAATGAAAAGATGAGCCATTGTGGCTCATCGAATTGTACCCACTGGTTGCTGGCTTGGAACCATACAATGTGGGCATTATCAAGTTTCTTAACTAGGTAAGACACCGAACAGGTTACGGTTTAGTATGTTTAACCCCAGTCGTCCCAATCGCCTCCACCTGGATCGCCAGGGTTGTCGTCACCGGGACTCTGTGCATGAACCTTTGTAGGGTTATTGAGCAACAAGAACATTGTTGAAGCAGCAAAAGCAGCATAACCCATTTTTTTAATGGCCTTCCTGCGGGAAATATCAGTTTCCTCTTCCAACTTTCTGTCTGTTTTTGCCTTTTCTTCCTTTTTCATGGTACAAATATAGAAACTTTTTATATTTGAATTGCCTACTATTTTACTAATAAAGAATTTATGTTTACAAACAATTCAAATAGTTCAACTAATAAACCTAAAGTTACTTTCAAAATTTTAAAAAACCAACCTATTCAATAACAATTCTTTGGGTTAATTTGTTCTCCCCATCGTTTACAATTATCATGTATATCCCAGATGCGTTGGAATGTAGATCAATTTTTTCTTTAATTTCTCCACCGTAAACGTAAAAATCATTCTGGAAAACCTTTTGCCCCAACGAACTAACAACTGTAACATTTACCCTGGCCGAGGTTAAACCACTAATCTCAAGGTTTAGTTCACCGCTTGTTGGGTTGGGATAAACACTCATATCCCAAAGATTTTCCACATCAACATTGGTTGTTTCCTTCACATCAACAACGGTTGTATCGCGGGTTGTGCAGGCAAACTCGTTGCCAACTTCAACCCAAACATCGTAAACGCCAACTCCCCAATCGGTTCCTACAAATAGGTATGTTTGCTCATCCGACTCATCGAACCAGAGGTAACTGCTGTAGCCTTCACCAGCATCGAAAAGGTACTGATCCTGAACTGCAAGTAACATTGAATCGTTCAACATGGTGAATTGCGGACGAGGATGAACAGTAACGGTAACCTCATCGACACTTTCACAGCCAGTGGCTGTAATGGTTGCTATAAGGTTGTAGGTTTCGGTCTCCTCAGGAACGAATTCCTCGCCATTGGTAACATCGTTGTCCCAAATGTAAGCATCAGCATCGCCTGTAGCGTTTAGGGTTACCTTGTCGCCATCGCAAACGGCGAAATCATCGGGAACGGTTACTGTTGGTAGCGGATTCACTGTTACCGTAACATTTTCGGTTGCTTCACAACCGGTTGCTGTATTAGCGGCAACAACCGTATAGGTTAGCGTTTCGGTTGGAGTAAACTCCTGCGCATTAACCACACCATTATCCCAGGTGTAAGTGTTGGCATTACCCGTAGCAATAAGCATTACATCTTCACCCAAGCAAACGCCAAAATCATCGGGAACATTCACCTCGGGTAATGGGTTAACGGTAACTGTTAGCTCGTCGGTAGCTTGACAGCCAGTTTCTGTAATTGTTGCCGTTACTGAGTATGTTTGCGTTTCTCCTGGAGTGAACTCTTCCCCATTAACGATATCGTTGTCCCAAACGTAGCTGTCGGCATTACCGGTTGCGGTAATGGTAGTCGTTTCACCAGTACATACCGAGAAATCCTCCGGAATTGTAAGTGTAGGAAGTTCGTTAACAACAACCTCCTTGATTTCTGATTCTGCAGAACAGCCATTTACTGTAACCTCAACACTGTATTCTCCCGCATCGATAGCAGTATAACCTACAGCAGCAGCATTTGCAATTGGTTCTCCATTTTTAAACCATTGGTAGGTTCCGCCTGCAGGCGATGCGGTTAGTTCTACCTCAACATTCTCACCATCACAGTAGGTTAACGCATCATCTGTAGAAACCAGAGCATCGGGCAGTGGGTTCACAATAATACTAATTGCATTCGATTCAACCTCCGATCCGCCAACTGCAACTAATGCTGTATAACTACCTGCGCTGGATGCATTATATGTTTTTGAGGTAGCATCAGGTATAAGGTCTCCGTTCTTGTACCACTTATAGACTGTTCCTTCGGCGCTTGCAGTAAAGGTTACATCAACAACCTCATTTTCACAGTAAACCAACTTATCGGGTGTGGATATTACGTTGCTAGTAATTGCTTTCCCAACGTGCAGGAAGAAACGTCCTAAAGAATCGGTTTCGGCAGGCATAGTAACGCTATAGCTTTCTGCTGTAATTTGGGTAAAAGCATTGGCAACTCTATCCTCTAGCCACACCACCACATCTGAGGGAATTGATGTTGATGTAGCAGAAAACTCAACCAATCCTCCCGCATCGTTCTGAAATCCTACGGGGATTGCTAATGGTTCCTGCCAAGTATCAGGCAATGCCTGAACCATAAGTTTCAAATCGCTCGCCACATCGGGCATCTTTGTAAACAGACTATACGATTCATTGTCTGTTAATAGGCCAGCATCGTAGCTAACGTCCAAATCATTTGTCATATTTGAACTAAAAACTATGCTGTTTGAAACAATTTTATCTGAGGAATTTTTAACCTGTAATACAAGTGTGCTCCAATCACCTTCGGCATTAGCTGACTTATAAAATGTTGGAGTTTGGTGGGCACGCATACCCGTTTCAAAGGTCATAGAGCCTCCGCCAGATTTCCCTTTAACTATAAACCCTTGTTCTGGGCCAATGTATGTCTGCCCCGTGGTGCTATTAATAACTGTGTATTGGCTAGTAGCCGGATCCCAAAGGTATAGAGCGGTGTACGAAGCATCGAGTTGGTTACTGTACTTGTTAAGGAAGCCATTTGCATCGGCTTTAACATTCAGTGAGGAAGCAAACGGATTACCGATGCTGTTCCAACCGAAGCCAGTGCCTGTTCCAATAATACTTTTTGCTTGGTTCGAACTTACTAACGTTCCTTTAAAAACCAGGGTAGTAGCATTCGTTTTAATTCCAACCGAGTATGATGTTCCAGGAATAACGTTACTTAGCTCGGTTCCATCGTAGTAATCGTCCCAACCAGTGCCATCGGCTTTGTATGTTCTCATGGCATAAACACTCCCCGAGGAGCTGTAAGCAATAACGGAAGAGTTTTCACTTATGAAGTTTGCAATTGTTTGACCCGAAACGGGGGTTGAAACAATGTGGAATAGTACACTGGTTGAAGAAGGGGTTATGTAACGCTGAACGGTTCCTAAAACAGAGTTACCAAGAATAACCGAACCCGTACCATCGCTATCCGATTCCACAAGCAGGCCACTTACGCCCTCGCTGTTGGTAACTGTTCCTTGAGAAGAAAGTTTCCCTCCGGGACTCACAACTAGTACTCCATCGTCGCTAATGGTTAGTGTGTTAGAAGCAACAGTTAACTGAGCACCATCTCCAATCACAAGGTAATTGATGGTTGTGTTACTAAAAATCACAGGATCACTAGTTTGGTCTGAAATGCTTATGTAATCACTGCTACTCGGAACCGATCCTGTACTCCAGTTAGCTGCTGTGGTCCAGAAGGTAGGAAAGGAAGAGTCATCACCCTCCCACTTAACCCATGAGGGGAGGAATGGATAACCGCTGTTTTCAGAAGCCTGAATGGCCCATACATCCAAAAAGTTCCAGCTTGCAGCGGTAAAGGTGGTTTTGGTCTTCATTTGGGCCGTGGTTTTTCCAGTACCGTAGGAACCTGTTGATATTCCTGATGTTTGAGTGTCCCAAAAACAATGGGTTATGGTTCCATTATTACTACTTACAAAACCTGCCTTATCAAACCCGGTAACTAAACCTTTGGAATAACAATTTGTTAATGAAGAAGTGTTTTTACCAGCAAACCCACCTGCAATAGAATAAGAATCTGTTGACCCACTTACCCCTGTTAAAGAGTAAGAATTTGAAATTGTTCCTGCATTTACACCCACAAACCCCCCCGCATACACTTCTTCGTAATTACTAGTAAACGAAACAGTTCCCGTTGAATAGCAATAGGTTATTGTTCCTTCATTTACCCCAACCATCCCACCAACTATTCCAAAATCATCTACACCTTTTACGGAACCAGAGGAAGTACAATAGCTAATTGTTCCTCCATCATTATAGCCAACCAGTGCTCCTACTCTATGCTCTGCAGTCGCATTTGCTGTTGAACCAGCAACGGAACAATTAGTCACACTACCTTCGTTTGTTCCTACAATACCTCCAACATCTCTTCTCCCTGTTAAATTGAAACCGTTAAGGTTAACGTTTTTTATTACCCCATCTGAACCAAGGTGTCCAAATAATCCTATTTCTCGTGAACTAGATCGACTAACATACAAACCAGAAATATCATTCCCTTGACCATCATAACTACCAGTAAAATTAGTAGTTCTATCTCCTATTGGAAACCAACCTCCAGTCCAATTCTCTGTATCAGAAGCATTGATATCTGCTGTTTGAATGTAATATTTATCCCATCTGCTATTATCCGCATATATCCAATAGAGGTTATTAAGCGTAGCGATTTGGTAAGGGCTACCAGAAGAACCATCACCAGATGAGGGTGCATCTGCTGTTTGAGCATTAAGTGAGGTGCTAAAAAATGCTGCATTAACAAGCAGTGCAAATAGGGTAACGTATATTTTTTTCATGGCCATAAAATTTATCTATTTAAAAAGCACAACTAACAAAGGTACAAACAATAAATGGGTTAACATTGTTTACCTTGTATCTTACACCGCAATAAAATAGAACATAACGAACAAATAAAAGTGTTTATTTAATTATTTGTATACGCAAAAGTAGGCTTTGGGTTTCTAAAAAGCAAGTAAATATAATTCCCATACCTAACTGATTGCAAGCAATAAATAAATTCCAAATTCCACAATGTTCTACAAAGTATCTCAAAATTTAAGTTAAAATACAAAACATACTCCATAAAACCATGTGAATTCATATCACTACATCAACTTTCCTGCCAGCTAACTAAAAAAATTACTTAATTTTCTATTTTATAAGAATATGCAATAACTTTATTTAGAACTTTTAATTTTTAAACCAATCCGATAAACTTTTCCCGATGTAATCGGTTTAAGTAATAGAATTAAAAACATTTTACCCAAAAAAACGTATACTATTAACATTTTCTTGAAATTAAGTACATAACTTGTATTATTTTTGTGGGCTTTACAAAAAACTATAAAATGAAAAAGAAGGAGCCGAATAGAACAATACTGTTTCTGTTGGTTATACTTCTGTTGACAGGAACCGTAAACGGTCAGACCTATTTTTCGGAATCGTTCGACAGTGAAACATTCCCTCCAACAGGATGGACACAAACCCAGGTATCAGGGACAGGTCTTTGGGAGAGATGGGAAACAGGCAACTTCCCCTCCTGTTCGCCCTATTCAGGAGCAGGGATGGCTGGATATAGAAGCGTTAGCTACCCAACTAACACCAGTGCGGTTCTCGTTTCACCCGCTGTTGACTTATCCGGAACTGAAAACCTTAGGCTGCAATTCTGGATGTACCGTGACAACGGAATTACATCAGCGCTTGATGTTGTTGATTACTACATTAACACAAGCGCATCGCTAACCAACGCCCAGCTACTTGGAACTATTAACCGTCCAATTACAGCCGAACCGGTGGAATCGGTAAGCGGTTGGTATATGTATGAATTTGATATCCCCGCAACATACAACGGTTCAGAAAACTACATTCTGCTTAAAGCAACCAGTAAGTACGGAATGAACATGTTTGTTGATGAGGTTCGCATTTATTTGCCCGAAGCAGCAAACAACCCTCCTGTTAACTTTTTAACCGAAGCAATTTCACAAACTGGGATGACCATTAAATGGACCGACAACTCTACAAACGAAGCCGGTTTTAAGGTTTACATTTCTACCGACGACATTAACTATTCTCAATACGGAAACGATATAGCATCAACTACCCAAGCAGAAACAGGGACTGAATACTCACAGGAAATTACAGATCTACTTCCCGGTACAACCTACTACTTCAAAATTTCTGCATACTACGAACTTGAATCAGACTACCTTACAGGGAATCAAACAACCCTTGAGGCCGGTCAAATAGTTTCAACTGCTAGTGGTAACTGGAACAATGAAGCAACTTGGAGTTCTGGAACAATTCCTACGATTTCCGACAACGTACTAATTGAAACAGGGCACACTGTTACCTTAAATACAGCAGGTTATTTCAACAACCTTACTACAAACGGAACGTTAGCCATGCAATCGTACACGCTTAGCGGAACAAATGTAGACATTACAGAAACCGGGATTATCAACGTAACATCGGGCACTAATGCAAATCTTTCGGTAACCGGTAATATTACCAATAATGGCACAATGGATTTCTATTCCTCAGATGTTATTGTTGGCCGAATAACTTTTACCGGTACAAACGCCCAAACCTTTAATGCAAACAGCACAACCAATTTGGGCTTTGTGGTTGTTAACAAGGGCATTTCACACAATAATATTGTTGAAATAGTTGCTAATGGAACCTTTGGTATAAAAAATGGCTCAACAGCAAATTTCCTTACCCTAACCAACGGGACAATTAAAATTTCCGGTACAGCATCCGTTTCAAATAACGTATTCCCATCAATAGGATATACAATTGGCAGCACCTGCGGATTTTGGTTAAATAATCCAAATTTTGAAGTACTTGGTCAAAATGCCCCAACCACAGTCGATGGCCTTTTAAGAATATCGAACGGGATTTATAACGTAGGAAACACTGCAAACAATTCCCTTTCGGCGGGCCAAGGGTCAACTTTTATTATTGAAGGGGGAACTCTTAACCTGGCCAGCAGGTTTTACGCTGCTAACGCAATTTCCTTTTCATTATTGAGCGGAACTATAAATGTTAACCTTTTCGGGAATAGTGAACCGACCGCTTCTTTTGGCTTGGTTTCCTCAGGGAACTCGATAAACATTTCAGGCGGAACTATAAACTTGGTTAAACCCAGCGAGGCAGTCACACCCAAAGATTACAGCGTAAGCGGATCATCACCAAACATTACAGGTGGAATTTTGCAGGCTGGCACCGAAGCAACCTCTTCGCCTTATGAATTTAGGATTCAAGGGAATACTCCGAACCTAGTTATTGACAACACAACAAACACAAAATCGGTTCTGCTAAGTGCAGCCACCAATATTTATGGTGATATTACGATTAACGCCGGAGCAATACTAAATACCAAAAGTTACACGATTCAACTTATTGGAAACCCCAGCAATACTGGTAACATTCAAAACGATGGATTAATCACAAATACTTCATCAACGGGCTCTAATCTGTTAACATTTATTGGTGCTCACGGATCACAAAACCTAACTGGTACAGGAACCATTGGAGATGCAACCACTCCTTTTGCTGGTGTTGCTATATCAAACCCTTCGGGTGTTACACTTAACTCCACCTTGGTAATCAACAGAGTAAACTTGCTAAACGGAATTTTATCTGGTTCAAACAACATTACGTTAGGAAACGGAGCGGGTTCTTTCCCACTAGTTCAAAAAGGTGGCAACTCTTCTTACATTGCTGGTTCATTTGATCAGGCTCCAACAATTAGCACGGAATCAACCTACAACATTGTTTACTCAACGGCACTTGAGCCATTCACTACAGGGTTCGAACTACCCGACATACTTACCGGAACCCTTGAAATTTCTTCAAATGTTGATGTTACCTTCGGGAAACAAGCTACAGTTGGCAAGTTGAGTTTTTCTTCATCAAATACAGGGAACTTAATTACCACAGAATTTTTCTACCCTACTATTTCAGGAACCCAAACAACGGACTTAATTATCAACTCAGGAAACTCTGGGTTTTTAAAAGGACCTATGGCCCTTACCCTTCCGAATTCGTTGGAGGCTGGACAAACATACCTGTTCCCCATAAAAAAGAGTGAAAATTGTTTTCTTGAGCTGGTCAACCCAACAACATCCGCTGGAGGGAACGTTGTTATTAAGGCCGAGGTTTTTGACGAGAATTCTGGTGGAACTGCTGGCACGAACATTCAGGAAGGTAGTTTACAGAACAGATACTGGAAAACCGAAATCATCTCCGGAGCCGAAAACTTTACAAATACCGCCGTTCGGGTAACTCAGGATAATCCCACTTTAACTACCGAAAGCGGTTTAGCGGAATCGTCAACATTAGCTGGAGTATACGATTTGGTTAGCACAGACCAACCTGATGGAAATTCCATTTTATCGAATGTAATAACCGAACTTGGTTATTTTGCTATTGGTGTTAAGCAGGTATCGCAGGTTTACCAATCATCAAATACCACTCAGCCTGATTTGAGCATTGTTATGACAGGGGAAACCGACCAGCTAATCCTTGAAATAGAAATTGTAACATCAGGTAACTCACCTGCCCTGCAGGTTTCTAATATTGATTTTAGCACTAACGGCTCTTCGGATTTAACCGATATTGCCAGCGCAAAACTTTTCTACACCGGAACAAGTTCTACTTTTTCAACCGATGTTCAGGTTGGCGCAACCATCTCATCGCCCGGAAGTACATTCAGCATAAATCCTTCGCAGGATCTTCTGGAGGGAACCAACTACTTCTGGCTGGTTTACGATATTTCCGAAAACGCTACTGACAAGAATACCGTTGACGCAGAATGTACAAGCATAACTGCTGGAGGAGTTCCATATAATCCTTCGGTTTCTGCTCCTGCGGGGAGCAGGATTATTCGTTCATTCCTATCAGGAACTTATTTAGTTGGAGCTAGTGGCGATTACACTACTATTACTGAAGCCATTGCCGACCTTAACCTTGTTGGAGTTAGCGCACCTGTTAACTTCATGCTTTCCGACGAGAATTACTCCACTGCTGAGGTTTTCCCAATTACAGTAAACGAAATTCTCAACTCAAA
This sequence comes from Tenuifilaceae bacterium, assembly GCA_035380045.1. GTDB lineage: Bacteria > Bacteroidota > Bacteroidia > Bacteroidales > Tenuifilaceae > DAOSWM01. The sequence continues at coordinate 43,175 of DAOSWM010000010.1, read as the reverse complement.
TCAGGACAACTTCGTAACCATTAAGCCCAGCGCAGGAATTACACCCGAAATTATTGGAGACAGTGATAATCCAATTTTTGTAATCAATACCAACAACTTTGGGATTGATGGGTCGAACACCGTTGAAGGAGCTACTAGAGATTTAACAATAACCAATAACGGAACAGGGGCATCGAGCGGAATTATTCTATCCAACAATGGTTTAGAAAATCTTTCTTTCAGAAATTTAATCGGAATAGGAGGCGCTTCTTCTGCCGGCTACGGTATTACTCTCGATGGCGTTAGCAATTCTGAAGTATTAAACTGTAACATTTCGAAGTTACTTTATGGCATTCAGGTAAAAGGGAATTCCAGTCAGATTAATATTTCAAACAACGAGATTGGCTCTACAATTTCTGAAAATAAAATTCACACAAACGCTATTTCTGTTGAAAATACTTCAAATTTCAGCGTTAATAACAATAGAATTATTGGAGTAGAATCTGGGACTACAGCAACTTCATCGGGAATAAAAATCTCTGGTGCCAGTATTAATGGGAATATTACTGGAAATGAAATTCGGGACATAAAAAATACCCTATTGCCTGGTTATGGTAGCAATGGTATATGGGTCAACTCATCCAACACATCCTCAAACATTAAAGTTTTCAACAACGTTATTTCTGATATTGCATCGTATGGATACAGCGACTGGGATGTTGGCAGAAATGGATATGGAATTGTAATCACTAATGGCGGTGGGTATGGAATTTACTACAACACAATACATTTAAATACCAACCAAACTAGCACTAATTCCAGAACAGCTGGATTAAACATTTCATCGACAATAACTGCAGCCAGTTCTCTTGATGTTCGAAATAACATAATAGTTAACTCACAAACCATTGGAACACGCTATGCTGTGTACTGTGGAGCTTCGAAAACAGTTTTTACCAACATAAACTATAATAACTACCACGCTCCCACAGCCATTGGCTTTATCACCTTTGTGCGCACCACTCTGACAAACTGGCAAACCGGCACTGGCAAGGATGCTAACAGCCTAAACCTGTTGCCTTACTTCACTTCCGATACCGACTTAAGGTTGATAAACAACATGAACTGCCCGCTGGATGGCGTTGGAACACCAATTGCTGAGGTAACAACCGACTTCGATGATGTTACCCGCGACGCTTCGTTCCCCGATTTGGGAGCATTTGAGTTTACTACCGTTCCTTTTGCTGCTCCGGCAGCAGAGTTCGATGAGGTTTGCTACGGTTCACCAAGCGGACTGCTTACACTTTCCGATTACTCTGGAACCATTGTTCGCTGGGAAAGTTCTGTTTCGCCTTTTACCGAGTGGACAGAAATTGCACACCTGCTCGAAACCTATACCAGCGATCCGCTTGAAGAGAACACCCTTTTCAGAGTAATTTTAGATTACGGCCTCTGCAATGAGTTTGCAACTGAGTCCGTTGAAGTTGCCGTTTCACCAACTACGGTTGGCGGAATTGTTTCAGGTGGTTCAGAAATTTGCTACGGCCAAACCAGCGAATTGCTTACACTTTCCGGTAACGTTGGCGATGTAGTTCGGTGGGAAAGTTCGGTTTCACCATTCGACACATGGACAACTATCGAAAATACCCAAACCACATACACCAGTGAAGCACTGACCGATACAACCCGATTCAGGGCTGTTGTGAAGAGTGGCGTTTGCGATGAGCAAAATTCCGATTACACCGAAGTTGCTGTATTACCTCTCTCTGTTGGCGGTTCAGTTTCTGGCGGAACAACCATTTGTTCTGGCAACACTAGCAGCGAGCTAACGCTTAGCGGAAATGTTGGCGACGTGGTTCGCTGGGAATTCTCCGAGAACGAAACCGACTGGATAGAAATTGCAAACACAGAAACATCCTACACGAGCGAAGTTCTCACCCAAACAACTCACTTCAGAGCGGTTGTCCAGAGTGGACCTTGTAGCGAAGCTACATCAGAATACACAACCGTTACAGTTAATCCTCCATCAGTTGGCGGAGCAGTTTCCGGCGGAACCTCTGTTTGTTCGGGACAAACCAGTGAGCTGCTTACGCTTACGGGCCATACTGGCGATGTAGTTCGCTGGGAGAGTTCAGTTTCACCATTTGATACATGGACAACAATCGACAACACGCTCGAAACTTACACTAGCGGTCCATTAACTGAAGTAACCCGATTTAGAGCAGCTGTAAAGAGCGGTGTTTGCGATGAAGCAATTTCCGATTACACTGAAGTTACCATAAGCCCACCAACAGTTGGTGGCGCAGTTTCCGGCGGAACAACAATCTGCGAAGGTGAAACAAGCGGAGTGCTAACACTTTCCGGTTACACTGGAGATATTATCAAATGGCAACACTCTTTTAACGAGCTGGATTGGATTGACATAGAAAACACTGAAGAAACCTACACAAGCGATGTGTTAACCCAAACAACCCATTTCCGTGCAGTTGTGAAGAGCGGTGGTTGTGAAGCGCAGGAATCTGACTTTACAACAGTTACCGTAAATCCTTTACCCGATGCAGCAATTTCAACAACCAGCGAGTTAACCTTCTGCGAAGGGGATGTTATTGATGTATTACTCACCGCTTCGCCTTCCGACGGAACCTACACCTGGTTTAAAAATGATATCATTCTCGATGGCGAATCCGGCGAAACGCTACAAGCAACAACTCCAGGAATTTATACAGTTGAAGTTACTGTTAATGGTTGTTCAAGTATTTCTGAAGGAAAAGAAATTGTTGTTAATACTCTTCCCGATGCCTCAATTTCAACAAACGATGCGCTAACCTACTGTGAGGGCGATGACGTAAGCGTTGCGCTCACAGCAACGCCATCCGATGGAACCTACAGATGGTTCAAGGGAACTGAAGAAATATCAGGCGCAACCGGAAATACTTTCACAGTAACTTCGGCCGGAAGCTATTCTGTAGAAGTAACCGTAAACGGATGCTCGGCAACTTCGAACGAAATTGAGGTAGTCGTTAATCCTCTGCCAGTTCCAACTATCGCAACAAGCGATGAGCTAACATACTGCGAAGGCGATGAAATTTCGGTTACGTTCACTGTTGATATTCCCGATGCTACTTACCAATGGTTTATTGGAGAAACTCCTATCGACGGCGAAACCAGTTCAACTCTTACAACCTCCTCTGCTGGAATCTACTCTGTTGAAGTAACTGTAAACGGCTGTTCTGGTGTTAGCAACGAGATGGAAATTGTTGTAAATCCTTTACCTCTTCCAACAATCTCAACTTCAAATGCGCTAACATACTGCGAAGGCGATGAAATTTCGGTTGAGTTTACGGTTGATATTGCTGATGCAACTTACCAATGGTTTATTGGAGAAACTCCTATCGACGGCGAAACCAGTTCAACTCTTACAACCTCCTCTGCTGGAATCTACTCTGTTGAAGTAACTGTAAACGGCTGTTCTGGTGTTAGCAACGAGATGGAAATTTTGGTTAACCCAACTCCTTTACCAACCATTTCCACCGAAAATAGTCTTACCTACTGCTCTGGTGATGAAATTGCTATAGAATTTTCAGTTGATATTTCTGCAGATGCATACCAGTGGTTTCAATACGATTCGCCCATTGAGGGCGAAACGAACGCTACCTTTACCGCAACCGAAGCAGGATTGTACTCGGTTGGGGTTATAGTGAATGGTTGCCCCGGAATTAGCAACGAGCTAGAGGTTGTTGTAAACCCATTGCCAGAAACTTCACTCCCAACGGATACCGTTTACCTCTCGCTTACCGGAAGCTTCACATTCGATGCGGGCGAAGGCTTTGCCTCCTACCTATGGTTCGATGAGTCAACAGAGCAAACCTACCTCTTCGATGGCGAAACATGGGGTACGGGTGTATTCGATATCTGGGTTGAAGTTACCAATGAGTATGGCTGCACTTTGCGCGACAGCGCAGTTGTAAGCGTTGGCACAGTTGGAATTAACACGGATACTCCATGGACAATGAGCATATACCCAAATCCTTCCTCCGGAAAATTCTTTATCTCGCTCGATGGATTTAATGCCGAAAAAGTAAGCGTTTCAGTTTTCAACAGCGTTGGACAGCAAATAATCAGAAATGATTACAAGCAAATTGCAAATAAATTCATTGATTTCATTGATATTGGCAACAACGCCAAAGGCGTTTACATTATCACCGTAAGCGACGGTAAATACTCCGTTACCAAAAAATTAATTGTAAAGTAATGCGCTATTAATCAAAGAGAAAAGGGACAGTTTGTCCCTTTTCTCTTTTTACCCATTGCTATCACGTAGTAATGGGTTATTTTTATGCTCGAATTCAAAACCACTTCTCATTAATTATGAATGTTCTACTAATTGGTTCAGGCGGAAGAGAGCATGCAATAGCATGGAAACTATTTCAAAGTCGGTTACTCGACACGCTATACATTGCACCGGGGAATCCCGGAACCTCAGAAATTGGTATTAACATCGACATCAATCCGCTGGATTTTGAAAGGGTAAAGGAAGTTGTTCTCGGCAAGAGCATTGAACTTGTTGTTGTTGGCCCCGAAGATCCACTGGTTAACGGAATTCACGATTTTTTTCTGAATGACGATTTGTTGAAGCATATTCCGGTAATCGGTCCGTGCAAAGCCGGAGCCATGCTCGAAGGAAGTAAGGATTTTGCCAAGGGGTTTATGGTTCGCCACGGGATTCCAACCGCAGCATACAAAAGTTTTACTGCAGGCGAAAAGGATGCTGCGCATAGTTTTCTTGAGTCGCTAAAACCTCCATACGTTTTGAAAGCCGATGGGTTAGCAGCGGGCAAAGGCGTAATTATCTGCGATAAAATTGAGGAAGCGAAACGAAGTTTGAATGATTTTTTTGAAGGGAAATTCGGCAAAGCTGGTGAAACAGTTGTAATTGAAGAGTTTTTAACTGGAATAGAACTTTCTGTTTTTGTTCTCACCGATGGTGAATCGTACGTTATTCTACCTGAAGCAAAAGATTACAAAAGAATTGGCGAGGGCGATACCGGTCCCAACACTGGTGGCATGGGGTCGGTTTCACCGGTTCCGTTTGCCAATGAAACATTCATGAAAAAGGTTGAGGAAAGAATTGTAAAACCAACCGTCGCCGGGCTAAAATCCGAAGGAATTCCTTACCTAGGTTTCATTTTTGTTGGGTTGATGAATGTTAATGGCAATCCCTTTGTAATTGAGTACAACGCTCGTATGGGCGACCCCGAAACGCAGGTTGTAATGCCACGCATTAAGTCTGATTTTCTGGAGTTACTTGTTTTAGCATCGAAAGGGGAACTAACAAACGCAAAGATAGAGTTTAATAACAATTGTGTTTCTGCGGTTATTCTAGTCTCCGAGGGATACCCGGGAAGCTACTCAAAAGGCAGGGAAATTACGAAAACCTGTCCTCCTCCTAAAACCCTTCTTTTCCATGCTGGGACGAAACTTCAGGCAGATGGGAAGTTGGAAACTTCCGGAGGTAGAGTTTTTGCAGCCGTTGGCATGTCGGACAGCTTAACCAGCTCGCTTGAAAAAGCTTATACAACAGCAAAGAGCGTTGATTTTAATGGGATGTATTACAGAAAGGACATTGGACAGGATTTGCTTAAATAATAAATTTCTAATCAATGATTATCAACTTCTTCAAAAGGCCTTTACCGCTGGTTCTTGCTACAATTATTGGAATTGGTATTCTGCTTTGGCTTAAACCGTTTCTTGGTTTAACTGTAAATACCATTGCTTTAAACACAAACCAGATGCCTTTTTTTGATTTGATTTTCAGGCACCTGGGCGAAAACAGATTGCTCGGCAAAATTATCAGTTTTGCTGTTATGATGATTACTTCTTTTTACTTAGTTCAACTCAGCTCAAAGTTTATACTAATTAGGAGCAGAACATACTTCCCTGCATTAATCTTCATTTTGCTTACAGCAAGTTTCCCGGTTTTTCAAGGGTTAAACCCTGCACTTTTTGCATCATTCTTTTTAGCCCTTGCGCTAAACCATACTTTCCAAATTTACGAAACAAAAAAACCGCACAACAGCATTTTTATGGCTGGATTCTACTGTGCGCTGGCATCGTTATTCTACATATCAGCAACAACGTTCATGTTAGTACTCTTTATATCTTTACTTATTACTGGCACTTTAAATTACCGTTTCTGGTTAATTCCAGTAACTGGGTTCATAACACCCTGGTTCTTTGTATTCATATATCATTATTTATGGATGAGCAATCCGGCGGCTCCTGTTGAGATAATCAAGTCAGCACTTAACAGCAACACACAACCCAACCATAACGCTTTCACATACATACATATAGCAATAATTGGAGTTATTATAGTTATTTCTTTAGCCTACCTACTAAATATGCTTCAGCTCCAAAAAATAAACATCAGAAAGTTTCATGGAATACTTATCTGGTTCTCTCTAATTTCAGTCGTATCAGTATTCGTTCTTCCAACATGCTCTTTTGAAAATATTTATATTATTGCCATACCCGTTTCGTTTCAAATTTCACAATTTTTAGCCTCCTCGCGAAGTCGCTACTGGCCTAGTATTATTTTAGTTACCCTTTTCACCCTTACTGCCGTTCAACAAATTATTAGCTGAAAAGTTAAATGAACTTCCTAGTGTACACCTATGAAATTATGATTGTGTACTTTGAATTAAATCAACTATTTTTGGAGGCAATTTTCACTACTGCAATTACATAACTTATTAATATTTTACAATGACACAAGAGGAACTCTTCAAGAAGCTTATTGCACACTGCAAAGAGTACGGTTTCGTATTCCAGAGCAGCGAAATATACGACGGTTTAAGCGCTGTTTACGATTACGGCCAGAACGGTGTTGAACTGAAAAACAACATCCGCCGCTACTGGTGGGAAGCCATGACCCGCCTTAACGAAAACATTGTTGGACTTGACTCTGCTATTTTCATGCATCCGCAAACCTGGGTTGCCTCGGGTCACGTTGGAGCCTTCAACGACCCGCTTATCGACAACAAGGACAGCAAAAAGCGCTACCGTGCCGATGTGCTTATTGAGGAATGGATTGCCAAGCAGGAAGAAAAAATAAATAAAGAAATCGAAAAAGCTGCTAAGCGTTTTGGCGAAAGCTTCAACGAGGAAATGTATCGCCAAACTAACGGAAGGGTTCTTGAAATTCAGGAAAAAATTGATACCATAAATTCCCGCATGGTTAAAGCCCTCGACTCTAACGATCTTCCTGAAGTAAAAAAAATAATTGAGGATTGCGAAATTGTTTGCCCCATTTCTGGCTCGCGCAACTGGACCGATGTGCGCCAGTTCAACCTTATGTTCGACACAAAACTTGGTTCGGTAACCGAGGAAGCAAACACCATTTACCTTCGCCCCGAAACGGCTCAGGGAATTTTTGTGAACTACCTCAACGTGCAAAAAACCGGCCGCATGAAGCTACCATTCGGCATTGCTCAGGTTGGAAAAGCTTTCCGCAACGAGATTGTGGCACGCCAGTTCATTTTCCGTATGCGCGAGTTCGAGCAAATGGAAATGCAGTTCTTCGTTCGTCCAGGGGAAGAAAAGAAGTGGTACGAGTTCTGGATGGAAAAACGCATGCGTTGGCATAAAGCCATGGGTTTGGGCGACGAAAAGTACCGTTTCCACAAGCACGAAAAGTTGGCACACTACGCCAATGCTGCATCCGATGTTGAATTCAAATTCCCATTCGGATTCAAAGAAGTTGAAGGAATCCACTCCCGCACCGATTTCGACTTGGGGAATCACCAAAAATTCTCGGGCAAAAAATTACAATACTTCGACCCCGAAACCAACGAAAGCTACGTACCATACGTTGTTGAAACTTCAATTGGTCTCGACCGTACGTTCCTGCTTATTCTCTCATCGGCATACACTGAGGAGAAAATTGCCAAGGACGACGGCGGCACCGACGAGCGCGTTGTTCTGCGAATTCCTCCTGCTCTCGCGCCTGTAAAACTTGCTGTTTTCCCGCTGGTAAAAAAGGATGGATTACCCGAGAAAGCCCGCAAAATTATGGACGACCTGAAATTCGATTTTGCTTGCCAGTACGAGGAGAAGGACAGCATAGGGAAACGTTACCGCAGGCACGACGCCATTGGAACACCATTCTGCATTACCATCGACCACCAAACCCTCGAGGACGACACGGTTACCATTCGCCACCGCGATACCATGGAGCAGGAAAGGGTTCCCTCCTCGCGCCTTCGCGAAATTATGGAGGAGAAGGTGAGCATGCGCAAGTTGTTGATGAGTATATAGTGCAGTGGGCAGTTGGCAGTCGGCAGACTGTGGACTGTAGACTGAGAACTGTAGACTGAAGACTGAAGACTGAAAAAGATGCCCAAAGTCCTAATCATAACATACTACTGGCCACCTGCTGGTGGTAGCGGGGTACAGCGCTGGTTGAAGTTCACCAAGTACCTCCGCGAGTTTGGTTGGGAACCAGTAATTTACACCGCCGAAAAGGCCGAAGCGCCCGGTTACGATGAGAATCTATTAAAGGAAGTTCCTGAAGGTATTGAAGTTTTAAGAAAAACTGTTTGGGAACCATACTCACTTTTTAGGATTTTTACCGGAAGAAAAAACCAAAAGTTTGGCGCCGGATTATCTTCGCAGGGAAAGTCGAAATGGAGTTTTGCAAATAAACTTGCAATCTGGATTCGGGGAAATATTTTTATCCCCGATGCCCGCATGTTCTGGATTCGTCCCTCAGCAAAATTTCTGGTAAAATATTTACTAAGCAATTCGGTTGATGCCATTGTTTCAACCGGCCCGCCACACTCAACGCACCTTATTGCGAAAAGGGTTGCAAAAAAAACAGGCTTCCCCTGGCTTGCCGATTTCCGGGATCCGTGGACAAACATCGATTTTTTTAACGACCTGAATCCCTCTGCTCACGCAGTAAGGCGTCATAAGAGATTGGAAAAATCTGTGCTTAGCACTGCTGATTGCACAGTAACAGTAACTCCCGGGAGTAAACCTGAATTCAAGGAACTTGGCGCTAAAAGAATTGAAGTGGTTGAAAATGGTTACGACGAAAAAGATTTTGAGGAATCAACATCAACCCTTGACCAGCATTTTTCAATAACCCACGTTGGCACGCTAACAGCAAACCGCAACTGCAATCTGCTGTGGGAAAGCATCGGAAAAATCGCTCAAAGCAACCCGAAATTTGCTGAAAAGCTAAAGTTAAGATTCGTTGGGCAGGTTGATGCAACGGTTATTGAATCCCTAAAAAAATACCAACTTTCTGAATTTTGCGAGTTTACAGGTTACCTTTCACACAACGATACTGTTAATTACCAGCAGGAATCGCAGGTACTTCTGCTGCTGGTGAATAATAGCCCTAACGCCCGGAGCATTCTTACCGGAAAAGTTTTCGAGTACCTGGCCGCCAAGCGGCCAATACTTGCGCTGGGTCCGTCAGGTGGCGACGTTGAATTGCTAGTTAACTCAACCAGTTCGGGAGTTTTTGTTCCGTTCGACAGCAGTTCCCGAGTTGAAGAAGGGTTGCTAAAACTGTGGGACTGGTATCAAAAGGATTGGGAAGAATTCAACCCGCAGAATATTGAAAAGTATTCGCGCCGTTCGCTCACACAACGAATAGCTATTTTGCTTAACGAAATAACGGCAGAAAAAAAGTAAACATGAAAATTTTAACCGTTGTGGGTGCTCGCCCACAGTTTATTAAAGCCGCAGCAGTAAGCCGGAAACTAAAAGAATTTGGTTTAGAGGAGATTATTCTTCACACCGGCCAGCACTTCGACCAAAATATGTCGCAGGTTTTTTTCGATGAGATGGAGATTCCGGTTCCCAACTACAACCTCAACATTAACAGCCTGAACCACGGCGCTATGACCGGACGAATGCTGGAAGGCATTGAGCAAATTCTTCTGAAAGAAGAACCCAACCTGCTAATGGTTTACGGCGACACCAACTCAACCATTGCTGGTGCGCTTGCAGCGCAGAAGTTACACATTCCGGTAGCTCACGTTGAAGCTGGTTTACGCTCGTTCAACATGGCAATGCCAGAAGAAATAAACAGGATTCTCACCGACCGTATTTCGAACTACCTATTCTGCCCAACCCAAACCGCAGTTCAAAATCTTACCAACGAAGGGTTTCAAAATTTTAGCTGCCGCATTGAAAATACCGGCGATGTTATGCAGGACGCTGCAATGTACTACGGAGCGCGGTCGGCAGAAAAATCGAAGGTTGCAAACCAGCTAAATTTGAACAAGCAGTTTGTGCTGGCAACCTTCCACAGGCAGGAAAACACTGATGATGCAGCGAAGCTACGAAGCATTATCGAGTCGCTCAATAAAATCCACAGCGAAATGCAGGTTATTGTTCCACTGCACCCACGAACTAAAAAGATTGTAGCATCGCAGTCGGTTCCGGCAAAATTCACTGTAATCGACCCGGTTGGCTACTTCGATATGGTTGAGCTACTTAAGCGCTGTGCGCTTGTAATTACCGATAGCGGTGGACTACAGAAGGAAGCCTTCTTTTTCCAAAAGCCCTGCGTTACCATGCGCGCCGAGACGGAATGGACCGAGCTGGTTGAAAATGGCGTAAACATACTTGCCAACCCTGGAATCGAGGACATTTACGAATCGTGGAGAACGATGCTAAGCAAGAACCCCAACTTCTCAGTAAACCTCTACGGGAATGGGAAAGCTTCCGAAAGAATTGCAGGTATTCTGGCTAACATGTAACTAGCGCAACCTCCCAAGTATTAATTGTAAAAAAATGTTGCTATTTTTACAGGAATCAATAAGATATCTGTAAAATGGAAATCCTATACATTCTTGCAGCATACGTTTTAGGGCTGTTCGCAAAATCGATTAAGCTCCCGCCGCTGGTTGGGTACCTTATTGCAGGCTTTACGCTGGCTGCATTCGGTATTGAAGGGAACGATACCCTGAAAAGCATTGCCGACCTTGGGGTAATGATTCTTCTATTTACAGTTGGCCTAAAAATAAAGTTTAAAAATATTTTAAACCCAGTAATTATTGGCGGAGGTTTCATTTCACTTGCTGCCAACTCGTTTATTTTTGGAGCGTTAGCCTTCTTGCTGGGCGTTAGCCCTGTGGGCTCCATTTACCTTGGAATTCTCCTCAGCTTTTCAAGCACTGTGATTGCAGCAAAAGTTCTCGACGATAACGACGATTTGGGTTCGTACTACGGGCGTATTGCCATCGGAATTCTAATAATTCAGGATATTGTGGCTGTTGTTCTGCTCGGATTTAGTGGGGCTGATAAGCCAAGTTACTGGGCATTGTCGCTACTTGCCCTTCCGCTACTAATCCCAGTATTCAAAGCAGCAATAAACCGAACCGGCCATGGAGAGCTTCTGCTCGTTTTTGGCGTTTTGCTTGCATTTGCAGGAGCATGGATTTTTAAAACAGTTGGGTTAAGCGATAAGCTGGGAGCCCTGGTTTTTGGCATACTAATAGCCGAACAAAAAAAATCCGACGAACTTGGAAAGCTACTCTGGAGCCTTAAAGAAATTCTTCTGGTAGCCTTCTTCCTCCAAATAGGGTTGCTTGGCTTACCATCGGTAAAAGCGGTGTGGTTTGCACTAATTTTTATGGCATTGCTCCCTTTGAAAAGCGCTATCTACTATTTCTCAGTGAAATTTTTTGGACTAAGGAACCGAACCGCTTTCTGGAGCTCATCGGTGCTTTTCTGCTACAGCGAGTTTGGATTAATTGCTGGCGCAAGCGCTGTTTCAGCAGGGTTGCTGAGCCAGGATTTCCTAAGCATGATTGCTCTTCTGGTTGCAGCTTCGTTCACCCTGCTGGGTGCCTTTAGCCGAAAAGCAAGCGATATTTTTGAACGGTACTTCAAGTTCATTTCTGTAGAAAAGCCCGACAGCAAACAAGCCGATCACCTCCCATCAAGCATTGGGCACACTCAATTCCTGGTTGTTGGAATGGGCACGTGCGGTACTTCAACATACGACTTTCTTAAAAGTCAGGGGAAAAGTGTACTGGGCATCGATTCGGATCCGAACGTAATTCTTGAGCACCGAAATCAGGGCAGAAGGGTTGTTTACGCAAATGCACTCGACAACTCTTTCTGGAAGAACTGCGCAATTTTCAACCTAAAGGGCATAAGCATTTGCCTTCCCGTAGTGGATGAAAAGGTGAATGCTGTAAAAAAAATTCGAGAACTTGGATTCAGTGGACAAATTGATTCCTACTGCTATTTCGACGATGAGGCCGATGAGCTTCGCAAAGCCGGAATTTCGCAGCTGGTTTCCCCGCTTCACCTTACCGGCAGGAACCTTGGCGAGCTGGTTATAAACCGGGAAACCCAAACAAACAAATAGGCCTATTCAGGCATGCACCTTTTCAATTTGCTCTTTTTTCAATGCTAATTTGCCATAACCAGCAAAAAACCACTATTTTTGACCTTGCATTTACTAAAAAACAAGAGTTATGAAACAACTTTTTAAGCAAAGTTTACCTCATATCGTTGCGGTTGCAATTTTCTTCATTGCATCCTACGCTTACTTCTCGCCCTTAATTGAGGGCAAGGGCCTCAAGCAACACGACATTGAACAGTTCAGGGGCTCGGCCAAAGAGATTATGGATTACCGTGAGGCAACCGGCGAGGAGCCGCTTTGGACCAACAGCATGTTTAGCGGAATGCCTGCCTACCTTATATCAACCCGGTTCGAAGGGAATAAGCTTACCTTTGTCGATCATATTCTGCAGCTTGGGAAACGACCTGCCAGCTTCATCTTTTTTACGCTACTTGGCTTCTACATTCTAATGCTGGTAATGCGGGTTAACCCATGGCTTAGCATTGTTGGTGCCTTTGCCTACGGTTTGTCGTCGTACTTTTTTATTGTGATTGCAGCCGGGCATAATGCAAAAATCCACGCCATAAGCTACGTGGCACCAATGATTGCCGGAATGGTTCTTGCGTTCCGGGGGAAATACCTGGGAGGGCTTGCCCTTTTCGGACTCTTCCTGGGTTTGAACCTTAACGCTGGTCACGTTCAAATTACCTACTACGCCGGCTTCGTAATGGTGGCAATGACTATTGCGTATTTTATTGATGCAGCTATTCGGAAGGAGTACATTAGGTTTAGCAAAGCGATTGGTGTACTTGCCATTGCTGGTATTTTGGCTCTTGGAGCCAACTTCTCGCGGCTATACTTTACCTACGACTACGGAAAAGACTCCATTCGGGGAGCAACCGAGCTAACATCGAGAGAGGACGACAGAACCACTGGTCTCGACAAGAAGTACGCAACCGACTGGAGTTACGGCATTGCTGAATCATTCAATATGCTAATTCCCAACCTTATGGGCGGTTCGTCCATGGGCGATCTGGGAACCGATTCGCACACCTACCAGTTTCTTCAAGATAATGGTGTACCCAAGGCACAAGCCCGTCAACTTGTTCAGAGTTTACCGGTTTACTGGGGACCCCAACCCATGACATCGGGACCGGTTTACATTGGTGCCATTGTGGTTTTCCTTTTCATGCTAGGTTTATTCACTGTTAAAGGATCGTTTAAATGGGCTATACTAGGCGTTACCATTTTGGGAATTATGCTGGCCTGGGGCAAAAACTTCATGCCGTTAACCGATTTCTTCCTGCACTACTTCCCCGGCTACAACAAGTTCCGCACAGTTTCCATGATTCTCTATATCGCCGAGTTTACCATGCCCCTGCTGGGCATGATGGCCGTGAAACAGGTTTATGATGGGGAGCTTACCAACGAACGGTTCATGAATGGGCTGAAGTGGTCGCTGGGAATTGTTGGAGGAATCTGCTTGCTCTTCATCCTAATGGGCGGTACACTATTTCACTTCGAAGCCGAGATGGACCAAATGTACATTCAGGCAGGCTACCCACCTGAACTTTTCGGGGCTATCCGCACCGACCGCGCAGCGCTGCTTCGTGCCGACGCCATCCGTTCACTCGCCTTTGTGCTTCTTGGCGCAGGTTCAATTTATGCGCTTCAGTACAAAAAAGTTAAGCCAGCCTACTTTATCGCCATTCTGGGCGTGCTCATTGTTGCCGACATGTGGGTAATTAACCGCCGCTACCTCAACAACGATAATTTTGAAAATATAACCAGAGTTGAAGTTCCGTTTACTCCAACCAATGCTGACAAGCAAATTCTTGCCGACACTACCCTATACTTCAGGGTCTTCAACCTAACTGTTAGCACATTTAACGATGCGAACACATCGTACTTTCATAAGTCGCTAGGAGGATACCATGGAGCAAAACTTCGTCGTTACCAGGAAATTATCGATCATCACTTATCAAAACAGAATCCGAAGGTTGTCGATATGCTTAACACAAGGTACATTATTGCTCGCCGTGGAGAGAGCATTGTTGCAATGCAAAATCCTGGAGCCCTTGGAAATGCATGGTTTGTTGACTCATTCAGTATGGTTGAAAACGCCGACGAGGAGATTGAAGCCCTCAATAATTTCAACCCTGCTAGGGAAGCCATTGTTGATAGAAGGTTTGCAGAATTCGTTCCGAATGAAAGTTTATCCCCGGTTGACTCAACCGATTTGATTGAACTCACCTCCTACAGCGCCAACAGGTTAACTTACAAATACAAAGCATCGTCGGAGCGGTTCACCGTTTTTTCTGATATTTACTACCCTAAAGGGTGGACTGCCTACGTTGACGGGGAGAAAGCAGATCACTTCAGGGTTAACTACATTCTACGCGCAATGATTCTCCCAGAAGGCAAGCACGAAGTTACCTTCGAATTTAAGCCCAAAATGTTCAATGCTGGTTACACCATCGACCTTGTTTCATCGCTTCTGCTAATTGTTGTAACGCTTGCATGGGTTGCTCTCGACTACTTTAAACCTCTGATTAATAAAAAATAACGGTTTTGCCGTTCGTTTTTACTTTTGTTAAGCTACCTTTGCAGCTGAATTATGAAAACTGAAAAAAGAAGTACAAAATGGAGGCTGAGGAGTTCCTACCTCTCCTCAATTATAAGCAACGCATTGGTTCTATTCATGCTGGGCGTTCTGCTGCTTCTTCTTTTTAACGCAAACAGGCTATCGGTTTTTGTTAAGGAAAATATTGGTTTTTCGGTTATTCTCCACGACGATGTTCGTGAGGTTGAGGCCAACTTCCTACGAAAAACCCTCGATGCCTCGCCCTACGTTCGCATAACCGAGTACATATCAAAGGAAGTTGCAGCCACAGAGCTGCAGAAAGAACTTGGAGAAGATTTCATTGGGTTTCTCGGGTACAACCCGCTCTCATCATCCATTGAAGTGAAGTTGAAGGCCGATTACGCAAACCCCGACAGCATTCGCAAAATTGAGGACGAACTTATGGCGCTTCGGCCAGTTAAAGAGGTTTTTTACCAGAAGTCGCTGGTTAACCTGATAAACGAGAACGTTAGCAAGATAAGTGCTATTATTTTGCTATTCAGCGCGCTACTATTTTTCGTAGCCATTGTGCTAATAAACAACACCATACGACTTTCGGTTTACTCAAAACGTTTCATAATTAACACCATGAAGCTGGTTGGAGCAACCTGGGGGTTCATTCGCAAGCCGCTGCTTGCCAAAGGTGTTGGACATGGAATTTACGCCTCGGGGCTGGCCATTGGTTTGCTTTGCGGACTGGTGTACATCATTCAGTCTGAGTTCTATGAACTGCTGAACTTCCAGCAGGTTGAACTACTGGGAGGTATTTTTGGCATTGTGTTAATACTAGGAATTTTAATAAACTTCACATCAACATACTTTGCAGTAAACAAGTACCTTAGGCTTAAAGCCGACGATCTTTACTTTTAATACCATTCAAGAAAATAATGCTATGACAAAAAAAAGTGTAGCTCAGCAAGAAGCAGAAAAAATAAATCTTTTCCCCCTTGGGAAAGAAAACTATAGGTTGCTAATTATTGGCTTTGCCATAATTGTTTTTGGTTTTATTCTTATGATTGGAGGGGGTTCAGACGACCCGAATGTTTTCAGCGAAGATATTTTCAGCTTCCGCAGAATTACCCTGGCGCCGTTAGTTGTTCTATTCGGTTTCATATTTGAGGTTTATGCAATTATGAAAAAACCAAAAGAATAACCCCTCTACCTTTTTATCTAAAAATGAGTTTAATAGAAGCTATTATCCTTGGAATTGTTCAGGGGCTAACCGAGTTTTTGCCTGTAAGCAGCTCGGGGCATCTTGAAATTGGGAAGCACCTGCTGGGTGTTGAAACATCTGACAATTTGCTTTTCACGGTGGTTGTTCACGGCGCAACCGTTCTGAGCACGCTGGTTGTTTTCCGTAAAGATATCGTTTCGCTTTTTCTCGGATTATTTCGTTTCGCTTGGAACGATGAAACAAAGTATATTTTGGCCATTGCCATATCAATGATTCCCATTGCTGTTGTCGGATTCTTCTTCAAAGAAAACGTTGAGGTCATTTTCAACTCACCCAGCATTATCCTAATTGTTGGATTCATGCTGCTAATTACTGCATTGCTACTTGGTTTTGCCTACTACCGAAAATCGGGGGAGAAAAAAATTGGTTTCATTCATGCCTTCATTATCGGAATTGCCCAAACGGTTGCAGTACTTCCCGGAATTTCACGTTCCGGAGCAACCATTGCAGCTGGTCTTCTTCTTGGCGTTAAAAAAGAAGAGGTCGCACGATTCTCATTCCTAATGGTTCTAATCCCCATTCTTGGCGAAAATTTTTTGAGCTTGGTTGACGGGCTATCATCCTCCACCGAGACAAGTATAGGCCAACCAAACTTCCTTGTACTAGCGGTAGGCTTTATTGCTGCATTTGTTACCGGATTGATGGCTTGTAAATGGATGATTTCTATTGTAAAAAAGGGGAAACTAATATGGTTTGCAATTTACTGTGCCGCAGTTGGATTGATTGCAATTTCATCGGTAATACTATTTTAATAAATGTTTGAATACGATAAAAATTCCGACTGGAACGAGGGTGTTGTTCTACTTTTTGACAAGCCCCTTCACTGGACTTCTTTCAACCTTGTGAGCAAGGTAAAATCAATTCTTCGATACAGGCTAGGTTACAAGAAGATAAAGGTAGGACATGCCGGCACGCTCGATCCGCTTGCTACAGGGCTGCTTATTGTTTGTGTTGGCAAAGCCACTAAAAGGGTGAACGAATTTCAGCTACAGAACAAGGAGTACATTGCAACCTTCAGGCTGGGCGCAACTACCCCATCGTTCGATTTGGAAACCGAGATTGACACCGAATACCCAACTGAACATATTTCTCGGGAACTTGTTGAGAAAACCGCTGCCAAATTTGTTGGCAAACAAATGCAGGTTCCTCCCCTATTCTCAGCAAAAAGCGTTGATGGAGGGAGAGCATACAAACTGGCTCGCAGAGGTGTTGACATGGAGCTTGACCCCGCTCCCATAGAAATTACCTATATGAATGTAACTGATTTCTCAATGCCCAACGTAACCCTTAAAATTGGGTGCACCAAGGGAACATACATACGAGCCCTAGCTCGCGATTTCGGGAAAGCGTTAGGTTCTGGGGCTCATTTGGTGGAACTTAGGAGAACGGCTAGCGGCAACTTTTCGGTTGATGACGCGATGGACATAGATTTTTTTGAGAAAAAAATTGAAGAGCTGTAACTAATCGCATTTTTCTACGTATAAGGTGCACAGTGCTTAATTTGCAAATATTTTTATAAAAACACATGACTTTCAGTTTTTTACACCACCCAACAAAGTATCCAAAACAATATTTTTTCATTTAGAAACTGTTTCTAAAGGTCAGACAAATAATTATTAATCACATATATAATTTTTTAATCGTATGAAGCTATCGCAGTACAAGTACAATCTTCCTCAAGATTTGATTGCCAAGTTCCCTGCCGACAACAGGGATGAATCGAGATTGATGGTGCTTAACCGGAAGGAACGAAAGATTGAGCATAAATCATTCAAAGACATTATTGAGTACGTGTCCGAGGGGGATGTTTTTGTTTTTAACAACACCAAAGTTTTTCCCGCAAGGCTATATGGCAACAAAGAAAAAACTGGCGCAGAAATTGAAGTCTTCCTGCTAAGAGAACTAAACAAGGACCAACGTTTATGGGATGTACTGGTTGACCCAGCCAGAAAAATAAGGATTGGCAACAAGCTTTACTTCGGTGACGACGACGTGCTGGTTGCCGAAGTGATTGATAATACCACCAGCCGAGGTAGAACGTTACGCTTCCTGTTTGATGGTTCGTACGATGAGTTCAAGGATACGCTATACCGGCTAGGAGAAACTCCTCTCCCAAAGTTTATTCGCCGTGAGGTTGTTCCCGAAGATCGGGAACGCTACCAAACAATATACGCCAAACACGAAGGAGCCGTTGCCGCACCTACCGCCGGGCTTCACTTCAGCCGCGAGCTGCTAAAACGGCTAGAAATAAAAGGAGTAAACTTTGCTGAGATTACGCTACATGTAGGTTTAGGTAATTTCCGTACCGTTGATGTTGAAGACCTCACCAAGCACAAAATGGACTCGGAGCAAATAATGATTCCTGAAGAAGCGGTTCGTGTTGTTAACTCAGCAAAGGAGAATAAGCATAAAATTTGTGCTGTGGGCACCACCGTTCTGCGCACGCTCGAAAGTTCCGTTTCAACTGATGGGTACCTGAAGCCATTCTCAGGATGGACAAACAAGTTTATTTTTCCTCCCTACGAATTCAGCGTACCCGACATGATGGTTACAAACTTCCACCTTCCATTATCAACGTTGCTAATGATGGTTTCGGCATTCGCAGGATACGATTTTCTTTTTGAAGCATACAAAGTTGCCATTGCCGAGAAGTACCGGTTTGGTACCTACGGCGATGCTATGCTGATTATATAAGGCGAGTGAATAACTAAAAAAAGTCCCAATTCCACGCATGGTATTGGGATTTTTTCTCTCAAAAATTTCATTATACTAAAATTGGTAATCCAAATGTACCAGCATACAATTGAAGTTCAACATTAACCAACAATTTGTGGTAAATTTCACTTTCACATCGATCTCATATTGCACCGTATCACCTTCTGATGAAATAATAGCGGTTTCTGTAGGTAAAATAAAATCCCCGGTTGATTGTTTTTGCTCTTGGCATATTCCGATTGTTACATTTGCAACATAGTAGAAACCTAACGTTCAACAGTAAAGATTTTAACTTGGAAGATTTACTAAACATTTTCAGCCCGATTAGCCTGCCTCAAATGAATGAGTATAAGTTTATGGACCGTGTGGACACGAAATTTCCGTTTCCCTCATTCCATATACCATTCATACTCCAGAGCATTTCCGATAGCTACAGGGTTTTAGAGATTGAAGGTAATCGCAATCTTCCCTACCATACCACCTATCTTGACACTCCCGAGAGCCTACTTTACCTCCAACATGTAAGAGGATTCTCAAAAAGATACAAGGCTAGGTACAGAACCTACAAAATTACAAACAATACGTTTCTTGAGGTAAAGTTCAGGAACACCCAGAAGGGAACCCAAAAGTGGAGAATTGCAAACCAGCCTGTTGAGCTAAACAGCACTAAGTCCCAAGCTTTTTTAGCAACCCATTTAAACAACATTGCTCGTTTACTTGAGCCAAGCATAGAAACACACTTTAGTAGGGTAACCCTGGTTGGAACAAGCAGCAAAGAAAGGGTAACCCTCGACTTTAACTTGCAATTCAGCAACCAACGCAACCAGTGGATTAGCTTACCGCACCTTGCCATTGCTGAAATTAAGCGGGAACAAAGTTCACACCACTCGCCCCTAGAGGGGCTACTTAAGAAAATGCTGATTCGTAGTACAGGTTTCAGCAAGTACTGTGTTGGGAAAACTTTGCTCGGCGAAGCCCCAAAACCCAACAGCATTAAACCTAAACTTTTGCTACTAAAAAGAATAGAAAATGAATACAATGCTTATTCTGCTTGATAAAATCAAGCTTTTCGGATTTGAAATTATTGAATTTGAAGATTTCTTCGAGTTCCTTTTCAGGCTTTCGCTCAACTCCTTGGTGCTCATTCTGCTGGTTCGCTGGATTTACTACTCGGTTACCCGCAGAAAGGACTACCTTTTTACCTACATTCTGATTGGAACTATCATTTTCCTACTATGCTACCTGTTGGAGAATGTGAAGCTACAGCTGGGATTTGCGCTTGGTCTTTTCGCCCTGTTTGGCATTATTCGATACCGAACCAGCCAAATTCCCATTCGAGAAATGACCTACCTTTTTCTGGTTATTTCGCTTTCAATGATAAACGCGCTGGTTAACAAAAAGGTGGGAGTTGCCGATGTGCTTTTCGCCAACCTGCTGGTGGTTGCCCTCTCCTACGGTTTCGAGAAGCGCTGGCTGCTGAAGCACGAATCCGTAAAAATTGTAGTATACGAAAAGATTGATTTGATTAAGCCCGAAAACTACAACTTAATGGTTCAGGACCTAAAGGAGAGAACCGGAATTGATACCATTAAACGCGTTGAAGTAGGCAAAATTAACTTTCTGAACGATACCTGCCAACTTAAAGTTTACCACGAAGAATCAAGGCTTAGTATTAACTCAAGCGATTCTGATTACGGCAAATCGAACAGTACCGACGACGACGATTAGATGAAAAGAGCAGCCCTTCTTCTTTACCTATTTCTGGCCTTTGCCATAAGGGTAATATCGCAACCCGATTACGGTTTATGGAACGAGTTTTCCTTGGAAAAAGATTTCTCGAAGAAATTCTCGCTGGAGCTACAGGAAGAGTTCCGCTTCGACCAGAGCCTGTCGCACTTTGATGTTTTTCATTCGAGCATAGGAGCAAACTACAAACCAATAAAACCCGTAAAACTGTCGTTTGCATATCGTTTCAGCGCAAACCAAACGCTCGAAAACGAGGTAAGCTTCCGGCACCGGCTAGCACTCGACGCTTCGTACCGCCTTAGCTTTAATAACTTGAAATTTTCTTACCGGAGCAGAATCCAATCGGAGGTTAAAAACTTCAACAGTAGTAAAAACGGTAAAACACCCTCGTGGGAATGGCGGAATAGGCTCACCGTTGAATACTCCATAAAACGCTTTTCGCCCTATGTGGGCGCAGAGGTTTACTACCAAATTTCTGATGCCAGAGAAACGGAGTTCAACAATACATGGACAAAAAAACGGTACCGCCTTGGTGTTG
Source organism: Tenuifilaceae bacterium (assembly GCA_035380045.1). Taxonomy (GTDB): domain Bacteria; phylum Bacteroidota; class Bacteroidia; order Bacteroidales; family Tenuifilaceae; genus DAOSWM01. The sequence continues at coordinate 21,970 of DAOSWM010000010.1, read as the reverse complement.
ATTACAAAATAAACAAGAGGAACGATATTGGAGTTTACTTCCTTTTACAACGTGGCATTGACCCCGATTACCCTGATGAGGTTAATATTGTTGGGGTAACATACTCCATTAACCTGTAGAAACTAAAAAATGCCATTATCAAATTACAATGGGCGCTAGTTTATATTACTTTTACACTGAAATTTCACCTTACTAGGCTCCAATACCATGAAGAAAAGTCTGAAACTTAAAATTTTATCGGGTTTCCTACTACTGGTTGCCCTGCTTTTTGTGGCAGGAACCGAATCAATTATTGAGTTCAATAAGCTTAGCAATTCCTTCACCGAGCTTATAGAGGACAACTACAAAACCATTGAAGCATCAAGAACCATGCTCGAAGCACTTGAGCGAGAGGATAGCGGTATACTCCTGATAATGCTTGGAAAAACAGCAAAAGGCCAAAGCATAATACTTTCTGCGGACAGCTCCTTTATGGCAGCATTCAGAACTGCAAAAAACAACATTACCGAATCGGGTGAAGATATAAGGATTGTAAGGATTGAAGAATCATACCATACATTTAAGCAGAAATGGCAGGAAAGGTTCTTTTTAAAGAGTAGCGCTTACGATGACATTGAATTCTACTCGAACGATGTTCATAGAACGTTTCTGGAGGTAAAACATGCCGTGAACGAGCTTATGTCGCTTAACCAAAACAGCATGCACAGCGAAGCGGTTATTTTAAAGGATAAATCGCACAGAGCCATTATGCCCGGAATTGTAGCCATAGTTGGTGCTCTGGTGTTCTCGTTGCTTCTGAGCTTCTTCATCTCAAAGTACTACATATCACCCATTAACCAAATAATTCAAGCCATTAAAACATTTCATCCGAGGGATAAGGTGCTAAGAACAACCATTAAGTCTGAAGATGACCTAAAACAGCTAGAAGTTGAGGTTAACAATCTAATTGACCGGCTTAACAAGAACAACTACCCTCAAAAATAGACCAATGCGCACCGAGGTTGTAATAAAGTTTACAGGTTACGTACTGCTTTTCAATGCACTTTTCTTATTAATCGCATTTTTCATCTCCTTATTTCATGGCGAAACATCAACCATACCGCTACTATTCAGCGGGCTAATTTGCATCATATTTGGAGCATTCCCATTTATTTTCGTAGAGGATCAGGATAACGTTTCGTTTTCGGAAGGGTTGGCTATAGTTGTTGGTGGTTGGGTAATAACTTGTATTATTGGTATGCTACCCTACATTATGTGGGGAGGCGAATTTTCGCTGGTAAACGCATGGTTCGAAAGCGTTTCGGGATTTACAACAACAGGTTCGTCAATACTTAATAACATTGAAGCCTTACCCAAAGGTTTGCTTTTTTGGCGTTCAGCAACCCACTGGATTGGGGGGATTGGAATTGTAATGTTCGTGCTTTTAATCCTGCCTCAGTCAACAAGTTCCCGCCTTACCCTGCTAAACGCAGAAATGAGCGAGCTCTCCAAACTCAACTTCAGGTACAAAGCCCGAAAAATAATTCACGTTCTTATAATTGTTTACGTTGGGCTAACAGCGGTTCAAACCCTAACACTTTGGGCTTTAGGCATGAGCCTTTTTGATGCAATCAACCACTCATTTGCAACCATCGCAACAGGCGGGTTTTCAACTAAAAATAGTAGCGTTGCTTTTTTTAAGAGCCCTTCCATCGAGATTGTTATCATGATTTTTATGGTGCTATCGGGAATGCACTTCGGATTGCTTTACGGAACCATTACTGGACGAGCAGAAAACATTTTCAAATCATCCGTAGCAAAAAGTTTTATTGTGATACTCCTCTTGGGCATACTACTCGTTTCTGCAAAGTTGTATTTCTCTGGATATTACAACATATGGGATTCCTTACGCTTTGGTTCTTTCCAGGTAATTTCGCTTGGAACAACTACTGGTTTTGCCACTGCCGATAGCAACCCTTGGCCGGCATTCACCCACATTATTCTAATATACTTCACCATACAGTGTGCAATGGTGGGGTCAACCTCTGGAGGTTTAAAGTTCGACAGAGTTTACCTGTTCTTCAGATCGTTACGAAAACAACTAAAGCTCATTCAGCACCCAAGAGCAGTTGTTGTTGTTAAAATTAACAACCGTGTTATTAGCGAACAGCTCGAAGCCCTTACCATGGTTTTTGTGGTGCTTTACATTTTTACATTCTTTGTAACTACCCTAGTTCTTACATCTCTCGATGTGGATTTGTACACTGCATTCTCCGCATCAATTGCTACCATTGGCAATGTTGGCCCAGGATTTGGCGATGTTAGTTCACTTGCAAACTTCTCAACCCTACCATCAACCGGGAAATTTGTGTTAACCCTAAACATGCTACTTGGGCGGCTCGAAATTTTCAATATTATCGCGCTACTAATGGTAAGAAAAGGGAATTTCTAGAAACAAACAAAGGGGCTTTAATACAGCCCCTTTGAAACCTAAATTAACAATAGCTACTCGTACTTTAAAGTAATTGAAGGATTTGTACGGGAAGCCTTAACGGCTTTATATAGAATGGTAAGCTGCATTATTAAAAAGGATGCAGCCCCCACAATTGCAAAAACAGTAAGGCTGGGAGCAATTCTTTGAGGAAATGTTTTTAGCCACTCGCCAAGGCCGTAGTAAACAATTGGCCAAGCAATAATATTTGCAGCTAAAACATATAATCCAAACTCGGTGGTTATTAGGCGGACTATTTGCCCTTCGCTTGCACCAAGCACTTTTCTTACCCCTATCTCTTTAACTTTTTGCTCGGCTGAGTACGATGCCAGGGCAAAAAGCCCCAAACAGGCAATTACAATTGCAAGCAACGAGAAGTATGCGATTGACTTCGATAACCGTTCCTCCTTCTTGTAGAAGCTATCGTAAAGCTGATCAACAAACCGAAAATCGAACGGTATGCTAGGGCGTAACTCCTGCATCAAGCGCGAAATGCTTTTTACAACATCGGGGATATTACCACTAATCTTTACCACGCACGTATAGTATCCCCAGCCTAGATTCCCACAGAAAAAGCCAAGGGGCTCTATGGGGTTATGTAACGATTCGAAATGGAAGTCCTTCACCACACCAACAATTCTTGCTGGTTTTTCGGGCATGTAGTTCATTGTTTTGCTGAGCGGATCGTCCAGCTCAAAAACCCGTATGGCTTTCTCGTTAAAAATCATTGCCCCCATAGTATCGGATGCAAAATCGTAGGAGAAGTTTCTCCCTTCCGCAAAATCTACTTCAAATATCTCCAGGTACTCCGGTTCAACCACGATTGTAGAAAAGGTAACCTCCTTACCATCAACAACCCTTCCCCACGACATACCCACATCGCCGGGCACAGCAGATGCAAACGATACCTTATCCACTCCGGGAATTTTTAGTAATTTTTCTTTTAGTAAATCCCTGTCCACATTGCCTTGCCAGAAGTAAAGAACCTGCTCCTTGCTGAAACCAACGTCGAAGTTTTTCATGTGCTTCATTTGCATGTAAACAACAATGGTAGCAATGCTCAGTGCTATGGCTACTGTAAACTGGAAAACAATAAGAACTTTTCGCAGTACGGTTCCTCTTGCTCCCTTGGTTAGCTCGCCCTTAAGAATAGTAACCGGTGAGAACGATGTTAGCATCAGTGCCGGGTAAAGGCCAGCCATTAGCGTAACGAACAGAAGCGTGGCGATGACTATCAGCAAATACCGGCCTACACCAAAGCCATATACGGAAAGATTTGCCTGCACAAGGCTGTTAAACTCTGGCAGGAAAACCTCGGTTATCATAACCGACAGCATTACAGAAAACAGCGAGAGAATAAAAACCTCAACCAAAAATTGGACGACTAACGTTTTTCTTGAAGCACCTACTGTTTTCCTTAAACCAACCTCTTTTGCCCGCCTAAACGCTTTGGCAGTTGAAAGGTTAACAAAGTTTATACATGCAATGAGCAGAATAAAAAATGCCACGAGGGAAAGAAACGCCAGCTGATTCTTGCTTCCCTTGGGCATGTTTAAATTCAAATTCTTGTTAAAGTAAAGGCCGTTAAACGGAACCAGATGCAAATGCTGGGTTCCCTCCACGTTCCATCCCAAATCATTGGTGAGCATGCTGAAAACTCTGTTGCTAATCGCAGAATCGACCTGTGCCACCTCAACTCCCTCTCGAAGCAGAATCCAGGTATAGTAATTCCAGTTGCCCCAGAACTCAAAAACATCATCATCGTTATTAATCCTATCGAGACCGTTGAAAGGAATTACCGCTGCTGCCTTTAAGCTTGAGTTGCTAGGCAAATCCTTGTAAACTTGTGTAACAGTATAAATCAAACTGGTTTCCAGCGTAATGGTTTTGCCAATAGGCTCCTCCTTCCCAAATAAGCTTCGCGCAGTTGTCTCACTTAAAGCAATACTGTTCCAAGTGGGGAAAGGGTTATCGAAACTTCCCTTTACTGGTTGAAAGCTAAAAACGTTGAATACGTTTGAGTCGGCAACCAGAACATCCTTCAGGGGCACTAGCTCCTCGCCCTTTTCTCCCATCAAAAAAGAGTTTCGGAAAGGTAAAACCCGAACTACGCCCTCAACCTCACCAAACTCATCGGCTAGAAAACGTGAAAGAGGAGCCGGCGTTGTTGACCATTTATCACCATTCAAGAAAAAAATTCTATCTTTCTTTTCGTGAAACTGGTCGAATTCACTTTCGTACCATACGTACAACGATATTAGGGTAAAAAAAGCCATGGCTACCGAAAGCCCAAATATGCTTATTACTGTAGACCACTTCTGTCGTACAAGATTTCTTATTCCAATCGTTAAATAGTTTCTGAACATAATATCAATTCTTTTTCATACCTCTTTGACAAAACCCATTCCCAGTTGCATAAATTACTATTTATTATGCAATTAACAAATTTACTCCTATTTTCTAATGCAATCCAAATGTTTTATTGTGAAACAATAATGTGCGGTAGCGAACATAAAAAATCTGTAAACAAAAAAATAAGTTCTCGCTTTTAATATTGATTCATTTACACCATTTTTGTACTCTAAAAAACCATAAAGTTGCTTGTATGAAACCCACTTTAATAATTCTTGCTGCAGGAATGGGCAGCCGCTATGGAAGCCTTAAGCAGGTTGATGCTGTTGGTCCGAACGGAGAAACAATTATCGACTACTCCGTTTTTGATGCCCTGCGAGCAGGTTTTGGCAAAATAGTTTTCGTAATCAGGAAGGACATTGAGAAGGATTTTCTGGATGTTTTTGGGAAACGGTTCAACGGGAAAGTTCCTTACGAAATTGTTTTTCAGGAGCTAAACATGCTTCCCGAGGGAATTGATTGCCCGCCTGAAAGGGTAAAACCCTGGGGAACAGCACACGCCGTGTGGGTTTGTCGCGATGTGGTGAAGGAGCCCTTTGCCGTTATTAACGCCGACGATTTTTACGGAGCCGACTCGTTCCAAGTTCTAAGCAAAGCGCTTACAAACCCCAACCTCAAGCACAACGAGTACTATATGGTTGGCTACAGGTTAGCCAATACGCTTAGCGACCAGGGCTCAGTTTCGCGGGGAATCTGCAGCGTTGATAACAGCTCATACCTACAGGATGTTGTTGAGCGAACCCATATTGAACGAATTGACGGAGCTGTTAAGTACAAAGACGAAAGCAACCAGCTGGTTGCTGTTGATGAGCAATCACTCGTTTCGATGAACTTTTGGGGTTTCAGCCCAAGCTTCTTTGGCCACATCGATTCCATGCTTCACGAATTTCTGGGAGGTTCTCTGGCAAATCCAAAGGCAGAATTCTACATACCTACGGTTGTAAACAAACTTATAAAAACAAACCTTGCATCCTGTGAAGTGCTACCTACTCGCGCTCAATGGTTTGGAGTTACATACCCTGGCGACAAGCCAATTGTGAAGCAACGGCTTCTGGAGCTAATTGAGAACAACGAGTATCCCACTCCTCTGTTTTAGCAAAGTATGCTAACAGTAGTAGCAATAATGGTTCTGGGCATAGCCTTAGGCTACCTCATCAGAAAGAAAAAAGCACTGGTTTTCATTAACAACAAGCTTGTTATGTGGGCAATATACCTGTTGCTTTTTCTGTTAGGTGTAGCCATAGGCACCAACCAGGTTATTCTAAATAACCTTCCTACTCTTGGGTTTAACGCATTCCTAATTTCCATTTCAACCATTCTTGGAAGCGTTCTGGTTGCCTGGCTGGGATACTTGCTTTGGTTCAAACCCAAAAATAATCGGGAATGAAGAGCAGCATAATTATCCTTCTTTTCTTTGCTGCAGGAGTTCTTGCAGGGTTCGCTGATTTTATTCCCAGTATTCTTACTGAAAACGACTACAGCCAGTGGGCGCTATACCTGCTTATGTTTCTGGTGGGCATAAGCATTGGAGCCGACACGGCTTCGTTGAAAGCTATTCGTAGCTTCAACCTTAAAATCTTGTTGGTTCCAGTTTTTACCATACTGGGAACAACCCTTGGAACCATTATACTTTGGTTTTTTGTAACCGATTACAGTTTTCAGGATTTACTTTCGGTTGGCTACGGATTTGGCTACTACAGCCTTTCTAGCATTTTTATCACAGAAATTAGAGGAGAGGAGCTCGGAGTGGTGGCCCTTCTGTCGAACGTAATGCGCGAAATTATTACTCTTCTACTTGCGCCATTATTTGCCATTTACCTGGGTAAAATTGCCCCCATATGTTCGGGCGGTGCCACAAGCATGGACACAACCTTGCCAATTATATCGAAAAGTTCCGGTAACGAGTATGCCATTATTTCTTTGTTTCATGGTATAATCCTCACCATTCTGGTACCATTTTTAGTAACCCTAGTATTATCTGGGTTATAAATCTTTCCCCTTTTCATCTCCAGTTTATAAAAAAGTTTTAGCTTTGGTATAAAATATTAAGGGATATGAACAACTTAATACTCGTAAAAAACGGCAAAAAGTTCCTTACAATCTCCTTCTGCTTCGTTGTATTGTTTCTTGTCACATCCTGTGCTTCTGCCCCAAAATCGGCACAGGAGGTTCTAGCAAAAATTCCATATATCGATAGCATGAAGCAAATTGAGGGCGATACCCTTTTCGCTGAAACCTGGGAACTCTGGTTTTCGCAACCGATCGACCATAAGAATCCTAATAGCCCACATTTCCCGCAAAAAGTGGTATACAACCACAAGGATTTTTCGAAACCAATGGTGGTGGTTATTGAGGGCTACACCCTTTTCTCTCCGTTGGCCGATGAGCCAACAAAGTTGCTAGATGCGAACCAAATAACCATTGAGCATCGTTTCTTCGACAGAAGCAGACCCAAGGATAGCATACCGTGGAATTACCTAAACACCTACCAGGCAGCCACCGACCAGCACCGAATTATTGAAGCGTTTAAACCATTCTACAAAAATAAATGGGTTAGCACCGGAATTAGCAAGGGTGGACAGGCAACCATTTCGCATCGGTACTACTACCCCAACGACGTTGATGTTAGCATCCCGTACGTTGCCCCGCTCGCTTTTTCAAGCGAGGATAAACGATTCTATAATTTTCTTGAAAATGTTGGACCCGAGGAATGCCGCGAAAGAATTAAGAATTTTCAACATGAACTTTTTGTTAGGAAAGAAAAACTGATGCCCCTGCTTGAAGACTACGCCCAAAGGCATAATTACACATTTTCCATTGGACTAAATCGAGCTTACGATCTTAACGTTTTTGAGTATGGCTTTGCCTTCTGGCAGTGGGGAGGCGTTTCGTGCGAACAAATTCCGCAACCATCAGTTTCCGACTCTGCTATGTTTTACAGCTGGGTTCGGGTAGCCCCCTTCGATTTCTTCGAGGATAGCGGGATAGAAAACGTTCGCCCTTTCTTCTACCAGGCCATGACCGAAATTGGAATGTATGGGTATAACATTGAAGCCTGGAGAGAATTCGTTTCAGACACAACGAACATAACGTTTGACTTTACCATGCCCACAGGGATTTATCCCACATTCAACCCCGAACATTCGAAGAAAGTTCACGAATGGATACAGAAAAACGGGAACAACATGCTGTACATTTACGGTGAATACGACCCATGGACCGCAACTGCAGTTGAAACCGGGGAAGAAACCAACGGACGCAGATTTATCAACCCGAAGGGCAATCATTCTACAAGAATTAAAAGTTTTCCGAAGGAAACCCGCGACAGCATTTACTCAACGCTGGAAGAGTGGCTTGGGAAAAATGCCGTTTCACAGAAGTTTTAACTTCAACCGCTTAACATAAGAAACTTCTGTTTGTTACTAATACTTTTGGTTAATTTTAAAAACTAAAACAATGAAAAAAATACTACTTACATTACTCTGCTTAACTTTTTTTGTTATCTCCTACTCGCAAACCACCGAAGCCGAAAAGCAGCTAAAAACCCACGTAGCCGATAGCACACAGGGTTGGAAAAAGGGAGGAACCATAACAACAAACCTTTCGCAGGTTGCCCTCTCGAACTGGTCGGCAGGAGGGCAAAACTCCATGTCGGTTAACGGGCTGCTTAGCCTTTTTGCCAACTACAAGAAGGAGAAGATGCTGTGGGAAAACTACCTCGACCTTGCCTACGGAACCATGAAGCAGGGCGATGCCGATTGGATTAAAACCGACGACAAGTTCGATTTCACCTCAAAGTTTGGCCAGAAAGCCTCGAAGCACTGGTACTACGCCGGGTTAATAAACCTAAAAACCCAGATGACGGCTGGCTACAACTACCCCAATACAACCGATGTTATCTCGAAGTTCCTTGCACCCGGATACCTTCTGGGGGCAGTTGGTATGGACTACAAACCCAGCGATAACTTTACGGCGTTTGTTGCACCCGTTACAGCAAAGGTTACCATTGTAAACGACCAAACCCTTGCCGATGCCGGAGCCTTTGGCGTTGACCCCGGTAAAAAGACTCGGTCGGAAATTGGTGGTTACGCCCGTTTCTTCTGGAAGTACGATATAATGAAGAATGTAACCCTGCAAACCAAGCTCGACCTCTTCTCGAACTACCTGAATAATCCGCAAAACATCGATGTAAGCTGGGAAACGTTGATTTCAATGAAAGTTAACCAGTACATCTCGGCAACCATAACAACTCATCTGCTTTACGACGATGATATTGCCATTGTAGTAGAGGAGGACGCAGCAGGGAACCCTACAAAATCAGTGAAATCGAAGGTTCAATTTAAGGAAGTGCTGGGAGTTGGGTTTTCCTATAAATTCTAGCCTTTCCTGCTAAACTTAATCAACAAGCGATATGGGATTTGTTAAGGAATTCAAACAGTTTGCCATTCGTGGCAATGTTATCGATATGGCAGTTGGAGTAATTATCGGAGCTGCTTTTGGAAAAATCGTATCATCCATTGTGAAGGATGTAATAATGCCTCCCATTGGTTTTATAATTGGTGGAGTTGATTTCTCTGACCTCAAAATAAGCTTCAAAGCTTTGAAAGAAGGAGCAGAACCTGTAACCATTAACTATGGCATTTTTATCCAAACAGTTATCGACTTTCTAATCATCGCTCTCGTAATTTTCCTGCTCGTTAAGGTTATGAACAAGTTTAAGCGTAAGGAGGAAGCAAAACCTACCCCTGAGCCTACTCCAACCAAAGAAGAGATTCTGCTAACAGAGATTCGCGATATTCTGAAAAGCAAGTAGAACCCACAACTCTTTTACCATATATTCCTTATCTTTGTACTACGAAATAAGGAATATATGATTACCCACGAAAGCGATTTTTTGGTTATTGGCTCCGGCATAGCCGGGCTTAGTTTCGCACTTAAAGCTGCTGAATTTGGAACCGTTACCGTTATCTGTAAAGCGAACCTTGAGGAAACAAATACCGTGTATGCTCAGGGAGGAATTGCGGCAGTTACATACGACCCCGATAATTTTAAAAAACACATAAACGACACCCTAATTTGCGGCGATGGCCTTTGCAACGAAGAGGTAGTAAGAGCTGTTGTAAGCGAAGCTCCAAATCAAATAAAGCAGCTAATTCAGTGGGGTGTAAAATTCGACAAAAAGACTGATGGCCACTACGACTTAGCAAGAGAAGGCGGCCACTCTGAGCATAGAATTCTTCACCACAAGGACAACACTGGCCACGAAATTCAGCGGGCTCTTTCGCAAAAAGTAAGAGCACATAAAAATATCGAAGTTTTTGAAAATTTTTTTGCTGTTGATATTATAACTCAACACCATTTAGGAATTGACATTCGAAGAGGGAATCCAGACATAACATGCTTTGGCGCTTACATACTCAACCTCAAAACACAGAAAGTAGGAAAGTTTCTTGCCAAAAGCACCGTAATGGCCACCGGAGGAATTGGCAACATTTACCACACAACCACCAATCCGCTTGTAGCAACCGGCGATGGCATTGCCATGGTTTACCGGGCAAAAGGAGAGGTTGAAAACATGGAGTTTATTCAATTCCACCCATCTTCCCTTTACCACCCGGGCGAACGTCCATCGTTCCTAATAACCGAAGCCATGCGGGGTTTTGGCGCAATCCTAAAAACCACCGACGGCAAGGAGTTTATGCACAAGTACGATGAGCGGGGTTCACTCGCTCCCCGCGATATTGTTGCCCGCGCCATCGACAACGAAATGAAAATTCGTGGCGATGATTACGTTTACCTCGACGTAACCTTTAAGGAAGCCAACGATATAAAGAATCATTTCCCAAATATTTACGACAAGTGCCTTTCGGTTGGAATTGATATAACAAAAGAAATGATTCCGGTAGTTCCTGCTGCTCACTACCTGTGTGGTGGAATAAAGGTAAACCTAAACGGACAAAGCACAATTAGCCACCTATACGCCATAGGCGAATGCTCCTCAACCGGTCTACACGGAGCGAACCGACTTGCTTCCAACTCGCTTATTGAGGCAATTGTTTACGCCGACAGAGCCGCGAAACATGCTATTGAGAAAGCAAAAACGTTAACAATAAACCAAGAGGTACCCGATTGGGATTATGAGGGGACAAAACACAACGAGGAGATGGTGCTCATCACCCAAAACTACAAGGAGATGCAGCAGATTATGAGCAACTACGTTGGCATTGTCCGTTCGAACTTGCGGTTAGAACGGGCACTTACCAGGCTTGAAATTATTTACAAAGAAACTGAGGAACTCTATAAAAAGTCAATTCTTACCCAAAACCTTTGCGAACTCCGCAACATGATAAATGTTGGCTACCTCATCATTAAAAACGCTCAGATGATGCATGAGAGCCGTGGACTGCACTACTCTCTTGACTACCCAAAGGGAAAAGGGAACGAGTTTTAGGAATAGTATTTATATTGAATGTTCGATTGTATGATTTGGTTCAAATTTCGTTGAACACAACCAGACTTTTTTTAAATTTACATGGCTCTTCCTCCAATCAGTCAACTATAAAATCAGTCAGTTAAAAATTCAAGAATTATTCAACTCTTTTCTTTATAAGCTGCAACTCTTTTTAATTTTTGCATCATAATATTGTACGAAAGAGGAATGGCCGAGAACAAAAAATTTTGGGAGGAAATTTACTCCACCCTTGCTCCAAAAATGCTAGGGGTATGCAGGAGGTACGTCAAGAATTTGGCTTTAGCCGAAGACCTGATGCACGATTCCTTTGTCAAGGCCATGGAGAAGAAGGATTCTTTTACTGGCAAGGGTTCTTTTGCAGGCTGGTTGCATAGGGTAACCGTGAATACGGTGCTGATGCATCTACGAGAAAGCAAGAAATATTTGGAAGCCTTCAGCATTGAAGAGCCAGATAATGCCAGTGAGCAAAAAAATAGTGATTACAGCCACGAAAATGATAGAGAAATAATTGAACAGGCTGATTTTACACACTCGGAACTGCTTGAAATGCTTGACAAGCTTGCAGATCATCACCGAACTGTTTTTAACCTTTACGTGATTGATGGCTATACCCACCGCCAAATTGCACAGTTACTTGGTATAAGTGAGAATACATCAAAATCACATCTTGCACGGGCAAGGAAAAAATTACAGGCCATGTTGCTAAACCGGGCACAAGAAATGGAAGAGAGGAGAAAAAAAAGAAGAAAAAGGGCCGTTTTGCACATCCCGATATTTGGGGGAGCCAAAAACTATGTTGACAAAATTTTTGCTGATGGATTTTCGGATTTCAGTATTTTCCCCAGCAGCACATTTAGCGCTTTGTCTGGAACTAATCACCTAACTACTTTCCCCAAATGGGGGATGCTATTTTCTGCAAAAAGCATCGCTGTTGCTGCAACCATTGTTGTTACTGTAACCATATCTGTCATTCTCTATAGCAAAACTGAAAATGCTGAATCGGAGGCAGCAAACCCTCCTACTTCACGCGTAAACTATATCGAAAACGAAGAAAAATTGGATGTAAAACCTATATTAAACAATCTTCCCGACAGCTCACAAACAGTATCAAGCCCTTCTTCTGAACCCGAAAAAAAAGTAATTTTGAAAAAAGAGCCAGTTATTGTAAAAAAACAGATTGTTGTTAAGGACACTGTATATCTTTATGTTGACGAGGATAACCAATAAATTATTACTACTTCTTCCATTTCTAATCTTCTGGGGAATAGGCGCTCGTGGACAGAAACAAGTTGCTCCTGATACAATATACATTTATGAGGAGGTGGTTGTTTACGATACCGTAAGATTGGTAAAACCTAAAAGAAAAGTTTTAGAAGTTCCTCAAATTATTTTACCTGTAAAGCGTTCTTTCTCTGAAATATTACCCAAAAAAAAGGTTTGTCATCAGAACAATATTCTCTTTCCAGCTGCAACTATTTTCCAAAACAGCATCATAGATTCAAAAAGCAATATTAACAAACAAAACAACGAATCTATGAAAGCAAAACACCTTTTAACTGCGGCCATTATTACATCTCAAATAGCAGGTTACGCACAACTACAATATGGGATTTCTGCAGGAGGAGGGGTTTGGTGGGCACATGGAATAGCCCAGAATGCCGTTACTGAGGTTGCTCCAACCTTTAACCTGGGGGCATTCATCAGCAAACCGGTAATTGAAAATAAAGTAAATTTTGAATGGGAGCTGCAATACAGCTACCTTGCCAGCAACTACTCATATAAAGTCAATTTATACCCTGAACTCTGGGGCTCGATTGGAGATTCTGAAGCCGCTACAGCCTACCACCAACTTTCCTTCCCTTTTAGAGTGGAATGGATTTTAGGAAATTTTTCTCCATTTATTGGTGCAGAATATACATACAGACGAGCAGAGAAGTGGGTTAAAGACTGGCACGACAAAACATTGTCGATGAATAGGTTGGGAATATTACTTGGGCTAAAATACCACCCCGCAAGCACTTGGTCGTTTAGCTTTGCATACGATGCAGGTATAACCGACGACTTTACCCTGAACCACCTAATCGTTTTTCCCGACGTTATGTCATCAGGACTCCAAATATGGAAGAGCAGCTGGGTGGGTTTTTCGGCATTCTATACCCTTAACGAGAAGGGGGAAACTCCCAACAAAATGATTAGCGACTCAGATGTTATTTCTGCTTCCGAAAACAAATACCCTTCAACAGGACTTACGTACGCTCTAATTTACAGAATGAGCATGGCATCCCAGGTTTTCTCATACGTTGGAACAGAAGATCAGAACAAGTACATAGAAGGATATTTGCCGAGCATTGGCATTGGGATTGGAGTATCGAAGAGGTTGAATCGCTACTTCGAATTAAAACCGCAAGTAAGCTATATCAGGAAAGGATGCAGGGGCAACGAAATTCCCGAAATTCAGCCGATTACTTCGCCGCAAGATTACTACTATATTGAGCAAACAACAACATATAAAAATCAATTCCATTACCTTTCCCTCGATATGCTAGCAAAAATCCAATCTCCACGTGACAGAAAGATAAATCCTTATTTCCAATCTGGTTTTAGAGGCGATGCCTTATTGTCAAAAACCATTAATTACAAGCCATCCCAAAACTCCGAGAATGATTACAAAGATTTTAGTCGCTTTAACTATGGTGTTGTAAACGCATTAGGCATAACATTTAACCACAATTACTTCATTGAGGTTGAACAAAACTTTGATTTAGGCTACCTGGTAAATAACGATGCCATTAGGGTAAAAAACTGGATGTGGGGAATAAATGTTGGAATTAATATAAACTGACAGATATAAACTATAGATACTAGATAAAGGTTTGGCCAGGTGTCAATCCTTTTTTTTCATATATTATCTATCAATTTTACAGTGTTGGCAAAAAGTTTGACTGCTTGCAGCAAGTTTAGCCTTATCTTCGTCGTTTATGTTTGTAAAAAACCAAAAAAGTCATGATAAAAACTTTTTTCCTACTTGCCTTCCGCAACATTAAAAAAAACAAGTTCTTTGTTTTAGTTAACGTTCTTGGACTAGGGACTACTCTTGCCTGCTGCATTGTTGCCTACTTCAACTTCCGTTTTGAAGCTGATGCAAACTATATTCATGTTAACCGCGATAAAATATACAAGGTTAACGTTTTCCGGGAAATGAACGGGAGGGAGCAACGCTACGGCATTACACCCATTTCACTTGCACCTTCACTTGGGGAAGGTTTTGCAGGGGTTGAAAACATTGTTCGTTACGCCACTAACCAGGTGTCGATAAGGCAGGGGAAAGAGTCGGACTCGAAGGTTTTTGCACACAGGGTAGCCTTTGTCGATCCAAATTTCTTTGACGTTCTTTCGTACCCAGTAAAATGGGGCAGTGTTACCTCTATTAACGATGTTAACTCAATTATTCTCGAAGAAGAAACCTCGGAGCGATTTTTTGGTGACAGAAACCCGGTTGGTGAAAGCATCACCCTATTCAATGGCAAGGGGCAACCCATTGAATTCACCATAACAGGAGTTCTGGAGAAGATAGAGTTTAACAACCTGGTAAACTTCGACGCCATTACGCTAATTAGCAACTTCGTTTCGATGTACGAGATAAACGAGCTGGACTGGAAAAATTGGGTGTCCGGAACGTTCCTTTCCATTCCAAATCCTGATGATGTTGCTGGTGTAGAGAAATGGATTAACGGGTTTGTTGAAATACAAAACAAAGCCCGTGAAGACTGGAAGATTACTCGCTTTGAGGTTATGAGCCTACACGATTTCACCAAGGCAAGCCGCGATATTTGGGCGAACTGGATTGGGGTAAACATGCATCCTGCTCAAATTATTGGGCCACTGATTATGGCAATCCTCATTATGCTTTTAGCCACCTTCAACTACATGAACACCTCTATATCAATTGCCAACACCCGGCTTAGGGAAATTGGCGTGAGGAAAGCCATGGGCAGCAGCCGCCGGCAGCTGATTGCTCAGTTCCTTGGCGAAAATGCAATGATTTGCTTCATAGCCCTTCTGGTTTCCCTCGTTATTTCGGTATTCCTGCTCAACGAGTACAACAAAATGTGGAGCTACATGGAGCTGAAGCTCGATTTTTCGGGGAACATCCGTTTCTGGCTTTTCCTGCTCTTTCTTCTGGCTTTCACTTCTATTATGGCCGGAGCATACTCTGCATTCTACATTAGCTCGTTTAAGCCCGTTGATGTGTTTAAAGGAACCTACAAGCTGAAGGAGGGTGGCTGGCTTTCAAAAATTCTTCTGTGGTTCCAAATGACCGTATCAATTATTGCCCTAATTGCTGGTTTTGTATTCACACAAAACGCAAAGTTTCAGGAAACGATTGACAGGGGATACGACATGGACAAGATTCTTCTTGTTCCATCAGCACCCGGGATGGATATAAAAGCCCTCAAGGCTACCTACGAAAGCAACCCCGATGTAAAAAGCGTTGTTTACACCGACAACCACATAGGATGGGGAGGCTACTCACGAACCATTGAGTTTCAAGACAAAAAAACAGAAGTTAGAGTGATGGAAACCGGAACCGGCTATCTTGAAACTATGGGTGTAAGAATAAAGGAGGGTCGTGGGTTTAGTGCTGAATTTGAAGCGTCTGATGTTGCAAATGCAGCAGTTATCGATCAAAGAACTGTTGATGAACTTGATATTACCGACCCGATTGGTCAAGTAATCCGGCTTGACACTCTAAACCTCAGGGTGGTTGGCATTGCCGATAACTTCATGATGAATTTCTGGAGCAAACCCATTCCGATTGTTTTCTGGATGCGAACCGCAGAACCCCTTTACCTGCTTGCCATAAGAACCGAAAGCGAAGCCAAGAAAGAAGTTTTAGATTTTCTTAAGGCTGAATGGGAGAAACAGGTACCTCACGCTCCCTTCTCTGGCATGGAACAGATAGATGTGGATCAGGAGTCGCACGACGTAAACAAGCATATCAAGCACATTAACCTTTTCCTGGCAATTGTAGCAATTGTGCTATCGCTAATTGCGCTATACACGCTGGTTTCCCTCAACATTCTACGAAGAACGAAAGAAATTGGAATTCGAACAGTTTTGGGATCTACGCATTTTGGTGTTAATGCTCTAGTTAGCAAACCTTTCCTAATAATTATTGGCCTTTCTTCAATTTCTGGGGGATTTGGAGGATACTACCTATCAAAAATGCTTCTTAAAAGTCTTTGGCCAGTTCACGTACCCATTTCAACTGCAAGTTTTGCAATTCCTATTGGGATTATGATTGTTTTGGCTTATGTAATCATAAGAGCCAAAGTTTTTAATACAATGCGAAAGAACCCGGTTAATTCGCTGAGATACGAGTAATGATTTGGCGTTTGAACAGGCTGATATCGGGGGACTTAGGATTTATCCTAGTTAATTGTTCCTTGCGAACCGTTCCTCCAGATTAAACCATTTATAAAAAATTTGTTACCACCTTTTTAATGTGGTTTCTTAATCCTTTCAATTTTTTATAATTTGTAATATGGGTTGTTTCAATAGCCCCCATGATTTATAATGTTCAGACATATCGTAATTACCCCCTGTTAATACAGCAGCAATCTGTAATTCGGGAATTACAATAATAAAACGCCCTCCCGAACCACTGGCATATATTACTTCGTATTGTTTATTATTAACTTCAATTTCTTTGATCCACCACAATAAGCCATAACCCATCTTGTATTCATCAATCCAGGTATGACGCTCTGATAACTTTTTGATACTTTCCTCTTCAACAACTGTTTTTCCATCCCATTTACCTTTATTTAAAACCAGTAATCCAATTTTCAACATATCTCTTGATGATAGCTGAAGCGTGCCGCTACCGTCAGGAAAGCCATTTTGTTTGTCAATTTCCCAGTTATATTCAGTTATCCCAATTTTTTTAAATATCCTGTCAGCTGCATACCGATCAGCCTGCTTACTTGTTGCATTGAATATTATGGCATTCAGAATGTTTGGAATTCCGTTGTCATACGACAAAACGGTTCCGGGTTTACTAATAATTTCCCTGTTTAAAAGTGTACTCAACCTGTCATCACTATAACGCCATGCTTCTTCTTCATCTAACTTCATGCCCGCTTTCATTGACAATAAATTCTGAATAGTTATTGCCTGTGATGGATTGAAATCCAGATAGGTATTGATATTATCATCAAGTCCGTTAATGTAATGATCATCAATAGCAGCCATTGTTAATAATGCTACAATACTTTTAGTTGCACTGCTTTGATTTTCCAATGTATTAACATCGTGATCGTAAAAGTATTCTTCAACAATCAGTTGATTTTTATGTGAAATTAATAGTGAAAAAATGATCCCATAATCCTTATTGATAATTTGAGAAATAGCACTATCAATGCTTTGTGTAATATTTTTGTTTTCTGATAAGTCTTTAACAGAAATTCCATCGTTGAGTAATGCAGGTGGAGAGTAGACAGATAAGTGTGATTTTCGTGGAAAAACACCATTTAATTGTGAAGATGACAACTTGTGATAAACCATTTTTATTTTTGACTGATCCGGCAATTCCATCTCACTTACCATTGTGTTTTTCAATGTATCAATAATAAATACCTGCTCCATATTTGATGGTGCACCAAATTTTAATATAACTTCAGGAAAAAGCATTTTTATTCTTTCAATTCGGGTTTCGTTATCCTTTATCCCATAATAATAGCTGTGAACAATCCCATATAATGTTTGGTCAATATTAGTGCGAAACTCATATATATATTTCCATACACTATCAGCTTTATGTTCCCAAAACCCTACAACTTTATCGGTTTTTTTTGAACTGGTTTGTCCATTTGCGATTTGGCAACCACTTAAAGTTCCAATTGCAATAATTGCCGTTAATACTTTAATTATTTTTTCCCCCATTTATCTCTTTTTTTAGCTTAAAATTTTCTAAATGCCACACACCGGATAAACGAACCTTGATCTTTTACCGGAGAAAGAATAGTTTCTACTTGAGTTTAGCTATAGGAATAAATCTGATTAACTTTAAATCTTCTCATATCAATAGCGTTTCACATGGGCTGCGTCACATATTTTCGTGTTGCAGGTTTTGTTTTAATCGTCCAAGAACTAACGGATAACCTCAAATCTTTTTGTTAAAAAATCATTTCCACACTTTATGTTTAGAAGGTATAATCCCTGAGGTAAATCAAGGTTCCTGAAATCAAGGTTCAGGGTTTTCTGGTTCTTGCTTATCTCTTCAGAATAAACTGTTTGTCCGCTAATACATATAATTCTGGCCGTTGCTTCCCCTATAAAATCGTTTTCAACGGTTGCCTTGAAACAGCCAGAATTAGGAACAGGAAAAACATTGAGCGACTGGTTAGTATCACGTAAAAATGGCTGGCTTGTTGTGGTAAGGTTATTTTTAAACCAGGCAACTTTCCCAGTTGAATTTGCTCCGGCAACAGCATCTAGATACCCATCGTTGTTTAAATCGCCAATGCTAACTGGCCACGCTCCTGCATAGCTGTATCCGATAGTTTTCCGTGTAAAGTTCAAATTATCTCCCTTGTTTTCAAAAGAAACAACTTTTGATCCACCTGCGGTTGTTCCAATAAAGTCTATATCACCATCCTTATCTAAGTCTCCTGCGCTAACTGCAAGTGTGTACGAAAAATTGGTAATTACTTTGTGCTTGATCCAGCTGCTATTTTCCATATCATTTTCGTACCACGAAATTTCTCCCGAGAGATATCCTGTAGCGTAAATATCAGTATCGCCATCATTATCGAAATCAAGAGTACCTAGCCAATGGGGAAGTTGTATTTGATTATCGACTGTAACTTGTTGCGACCAATCGGTGCCACTACCATCGTTAATAAAACATACTATTATGTTATTATCGCACGAAGCGCCTATTACATCTAAATTTCCATCTTTATTCACATCGGCTAAGCAAACTGCTTGGGATGCAGGAAAGTTTGAGATTATCCCATGCTGTGTCCAGCTAGACCCATCACCATTGCTGGCAGTATTCTCGAACCAAGCAATTTTACCTAGCTGCGCTGAAGCAGATACAACATCCAAATCACCATCGTTATCAATATCGCCAGCAAATACACCATGGCTATAATAGAAATAATTTGTGATGGGTATTCTTTCCCACGACTCAAAATCTGTTCCGTTACTTTTATACCAAACCACGCTGCCACCGTCAGTTCCTGCGCCTGAGGCCACAACATCCTTAAATCCATCGTTGTTTATATCAGCTACATGTAAATACATGCCACCATTAAACGAATTATCAATATTTTTCTTAGTACCAAAACTCGTATTCTGATTGTTTTTCCACCACACAATTTCCTTATTAATGGAAGAGCATACAATATCATTGGAATTATCATTATTCAAATCGGCAATAATTAGACCCGAAACATTTTGCTCACTACTCGTTAAAACATTCTCTGTAAAGCTGAGCTGGCCAAATGTAATTCCTAATTCAAATAGGCAAACAAATACAGCTAAAAGTAACTTTTTCATAACTTTAATAGTTTATAATTTGCCCAAAGTTCCCGCCTATTAATTTCGAAAAAAAATATTTTATTGGAATGAGCTGAAGATTTATTTTAACTGCTGTTTTTTTTATTTTAAATGAGTTTATATAAACAACCATTGGTTTCATATAAAAACCTCTCTACTAACGTGAAATATCAATATCTTTGAACTCTAATCGAATAAAAATGAACAAAATAAACTATACGCACATTTTTAAAAGAGTTGGATTTCACCTACTATTCTGGATTGTCTACATTCTTTTTGCGCTATTTTTATATAGCGTTTTGTACTCAACGAAACCTATACAAATTTTATCGCAAACCATTAGAATCCTTCCATTTATTCTGGCCACAACCTATCTGCTTCTTTACGTTGCTATTCCATGGTTTTTGAATAAGAAGAGGATATTTCTGTTTTCAATTTCTTTTTTTCTGATTCCCCTTTCAATCAGCTTAATATATAGACTCTACGTAATTATCCAGTTTAAAATACAAAACCCTGATTTTCAGGGAGAGGTTGCATTTTTCTCCATCCCTTTACTCTTTTTTGCTTTTGAGAACTTTGCGGTAATGGCCATAGCTTCAACCATAAAAATTATGAAGCAGTGGTATTTTTCGGAGCATAAAAAAGTGATTCTCGAAAAGCAGATTCTTAAAAACGAGCTAGAAATTCTCCAACACCAAATAAACCCACATTTCCTATTTAATATTTTAAATAACTTATACTCACTTGCAATTGAAAATAACGATGAGCAGACAGCCAGTGGAATTTCAAAACTCTCGGGATTAATGAGATACAACCTTTATAACAACAAAACCGACAGGATTCTACTAAAAAAGGAGGTTGACTACATAAACAACTATATTAAGCTACAAGAAATTCGGTTTACCGGAGATTATAATCTCAAAATCGATTTTGTGGTCAAAGGGGATGTTGATTCGAAAATGATTGTTCCGTTTATTTACATTATGTTCATTGAGAATGCATTTAAGCATGGAATTAGCCTTAACCACGAATCAATAATTACAATAAAAATTGATGTGCTAACCGATTCGGTGGATTTCTACATATCAAACTTTAAAAATAAAACCGAGAATGACATTGATTACGGAATAGGCTTGGAAAATGCCAAACGGAGACTAGAATACTTTTATCCGTCAAAGCATACGTTAAAAATTATTGACAAACCAAATACTTTTGAAGTATATTTAAAAATTGTTTGCTAACAACACAACATGAACTGCATAACCATTGACGACGAGCTTAATGCGCTTAATCTGATTAATAGCTACATCAAAAAAATCGATTTTCTTAACCTTAAGGGTTCATTCCAAAACGCAATTAAAGCTGCCCACTTTTGCGAAAATAACGATGTTGATTTAATATTTTTAGACATTAACATGCCCGATATTAGCGGTTTGCAATTTCTGAAATCGCTACACAAAGACCCTTTGGTAATTTTTATTACCGCCTACAGCGAGTTTGCGCTTGAAAGCTTCAACTTTAACGTGGTTGACTACCTACTTAAACCAATTGAATTTGAACGATTTTTAAAGGCAGCCAATAAAGCCTACAAAAGTTTTATCCCTAAGGAAGTAAAAAAAGAAGAGGATTTGCCATCGGAAAGCAGTAATGAGTTTATCCATTTAAAGAGCAATAAAACCGTTTACAAGCTTAACTTAAATGATATTCTTTTCATCCAAAGCCTTGGTAACTACGTTCAGGTTCACTCAGCCGACAAGGTAATTACGGCATATTTCAGCTTAAATCAAATTTTGGATTCATTGCCCAGCGATAACTTTATCAGGATTCATAAAATGTATATAGTAAATCTTGAAAAGATTGAGCAGTACGAAAAACACCGCGTAAAAGTTGGGAAACTATTTTTGCCCATTGGGCAAACCTACCGAAAACTATTTGAGGAAAGGGTGAAGTAACTCCTCCTCTCCTTTCTCCGTCTGTCCGCTAAAGGCGTTCCAACGGGTTTTGTGGTTTACAAAAGCCTCACCCCATCATCCTCAATCACAATTTTTTGG
>DAOSWM010000009.1:72537-73682 GCA_035380045.1 Tenuifilaceae bacterium | reverse complement strand
TTTTTTTATTTTCAATCAGCAGTGTCCGATTAATTTTATTAGCATAAAAAAGATTGCCTTCGGCGAGCTAAAGGTTCTTCGATACACTTCGTTTCTCTCAGAATGATAGTTAATTAATTTTTATTTTATAGGGGAAGGGATGGGTTGGTGGCGGCCAAGCCGCCACCAACCCATCCCTTCCCCTAAGAACATATAACAAACTGTCATTCTGAGAGAAACGAAGAATCTTTTTAAATTAGTCGGACACTAGTGATTTTCAATAATTCTTTTTTGTAAATTGCATGTTTATTTGAAAAAATCCATAAGATGAAGAACAAAAAAAACAATTGGTTTGTAATTATTTTTATTTTGACCTCTGTATTCCTTACTGGCTGTACTAGTAGTATAGAGAATGAAATTCATGCAAAGTACGTTTTCTATTTCATTGGTGATGGGATGGGGATACAGCAGGTAAATGCAACAGAAGCTTTTCTGGCTGCAAAGGACTCGTGCATTGGTAACAAACACCTGAGTTTTACATCCTTCCCAGTAACTGGTTTTGCAACCACATTTTCCGCTACTCGTTATATCACTGGTTCTGCGGCAGCAGGAACAGCTCTAGCAACGGGTCATAAAACTTCAATAAATACCATTTCAATGAGTCCTGACCGTCAGGACACAATGTATAGTATTGCTTATTTCGCTAATAAGAATGGTTTTGAAACAGGAGTAGTTACAAGTGTAAGTATCGACCATGCTACGCCTTCAGCGTTCTATGCACACCAACCGCTAAGGGACATGTACCATCATATTTCTCACGATTTAATAAAATCGGGGTACCGTTTTTTTGGTGGAGGAGGCTTTATTGATCCCGTAGGGAAGAGGGTTGAAAATCCTTTAGGAAATGTTTTTGAGAAAGGTGCTGAGATGGGAGTCTTTTTTACACAGAATCTCGAAATACCCGATTCCATTTTATTGGGTGATAACACAATTGTTTACTCTGCACCAAATCCTGCTACTGGCAGTTCGCTTCAGTACCATATTGATAGGAACGACACGGATGTTTCACTTTCTGATATAACTAAATTAGCCTTAAGTGTTCTCGATAACCCCGAGGGATTTTTCTTAATGGTAGAAGGAGGTAAAATCGATTGGTCGTGTCACAA
>DAOSWM010000009.1:0-72437 GCA_035380045.1 Tenuifilaceae bacterium | reverse complement strand
CCGAGGGATTTTTCTTAATGGTAGAAGGAGGTAAAATCGATTGGTCGTGTCACAACAACGATGCAATTACGACCCTTTTCGAAACCATGTCATTTTCCGATGCTGTTGGGGTTGCTTACGAGTTCTACAAGAAACATCCTAACGAAACTTTAATTGTTGTTACAGCCGATCATGAAACCGGAGGAATGAGTTTGGGCTCACGCTCAAGGGGTTACGATAGTGATATTTCCTTTCTGTGCAATCAGAAGGAATCGTACGATGCTTTTAACGAGAAGGTTTCTCAATTTAAAGTGAAGTACAACGGAAAACCTTCATTTAACCAGTTCCTTGATTTTCTAAAAGATGAAATTGGATTTGGGAGTGAAGGGATGGAACTTTCCAACGGATACCTTTCAATTTTAAAGCAAGCTTTCGAAGCTTCGCAGGGTCAGCTTAGCTCAACCCAAATTGATATAGTTAACGATGAGTATGGCGATTACGATCCGCTCACAATGGCGGCAATTAAAGTGCTGAACCAAAAAGCTGGTATTGGCTGGACCTCATACTCGCATACCGGCTCGCAGGTTCCTGTTTACGCCATTGGCGTAGGTGAGGAGCTGTTTGTTGGGCAAATGGACAATACCGACATTCCTAAGCGCATTGCTAAGGTAATGGGAATGGAAGGGGTTTTAGATTAAAAATCCTGTTTCCAAACTTTAGTAAACATCCGGAACAAAAGTTTGATCAGTTATTGGAGGGCGCACGTACGAGTGGTCCTCTTTACGTGGTGGTAACTCCAAAGGTGGAGGCGTAAGATCTTTATATTTTATTAAACTTAGCAGATGGTGAATGCAATTTAACCGGGCACGTTTTTTATCATCGGCGTGAACTACGTACCAGGGAGCCTGCTTAATATCGGTGTGGGCAAACATTTGATCCTTTGCCTTTGAGTACTCAACCCACTTGCTACGCGATTCAACATCCATTGGGCTTAATTTCCACCGTTTTGTGGGGTTGTCAATTCGTGCCTGAAAACGTTTCTCCTGCTCTTTGTCGCTAACAGAAAACCAGTATTTTACAAGAATTATGTTTGAGCGCACCAGCATTCGTTCGAACTCGGGGCAGGAGCGAAGAAACTCGATATACTCCTGCTCGGTGCAGAATCCCATAACCCGCTCAACCCCTGCGCGGTTATACCAGCTTCTGTCGAAAAGTACCATTTCGCCTGCGGCGGGTAAATGCGGAACGTAACGCTGAAAGTACCACTGGGTTTTCTCCTTCTCGGTTGGAACGCCAAGGGCAACAACCCGGCAGAATCGGGGGTTTAAGCATTCGGTAATTGTCCTGATTACGCCTCCCTTACCAGCAGCATCGCGTCCCTCAAATATAACCACAACCTTCAGCTTCTCGTGTTTAATCCACTCCTGAAGTTTAATAAGCTCGATTTGGAGTTTCCCCAGCTCCTTCTCGTAGAACTTTTTTGAAATCTTTTTTTGATCCTCAAGGGCTTCGTAGTTAATTTCTTCCTTTGTTTCTTTGGTATTTTCTATTTTCTTCTTTTCGGGCTTTTCCTTCCTATTTTTGGACATGGCTGTTGGGATTAAGGTATGAGAAGAGAACACTTAAAAAACCAATGAAATTTACAAAAAATTGATATCCAACGCAAAAATGTATTGAAATAATAATTAATCCCAAACTTACAGGAAATAATAACTGAAGCTTGGGATTAAAATGAAATTCCTCAAATAGGTTTATTTATATAGCATCTCAGCAATCTCCATCATTTTAATTAGATCGTTACGGTAACCGTACTCATCGTTTCCAATTGAACTTTTTGCTTGAGATATTGAGTGGGTAAAGGTGGAATTTCCTTTGAACTCCGATTCGCGGAGCAGCATCCCGAACTCAGCAACTGCCGAAGCAAAGAGGATGTTGTTTGAACTTTTTAGCTTCCCTGCTTCAACTTTTTCGGTTATCAGCTTGCTATTGTCCTTATCGGGTTTTTTGTAGCGAATTTTTACGGTCATCAGATCGTTGCTGTTGCCAACAACCTGCTTTGTGTAGATAAGCGGATCGATATTGTAAACCGTTTCCTCCGAAATAGCTGGAATTATCTCGTAAAGCGCTGTAACGGTGTGCCCGCATCCAATATCGCCAGCATCCTTCTTGTCATCGTTAAAATCTTCCTTGTTTAGAATTCTGTTTTCGTAGCCAATCAAACGGTACGATTTAACTTTAGCTGGATTAAATTCAACCTGAATTTTCACATCCTTGGCAATGGTGTAAAGCGTTCCCCAAAGCTCGGTGCCAAACATCTTTTTTGCTTCAAGAATGTTGTCGATATATGCGTAGTTTCCGTTTCCGGCGTTGGAGAGCTGCTCCATCCGGCCATCCTTGTAGTTACCCATTCCAAAGCCAAGGATTGTAATGAAAATTCCGTCCTTGCGTTTCTCTTCAATCATTCGAACAAGTTCCGATGAGCTGCTAACTCCCACGTTGAAATCGCCATCGGAGGCTAGAATTACCCTGTTGTTTCCTCCGTGAATGAAGTTTTCCTTGGCAACTTTGTAGGCCAGCTGAATTCCTGCGCCACCGGCGGTTGAGCCACCCGATTGAAGCATATCGAGTGCAGCGGTGATTTTTGGTTTGTTGGTTCCCGGAGTTGATTCGAGAACCAAACCTGCAGCACCAGCGTAAACCACAATGGCAACTTTATCCTCTGGTCGGAGCTGTTCCACCAAGTACTTGAAGGCTTGCTTTAGAAGCGGTAGCTTATTTTCTGATCCCATGGATCCTGAAACGTCAATCAGGAAAACAAGGTTGCTTGGGGGAATATCTTTTTCGTTGATGTTTTCCCCTTTTAGCCCAACCAGTACAAGCTGGTGCGCAGAATTCCACGGACAAGTGTTGCCTTCAATAGTTACTGAGAAAGGAATTTTATTTTTTGGCTGCGGGTAATCGTAGTCGAAGTAGTTTATTAGCTCTTCAATGCGAACAGCATCCTTGTAGGGTTTTTGGTTCTGCGAAAGGAACCGGCGAACGTTAGAATACGAGGCCCTGTCAACATCAACCGAAAAGGTAGAAAGCGGATCGGAAATGGCATCCTTAAAACCATTCTCGCTAATGTAATCGTACTCTTCGGTGTTTCCCTCTTCGTAAACCATGTCGGCAACAGCAAATTGCATTGACACGGGAGCAGCAGCCCCCATGCTTTTCTCCATACACTTATCTTTTTTTGCTTCGCGGTATGCAATACAGAATGTAGCATCCTCTTCTACTTCCTCTTCCATAACTTCTAGATCATCAAAAATAACAACTGATTTTATCAGATTCACTTTCAGCTTAGTTGTTTCATTTTTTTTAATGTAAACGTTTAGCTGTTTGGTATCGTAATCTTTTGCCGATACGGAAACTATGTAGCTCCCGGGATTCAGGGCAACAACAAATGCCCCGTTAGCCCCACTTTCAATTTTTTTAACCAGCTGTTTACCCTGGTATACTTCAATGCTGGCTGTAGAAATTGCATTCCCTGTTGCGTTGTCGATAACAGAACCCGCTAATGTTCCAGTTGGGCTGTTTGCGGTTTTAAATGAGCTTAGAAGCACAATCCAAGCTATTACTACAAATTTTTTCATGGCTGTTGAGTATTAAGTTAAACTTGTGTTCGTTTATTAAGCAGATACAGCCAATGAAGATTTTCCATAGAATCGATTCATTTTTTTTGTAATTTTATTGCTTACAACTCATTTTCAGTACATTGTTTTTTAAGCAGGACATAAGCAAACTCACGGATATAGAACTCATTACCCTTTACAAACAAAAAGGTAACAGGGAAGTGGTGGGCGTTTTATATAAAAGGTACACCGGGTTTGTTTTTGCTGTTTGCATGAAGTACCTGAGGAGTAAGGACGATTGCAGCGACGCTGTAATGGGAATTTTTGAGAAACTGTTCGATGATTTAAAAAACCATTCAGTTTCAAATTTCAAGTCGTGGCTCTACACTGTAACAAAAAACTACTGCTTGCTGCATATCAGGAGAGAAAAATCGGACATGATTAAGAGTGGGGAGTACGTAAAAAGTGGCGATACAATTATGGAAAACACTCAAAATATGTATCATGATGGTGAGGATATTTTAGAGTTGAAGCTGACAAATTTGGAGCAGGCACTGTGTAATATACCGCCTGAGCAGCGAGTGTGCGTTGAACTTTTCTACCTAAAGGAGAAGAGTTACCAGGAAGTTTCGGAAATTACGGGTTACACAATGAATCAAGTAAAAAGCTACATTCAGAACGGAAAGAGAAACTTGAAAATCAGCATTGAGAAAAATGGAGGGTAATACAAACATACATCATAGTAGTTCGGATTGCATTACGCAGGATGTGCTGATTAAGTACATTAGAGGGCAACTCGATGGCAAAACGATGAATCGTATTGAGCGACATATTTCCGTATGCCCCATGTGTGCTGATGAGCTGGAGGGATTACAGCAGCTTCAAAATCCTGAGGAAATTCATTCAATAGTAGAGGATATAAACTCACGAATCGACAGCAATGTTAAGAGGGGCGATAGAAGAATCAGAGTATACTACATATCCCGTATTGCTGCGATTTTTGTTGTTTTGCTGGCAGTTTCGGTACTAATCCTTTATTTCTTAAACATAAACAGAAGCGATAGTTTTTTATCGGATAATGCCGAATTAGAGCTAGCAAAGGAAGAAACTCCCAAGGAAGTTATGAATTTACCTCATGATGAAGTGTTGAATGAAGAAAAAATTGCAAAGGAGAAAAGGCTCGAAAAGGAAGCAATTCCTAAACCTCCACCGCCCCCCTCCGAAACAGTAGAGATATACAGCATTGTTGATGACGATGTTGAAGTAGATGAAATTTCTGATGATATTGATTTAATATTTGAAGAGCCCGCTATGGAAGCAGATAAGGCTGTTTCTCCTCCCGTTTCGCACCAGGAGGAAAATGCTGTTGCGGGTGGAGCTGCTCAGCAGCAACCCGTTCCTATTGCTTCAAAGGGAGTAGAATCAAGTAAACGCGAGAAACAATCTGTTGATAAAGTTGTGAATTTGTTTGACAGCGAGGTTGATACGTTGCAAATCAAATCAAGCGAACAGGATTTTTATATGCCCATAAGTTTTGCTGAAGAGGAGGAGGAAGTTGAGGAGGAAGAGGTTTTTGTGATGGTTGAGCAGATGCCTCAATTTTTTGATAAGAATGGCGATGATTTTAATACGTACCTTCTAAAAAATCGGCGATACCCCGAAGAAGCTTCCGAGAAAGGAATCCAGGGGAAAGTGTTTGTTGAGTTCTACGTTGAGAGAGATGGAAGCGTTACAAATGTAAAAGTGGTTCGGGGGGTAGATCCTTCGCTTGATAAAGAAGCAACCCGATTAATAGAGTCGTGCCCAAGATGGAAACCAGGAATGCAGAGAGGTAAACCCGTAAGAGTTAAAATGTCTGTTCCAATAACCTTTGAGATTCACTAGTAAACAAACTCTCCGTTTTCGCTTTTTACTATCAGCTTGTTGCCATTCTCGCGGTTGTGGCACGAACCAATTATTTGTGCGTCAACGCCAAATTCGTTGGCAATCGCAATTATGTCGTCAGCGTACTCAGGGAAAACGTAAATCTCAAACCTGTGGCCCATGTTGAAAACTTTGTACATCTCCTGCCAGGGAGTTCCAGATTCTTTTTGGATAATCCTGAAAAGCGGAGGGACAGGGAACAGGTTATCTTTAAGCACAAAAAGCTGATCGACAAAATGCATCACTTTTGTTTGGGCGCCTCCCGAGCAGTGAACCATTCCGTGAATAACCGGGCGGTAGTTTGCAAGAACCTCTTTAATTATTGGTGCGTATGTACGTGTTGGGCTAAGAACCATTTTCCCAGCGGTTAACCCAATCTCCTCAATTTTGTCGGTTAGCTTGTAGCTGCCGGAGTAAACAAGATTTTTATCGATTGAATGATCGAAACTCTCCGGGTATTTCGCCGCAAGGTAGCTGCTGAATACATCGTGGCGGGCCGACGTGAGCCCGTTGCTTCCCATCCCGCTGTTGTACTCCTGCTCGTACTTTGCTTTACCATATGATGCCAAACCAATAATAACATCGCCATCGCGAATGTTGGCATTGTTAATTACATCGGTGCGACGCATTAGGGCAGTAACCGTAGAATCAACAATAACCGTGCGAACCAGGTCGCCAACATCGGCCGTTTCACCTCCGGTGAGGTGTATTTCAATGCCATTGTCGCGCATCTGCTGGCAGAATTGCTCGGTGCCCTGGATAATTGCCGAAATAACTTCCCCGGGAACTAGGTTCTTGTTCCTGCCAATTGTTGACGACAGCAGAATGTTGTTGGCTGCGCCAACACAAAGCAGGTCGTCGATATTCATTACAATAGCATCCTGAGCAATTCCTTTCCAAACGCTCATATCGCCGGTTTCGCGCCAGTACATGTATGCCAGCGACGATTTTGTTCCGGCACCATCGGCATGCATTACAACGCATGAGTTAGGATCGTTGGAGAGGAAGTTGGGTACTATTTTGCAGAATGCTTTGGGAAACAGTCCTTTGTCGATATTGCTAATGGCGTTATGTACATCTTCCTTAGAGGCAGACACACCACGTTGGTTGTATCGGTTTTCGGTTATCATTAAGTATTTTGCGTTTTCAAATGGGTTAATCTACTCTTTGGGTTCCTTCAGTTTTAGGAGATGTTTTTTTGATTCGTTAAGCCATTTTGATTCTTCAGCAGTATCAACGAGCCAAATTTTAAGATCGGCCCCCTTTTCCTCGTCAACAAAGAAAATTATTACATCGGCTTCGTGAGGGAATCGCATGTCCATCCAAAGGCCTGTTCGGGTAATTTCAGTTTCCTCCCAAACGAAGCATACCCATAAATCGGCCTGATCGGGTTCGTCAACAGCAAAAATTGTTATTGAGGCGTTCTGAATATCGTCGGCCTGATAAATTTTTTGAGCATGTCCGGTACTTATTCCCAATAACACAATTAGTGCCATTGCTGAGAGAAACCTTATCATAACTTCCTGAAGCACATTAGTTATTCTTTACGAAAAATGTAAAGAGATAATTATTATAATGCAATAAAAGTGCCACAAAAAACTATTCAGCCTTATAGTCGGTGCTAAGAACCCGGAACTCGGTTCTTCTGTTTATTTGGTGAATGGTTTCCTGCTGCGTTTCATCGGTTATTGAATTTATATAATCATCGTTTAAAACCGCACCATTGGCTAGGAATCCGTACTGCTGAAGGAGCTGCTCGTCAACAATTTTTGGTTGCGACTGGGCGTAACCTTTCGCACGTAACCTTTCGGCAGGTATTCCTCTTTCAATTAGATAGTTTACAACCGATTGTGCGCGTTTTTGCGAAAGTTCGTAGTTGTAGTCAAGCGTTCCCCTGCTATCGGTATGTGCTCCCAACTCAATAACAATGGTTGGGTTATCGTTAAGAACTTCAATTAACCTGTCGAGGGCAGCCATTGATTCAGGACGTAGTTCCCAGCGATCGTAGTCGTAGAAAATGTTGGGTAGTTCAATGGGTTTTGCGGTTGATGTTAGTGAAATGGTTTTCTCAAAGTCTTTGCTTTCATTTAGTCCGCGTGTAGTTTCACGAGCCTTCCCGTTTAGGTAACCTTCCTTCGATGCGATAAGCACGTAGTCAGTATTTGGATTAAGCATGAAGCGGAACGCTCCGTTTTCATCGGTTGCGTTATTTACAATTAACCCATCGCTACCCACCAGTTTAACATCAGCTTTTACGATTGGTTTCTGCGTTTTATCGTCCTTAACTTTTCCAATTATATTGAAGTTCACAGGGGGTAGGTAGAAAAAGAAAATGTTATCGCCTCCGCGAGTACCAACATCCTTTCTACGGGAAGAGAAGTAGCCTGCTTCGCGCTCGGTTTCAAAAATAACGCCGAAATCATCTGCAGGGGAGTTCATGGGATACCGCATGTTGTCAATTTCCCAGTCGCCCTTTTCGTTCTGTGATGCCTTAAAAATGTCTAACCCTCCCATTCCAGGGTGGCCATCGGATGAGAAGTAGAGAGTGCCATCGGGATGAATGAAAGGAAACATCTCATTCCCTTTTGTATTGATTTGTGGGCCAAGGTTGATAGGTTCACCCCAAACATCGCCGGAGGTTGTACGGGTTACTTTCCACAGGTCGTTACCGCCGTACCCTCCGGGAATATTGCTTACGAAGTATAAAGTTAAATCGTCGCTTGAAATGGACGGGTGTGCAATAACCATGCTATCGGTCGAAAGAGGAATTGCTTCGGGAGTTAGCCATCCCTGCTCGCGTTTTTCACTTATAAAGATTTCGCATCCAAGTTTGTTCCGTTTGCTGGTTCGGCAGCGTGTGAAGTACATTTTGGTGAAATCGGTTGAAAGGGAAGGGGCACCTTCGTCGTAGTTAGTGTTGATGGTTTCGTCAAGGGGTCGGGGTTTACTCCACGTACCCTTCCTGTCGCGTTCAGTAACAAAAATATCGGTAAATTTTTCACCAGTTCCGGCGTGTTTCTGTGAGCCTGATGCTTCGTCACGTGAACTAGTGAAGTATATTACCGAGTAGTCGCCAGAGCCAAACGCAGGGCAGAAATCGGTTTGGCGACTATTGAAAGCCCTCATGTTCATTACCTCGTAACCTGAAGGTGATTCCATCCACTTTTTTGAAAGTTCACACGACTGTATGCCCCCTTCGGCGAGGGGGTCGTTGGGAACTAGCTCTTTGTATTTTAAGTACTGTTCAAGGGCTTCATCATACTTTTCGCCCATTTTGAGCATTTCTGCGTAGTAGTAGAATACTTTTGGGTCGTTAGTTTCGCGTGAAATGGCCTTCTTGTACCAAATTTCAGCTTGCCTGGAGTTGCCGATCATACGGTAACAGTCGGCAATTTTTTGAAGGTAGGTACCTACTTCTTCTTTATTCACCTTGTCGATATCTTCTTTGAACAGATCGATTGCTTCGTAGTAGCCTCCGGCATCGTACAGAGCGTTGGCACGCTTTAGGCGGTTTGTTTGGGCAGACAAAGCACCATAGATAATTGATAAAATGACAACGAAACTAACTTTGGCGAAATATTTCATATTTTCATACTTTTTTCGATGTTAACTTTTCTGCAACAAATACTTGTTTCATTGCAAGTTGCAAAACAATTGCTTTGCCTCGTAAAAGTAAGCAATATTTATTAAAAATTGTATATTACCCATAACGAAAATGAGCGGAACAAATTTTGCCCGCTCATGTTCTTTTTTTTCAGCTACATTTACCTTACAAATAGTAACTCCCTGTACTTTGGAAGAGGCCACATCTCATCATCAACAATAAGTTCAAGTTTATCGATGTGGTATCGGATTTCGATAAGAAACGGGCGGATTCGGTTGGTGTACTCATTCGCTTTTTCAGCGATATTGGTTATTGTATTAACCTCTTTACGGGTATCAACCATTAGTTTAACCTGTTCTCGAACATGCTTTAGGTGCTCTGCAATTTTTTTTATGGTTTGTAGTTGAGGCGAAGCCATGCTCAGGTATTCTTCTTCGTCGGAGAAAAGTTCTTTTAAACCACGTACGTTATTAATAAGAACGTTTTGGTATGCCAGCGCAGTAGGAACTATGTGGTTTATTGCCAAATCGCCCATCACACGCGATTCTATCTGCATTTTTTTAACAAAGATCTCGTTGCGAATTTCGTAGCGTGCGTGTAGCTCCCGTTCGGTAAGCACATGGTTTTCTGAAAGTAACTTTAATGAAGATGGGTATAAGAATGTTTTATATGCGTTTGGTGCATCGCAAATATTTGGCAGATTCCTTCTTGCAGCCTCTTCAATCCATTCCTGACTGTACCCGTTGCCCTCAAACCGAATCGCTTTTGATGCAATTATGGTTTTTCGGATGCATTGAAAAATTGCCTCATCCTTTTTCACACCCTTCTCAATTAGTTTTTCAACATCGATGCGGAAGGTATTAAGCTGGCTAGCCATGGCAGAGTTTAGGACAATCATGGGTGAAGCACAGCTGGCTGAAGAGCCAACGGCTCTGAACTCGAACCGATTGCCAGTGAAAGCGAAGGGTGAAGTTCGGTTTCGGTCGGTATTGTCGAGAAGGATTTCCGGAATTTTACCAATGTCGAGCTTAATCTCGGTTTTCTCGTCGGGAGTCATTTTTTTATCAGTAACCCTCTGTTCAAGGTCATCAAGAACGTTCGAGAGGGTTTTGCCAATGAAAACCGACATGATAGCCGGGGGGGCTTCGTGTGCACCCAGCCGGTGGCTGTTGGGTTCGCTGGCAATGCTTCCTAGCAGCAGGGCGGCATGGTCGTGAACGGCTTTAATGGTGTTTACCAAGAATGTTAGGAATTGCAGGTTGTTTTTTGGTGTTCCGCCAGGTGATAGCAGGTTAACGCCAGTGCTGGTTAGAAGCGACCAGTTACAGTGTTTTCCAGAGCCGTTAATTCCTTTGAAGGGTTTCTCGTGGAAGATGACACGGAACTTATGCCTACGGGCAATTTTTTCCATGAGCGACATGATGAGCTGGTTGTGATCAACTGCCAGATTTGCTTCTTCGTACACAGGTGCGCATTCAAACTGGTTTGGTGCAACCTCGTTATGACGCGTTTTTACTGGGATCCCCAATTTGTAGGCCTCCATCTCGAAGTTACGCATGAATGCATTTACTCTTTCGGGGATTGAACCAAAATAATGATCCTCAAGTTGTTGATCTTTAGCAGAAGCGTGTCCCATAATTGTACGGTTACACATGGCCAAATCGGGGCGAGCATTGTAAAGGGCTTCGTCAATTAGGAAATACTCCTGTTCCCACCCCAGGGTAACAGACACTTTCTTAACATCCTTATCGAAGAATGCGCACATGGCGGTTGCAGCCTTATCGAGCGCATGCAGTGACTTGAGGTGAGGGGTTTTAAAGTCGAGCGCTTCACCCGTGTACGATACAAAAATGGTTGGAATACAGAGCGTGTGTTCAAGTACAAATGCAGGTGAAGATGGATCCCAAGCGGAATACCCACGTGCCTCGAAGGTGTTTCTGATTCCACCGCTGGGGAAGCTGCTGGCATCGGGTTCCTGCTGAACCAGCAAATCGCCACTGAAGGATTCTAGGGCAACACCATCCTTCCCTGGGCCAAAGAAACTGTCGTGTTTTTCGGCCGTGGAGCCGTTTAGCGGATGGAACCAGTGTGTGTAGTGTGTCGCTCCACGCTCAATGGCCCATGCTTTCATTCCTGCGGCAACCTGACCTGCAATTTTTCTATCAATCCTTCTTCCTTCCTCAATTGCTATTGCAACACTTTCGTAGGCTTCGGTTGATAAGTACCTACGCATTTTCTGCTGGTCGAAAACGTTTATGCCAAAAAAATCGGAGATTTTCCCTTTTGGGTTTTCGTACTGAATGAATGGGCGAGCTAGCGCTTCACCCATAGCTTTAAAACGCAGATTCGACATAGTTTTAAGTTTAATGGTTATTGTTCATACTAACACAGACGCAAAAATATATAAATAATGACAAAAGAGGGTTAAAAAACAAGGGTAAAATATAAAATAAAGCAAAAAACGTTTGCATGAAGATGAAAAATAGGGGGGGGTAATTAAAAAAAAAGACATTTTATATTTGGGTGGTTGTGATTTGTAGTTTTATTTTTTATTTTGAAGTTCGATTTTTACCTTTAGCAAAAAATGTAGTAATGGATAAAAGAAAGGCAGCCAGCTTACTAAAGTCAATAACTAGTGATCCGAAAATAATTTCAGGGATACACAACTACTGCGATCGTTGGTGTGAGCGTTGCACGCATAGTGCTTTCTGTAGCGTATATTTAATGGAGAAGGAGTTTGACGCAGAGAGGGAGCAGAGCGATGATGAGAATAAAGAGTTTTGGGATGAAATTCACGTAATGTTTCAGGTTGCTGCCGACATGCTGCAGGAGATGATGGAGGAGATGGGGATTGATCCGAATAACCTTCCTGAAGAAGATGTTGAATCCGCCTTGCCCGACCCTGAAAAACATGAAGCGGTGAAGCTTTCTCGCGAGTATTCACTGAGGGGTCACGATTGGATGAAGCTGAACTACAGTGAAATTGAGGAGAAGCATACCCAGCTTGCTGGTATTGACGATGAGCGGGCGAACCAGCTGGTTGATGTCATTGAGGTTCTACAGCATTACCTTCTGCTGGTTTCGGCCAAAACGTACCGGTGCCATCTTCAATTCGACTACGAAGAGGATGAGTATGAGTTCAACGATGCGCTTGGCTCGGCCAAAATTGCGGTTATTGTAATTGAACGTTCTATTGCAGCATGGATGAAGCTGATGGAGATATTCCCACAATTTGAGGATGACATTCTGAGTTTCCTAAAAGATTTAGCGGTTGTTAAAAAGTTAATTCTAAAAAAGTTACCCAACGCCATGGATTTCAAACGGCCAGGGTTTGATGAGTAAACAGAGGGTGCCTTAAAAGCTATAATGAATTAAGTTTATTGCTCTGTGGAGCTCTGTGTTTCCATTGTGAGACTCAGTGATACACCACAAAATTTAACAGAGTTTCCCAGAGTCCTTTACTGAGTCACACAATGAGTTTGTAAGACACCCTCTGCTTTCTTTTCTGTAAGGCTACTTTAGCTTCCAGCTACCCCATTTTTCCTGCACTTCGGTGCTGTAGTTGACTTGCGGGTTCTGCTCCTTGTTATTAACGATTATTGAGCGGAGCGAAACCTCTTTGCTCAGGTATTCCGATATTTCTTGAAGCGATGCATCGCCCTTGGTTTCCTGTAGTTTCTTCAGCAAATGGTAGGTGAAAATTCCATGCTGTTTATCCTTGTATGGAAGTGATGATTGTTCGCCACTGCTGGCCGAGAAAACCACAACGTTCCCCTTTATTGCCTCCTTTTTGGGCCTCACTTTTACACCTCGTGCGGCAACCAACGCATCGTTCCGTGCCCCTCCGCTAAAGCATGCGTCTAGAAAAACAGTGACCTTCTTGGTTGGGTGTTCCGAAAGTTTAGCGTAAAGTTCACTTAGCTTAATGGCGTACTTTAAATCGTTGCCGCTAACGTCAACTGGCATGAGGTATGCATCCTTTGTAACTTCATCGGGAAGTCCGTGGCCAGCAAAGTAGAAGATTAGCTCACAGTTTCCTCCCGATGTTTTGGCAATTAGGTTCAACTTCTCAATACAGCGGTTAAACTCAATTACCTTCGCATCGAGCAGTAACATTATGTTTTCCTCGGGAACCCCCAGCGTTTTGTTTACGTATTCCTTGAAAATTTTTGCATCGTTGCGGGCAAACTCAACGTTAACCTCACTGGTTAGCCCCTGCTGGTATGAGCTGTAATCCTCGTTACCAATAATTAGCGCGTAACAGGAACTTTTTTGCACAGGGCTCTGTGGGATATTCCTGTCAACATCCGAAACGGTTGAGAACGTTACATTTGATGAGCCAACAGCGGTGGAGGGAGCGCTTGCAAGGTAAATAGAGTTAATGTCGCCCTGAGGGCCCTCCCCAAACTGGGCGCTGGCAATCTTCCTGTCGCCGTACTTTCCGGTTGATTCAGTAACAAAAATCTCAATTGGAACATCGGGGCGAATGTACCTTGTGTTAGTCATCACTTCCACTTCAAGTTTCTTGAACTCTTGGGGAGAAAGTTCTGATATTGTAAACTCGGGGTCGCTAACTATGAAAGCGTTTTCGGGAATGCCGAATTTTACTTTAATAATTCGGGCAACCGCATCGCCCTTGTTCTGAATTATCATGCTAAGTTTGAACTTACTTCCCTTCGTTACTATCGATGAATTGATAGGTTCAATCGCATATTCATGTACAACCACAAGGGGCACAGTGAGTTTTCGGGTTTCAATGGCAAAATCAACTGGGTTTGTGGTTGTTCCCATGCTTTCAGTGATGGATATTCTGAAATTTGCGTTTGATGTTTCAAGGTGTTCGGCAGCGGTAATAGGAACCTTAAGTGTACGTTGAGTTCCTGGTTGAATGCTCCCTAAATCGTGAACTTGTGAAAAATTAATGCCCTTAACGTTATTCTGTTCAGAAAAGTAGAGCTTAACAGCCTGTGCAGCTCCCTTGCCTGAATTTACAATGGTGAGTTCAACCGCAGCCTGCTCGCCAGCATCAATAACACTATTCCGGTTGGCATCGGTGAAGTTCACCCCAGCAATTTGCAACGAAGGGGGTTCGAACGATGAAACTACTTGCGAGGGAACGTTGGTTTGGGCTTGTGCAATGTTAGTTTGGGGGGCTTGTGCAGGGCTTACGTTACTGGCAATGTTAAGCGAAGAAACATCCCAGAGGATGAATTCATCCTTGTAAAGGTTCGTTGTTACCAACGTCTTCCCGTTCGGATTAAACGAAATGGAGTAAATTATTTCGCCCAGCGAATTTGAGCGGTAAACCTCGGTTCCTGTCGCTACATTCCAAAGGATGAACCGTTGATCGAATGACCCCGAAACTAAGAAATTCCCATCGGGGCTGAATGAGAGTTCGGTGACTCTATCCTTATGGCCGCTCATTTTAAACTTCAGGTTCCCGAACCCGTCGAAAATTTTTACCGTTTTATCATCGCCACATGTTGCGATAAGGCTTCCATCTGGGCTAAATTTTACGCAGCGAACCCAATCCTTGTGGGCATCAATCGTTCGTTCGGTTACCCAGGTGCTGGTGTTCCATATTTTAATAGAACCATCGGCTGATGCGGAAGCAAGTTTGGTTCCGTTCGGGCTGAAGTGAACCGAGGTAACCTCTTTGCTATGTGCTGGTAGGGTGGCCAAGAGTTTCCCGCTTCTAATATCCCAAATAATAATTGATTTGTCTGCGCTTCCCGAGGCAGCTAGTGAGTTATCGAAGTTAACGCTTACGGCGTTAACATCATCGGAGTGCCCGGTTAGTGAATAACGAAGCTGGCCCTTGTCAATGTCCCAAACACAAACCTTGCTGTCTTTTCCTCCAGTTATAAGGGAACGCCCATCGTAACTGAAAGCAATCGCCTTGGTCAGCTCGTTGAGCCCGGTAAGTTTTCGAAAAATGGTTCCCGATAGGATGTTCCAAACGATGATGTTATTGTCGTTTCCGCTTGTGGCAATAAGGTTCCCATCGTTACTTACTGCCGATACAATTACTCCATGCTTCTTCTCCTCGAATGTTTTGGCCTGTTGAACCTGCGAGAAGCAGGCAGCTGTAATTGTAGCAAGGTAAATGAACAGAATGCTCTTTTTCCACATAGCTTTTTGTTTTTCCTCCCGATGGAGAAGGGGTTTAGATGTCCTTTGAACGTAGGAAGCTAACCTTAACTCCCAGCTCAGCTTTAATGGTTTTAAAATTTTCAGCTTCGAGGTTCGCGTCCTCAAGGTCCGATTTGTTTATGCTTATAAATGAGTATCCTCCCTGGATGAAAATGCCCAGGTTTTGGGAAATGTTAAAATCGATTCCTAACCCTGGATACAAACCAACCCCAAAGCTACTTTGAGGGGTGTTTTTAAATGCTGCTGGAGTAGTTAAACTGCTGTACCATTCGTCGTAGTCCTCCTCGGTTCCTCCTAAGTCAATCCACGATATTCTTTGGTTGTTCACATAGTTAATGTCGGTGTAATTGAAGGTTATTTCGGTGAAAATATAGGGGTTAACCTTCTTGCCGTAGGCAAGGTTAATTCTGGGGAACACTCCAATGCTTAAATTGTAGAGGTTTAACTCGTTGGTACCCTTGTCGAGCAAGGTTTCACCGCTGGTAATTGTCCACGAAAGGAAATCTCTCTCTTTCCTTTCATCGTTCCAAGTGTATGCTTCGGTGTACTCCCAGTTGCCAATCCTTTCGACTCCAATACCGGTACCAACAGAGAAAAATCTGTTTATGTTGAATTGTGCGCTTCCTGTGAAGGTAAATCCTTGCTTATAGTTTGAAAAAAGGTAAGGCATGAGGAACGTGTTTTCGTAGTGCAAATTATCGCTTTGGTATATGTACTCCTGTATACCTATGGGCTGAATGGCTCCAAGAGAGAAGTTGAAGGTTACCTTGTTTTCGAATTGTGCCTTAAGGTTGCTGTTGAAAGTAATGAGCAGGCAGGCAAGCATCAGAAGTTTATATTTTGGTTGCATAGTATTCTGGTTTAAGATTAATTTAATTGGATTGCTGGTTTGTAGGGAATAAATCGTGTGATCCTGGAACTTTTTCAAAGGTTTCTTTTGTTGTTGAAATGGTTTGAACCTCTTTCGTTGGGTCAAGGCTAAACTCAACAGGAGTTGTGTCTAAAGTAGTTTCGTTTGCTTTTCCACTATACACTGTGAAGGTTATTGCTTGGTTTTGTACGTTTGGATAATAAAAGTTATCCCCAGCAATAAAACTATAGTAGTAGGATGTTGAGTTAATGTATAAGCGAATTTGATTATCGGAACGGGCATAATGGTATCCTAGCTTAAACTGGGTGCTATAGTTTGTTGGGATTGAAGCATTAATAAGATACTGGTTGCTGTTCCCGTAGTTTACATAGATAGGTCCTAGGTAGTATCCGCTATAATTTCTTAAGAAAAAGTAGAAAAAGGAAGTCCCTACATTGAGATTCCAGGTAGATGTTGAGCTTGTTAGCTCAAGGGTGCCTTGCCAGCTAATTGTTGATCCGAGAGGATCTCCATTTGAAAATGTTTCATAGGTTGTGGCAGTAAAGCTGGGCGTTGATGTATAAACCAGGAATGTTACATTCCCATCAACTGGAATTGTTTGGGTTCCATAGTTTGTTACTGTGATAGTAATAGGGGTGTAGGTTGGGTTGTGGAACGTTACTTCGTAAGGGTCTAACACCCAAACATATGCCTGGTAGGCATCGTCGAGTTTACGCCCCGATTTTGAGTATGCTACTAGTGTAACTATATAGTTTCCCTGCTGGCTGTAGCTGTGGGTAGGGTTTTCGTCGGTTGACGATGTGCCATCCCCAAAGTACCATTCAAAGTGATCCGCATCAGTTGATGTGTTTGTGAAGGTAACGTTTTGGTTTGTACCAACCAGAGTTGATGATACTGTGAAAGAAGCAATGGGCTCCTCCTCGCAGCTTACAAAAAAGAGCAGCGATGCTGTAAGTGCCAGTAGAATTTTGCAAAACTTTTTCATAGGGTTTGGTTTTTTTTAGGTTAAGTTCGGGTTTGTTATACAGTAAACTTTTAAAAACAACTGTTTTTTTACGAGGTTTTTTTAATAGCACACCTCTCTATATACAAAGTTATGAGGTTGAAATTTAGGCTGCATGTCTAATTAACAACCGTCTGCTAATTATTTAAAAGCGTATTTAACAAATCGAAATTCGTAAAGGCGAAAGGCAGTAAAGGCGAAAGGCATAAGAAAAACAAGAAAAAAGCAAAAAAATGGGATAAATAATATGTACAATTTACAACAAAGCAGACTAATAATCAAATAGATTATAGAAAAATTGTATATTTTTACAATATGAAAATACAACAAGCCCTACGTGCTAACGAAGTGCTAATTGGGGTGCTTATTCTGGTGCTTACTTTTCAGTTTTCCTGTAAACCAGCAAATGAACAAACAGTTGCTGTAGCCAATTCGGATTCAACCAAAGTTGAATCGATGGTAAAAAGAGGGGAGCAGCTTATTGAGGTTAATCCCGATTCAGCCTGTGGCTTATTTAACGGTGCCCTTAAGTATTACGAAGAGTATTTGATAAATATTAAATTATCAAAGGATTTGCCCTTGTGGTTGCAGCAACAAGCGGCACTAGCTCATAGGGGGCTGGGGGTGTTCTATACAAATGCTGGTGAATCTGAGAAAGCCATAAATGAGCTTAATGTTGCCATTAACATTACCCAGGGTTACAAAGAACTAAATCCCTCTTCGTTTTCAAAAGATGTTGTTCTAATTTTAAACTCTTTAGGAGTTGCTCAAAAAAAGAAGGGATTGTACAAGGAGGCGCTTGAAACCTACCAGCGGGCTCAAAGTATCGCTTGTGCAAGTGGCGATTCGGTGAGTGTTGCAATATTTTACACAAATACAGGGAACATCTACCAAGAGCTTGGTGATGTTGATAAAGCATACGAGTACGTGCAAAAAGCGTTAGAGCTACACAAAAAAAATGGGAACAACAGGGGCATCGCAATTTCAAGTATTACATTAGCAAACCTCTTGAACTCTTCGGGACGGTTCGATGAAGCCAGGCCATTTTACCACGCCGCACTCAATTTTTGTATTGAAAATAAACTTTATGCTAATATTGGGCTTATTAACTCCAACCTTGGCGTACTAGAAAAAAGGTTGGGAAACTTTGAGGTTGCTCAAAGGCATTTTATTAATGCAATTAATAATTTGAGGAAGGTTGGAAACCGGCAGGGTTTAGCATTGGTTTATGGAAACCTTGCAGATTTAGCCATGGCCACAAATAACTTTACTGAAGCAATAACATACGCCAAGCTTCAACTTGCCGAGGCAGTTAAATCCGAGGCTCTTGTTAATCAACGTTACGCGTACAAACATCTTTCCAAAGCGTATTCGGAGCTTGGTAACTACAAGGAAGCTTTCAAGAACCACCAGCAGTACATGATTATTAACGATAGCATCATGTCAATCGATAAGCAGAAAGAAATTTCTCGTCTCGAAGCAGTTTTTCAGGACGAGAAGAAGAATGAGGAGATTAGGTACCTGGAGAGCCAGTCGGAAGTGCTCGAAAACAAGAATAGACTGAAAACCATAATGCTAACTTCAGTTTCTGTGCTTTTAGTGCTGCTAGTTTTGCTTGGAGCAACTTGGATTTGGAGCAGCAAACAGGAGGCGAAACGGAAGCAGCTGCTGCTTGAACACAAGCTCTTACGCTCTCAAATGAACCCTCACTTTCTGTTCAACTCCCTTTCAACAATTCAGAATCTTATACTACGTTCTGAAAAAATGGAGGCGGCAACCCAGGTAGCAAATTTCTCAAATTTCATCAGGTTTATTCTTGATAGTTCCCGAAACAATTTGGTTTCACTTGAGAAAGAAATTGAGGCCATAAACCTATTTCTGGATCTTCAGAAGAAAAGGTTCCCGAATCTATTCACCCATACCCTAAACATAAATTTAAACGACGACCCAGCAGATATTTTAGTCCCCCCTCTAATCATTCAACCTTTTGTTGAAAATGCCATAATTCATGGTTTTGCGAAGGATTCAACTGGAGGGTTGCTACAGGTTAACTTCATTGAGGATAATGGGCAACTCTGCTGTAGGGTGAAAGACAATGGCGTGGGAATTAGTTCTACACCAACAAGAAAAGAGGGAACGCATAAGTCGGTTGCTACGCAAA
Organism: Tenuifilaceae bacterium; assembly: GCA_035380045.1. GTDB lineage: Bacteria > Bacteroidota > Bacteroidia > Bacteroidales > Tenuifilaceae > DAOSWM01. The sequence goes on along the minus strand of DAOSWM010000009.1, from coordinate 53,129 downwards.
TTACTCGAGAAAGGTTAGACCTTCTTAATAAAAGGTTCAAAACAAAAGCTATGGTCGAGTACGAAGATATACCCAGTAACGAGAAGGGCACAAGCATCCTTATTACCCTTCCGTTACTTTTTAACGATAATGAGTACAAATAGCCAAAACCACTCACATTGCCATGAAAGTGTTTATTGTTGATGATGAACCTGCAACTATTGAAATAATTTGCACCTACCTGAATGAATTTTTCCCTACCATAGAGTTACTAGGATTTGCGCATTCGGTAAAGGACTCGGTGGCCAGCATTAGCAGCCTTAAACCCGATTTAGTGCTCCTTGATATTGAATTAACCGACGGAACAGGCTTCGATGTGGTAAAATCATTTGAGAGTCCATTTTTTAGGGTAATCTTCATTACTGCTTTTGATCAGTTTGCCGTTCAGGCTTTTAGATTCAGTGCCGTTGATTATATACTAAAACCAATTAATCCCATTGAATTTCGAGATGCAGTAAGTAAAGCAAGAAAAGATATTGGAGATAAGGGGAACCAGCTGGAGCTAATGACACTTCTACACAACATTTCCAGTAACTCCAAACTCGAAAAACGAATCGTGCTGCGCACCAGTGACGATATTCATCTTATAAATACATCGGAGGTAGTAAGAATAGAATCCGATGGTGCTTACTCCCATTTTTTACTACAAAGTGGCAAAAGGGTCACTGTTTCCCAAAATATCAAACATTTCGAGGAGGCTCTATTAAATCTTGGTTTCTTCAGGTGTCACCAAAGCCATATAGTTAACGTTACATACATTAACAGGTACCATAAATCGGAGGGTGGGATGCTTATCCTAAAGGATGGTTCCACGGTTCCCGTTTCGTTCCGGAAAAAGGATTCGCTCTTCAAACTTTTCGAGCAGTATGGGATAGGTTAGTTTTAGTAATGTAGAATTTCTGCAAAAATTGGCTAAATTTGCAACGCATTAATGTGAATTTGAAAAATATAAATACTCTCAACACTATGTCAGGACACAATAAATGGTCAACCATTAAGCGCAAAAAGGGAGCTCTCGACGCAAAGCGTTCGAAAATCTTCAGTCGTATCATTAAAGAAATTACTGTTGCTGTAAAGGAGGGTGGCTCCGACCCGGAAGGGAATGCCCGCTTGCGTACTGCCATTAGCAACGCAAAAGGAGCAAATATGCCCAAGGATACTTTGCTTCGTGCAATAAACAAGGCCGAAAGTGAGGGGGATAATTTGCATGAATTAACTTTTGAGGGCTACGGACCCGATGGTGTAGGCATTTTTATCGAGTGCTTAACCGACAACAACAACCGTACAGTTAGCTTCATTCGTTCAATCTTCACAAAACGCGGTGGAAGCCTTGGCACCAACGGCTCTTTGAGCTTCCTGTTCGACAGGAAAGGAGTGTTCACTCTCCCAAAAGTCGATATTGAGCAGGACGAGCTGGAGCTGGAACTTATCGATGCTGGAGCCGAAGAAATTGAGGTTAACGACGATAGCTTTGTTGTGTATACCGCAATGGAGGATTTTGGAAGAATGCAGAAGAAGCTGGAAGAAATGAACATTGAACCCGAGAACTCTAGCTTGCAACGTATCCCAAACGATTATAAGAACCTGGAAGTTAACTCTGCCCTAAAGGTTTTAAGGTTAATTGATGATTTTGAGGATAATGATGATGTGCAGAACGTTTACCACAACATCGAGATGACCGATGAGCTGGCCAATGCTATGGAGGAGAACAGCTAAAGCAAAAAATTAATAATTCTTAACTTCTTCGCCATAAACTATAAAGGTTTATGGCATTATTTGTGTAATCGATAAAAGAGAAACGTGTTGTGTGGAAGATAGTTTTTGGTGTGATGAATAGTAAAAACGTAAAATTTTTCGCTCTTTTTGTGCTTGTAGTGCTTTTTACAAGTTGTGGGAAAGTAAGCGATATAAGCATAAGTAGCATCGGGAAGGTTCAGCTACGAGGAATTAAAAAAAACATCGTGCTGCTTAATCTCGATGTGGAAGTTGACAACCCGAATAAGCGAAAGATTACCATAACTAAAATTGAATTTAAAGCGTGGCTGAAGGAGCGAGAGCTAGGAGTTTTTAGAATGTCTGAAAATATTAAGTTGCAGCCGCAAACCAAGCAAACCTACACAGTTCCCGTTGAAATTGAGTTGCGTACGCTAGCCGATGCCTTTAGGCTGGCAACGGGAGGAGTTGACGATTTGCTCGATAAAATCGAGGTGGAGGGATACATTAAAGGTCGCTCATTCCCAGTCCGAAAAAAACTTAGCGTTCAACGCCAATCGTTCAAAGAGCTAGCCAATACGTTGTAGCTTCGGTTCTTTAGCGTTACCTGTTGCTCCTATGGATTCCTGATGAGTTTGAAATTAGAATAAAAAAGTTGTAAATTTGTGCTCTTAAAATTCAGCCAAATGTCGTTTCCAGCCAAAAATATATTCTTTTTTCTTGCACTTTCAATGTTTTCGTTGGCAGTTGGAGCACAAGAGGAGTACGGCATTTTTTACAATCTGCAATCATATTCTCCCAACGGGGCAAAAGTAAATATCTACCAGAGTGAAGGCATCACAAAACTCTTCAATGCCTATTACCTTGAGAATGCCTCAAATCCTGGCATGCAGGGCTACAGAATACGGCTCTACTTCGATTTGGGCCAGCGTGCACGTAGCGAGTCCGAGGAGGTGATGATGGAGTTTATGGAGAATCATCCGGGGATTGCAGTTTACCGAAGTTTTGATAGCCCATACTATAAAGTTTCAGTGGGCGATTTTAGAACCCGCGACGAAGCGCTGAAGTTACACAAATCACTTCAGGGGAAGTATCCAAAAGCATTTATAGTCCCAGAATGGATAAATTTTCCGCCACTTGAATAGATGCTGAGATTATGCTAATGAAAATTGTTAGGTCCCAAATTGTAAAAAAGGTAATATCAAAATACGTTAAGGGTATTTGGCTTCGCTGAGTACCCTTTTTTATTTGCACAAAACACTGTTAGTCAGTATGATTGATGAAGTAAAGCATGAGTGTGGAATTGCCCTGATAAGGCTCCTAAAGCCGCTTGAGCACTACCATTTGAAGTACGGTTCCTGGATGTGGGGTTTGCAGAAGTTGTATCTTCTAATGGAGAAGCAGCACAACCGTGGGCAGGATGGAGCCGGTGTTGCCAGCATTAAGCTCAATTTGGCACCAGGTAAACGGTATATCGATCGTGTACGCAGTAACTCCGATTCGTCCATACGTGATGTGTTTGAATCGATTTACAATGGGTTCTCATCCGAATTTGCAACCAGAGAACAGGTGAACGATCCGGCATGGGCTCGTGAAAACTTGCCGTTTGCGGCAAACCTTTACCTAGGGCATCTGCGCTACGGAACTTTCGGAAACAACTCCATTGAGTACGTTCACCCTGTTATGCGGGAGAACAACTGGAAGTCGCGAACCCTCGTAATGGCAGGGAACTTCAACCTTACCAATGTCGACGAGCTTTTCCGGAAGTTAATCGAGTTAGGGCAGCACCCCAAGGATTTTTCCGATACGGTTACCGTTCTCGAGAAGTTTGGGCACTTCCTCGATGAGGAGAACCAGCGACTTTTCCGTCAGTATAAGAATGAGGGGCACGACAACAAAGCCATTAGCACGCTTATTGCCGATAGCATCGATTTGAAAAAAATTCTTGAGGTAGCCAGCAAGGATTTCGACGGTGGTTACGCCATGGCTGGAATGGTTGGTCACGGTGATGCATTCGTGTACCGCGACCCTTGGGGCATCCGCCCGGCATTCTACTATGCCGATGACGAGGTGGTTGTTGTGGCATCGGAGCGCCCTGTTATACAAACCGTTTTAAATGTTAGCACCGATGAAGTGAAGGAGGTAACTCCAGGTTACGCGCTTATTGTAAAGCGCAACGGCGATGTTAGCATGGAGGAGGTACGAGTTCCCCAAGCCAGAAGCTCGTGTAGCTTCGAAAGAATTTACTTTTCTCGTGGAACCGATCGCGATATTTACCGCGAACGTATTCACCTGGGCGAACTTCTTACACCGCAGATTCTGAAATCGATCGATTTCGATCTGGCGAATACCGTTTTCTCTTTCATCCCAAACACAGCAGAGGTTGCGTTCTACGGAATGCTAAAGGGGATTGAGGACTACATGCTGAAGGAGAAGTCAGCGCTAATTAAAACTAAGAACGGATCCTTAACTGAAACCGACATTGAAAGCATAATCGCTTCACGACCCCGGGTAGAAAAAATTGCGGTGAAGGACGTTAAGCTCCGAACCTTTATTACTCAGGATAAAGGACGTGACGATCTCGTGGGCCACGTGTACGATATTACCTACGGAACAATCCGTGAGAATGAGGATAACCTCGTGGTAATTGACGATTCCATTGTGCGGGGAACAACCCTGCGCGAAAGCATTCTGCGAATCCTCGACAGGCTAAACCCCAAGCGAATTGTTGTAGTTTCATCGTCGCCACAAATTCGTTACCCCGACTGCTACGGAATCGACATGGCTAAGCTGGGCGATTTTGTTGCTTTCCGTGCAGCCATTGCGCTGCTAAAAGAAACTGGGCAAGAAAGCGTGATTAACAACGTGTACCGAAAGTGTAAAGCGCAGCAGAATTTACCAAAGGAGGAGATGATAAACTACGTTAGAGATATCTACAAGCCATTTACCCCCGATCAAATTTCCGACAAGATAGCCGAGCTACTAACACCCCATGGAATGAAGGCAGAGGTTCGAATAGTTTTCCAAACCATCGAGAACCTTCACGCTTCTTGCCCCAACGACAAGGGCGACTGGTACTTTACCGGTAACTACCCAACTCCTGGAGGGAACAAAGTGGTTAACACATCGTTTATTAACTTTATTGAAGGGAGAAACCAACGGGCATACTAGATTTCAGTATGATACACTCTTTTTTCCCAAGTGGTGTTACAATTTTTATAACTTGGCACTAAACTTGTTTCCAATAAGACTATATTTGAGAAAACGATTAGCTAACCATAAAAAATGAAACCAATGAAAAGAATAATTCTTGGATTACTGGCTCTTTCAACCATTTTTCCAATTGCAACTTTTGCACAAATTAAGGAAACAGCCCGGGCAGCAGAGTTGGCATTCGCCAATGGTGAAAGGAAGCTACGAAAGGGTGAGTATAAGGAATCAGCGCAGAGCTTCGAGGTTGTGTTGAACAATATTCCCGAAGGTGTTGAGGTACGCAAGTATGCCGAAATGCGCCTCGATGCAATTATTAACCTCATCGATATTTACTTCCACAAGTCAGTGAATCTCGACCGTGCCTGCGAACTTCTCGATAGCTACTCCTACACCTTGCTAAAAGCAAAAAGCAAGGGTGTGTTAAAGGGAAAGGATTTGGTCGATTACCAGAAACGCGAGCAGGAGTACTCCGAGAAGCGTAGCTCGTGCGAAGGTAGGGAAACGCTTGATAAGCGCAAGGAGGAATTCGAGAAAGTTTTTGAGGAGGCCACTAAAGAATAGCATTGATTTCAAATCACTAAAAAGGCTCGCATTTTGCGAGCCTTTTCTTTACTGTGCGTGCTTGAATCGTTTCTTAAAAAACGAAAAAATATGGCGGTCAACCTTGTTATAGTAAATATCGGAAATGGTAATCATAATTCCGGTTTCTTCCACATCGCCAAAGTATGGGTTAACAATAGTTCCAAAAACTTTCATTGATGGGCTGATATTCATGTACGAGTTAATAAGCGGCGGAATATTTTCACCTAGTGCCCTAATTTCTTTGGAAAGAATTTTGTAATCCTCCTTGTAATCTTTTCCTGTAAAAATTGATTGCATTTTTTCCTTATCGTACTCAATTATCATTGGGTTGATAGGGGTAACAAGTTTCTCGGTATCTGGGAAATATTTCTCAAGAAAGTAAAGCAGCAGATCGCGTGCATTCTGGTTGTAGCTGCGGTACATGGTTACTTTTCCAAAAAAGTATTTTATTCCGGGATAACGCACAACCAGGGCACCAAGTCCGTCCCACAAATTGTCGAGGGCATACAGCCCCTTTTCACGGCGCTGAGCCGATTGGTAACGAGGTTGAACGAATGAACGTCCCAATTCAATAAGGTATGGAAGGTACTCTTTCTTAAACGTGTCGGAGAAGTTGAAAAGGGCAGTGGTTGAAAGGTGCATCTCCTCGCCCTTGGCAGGGTCGATAATGTGGAAACGGTAGCCACCCAAAATCTCCTTATCCTTTGGATCCCAGACAATAAGCTGTTTGTAGGGATTCTCGGAGGTGTCGTACTTGTCTATATCAATCTCTTTTCCGGTACCGCCGCCTGCGCTGCGGAAGCTGAGTTCACGCAAACGTCCAATTTCCCGCATAATGTTGGGCGAGTCGTGGGCAGTAATTATATAAAGGATATTTCCACCATTGTTGGTTTCCCGCACAAACTTTTCTGGAGTTAATTCACTCTCGAGCAGCTCTTTGCTTACCGGTTCAATTATTTGTTCCATTGTAAAATTTTTTCAAAAATAGCTCTTTTAGCCTCCCGTTGTTATTCCCCAATTTCATTTTTTTGCCATTTGGTAAACTTTCCCTTTTACGAATTTGGCCCAATCTTTTGGGCTTCGGGAGTTATCAAAGGTGTCGTATGAAATTGGTTTGCCAATGGTAACAACAATTTTTTGTCCTTTCTGTTTAAACATTTCGTCAACTAGGTATAGCATCTCAATATTTGCCTTTAGTCCGATAAGTGACCTAAGCCGAGCTAGGTTGTAAAAGAATTTTGAGTTTTTCCCGCTGAAAAATATAGGAACAATGTGCCTTTTATGCTTCACGGCTTTGGAAATGAAATTCTTTTTCCATTCAAGGTCTTCAATTTTCCCTTTCTGCTTCCGTGAGCAGAGTCCTGCGGGGAAATACAGTATTTGAGTATCGGAGGTGTAGGCTTCCTCAATTTTCCGTGCACTATCCATCGATTGGCTACCATGCTTGTTTACCGGAATGAAAACCTCATCGAACTGAGGAAGGTTCATCAGCAAATCGTTAACGGGAAATTTCACCGAGGGGAATTTTTTCCCAAGTAGGTGGATAAGGATCAAACCGTCTAAACCACCCAGCGGATGATTCGAAGCAAACAGGTAGCGCTCACCTTCCGAAATATTCTCAATACCCTCAACGGAGTATGTTGCTTGAAGCATGTTAAGTATTGAGTCAACAAACTCAACGCCCTTTTTGTGCCCATGAATTGCCAGAGCATTGTTTATCTCATCTTCGTGAATTATACGTTTTAGGTATCGAATAATAAACTTTGGCAACATTTTTAGCAGGCGTGGACTTTTGCTCGCTATAACTTTTTCAACATCAATAAATTTATGGTTACTACTATCCATGGTTGTGGCTTGTTGGTGGATACATTGGTGTGTACAAATGTAAAAATCAATTTATAAAAATAAACTTTTAGCCACCTTTTTGTAGTTTTTAGATATTTTAACCTTTGAATGGGTACTTATTCTATTTCGTTAGCCAAATCGTTATAACTTTGTGAACTACTTTGTACCGATTTACTAACGATGCTTGCAGCCCAAACCGATTTTTTTTCAAAATTCCTTCAAAAGCAAGAGGTTGAACTTCTTTGTGAGAATCTGAACACAGAGAGTTTGGCACGTATCCGATTGAAGGGGCTTGCCGGTTCGTCGAGGGCATTTGTAGTTGCTGCTGCATTTCTGAGAAATGGGGCTACATCCCTTATTGTGATGAACGACAAGGAGGAAGCAGCCTTCTTTTACAACGATTTGGCACAGTTCCTAGAATCCGATAAGCTATTCTTTTTCCCTTCGTCGTATAAGCGTTCGGTACAGTATAAGCAAATTTTGCCGGAGGCAACCATTCAGCGAACCGATGTGCTCAATAGCCTTTCGTCAATCAGCAAGCCCAATGGAGTACCTGCCGTTATTGTTTCGTACCCCGATGCACTGTCGGAAAAGGTTGTAACGAACGCTGAAATTGAGCAGAATACCCTTGGGTTGAGTGTTGGTGAAAAAATATCCACCGAGTTTCTTATTGAGGTTCTTTACGAGTACGGTTTTACAAAAACCGAATTCGTATACGAGCCGGGCCAGTTCTCGCAGAGGGGAAGCATTATCGATATTTTTTCCTTCGCATCGGCCGATCCTTTCCGCATTGATTTTTTTGGCGATGAGGTAGAATCCATCCGTTCATTCGATGTTGACGACCAGCTTTCGAAGGGCATGCGTTCAAATATAACAATCACACCGAACCTTAATACCGATTTCACATCCCAGAACCGATGCCTGCTAACCGAAAGCCTTCCTCCCCAAACCATAGTTTGGATTAACGATTTGGAGATAGTTATTTCGCGGATGAATGAAATTCAAGCGTTTGCTTCTGAACAGGAAGGTTCCGTGGAATCGTTGGATTTTGCCTCCGGTGCTGATTTTTTTCGTAGCGCACAGAATTTTCCAGTGGTTGAGTTCGGCATTAAGCAGCAGCTGAAATCATCGTTAGCTATTAATTTTAACACTTCTCCTCAGCCTTCATTCAGCAAGAACTTCGAGTTGCTGGCCGAGAACCTAGTTGAAAATGCCGATAAGGGATACAGAACATATATTCTGGCACCAAATCCTGCTCAACATCAGCGCCTTGAGAATATTTTTGAGTCAGTTAACCGGCAAGCAACATTTACTCCAGTGGAGATTTCGTTGCACGAGGGGTTTATTGACCATGATTTGATGATTAGCTTATACACTGACCATCAAATTTTTGAGCGGTACCACAAGTATAAACTCAAACACGAGCTGAGCAAAACCAACTCGCTATCACTTCAGGAGCTAATGAGTTTGCAGGTTGGCGACTTCGTTGTGCATATCGACCACGGAATCGGAACCTTTGGTGGGTTGGTAAAAACTGAGGTGAACGGCAAGGTGCAGGAAGCTGTTCGCTTAATTTATAAGGATAACGATACGTTGCTGGTAAGTATCCATAACCTTCACCGAATTTCAAAGTACAGAGGCAAGGATGCCGAGGCACCCAAAGTTTACAAGCTGGGTTCGGGAGCGTGGCAACGACTCAAGCAGAATACAAAGAAAAAGGTTAAGGATATTGCCAAGGAGCTAATCGCTTTGTACGCAAAGCGGAAGGCCGAGAAGGGTTTTTCGTTTTCACCCGATACGTACCTGCAGGAGGAGCTCGAAGCCAGTTTTATATACGAGGATACGCCCGACCAGGAGAAGGCCACTGTTGCGGTTAAGGATGATATGCAATCGGGAATTCCGATGGACAGGCTTGTTTGCGGCGATGTAGGTTTCGGGAAAACCGAGGTGGCCGTGAGGGCAGCTTTCAAGGCGGTTGCCGATAGTAAGCAGGTTGCGGTTCTGGTGCCAACCACAATCCTTGCCCTGCAGCATTTCCAAACTTTTAAGCAACGTCTCTCCAGCTTTCCTTGCACGGTTGATTATGTTAGCCGAATGAAATCGGCAAAGCAGCAGAAGGAAACCCTTGCTCGGTTAGCTGAGGGGAAGGTTGACATAATTATTGGCACGCATGCCTTACTTGGTAGCGCTGTGAAATTCAAGGATTTGGGACTGATGATTGTTGATGAGGAGCAGAAATTTGGCGTAGCCGCCAAGGAGAAGCTAAAACGAATACGGGTAAATGTTGATACGTTAACCCTAACCGCAACGCCAATTCCACGAACCCTGCAGTTCTCGCTAATGGGCGCCCGCGACCTGTCGATTATAAACACTCCGCCACCCAACCGGCATCCAATTGCTACTGAGCTGCACACATTCAACACCGCAATAATTAAGGAGGCCATTGAGTACGAGGTGAGCCGGGGAGGGCAGGTGTTCTTTGTACACAACCGCGTACAGAACATTGCTGAGGTTCAGCAAATGCTGCTGAAGGTATGCCCAAACGTAACCTCAGTGGTTGCGCATGGACAAATGGAGCCTGCGAAGCTTGAGAAAACCATGCTCGATTTCATTTGTGGCGATTACGATGTGCTTATCTCTACAACCATTATCGAGTCGGGGCTCGACATTCCCAACGCCAATACAATAATTGTTAATAATGCCCAAATGTTTGGGTTAAGCGATTTGCATCAGCTTCGTGGAAGGGTAGGCCGTTCGAACAAGAAGGCGTTTTGCTACCTGCTTGCACCACCGCTTGAAACCTTAACAAGCGAGGCGCGCAGAAGGCTGAAGGCGCTCGAGGAGTTTTCGGAGCTGGGCAGCGGATTTAGCATTGCCATGCAGGATTTGGACATTCGAGGAGCCGGAAATATGCTCGGAGCCGAGCAGAGCGGTTTTATAAACGAAATTGGGTTCGAAACGTACCACAAAATACTCGATGAGGCCATACAGGAGCTAAAACACGAGGAGTTCAGCGAACTTTTCGCCGATGAGGCGAAGGAAACTAAGGATGGTTGGGATTCAAGCGGAAACGACTGCCACATTGAAACCGATTTGGAGTTGCTGCTTCCCGATTCGTATATTAGTAGCATTCCCGAAAGGATGCGGCTTTACCGTGAAATCGATTTGATTTCCAATACCGAAGAGCTTGAAAAGTTCCGCCAAAAGTTAACGGATCGTTTTGGAGCAATTCCTTCTCAAGTGGAGGAACTCCTTAACGTTGTAACGTTAAAATGGAGGGCCATTTCTGTTGGTATTGAGAAGATTGTGCTTAAAAACGGAATACTTATTGCTTACTTCATATCAAACCAGCTATCGCCATTCTACCGTTCCAATGTTTTTTCGTCAATCATAATGTCCATTCAATCGAATCAGCATATTTTTCAGTTGAAGGAAACCAACGATAGGTTATCGTTAACAGCTAAAAATGTTGAAAATGTAGATAATGCCATCACGGTACTACAACATTTAACGGTTTCATCTCGTTAAAAAGTATCGTGCTTACTAACTGTTAATAGTAAAGAATTTTGAATCTGATAATTGACATAGGAAATACGCTTACAAAATTGGCTCTGGTTGATAATGAAGACATTGTGCTAATTGAGCGGTATGACAATTTTAATTGGGCAACGGTTGAGGAAATTGTTGATAGGTACAATGTAAAGAAGTCAATAGTGTCAGTTGTGGGCGTGTGTAACGATGAGATCTTAAAAAAATTGAGAAATAAAATTCCCGTTTTGTTTTTCAATCCCCATACTCCTGTTCCCATAAAAAACTGTTATACAACACCTCACTCCCTTGGTGTCGACAGGTTAGCAGCAGCAGTTGGAGTTAGCCATTTGTATCCCAGTGTTAATGCACTTTGTGTCGATTGCGGAACGGCTATCACCTACGATTTTATCACTAGCAAAGGAGAGTACATGGGTGGAGCCATTTCACCCGGAATAACGTTAAGATTTAAATCGTTAGCACATTTTACATCAAAATTACCAGAAGTTCCATTTAACGAAGAATATAAATTAATTGGCGATTCAACAGTCGATTCAATTCTTGCGGGAGTCCTCAATGGTGTTGTGAATGAGGTTGACGGATACATATCAGCGTTAAAACATCAGCACCCCGATTTGGTAGTGGTTTTCACCGGAGGTGATTCAATTTTTTTTGAAAAAAAATTAAAAAATAGCATCTTTGTGCACCCTAATATCGTGATATTAGGTTTAAACCGAATTTTAAACTATAATGCGTAACAACAAAAAAGCAACCTTAGTCATTGCGTTTACGATTATAACGCTTTCCTCATTCTCTCAAAGTTTAACTACCTACTCACCCTACTCGCGGTATGGAATAGGGGACGTGCGAACCCGTGGTTATGCCAATACTATTTCGTTGGGGGGCATTTCACAGGGAATTAGGAGTGGGAAACAAATAAACTACCTAAATCCTGCCTCATATTCAGCGCAGGACACCATGTCTTTTATCTTCGATTTTGGGATTGATGCTAGTGGTGTAAACTACGCATCGGCAAGTGAGAGTAACTACAATACAATGGCAAACATTAACCATTTAGCAATACAATTCCCTGTATCAAAGAAAATAGGTGCTAGCCTTGGAATCCAGCCGTATAGCCATGTAGGGTACAGGGTTAGGTATTACGAAACCGACCCATATTTACTCAGCTCAATAGGAGCAATAAAGCACTACCATATAGGAGAGGGAGGAATAACCCAAGCTTATATTGGATCGGCATTTGAACCATTTAAAGGTTTTTCAGTTGGCGCTAACATGTCGTATTTGTTCGGGTCGTTAGAATACAATACTCAAGTGCTATTCCCTTCAACAAGTTCATACTTAAGTACGCTTAGTACAAATGGAATAGTAGTTAGAGGAATTGCCTTTAGTTTTGGTGCTCAGTATGAAGGTTATTTTGGTAACAATAAAGATTTTAGGCTTGTGCTTGGGGCAACTCTCGATAATGAAACAGCAATAGGAGCCAAGCGTGCAACCACAGTGACATTAGAACAGGGTGCATACTCAGAAGTATTTTATGAGCACGAGGATGAGAATAGTTCAATCGATTTTCCGGCCAACATTAGCGGAGGGTTCACCCTGTCGTATAAAAATATGTTGATGTTTGGAGCGGACTATTCCTCGCAAGATTGGTCAAAAGCACTTTTCCTTAATGTGTCCGATTCACTCAAGCGCAGCCAAACCATTCGGGTTGGAGCGGAGTATACTCCAAATCGAAACGACTTGAAAAGTTACGCAAAGCGCATTAGTTATCGTGTAGGTTTCCACGCAAACGATTCGTACCTTAAACTTCGTGGGAACAGCATAATGGATTATGGCATAAGTTTTGGGGTAGGTTTACCATTCAAGCGTACTAACACCTCGTTCAATATTGCGTTTGAATTAGGCAAACGAGGCACAACCAACGATGGGTTGATCCTTGAAAACTATGGAATAGTTACCCTTGGAGTAACATTTTACGACTACTGGTTCATTAAAAGGAAATTTAATTAACTTTGAAAACAAAAAATACAGAGCAATGAAAACAATTATTTACAAGGCAATTGCATCAGTTACTCTGCTTCTTACTCTCAGTTTAAGCAGTTTAGCACAGGCATACTTAACCAACCCAAAGTATGGCCCTGACGAGGAAACCCGCAAGGAGTGTGCAATAAACATCTCATTGTATGGTGAGTACTACGGTCAGGGGAACTACACCGATGCAAAAAAGCATTGGCAAAAGGTTCTAACTATTTGCCCGGCAGCATCCAAAAATACATACATTCGCGGGGCAAAAATGCTTAAAGATTGGTTTGAGAAGGAGACAAACCCTGCTCGTAAAACCGAACTTCTGGATTCATTGCTTCTGGTTTATGATATGCGGATTCAGTATTATAATGAAAAGGGTTCATTACTTGGGCAGAAAGGAACAGATCTCTATACTTTCGATCCTCTCAGGTACGAGGAAGCGTATGGGTATTTGGCTGAATCAATAGATATTGACAAGGATAAATCGAGTTCATCAACCTTGTATACATTTATGGTTGTTACCAAGGAAATGTATGATAATCAGAAGATAACCGCCGACAAGGTTATTGAAACATACTCGTTATTAGCAGATCATCTTGATGTCCAAATTGCGTCAGGAGGTGATGAGGTAGTTTCACAAGTTAAAGAGAATATCGATGCCCTTTTCTCTGTGATGGGAGTTGCCAACTGCGAAAACCTAGACGCAATTTTTGGGTCGAGAGTTAACGCAAACCCAACGGATGTTGAACTGGCAAAAAAAACGTTTAGTTTGCTGAAAGCAAATAAATGTAGTAACCTGACCCTGTACCGAAAAACTGGTGCGGTTGTTTTCGAGAATGAACCATCTGCAGAGTTGGCATACGATTTAGCAAAGATCTTTAACAACTTGGGCGAATTTAAGAATGCAGAAAATTACTACAAGGAGGCCATCAGTATGGAAGCCGATTCTGTAAAAAAATCTGTTTACCTGCTTGAGTATGCTCAAATTGTTGGGAGGGAGTTCAATAACCCAGAGCAATCACGAAGCCTTGCCCTTCAGGCAGTTAAAATTAACCCTGGGCTGGGGCATGCATACATACATATTGGGCACCTTTACGCTGGAGAGAAAAATTGTGGCGACGATTTTGCCAAGAAAACCGTTTTTTGGGCAGCAGTTGATAAGTTTGCCAAAGCAAAACAGGTTGATCCAAACCTTGCCGATGATTGCAACAAGTTGATTGAAACCTATTCACAGTATTTCCCTGCTAGTAACGATATCTTTTTTCAGGATCTTAAACCAGGCGATACCTATACCGTTGGCTGCTGGATTGGTGAGCAAACAGTAGTTAGAGCGAAGCCTTAAATTTATTTGAAGTGAAAGCTCCTTTTTTTTCTCTGAAAAAAAGCATATTTCAAAACATTGTCCTCGCAATAGCGGGGACTTTGTTGATTGTATCGTGTAAAACTGATCTTGAAACGATAAAATCACTAACAGATGAGGAGAATGCACCCGATTTAACCGCCCGTAATTCAGAAATTTTATATACCGAGCAGGGCAAACTTAAAATTAAAGTGATTGCCCCAACCACAAACTCTTACCCAAACGCGGAAGAACCATACACAGAGTTCCCGGATGGTATTACGGTGTTTAACTTCAACGATTCTCTTGCAGTAGAATCACAACTTACCGCAAACTATGCAATTTACTATGAGGAGAAAGAGCTGTGGAATGCAAGGTACAACGTGGTTGCAATGAATAAAAAGGGTGAAATATTAAATACCGAGCAACTATTTTGGGATGAGAAGAAGAAAACCATTTACTCCCATGATATGGTGAAGATTACTACCGAGGACGGGGTTACTTTCGGGGAAGGTTTTGAATCGGACGAGATGTTTACCGACTGGATTATTCTTAAACCAACCGGTTCGTACTATATAAATGATTAACATTCATATTCGCTAGCTTCCCTCAGTAAATTGCTACATATAATTTTACGTTCTCCCAAAAAAATGTTCTATCTTTAAAACTCAAAGAAGAGAGATGTTGAACTCATCAAAAATAATGGAGGCTATTTGGCTTGTGCTTTCAGCCTTATGTATGGGCCTGGGCATATACTCTGGCCTCGAAGTAGGGTTCTCTAAAAGTTACATGTTCTTTCTGCTCTCTTTAGCAGCCTTGTTAATGTTTGCGCTAAGAAGGTTCCGGCGCAAACACTTAGAAAAGAACCAAGCGCAATAGAATGAATTCAAGCCTCTTGGTAATAGGTGTCTCAATTCTATTCTCTGCCCTTTTTTCGGGCATGGAGATTGCGTTTGTTTCAGCCAATAAGTTACGAATTGAGTTAAACCGAAAAAAAGGAACCTTCTCGTCAAGAATAATTCAAATTTTCACAAGAAACCCAGGGCAGTATATTGCCACAATGCTTGTTGGGAACAACATTGCTTTGGTTGTGTATGGTATTGAAATTGCCAGATTACTCGAGCCAAGGCTTTCTCCCTATATTTTAGGCGAGTTCGGGCTGCTTTTGACCCAAACCCTTATATCCACAATCGTTATTCTTATTACTGCAGAATTTCTCCCCAAGTCACTGTTTAGGTTACACCCTAACGGTTTCCTTAACTTTTTTAGCTTACCCATGCTACTCTTTTATATCGTTTTTTACCCAGTCAGTAAAATGGCTACATGGATTTCGATGGGGATAATAAAAAGAATCTTGCGACTGAGGGTAAGCTACGGTGAGGAGAAGTATATTTTTGGCAAAATCGATCTCGACCATTTTGTAGGAGAAGTGAATACCTCCGATGATGATGAAGAGAAACACGATAAGGATATTCAGTTTTTCCAGAATGCTTTGGATTTTAGTGAAATAAAAGTGAGGGACTGTATGATTCCCCGAACCGATATTGAAGCGATAGAAGTGAATGCATCCATTCCAGAACTTCTCGAAAAATTTATTGAAACTAATTACTCCCGCCTGCCTGTTCACCAGGAAAATGTAGACAACATAATTGGATACGTAAACAGTAAGGACTTGTTCAAAAAGCCACAAAGTATAAAGTCGAAACTAATAAAAATTGATTTTGTACCTGAAACCATGCGCGCCAATAAGCTCCTCACACGTTTTATCAAAGAACACAAGAGCATAGCCATTGTTGTTGATGAGTTTGGTGGTACGGCTGGCTTGGTTACCATTGAGGATATTATTGAAGAAATTATCGGGGAGATTGACGATGAGCACGATTTGAGCGATTTGGTTGAAAAGCAGCTGAGCGAGAATGAGTTTATCCTTTCCGGCAGGCTCGAGGTAGACTACCTTAACGATAAGTATAAGTTTGGAATCCCAGAATCGGATGAGTATGATACCCTCGCCGGATTTGTCCTCTCGGTTCACCAAAGTATACCTAATTTACATGAGGTTATTACCCAAAGTAACTTCAGAATAAAAGTTGCCAAGATGGATGGAACCCGTATCGACCTGATACATTTTTCAGTTCTTTCCTAAGTTTTACCTAACACAAATCGCTGAGGTTGGCAAAAAAGGCTAATTTCTTAAAAGATTATGCTAAAATTTTGCTGTTTAGGTAAAACCAAAATACAAAATAGCTATATTCGTGCCTTCAAAATAAAACATATACATTGAACTAAACCTATAAGTTACATGGCTACACTAGAGAAATTAAGGAATCGTGCTGGTACGTTAGTGGCAGTAGTTATTGGGCTTGCCCTGCTTTCATTCATTTTAAGCGACTTCCTAGGGTCAGGAGGTTCTCTTTTTAACAGAAACCAATTTGAAATTGCAGAGATTTCAGGAAAATCAATCCCTTACCAGGTATACCAGGACAGGGTAGATTACGTTATGGAGCTAAACAAGGCTCTTTCAGGCCAAAGTTCAATCGATGAGCAAACAGCTGAGCGTATTCGCGAAGAAATTTGGAAAGAAATAGTACAGGAGAACGTTCTTGAAAAGAACTACGAAAAGATAGGGTTATCAATAACTCCTGACGAACTTTTCGATATGGTTCAAGGAAATAACCTACACCCAATCATAATTCAACAATTTGGGAACCCTCAAACCGGTGAGGTGAACAGGGAAGCAATCATAAACTTTCTGAAAAGTTTTGAGAACGATCCATCTGGATTACGCAAAGAATTCTGGCTGTATATTGAGAAGTTAATTAAAAAGGACAGGTTGTTCACCAAGTACAGTAACCTCATTAAGAAGGGCATGTACATTACCGACTTGCAAGCAAACAGCATCGTAGAGAACAGGAATAAAAAAGTAGATTTCAGCTTCATCGTGAAACGTTACTCCTCCATTAATGATTCATTGGTTCAAGTAACCGAAAGTGAAATTAAGGATTACTACAATAATAATTCACAGGAGTTTCAGCAAAATTCGCTTCGCGATGTGGAGTATGTAGTTTTTCCAATTGTCCCGTCAGATGACGACAATAAAATTGCGGAGGAGTGGATTCAAAAAATTAAAAACGAGTTTACTAACTCGAAAGAGCCAGTACAGTTCATTAACCTTAACTCCGACTCCAAATTTGAAGACAAATATGTAAAAATGGGGCAAATGCCCGATGAGGAGTTAAACGGTTGGGCTGATAAGGCTGGAGAAAACGAAACTTTTGGTCCGTACTTCGATGGTGAATCATATAAAATTGCACGCATAGTTGAGGTTGCCAGCCTCCCCGACTCAGTAAAAGCCCGACATATACTATTTGGGACAAACGGGATGACACCTGCACAGAAAGATTCAGTGAAACTTAAGGCCGACAGCTTGCTGAGAGTAATTAAAAATGGAGGAAGCTTTGCTCGCGTTGCAAGTAACTACTCCAACGACCCAGGCACTGTTAATAAGGGTGGTGATTTGGGTTGGTTCCCCGAGGGTATGATGATGAAGCCCTTCAACGATTTTTGTTTTAAGGGGAAGAAGGGGGATATTGGTATGGTAGAAACCAGTTATGGTTACCACATAATCGAGGTTCTTGATAAAGGAAATGCTTCAAGAAAAGTTAAGCTTGCTATTCTTGAGCGTAAGGTTGTACCTAGCACACGAACCTACCAGGCAATTTACTCAAAAGCGAGTGAATTTGCAGGAGTTAACAATACCTACGAGATGTTTAACGAGGCTTTACAAGAGAATAAGTTAACCAAACGTTTAGCTTCAAACCTACGAGAAAATGACAAACGGGTTGCTGGATTAGAAAACCCAAGAGAACTTGTACGTTGGGCCTACCGTTCTGAAAAATTCAGCGTGTCGCCAGTGTTTGAGTTTGGAGAAAACTTTGTAGTTGCCACCCTGGCAAACGTGAAAGAGGAAGGTATTGCACCCCTAGAGAATGTGAAGGAGGATGTTAAAGCTAAGGTTATTCGTGAAAAGAAAGCAGAAATGCTTACCGCAGAGATTAAAGATGCTATGGCAGAGACTAGCACCCTCCAGGACGTTGGAACTTCCTTGAACGTTCCTGTTCAGAATGCAGCAGGAGTTAGCTTCTCATCGTACTCCGTTTCATCGTTAGGGTTTGAGCCGGCAGTAATTGGTGCTGCTACAAATGCACAGGAGGGAAAACTTGTTGGACCTATTGCTGGAAATTCGGGAGTAATTCTTGTTTCAGTTGATGCCATCAACTTAGAGGAAGGTGACATGTTGGCAGAGAAAGAACGGCTTTCCACAACCCTCCAAAACAGAGCTTCACGAGAAGCTTACGAAGCAATAAAAACCAATGCAAACATTGACGATAAGCGTTCGAAGTTCTTTTAAAGAATTTTATTAATTGTACAGAGGGAAGACTAAATAAGTGCTTCCCTTTTTTTGTATTTATACGGTTTGTTAACTTTTTATTGATTGCATTTGTTGTGAAACGATAAATTATTAACTTACCAGCCAATTATTGCCATTTAAACCAACTTATGATAAGAAATATGAAGAATGGAAAATTTCTGATTTACCTTCTGCTGCCTGTTATAATGAGCGGATGCTATCTGGAAGATTTTGAGAAAGTTAAAATTGAACCGATTAACCCTTCGTATGTGCTGCCTGTTATAAATTCTACTATTACTTTCCGGGAGCTGGTTGAGCGAAGCGATGCAAACACACTGGTTGATACTTTGCCTGGCACCACCATGTTCTACATGGCATTCCGCGATACAATGCAGCTAAGTAGTGCTAGTGAATTGTTCACATTCACCCCCTTGTCGTATTCACAGGATATGAGTTTGCCAGTACCTCCTGACTTCCCAGTTGGTTCTCAGGTTGGGGAGGTAACCGAAACGTTTACCGAAAGTTCAGTTGCAGTGTTCGGTGCAGAACTCAAGGAGGCTCGTTTTTCCGGGGGAACGCTAAGCGTAAGAATTGAAAATGATTTTCACCACCAGGTTTCGGGTTCTCTAAGAATCACTTCCCTTGTGAACACTGTTGGGTCAACGTATGTTCTGCCATTCAACCTGAATACACAAGGGAGCAGTACCTCTGATACCAGAGCGCTTAGTAACTATATAATGAATCTATACAATTCTGATGATGATACTTACAACACTTTAACCTACGAAGTGAAAGCAACACTTACCTCCAGCGGTAATCCCAGTACCGAGGGGAGCATTAAGGTATACATTGATGTGACTGAACCTGAGTACGAACTTCTAGTTGGTAGCTTTAATGCTTCTTTCCTCAATGAGAGCATAAAGTATTACATCAATGTATTTAGCTCAACCCTTCTTGCTGACCAATATTTTGAAGAACCTTCGTTAGCCTTAACTGCTGTTAGTAGTTTTGGCGTGCCAATGGTTTTCCAGTTCACAGAGTTTGAGTTTATAAATAATATTGGCGACGTGGTTCCGGTTACAAACAGTGGAGTGCCCACTGCAGGAGACTTAAACGTTACCGACTTAAACATAGTGAATCCTATTACCTCAACTACCGATGAGAGTATGTCATCTACTTACTTGCTGAATGCTACAAATTCAAATATTACCGATGCATTTGAGATAGCACCCAGTATTCTTGACATTGATGCATTGTTTAACATTGGCGATAATGCCGATGACCATGAACACTTTGTTAAAAGCAATAGCTCCATTTCTTTTATTTCAGACATTACCCTTCCGCTTTACGGAAGAATTACAACCCACATTATATCCGATACATTGGCAAACTTTAGCTGGCCCGAGCTGGGGGATCTTCTAGGCGAAACTACAGGAGATTCGGAACCCAAGGTAATGGTGAAGTTCAAGTTTTCCAACGGAATTCCTTTCGACATGGCTTTCCAGGCAGAGTTTCTTGATGCCGACGGGAACATGGTTGACCAGTTCTTTAGCGATGATGAGGACGATTGGTTCATCGATAGTGCACCAGTTGATGCGAATGGAGAAGCCAGCGGGATAACCGAAAAGTATTCAACCATTGAGATGACAAAAACTAGGTACGAGGAGCTATCCGCATCAAACTCAATCGTATTCTTTTACAGGTTACATACTGGAGGAACCGATGGACAGAGCGTTAAAATACTAACAACAAACACTATAGGAGTACAAATGAGTGTTTATGCAACATTAAGTATTGACCTTTCAAACTAGTGCCGTGAAAAAGATTACAATAACCATATCAATCCTTCTGGCCAGCTTTGTGGCTCTGCCACAATCCGATTTAGGGTTACCCTTTTTTGGTGACGTTTTCCAGTCGACCTACCTAAACCCAACTGCCAGAGCAGAACATACATTGAGTATAGGAATCCCGGGTCTCTCGTCAATTAGCGTTCAGGGAATTCACAACGGATTTGTGCCCAAATCAATTTCTTACTGGGATACAGCAATCGATTCGCTAATTATTGACCCGAAGTTGATCCCCGACGCTTTAAAGGAGCAGAATATGCTGTTTGCCCATGCCGGTATTGAGCTGTTGCACGTTCGACTTAAGGTGTACAACTGGGATTTTTGGTTTGCTGCGCGCCAGAACCACGATGTATCATTCTTTTACCCAAAGGATCTTATGACACTTGCCGTTGAGGGGAATGGCGCCATGGTTGGCGAACAAATAGATTTTACGCCCCTTGGTCTGAACGCAAGTATTTACCGTGAGTACACAGTTGGGCTATCAACCGAGGTGAATAAATGGATTATTGGAGGGAGGCTTAGCTTGCTTCAGGGGTTGACAAACGCATACATGAAACCAACAAGTTTGAAGATTAGCATTGATGACGATATGTATGCTCACACCGTTAATGCCGATGCAACTCTCTATACTGCTGGTGCACCCCTTGATTTTGTTACAACAGAGGACTCAGATTTTTTCTCGCCCGAACTGAATACAGATAAATTTGATAATACCGATTACCTGATTGATTACTTTACCCGTTTTCGAAACCCCGGTTTTGCTTTGAGCGGAGGCGTAGCCTATAAGTTCGATCAGCGAACAACTTTTTCGTTCTCCTTCAGCGATGTGGGATTCATCAGCTGGAGCGATAGCACCAGGCATGCCAATGTAACTGGCGAAGCCACATTCGAGGGGCTCGATGCTTTGGCTGGCTACCTTTACAACCGGAGTTTGGATGTTGACAGTTTGCTCGATGGGTTTGTTAATAATTTCGATGACCAAACGTTTACCGGAGCATACACAACCTGGCTTTCGCCAAAATTCTACCTTCGGGCAAACTACCAGCTGGCAAAGAGAACAAACTTGGCTTTCCAGTTCTATACTACCGTAAACCGTAAGGTTTACCCGGCTTTTACCGTGGGAGCTTCGCAGGGCTTAGGAAGGGCTTTCAACCTGATGCTGTCAGCCTCATTTAATCAGCGAACCGCTTCAAACTTTGGGTTTGGACTTCTTGTGAAACCCGGACCTGTTCAGATTTACATGATGGCCGACAACTATTTCTTCCCAACAAGCAAAACCAACGTTCTAACCTTTACAAACGTGAACTTTAGATTTGGGATGAATCTCGTTTTTGGCAGGGTTAAAACTCAGCAAGGGCTGCCATACCGTTAGAAATATAAAGAAACTAACGCTAATTGAAAAAAGATATGAAGCAATATATAAAGTCATTATTACTAGTTTTTACAGTAACGATGTATGTTCTCGTTACGAACGCACAAACATCGTTCACCCCTCAAAACCTTGGGGCAAACGTAAACTCAAAGTACTCTGAAATAAATCCGGTTATTTCGATGGATGGTAAAATGTTGTTTTTTACCAGAGTAAACCATCCCGATAATCGGTTTGGGAAAGATGACAGCCAGGATATTTGGTGCTCCAAATTGCAGGACGACGGCACCTGGGGTAATGCCGAGAGGCTCCCCAATTCGGTGAATATTGGCAAGTACAACGCAATACTTTCTGCCCTTGAGGATGGCAAGTCGTACTTAATTATTGGACGATTTAACGAGAAAGGAACCCGCTGGCTTACCCGAGGATTTTCAATTATTGAAAGACTTGGGGAGAATATTTGGAGCGCTCCTGTTCCCATAAAAGTGAAAGGACTAAAGCGAAAGAATATTGGGAAGGTAGCAACGGCTTACATGAGCCCCGATGAGGAAATTCTTCTTATTTCCTATGCTAAGAAAGCCGACGGAACAAAACTGCTAACTTTTGTTTCGAAAAGAGTTGACGATGGAGTGTACTCAAAACCCAAGGTAATAAGAGGCGGTCCCAAGAAGGCAAATCAAGCCAGAAGCGTGGAAGCACCGTTCCTTTCTGCCGATAAAAAAAGGTTGTTCTTCTCTGCCAGCTACGAAAAGAAAAGGGATAACTTCGATATTTTTTATGCCGACAGAACCGATGATACCTATAGAGTGTGGTCCGCTCCCCAAAGGGTAACCGATACAATTAATACTCGGAACTGGGAGTCGTACTTCAAACTAAATTCAAAGGGAAGCTGGGCCTACTACTCCTCAATTACCAATTCGCTGGGGAAATCGGACATTTTTCGGGTGAAAATATACGAGGAGAATCCATTCGTACGTGTTACCGGGTTAATACTGAACCAGGCCGACCAAACGTTGATGCTGGATGATAACGATTACAAGATTTTAGTGAACGGTGAAGAATTCACTGCTTTGACAGTCGACAAGGGATCCGCTTCCTACGAAGCGATCCTTCCATTGGGTTTCTCATGGACGCTAACACCTATAATGGAAAAGTGGAACGGAATCTCCACGGATATTGATTTAACCAACGTTCGCGAGTACTCCGAAACCAAGATTAACCTCTACTTCTCGGCAATTCCATTCGTACTGGTAAAAGGACGTTTTGTTGACACGCGCACCAACCTACCTGTTCCCATGGAGAAACAGCCAAAAGTTCTTATTAATGGCGAGGTGTCCGACTCGGTAAAATACGATCAATTCTCCGCAGCATTCCAAGCGTTACTTCCGCTTGGGCAAGCATACACCTTTACGCCCAACGTGCCAAACTTTACCGGAGAAGGTGTAACGGTTGATGTTACAGAGGTTAACTCATTTAAAGAGGAGAACATTACGTTGAATGTTACCTCAGTTCCCTGGGTTCAGATTAACGGAATTGCGCTCGATAACACATCGTTTACACCAATTTTGGGCGACGCACAACCAAAACTAATGGTTAACGGGCAACCCGCCGATTCAGTAGCTATTGATCCTGTTTCAGGAAAGTTTACCGTTAACTTGCCTTTTGGGCAAGAACATAACCTAACCATTGCAGCCAAAAATCACCGATCGCTCGACAATATTGTTGACCTGAAGGGTTACGTTGAGTTTACTGTGGTTAACCAGAATGTTTTTGCCGAGCGTGAGGACGCCAACATGGTTACCCTTTCGGGTAAAATAATAAACACAAAAACGGGCAAGCAGCTCGAGGAGGGTTACGTTGCAACCATGCGGGTTAACGGCGTTGAATCGCCAGCATTTATTTACAATTCGGAGGAAGCCTCGTACACCTTGAAGTTACCGGTTGGCTTTAACTACGACCTAACGCCACGGGTAATTAACTTCTACAATAAGTTTGAGCCGGTTGATTTAACCAACGTTGCCCCAATGACGAAAATTCCGAAAAATTTCTACGTAACTCCAATTGAGGTTGGGCAATCGGTTGATATTGAAAATATTTACTTTGAAACGGGCCGTTCGGCGCTAAAACCCGAATCGTACCGCTCACTAAACCAGCTGGTTGAATTCCTGCGCGAGTACCAGAACGTGAAGGTTGAAATTGGTGGGCATACCGACAATGTTGGTTCTGCAACCATAAACCAAACCATTTCGGAGGAACGCTCCAGGGCAGTTGCCGATTACGTAATTAAGCAGGGAATTCCGGCACACCGTATTGAGTCGAAGGGATATGGCTTCTCAAAGCCAAAAGCAAGTAATAAAACCGCCGAAGGGCGTGCTCAAAACCGCCGAGTTGATTTCACGATTATTGGAATATAAGAACAACACATAAAAAAATCCCCAGCATTGCTGGGGATTTTTTGTGAAGTTGCGACATTTTTACATAGCCGCTAGAATGCTTTTAACTTTATCCGCAATAGCTTTCCCTTCGGCTTTCCCAGCAAGGGATTTTGAGGCTAAACCCATAACCTTTCCCATATCGGCGGGTGATTTTGCACCAACCTGCTCAATGAGCTTTTTTACCTCAGAGGTAAGCTCCTCGTCGGAGAGCATTTTAGGAAGATACTCCTCAATGGCGGCAGCTTCAGCCAGCTCCTTGTCGGCCAGTTCAGGCCGATTTTGCTGCTGGTAAATTTCAGCCGAATCCTTACGCTGCTTTACCTGTTTCTGTAGGAGTTTTAGTTCCGCTTCTGTTGTAAGGCCTTCGCTTCCTCCTTTCTCGGTTTTTGCGAGGAGTATGGCGCTTTTTACGGCGCGAAGCGCTTCGAGGCGAATCTTCTCTTTTGCCAGCATGGCGGCTTTAATATCGTTGTTAATCCTTTCTTCGAGTGTCATGTTTTTGTGTTTTAATCAACATTATCGTGTAGATAGGCATTATCGTTGCGCAGGAAAATATCTCCATCGTCCTGCTTCAGAACAACCCGCGAAACGTTGGGTTTGTTGGAGTAGTTGGTATCGTCGAGTTTAATGTTTTTGCGTTTGTAGGCTGGTTCCTTCTCCAGCTGGTCGATGGAGTGAATTGCGCTCATATTGGAAGGTGCACCTTCCAGAATCTTTGGTTTTGGCTCTGATGTTGATGGCGTTGCTTTTGGGCTTGCCGTTTTCACCACAAATTCTGTTTCGTCGAGGCTGGAACTCGCCGAAATGGGTTCGGCTGCAGGTTTTGGTAAATCGAACTCAATTGTTCGCTGCCTTTGGTCGGCGACAGGTTTTTCCCGGCGGGGAGATGCCGAGGGTTTATCCTTGACCTCAAATATGGATTGCTCAATTTGACGGTTTGAAGGGCCATGCCCATCAAGGGGAATTATGTCGACCTGCTTTTTACGATTGTAAAGTTCTGGAATGCTGTTGGTGCAGAAACCGGTTGCAATAATTGTAACGTTCAGGTTTTCGCCCAAGTTTGGATCGTTCCCGTTACCCCAAATTAGGTCGGCGGTTTCACCGGCAGCCGATTGGATAAAGTCGGTTATTTGGCCAATCTCATCCATGGTAATTTCATCCTCGCCCGAAGTAACATTCAGGAGAATATTCTTCGCTCCGGAAATGTCGTTGTTGTTAAGCAGCGGCGACGCCAAAGCTGCTTGTACTGCTTTAATTGCGCGGTCCTCGCCCGAAGCCATGGCCGAGCCCATAATAGCAACTCCGCTGTCGAGCATCACGGTTTCAACATCGGCAAAGTCAACGTTTATGTAACCGTGAACGGTTATAATTTCTGCAATACCCTTGGCTGCAATGGCCAAAACGTCATCGGCTTTCGAGAAGGCCTCGGAGAGCCTGAGGTCACCGTAAATTTCACGGATTTTCTCGTTGTTTATCACCAAAAGCGAATCGACATGCTTTTCCAGCTCCTCGATTCCTTCAAGCGCTTGGGCAATCCGGCGTTTTCCCTCGTTGCGGAATGGGATGGTTACTATGGCTACGGTAAGAATTCCCATTTCCTTGGCTGCTTTGGCAATTATTGGAGCAGCGCCGGTACCTGTTCCGCCTCCCATTCCGGCTGTAACAAACACCATCTTTGTGCTGTCGCTCAGCACCTCAGTTACGTCGGTCAGGTTTTCGATGGCAGCCTGCTTGCCAATTTGCGGTTTGTTGCCCGCTCCACGCCCCTCGGTTAGTGAGGAGCCAAGCTGAATTTTAATTTCAACGGGGCTGTTTGTCAGCGCTTGCGCATCGGTGTTGCAAACCACAAAGTCAACATCCTTAATGCCAAGTCGGCTCATGTGGTTAACTGCATTGTTTCCGCCACCTCCCACACCTATAACCTTGATTATAGATTTTTTTCCGGGCGTGAAATCTAGGTTGATTAAATCGTCGCTCATGGTAATGCAGATTTATTGGGTTACAAATTACATTTCAGAATCGTTTACCTCAAATATTTCGGTAAATTTTTGCTTAAACTTCTCAACTACGCTTAGTTTTCGTATGTTGGTTTTTTCCTGTTGAACAACCTTTTCCTCCTCGAACTCGTTTTGAACCAACTCCTCATCCTGGTTCATGCGCCTTAGCGTTTCGATGTGCTCAAAGCCTTTAAGAACTAAACCCACTGAGGTTGAAAACATTGGAAGATTTATTTCCTCGGAGAAGTCGGCAGCGAGCTGCTCAGTTGGAAATCCGATACGAACATCGTAGCCTGTTTTGAACTTTACCAGCTGCGAGAGATGCTTCAGCAGAGCGCCACCACCTGTTAGAACTATTCCAGCGCTCAACTTTTCGGCAAAGCCGGAATTCTCAATTTCGAAGTACACCGTATCGATAATTTCCTCCATGCGGCTTTGGATGATGTATGCGAGGCTTTTGAATGAAATTTCTTTTGGCTCGCGACCGCTGATTCCCGGAATGGTTACTATTTTGTCGTCGGGAGCCAAATCACCCAGGGCTGAACCGAACTGAATTTTCAGCGACTCGGCCTGACGAGGCAGGATTGAGCAACCTTCCTTAATGTCGTTGGTAATTACGTTTCCTCCGAAAGGAATAACGGCAGTATGCCTTACAATGCCCTCGTAGTAAACGGCCACATCGGTGGTACCACCGCCAATGTCAACCAGCACAACGCCGGCTTCCTTCTCATCCTCGGTAAGTACTGCTTCTGCAGAAGCCAGGGGTTCAAGTATGAGGTCGTTAACCTTAAGGCCAACCCGGTCAACACATTTCTCAATGTTTTTTGCTGATGAGGTTTTCCCGATTACGATGTGGAAGTTGGCTTCCAGCCTGCGACCCGACATCCCGATTGGGTTCTTGATGCCCGACTCGTTATCGACAATAAAATTCTGAGGAAGAACGTGCAGAATCTCCTCTCCAACCTCGGTTGGGATTTTGAACATATCGTCAATAAGTTTCTGAACATCTTCAAAACCAATAACATCGTCGGTATCGCGGTTAATGTAACCCCTGTTACGAACGCTGCGTATATGCTGCCCGGCTATACCTACAAACACTTCGCCAAGTATAATGCCCGACTTCAGCTGTACCTCCTCAACGGTACGTTGAATGGATGCAACGGTTTCTTCAATGTTTAAAACAACTCCACGTTTTATGCCCGTGGATTGGGCTTTGCTGTGCGCTACAATCTGCAGCTTGCCGTTGGGATTCTTTTTACCAACAATGGAAACAATTTTGGTTGTTCCCAAATCGATTGCAGCTACGTACTCATTTTGATTAGCCATAGTTCCTATATTTTTGTGCATACAATTTGATTCTTGTACTTGAGGTTTATTTCTTTATACTTGTTCCATCCTTCTGCAGGTAAAGCCTGCTCGTAGAATAGCCGAAGTTTTTTGAACTTTGTTTCAATGTTAGTTAGGTCGCCAAACTGAACTACGTGCAAACCCACGCGTGGGATTAGCTCAATATCGTTAGGACTTTCAACGTAAACCTGTGCTATTTGGGCATTCCAGAAAGGATCGCTGTGAATGAATTTTGCCAGCTCGTAAAGTTTGCATATAAGCGGGTACGAATCGTAGTCCAAGCTATCGGCCCAGTCCATTATTTTCACATTAGGCGATATTTTGAATGGTTCAACTATGTTCCCGTTTATAACCATAACGTGCGAAGTGTAGTTCTGCGAAAGGGGCAGAAGCTGACCTTCGGAATCGATGTAGTAACCCTGGTTATACTTGTTGATAACACGAACCATTGGAACTCGCTGGGTAACGTTAATGTTTAGATTCCCGTTGGCTGTTTTGAATATGGCAACGTCCTTCACAGTATTCTGTGTTCTGAAACGTTGCTCAAGTTCATGGGTGTTTATCATCCACAGGGGTTTCCCGATGGGCGAATCGTTTTTCTTCTCAACAATCCGTAGCACATCACGATAGGTGATGAACGAGTTATTCAAGCTGTCGGTAATGTTTACGTTTATTTTTGAGCAAACAATCTGGTGGTTCTTGCTACTTACGAACGAAAGGATAACCACGAAGTAGGCAATTACCATTGTCCACTTTAGCGTGCTGAGCAATATTTTTAACCACTTCTTCATTTAGCTTTCCCTGGTTTTTAAAATTGATGCAATTTTGCTGGTTAGCTTATCAATATTTCCTGCGCCCATTGAAATGAGAACATCAAACTTTTTGTTTTCAACTAATCCCAGCAGCTCGTTGTATGAGCACAGAACTTTTTCCTGAATATTTACCTGGTTGAAAATAATTTGACTGCTAACCCCGGGGATTGGCTCCTCGCGCGCAGGGTAAATGTCAAGCAGGATTAGCTCGTCGAGTAGGCTGAGGCTTTGTGCGAATTCACTGGCAAAATCTCGGGTACGCGAGTAGAGGTGTGGCTGGAATATTCCGGAAATTTTTCGCGAAGGGAAAATCTCACGTGCCGAGCTTATTGCAGCTCTTAGCTCCTCGGGATGATGCGCGTAGTCATCAATGTAGATACACTTTTCATCCTGATGCTTCACCTCAAAACGGCGTTCAACCCCGCTGAAAGTGGCCAGCCCGTTTTTAAGCGATTCAATGTTGATTCCCCAAATCAGCGCTGCAGCGGCTGCAGCAATTGCATTCTCAACGTTGTACTTACCCAGAACCCCCAGCTTAAAATCCGTATACGTTCCAAAAGGCGTTACAAAATCGAAGGTGTAGAATCCGTTTTGGGGAGAAAGGTTGCTTACATAAAAGTCGGAACCCTCTTCAACCGAGTACGTGTAGGTTTTAATATCGCTCCTTTCGTTTGCAATGTTTTCTAAACCCTTCTTAACAATAAGAACACCGCCATCCTTGATGTTTTTCACAAACAGTTTGAAGGCTGCTTTTACCTCATCGTGAGTTCCATAAATGTCCAGATGGTCGGCATCGATTGATGTAATGATTGCGAGGCTGGGCTCAATATGCAGGAAGCTTCGGTCGAACTCGTCGGCTTCAACCACAAGCCTGTTCGACCCGTTGTCGCGAAGTACCAGGTTGCTTGAGAAATTCTTGGCGATGCCGCCAAGAAAAGCATCGCAACCCTGCTCGGTTTGGCAAAGCAAGTGAGCAGCCATGGTTGAGGTTGTTGTTTTCCCATGGGTTCCGGCAACGGCTAAGGTTGTAAACGATTTGGATATGGCACCCAACGCTTCGGCACGCTTCACTACCTTGAATTCTTTTGCTTTGAAAAAGTTGAACTGTTTGTGGCTTTTGGGAATAGCAGGAGTATAAACAACAAGGGTGGTTAGCGGATTCTCAAGAAAATCCTCGGGAATATTTCCTACTTTATCAACGTAGCAAATGTTTATTTCTTCCTCTTCAAGTTTTGCTGTGAGTTGGGTTTGCGTGCTGTCGTATCCCGCCACATCTTTGCCCAAATAAAGGAAATACCGAGCCAAAGCGCTCATGCCAATGCCGCCTATACCAATTAAGTAAACCCTATGTATATTTTCAATATTCATATACTGTTATTATTCGCTCTTTGCCAGTTCAATAACTTTTTGTGCAATGATTTGCGCTGAGTTTGGCAGCGCCATTTTCTTGATATTAAGTTCCATGCTGGCAATCGTTTCGGTGTTGTTGGTAAGCTCGATTGCTTTTTCAACCAGAACTTCTGGTGCCTCCGCATCGGTAACGAGAATGGCAGCTTTCTGCTCAACTAAGGCTTTCGCATTCATGGTTTGGTGATCCTCGGCAACGTTTGGCGATGGAACCAGAATGGATGCTTTTCCCACCAGGCACAGTTCGGAAATTGTACCCGCGCCAGCACGGGAAATCACCACATCGGCAGCTGCGTACGCCAAATCCATTCGGTTAATGAAATCGTAAACCTTTACGTTCTCTGCGTTGAAGGGTTTGGTTCGCTCTTTCACCTCTTCAAAGTAGAGTTTCCCCGTTTGCCAGACAAGCGTTATGTTTTTGCTACCAATAATTTGGTCAATGTTTTTAAGAATGCTCTCGTTAATGGTGCGTGCTCCTAAGCTTCCTCCCAGTACCAGAATTACCTGGCTTTTGTTGCTAACTCCGAAGAATGATTCTGCTTCAGCCCTTAAGCCAGCGATTTCGGTTAGTCCCTGTCGCACAGGATTACCGGTTAGCAATATTTTTTCCTTCGGAAAATATTTTTCCATTCCCTCGTAGGCAACGCATATGGCTTTAGCCTTTTTGGCAAGCAGCCTGTTGGTTACTCCGGCAAACGAATTTTGCTCCTGGATTAGGGTGGGAATCTTCATGCGTTGTGCAACCTTTAGAATTGGTCCGCTGGCGTAACCACCAACACCTACCACAACGTTGGGTTTGAATTTTTTTACAATGCTTCGGGCAAGTAGCATGCTTCTGAGGAGTTTTCCTATTACGCCAACGTTTTTAATTGTAAGCTTGCGGTGAAAACCAGCAACAGGAAGCCCCTTAATGGGGTAGCCGGCAGCCGGAACACGCTCCATTTCCATTCTGCCAAGCGCACCCACAAACAGAATATCAACGTTAGGGTCAATTTCTCGTAACGCGTTGGCAATGGAAATTGCCGGGAAGATATGACCTCCCGTTCCTCCGCCGCTAATAATCACCTTTAGGTAGCTCTTCACCTTCAAATAGTTCTGCTTTATTTTGACTTCTGCTTATGCTTAGTAGTATCCCAAACGAAACGCTTGAGAACAGTAGCGATGTACCTCCCATACTAACAAGCGGGAGGGGCTGACCCGTTACAGGAATTAGGTTAACCGCAACGCCCATATTTATAAATGCCTGAAAAACAATCATTAACGTTAACCCTATGGTTAGGAATGCAGGGAAAGTTCGTTGCGATTTTCGAACGATGTAACCTGCCCTGAACAGCAGCACCGAGTAGAAAAATAGAACGAAAATTCCTCCCACCAAACCGTACTCCTCAACAATTATTGAGTAGATAAAATCGGAGTAGGGGTGTGGCAAGAAGTTTCGCTGGGTACTCTTCCCTGGCCCCTTTCCAACCAATCCTCCTGTAGCAATTGCAATTTTCGATTGCTCTGCTTGGTAGTTGCTCCCGTCCTCGCCACTTGCAAAATTTTCAATACGATTTTTCCAGGTTTGAACCCTGTTAACCGTATTGGTTTGCAGGGCTATAAATATAAACAGGCCAACAGCAATAGCACCTATTCCTGTTAGACCTAAGAGGTATCGCAGATTAATTCGTCCAACGAACATCATTAACCAGCAAATTGCACCGAGTAGTGCTGCAGTTGAGAAGTTTGCTGGGAGAATTAGCAGGCATACAATTCCAACAGGAATAACCAGAGGAACGAACGTTTTCTTGAAGTCGTTAACCTCGCCTTGTTTTAGCGATAAAAAGCGCGCAACGTAAAGTATTAGGGCCAGCTTGGCAAAGTCGGAAGTTTGAATTGTAATTCCCAGTCCCGGAATGGCCAACCATCTTGATGCCTGGTTTAAGCTCGTTCCAAAAACCAGCGTTATTAGCTGAAGCGGGATTGCAATGTAAAGCATTACCTGCGAAAGGAGCGAGTATACTTTGTAGGGAATGAGATGTGTGAAGAAAACAACCATTAACCCGGCAACCAGAAAGCCCAGCTGCTTCAGGAAGTAGTATGCCGTATTTCCACCCTGATACCTGTACGCCAACGAACCCGTTGAACTGTAAACTGCGAGCAACGATACAACCGAGAGCAGAATAACAATCAACCAGATTACCCTGTCGCCTTTAAAGTATTTTCCGAATACGCTCTCCATTATTCTCTTCTTCTTAACGTGTGTTTTATAAATACCTTACAGCCTCCTTAAACTGCTTCCCTCTATCCTCGTAGTTCTCAAACAGGTCGAAGCTGGCGCAAGCCGGAGAAAGCAGCACCGTATCGCCAGGCTGCGACAGCCGATACGCTTGCTGTACTGCATCCTTTGCAGAGTGTGTATCAACAATTGTTTCAACTACACCGCTAAACGAATCGTGAATTTTCTTATTGTCGATTCCTAAGCAAACAATGGCCTTCACTTTTTCCTTTGCTAAAGGAATTATGCTCGAGTAGTCGTTGCCCTTGTCAACTCCCCCGGCAATCCAAATAACCGGGCTTGTCATCGATTCCAGAGCGTACCAGGTTGAGTTCACGTTGGTAGCCTTCGAGTCGTTGATGTACTGAACGCCCCTAATTTTCAGAACATGCTCAAGGCGATGCTCCACTCCCTGGAAAGCTGAAAGGCTTTCGCGGATTACTTCGTTCCGGATGTTAAGTACATGCCCGGCAATTCCTGCAGCCATTGAGTTGTATACATTGTGGCGACCCTTGAGCGCCAAATCGTTAATCGACATGTTAAAATCGCTGTTATTATAGTTTACGAAAATATTGTTGTTTTCAAGAAATGCGGTTTGGTTATCTTTCCTCTCCTGCGAGAAGGGAAGCTGCTGTGCTTTAAGCACAATTCGGTTAAGCTGCTCGGTGGTAACCTCGTCGTCGGAGCAAAAAATGAAGAATTCGTCCTCCGAAAGGTTCTGGGTAATTCTAAATTTCGATTCCACGTAATTCTGCATCTTGTAATCGTACCTGTCGAGATGGTCGGGTGTTATGTTCAGCAGAATGGCAATATCGGCCTTGAAGGTGAACATGCCGTCGAGCTGGAAGCTGCTCAGCTCAATTACATAGTAGTCGAAATTCTTTTCGGCAACCTGCAGCGCGAAGCTTTGGCCGATATTTCCGGCAAGCCCAACGTTCAGCCCGGCTTTTTTCAGCATGTAGTATATTAGCGAGGTTGTGGTTGTTTTTCCGTTGCTACCGGTAATGCATATTTTCTTCGCGCTGGTGTATCGCCCGGCAAATTCAATTTCTGAAATAACCGGAATGTTTTTCGCAAGAATCTCCTGGACTATTGGAACCTTCTCGGGAATTCCGGGCGATTTGATTATCTCATCGGCGTTGAGAATCTCTTCCTTCGTGTGCTTTCCTTCTTCCCACCGAATGTTGTATTTGTTCAGAATTTCCTTGTATTTTGGCTTTATGGTTGACATGTCGGACAGGAACACATCGAATCCTTTTACGTGAGCCAGCACAGCCGACCCTACGCCGCTTTCGCCGCCACCCAGAACAACTATCCGATTGAGAAGTTTAATCCTTTCCATGGCTAACGAATTTTTAGGGTTACCACAGTTATAACGGCCAGAATAATTCCAATAATCCAGAAGCGCAAAACAATTTTGGACTCCGGATAACCTTTCTTCTGATAGTGATGGTGAAGCGGAGCCATAAGAAAAATTCGTCTCCCTTCGCCATATTTTCGTTTGGTTCGCTTGAAGTGGCCAACCTGAATCATCACCGAAAGATTTTCCACAAGGAAAATTCCGCATAAAATTGGAATTAGAAGTTCCTTGCGAATCAGAATTGCAAAAACCGCAAGCATTCCGCCAAGAGCAAGACTTCCGGTGTCGCCCATAAAAACTTGAGCAGGATAACCGTTGTACCAAAGGAAACCGATGAGAGCACCAATCGTTGCGCTCATAAAAACGACCAATTCTCCCGTCATCGGGATATACATTATATTAAGGTAATCGGCATAAATTATGTTACCCGAGAGGTACGCAAAAACACCAAGCGTTGCGCCTATAATTCCGCTAACTCCGGTTGCTAATCCATCAAGACCATCGGTGAGGTTTGCACCGTTTGAAACGGATGTTACTATAAAAATTACAACTAAAACAAAAACAATCCAAGCTAGCTTACTTGCCCAATTCCCTTTGAAAGGAACAAGATATTTGTAATCAAATTCATTGTTCTTAAAGAATGGGATTGTTGTTTTAGTTGTTTTCTCGTTTGTAAATTGAGTTACATTTCCGCTGCTGGTTTGATCGTTCCCCTCAACAATTTCTGTTGGATTTACATCTTTGTTGGTAACAACCTTTTCACGTACAACAACATCAGGACTAAGGTAAAGTGTCAATCCAACAAATAATCCCAGTAAAACCTGTCCAAGAAGTTTGAGTTTCCCCGAAAGTCCTCCTTTATCTTTTAAGAAAACTTTGATGTAATCATCAACAAAACCAACAAAACCAAGCCATATTGTTGTAACCAGCATTATTTGCACGTAGATATTCTTCAAATCGCAGAATAAAAGAACGGGAACCAGAATAGAGAATAAAATTATAATTCCACCCATTGTTGGAGTTCCCTTCTTCTGCATTTGCCCATCAAGGCCAAGATTTCGCACATCTTCACCAATCTGCTTCCTTTGGAGGTAGATGATTATTCTTTTTCCAATTAGCAGCGAGATAGCCAGCGATGTAATTACCGCCATTCCCGAGCGGAATGAAATGTACTGGAACATTCCGGCGCCGGGAAAATCAATCTCGTTTAAAAAGTTGAAGAGGTAATAAATCATGGTTTTAGGGTTTTAAAGATTTCTGCAATCTCCTCTTTATCGTCAAAATGGTGTTTTACACCTTTTACTTCCTGGTAATTTTCGTGACCTTTTCCAGCAACCAGAACAACATCGCCTTTCGCTGCCAGCAGGCATGCGGTACGGATTGCCTCGCGCCTGTCTGTAATTGTAAGAACTCGACCAACCGAAGAAGCATCAATTCCTTTTTTCATGTCATTCAGGATATCTTCAGGTTCTTCAAACCTTGGATTATCCGAGGTGAGAATTACCATTTCGCTTCCCTGAGCGGCAATCTGTGCCATAATTGGGCGCTTGGTTTTATCGCGGTTTCCGCCGGCACCAACCACGGTGATTAGTTTACTCCCCTCGCTGCGAATTTTTTTAATTGATTCAATTACGTTCTCAAGCGCATCGGGAGTGTGGGCGTAGTCAACAATAGCAACCACGCCGTTGGGCGATTGGGTGTGCTCAAAGCGTCCTTCAACCGGATTCATATTGCTAAGAATAGTGAGCACTTCCTGCTTGTCGAAACCAAGCAGTTGGGCGGTAGAGTAAACGCAAAGCAGGTTGTACGCATTAAATTCACCAATCAGTTTTGTCCAAACTTCAATGTTGTCGATATTGAGCAACATTCCAATAGGTTGCTGCTCAATAATTTTACACTTAAAGTCGGCCATGCTTCTGAGCGAGTAGGTTTTTACCTTGGCCTTTGTGTTTTGAACCATAACCCTGCCGTTCCTATCGTCGATGTTTGTTAGCGCGAATGCGCTGGAAGGCAGCTCATCAAAAAATAGCTTCTTCGCCTTTATATACTCGTCGAAGGTTTTATGGTAGTCGAGGTGGTCGTGCGTGATATTGGTGAAAATACCTCCTTTGAAGGCAAGCCCTTTGGTTCGGTGCTGAACAATTGCGTGCGAGCTAACCTCCATGAAGCAGTGTGTGCAACCAGCCTCAACCATTTCGGCGAAAAGCTGATTAAGCTGAATGGCATCGGGGGTAGTGTGGGTGCTTGGTACTTTTTTGTGGCCAATGTAGTTGCAAACTGTTGAGAATAAACCTGCTTTGCCTCCCATTGAGTTTACCAGCCTGTAAAGCAATGTGGCTGTGGTTGTTTTCCCGTTGGTTCCCGTTACCCCAATAAGTGTAAGCTTCTCCGAAGGATTCCCGTAGAATTCCGAAGCGGCAACTCCTAATGCAATTGAGGAGTTCTGTACCTGAAAGTACGAAACCATTGGGTTAATTTTTTCGGGAAGCTGCTCGCAGATTATGGCAGTTGCCCCACTGTCGATTGCATTATCAATAAAGCTGTGACCATCGCTCTGGGTTCCAGAAATTGCGAAGAATGCAGAATTCTTTTCAACTTTTCGGGAATCGAAGGTAAGCGAAGTAACAGCAATATCGGCATTGCCCTCGGTTTGAACGAGCAAATTACCTGGTAGTATGTCGGTTATTCTCTTCATAAGTTTAATTCATGCTCATTTCAAGCACAATTCTATCGCCGCTGTTAACCCTGTTGCCAGGAGTGAGCGATTGCCTGCGCACGGTTCCACGTCCCCTTACATCGACACGTAAGCCATTGTTTTCGAGAAGATAAAGGGCGTCCTTCAAGCACATTCCCTGCACATCGGGAACAAGATTCTGTATTACGCTCTTTTTCTTCAATTCAACTTCGTTGTCGTTTCTATGGGTAATAATCCATGGGTAATTGCTGGATTCATCGGTTAGTGGAATTCTTAGTTCCTGCATAACCTCCTTAATTTCTGGTCTAAATCCATTTTTCGATTCGGGTAACTCTGTTAGCTCCGACCTTTTTGGAATTACCGGGAACCACTCCTTGCTGGTGGAGTAAACCTTATCGGCAATTTCCTTGAATATTGGACCGGCAACCAGGTTCCCGTAGTAAACGCTTCGCGAGGGAGAATTTACCACAACTATGCATGAATATTTTGGGTCATCGGCCGGGAAGTAACCAGCGAATGATGCTTGGTAACTGATTTCGCCCCGCTGTCGGTAGCCTTCTGTTCCTTGCGCAATTTGAGCAGTTCCAGTTTTACCCGCAATCTTGTAGTTGCTGTTCCTTAGGTTTTTAGCGGTTCCGTTTTCAACTACTCCCTCAAGCACCTGGTGCACTTTTTTTAGCGTGCTCCTTGAGCAAATGGAAGGGTTAATAATTTCTGTTCTGAATGTTGTTACAGTTTGCCCATGCTGCTTAATGGAGTTTACAAACTTTGGTTTCACCATGCAGCCATTATTTGCAATAGCATTGTAGAAGGTAAGAAGTTGAAGCGGAGTAAGTTTAACCTCGTATCCAATGCTCATCATAGGTAACGAAATACCCGACCACAGCTTATCGCCCGGATACTTAATGTAAGGTTTCGTTTCGCCTTTAATGGGTATATCGAGCGGTTGGTTTAGCTTAATTGAGTACAACCTATCAATAAAATCTTTCTCTTTGCCCTTATAGTGCTTGGTTACCAGTTCGGTAACTCCTACGTTCGATGAGAACTCGAAAACTTCTTTCACGGAAATTCTTCCGTAACCTCCCTCTTTCGAGTCGGTAATTGTTTTGTCGTAGTATTGTGCTTTCCCCTTTCCGGTGTTAATTGTATCGGTAAGTGAAATATATCCATCCTCGAGAAGTGCAATTAGGGCGGCAACTTTGAAGGTTGAACCGGGTTCGGCACCTTCACCTATTGCGTAGTTAAAAGCTTCGTCGTATGTTCCATCTTCGTTCCTGCGAAGGTTTGCAATGGCTTTTATTTCACCGGTTTCAACTTCCATAAGAATAACCGTTCCGTGCTCTGCTTCGTGCTTGCGAAGTTGGGTTCTGAGGGCATTTTCAGCAACATCCTGCAGGGTAACGTCGATTGTTGTGAAAACATCCATGCCATCCTGTGGCTCAACATGCAGAGCGCTGCTCACTTCAACCCATGTGTTTCCGGGTACTCGTTGGCGAAGACTAAGCCCGGCTTTGCCTCTGAGAATATGGTCGAATGCACCTTCGATACCAACCGAAACACCTCCCTCGTTTACATTACCAATGGTTCGTGATGCAAGGCTTGCGTGGGGTTTAATTCGCTTATTCACCTGAACAGGGATGAAGCCACCTACATTCTCGCGAAGGCGAAAAAGCGGGAAATTTCTAATTTCTTGTAATTCAATGTAGTTAACAAGCCTTGGGTTTACCAGGTAGAACCTGCGCGATTTTGAAAACTTTCTGGCATTGTTCAACTCTGAGCGGTAGGTGTAGTGTGATTTGTCTCTAAAGAATCGCGATAGGCAGATAGCCAATGAGTCAACATTTTCATAAAAAATTTCGTCGGTAAGCCCTGCAGCCTTGAGGTCCATTCTTATTTCGAAGAAAGGGATTGAGGTTGCTAAAAGGCGGCCGTCGTGAGCACAAATGTCGCCCCGGCTGGGCTCTATGGTTATATCTTTGTAAGTTATGTTTTTAGCCATAGCCCGCCACTTATTTCCCTCAACAAACTGGATGTAAATAATTTTGAAAACAATGGACAGAGCCATAAGTACGAACAGTACGTACACAAGGCTGAACCTGAACACTATTTCCTTTTTTAACGACATTACAGCTTCGCTTTAATTTTTTTTGGTGGAACTACCGACTCTTTTAGCCCTAAACCCTTCTGCTCTATTAGCTTCGAAACCTCGCTCTGCTTGCTTATGAACATAAGCTGCGAGGCCATTGTAATCGATTCTGCCCTTAGGTTTTTTACTTCAACTTGAAGAATCTGGTCTTGCTTAACCAGCTTCTCGTACTTGTACCTGTTCGCTATGTAAATTACTGCCAGCAGGGCAAGGAATAGGATGTAGGGAACCTGTCCCGAAACACTTTCGCGGCTTAGGATATTGCCAGTAAGAATATCCTTTAAGCCACTGTTTTTCTTTGGTCCCTTTTGCTCTTTTGGAGCATCGATAAACTCTACATTTTGGTTCTCTTCGCTCATAGTTTCCTTCCTATCCTGAGTTTTGCGCTTCGCGAACGTGGATTACTTTTTGTCTCCTCATCCGTTGGCACAATCACTTTTCTATTAATTTGTTCGAACGTTGATTTGGTGTTTCCGAAAAAATCTACCTCACGATCTCCCAGAAAATTTCCGGTTTTAATAAAATTCTTAACCAGCCTGTCTTCCAGCGAGTGGTACGATATTACCACAAGCCTGCCATCGGTTTCAAGCGCTTTTTCAGTTTGCCAGAGCATCTGTTTTAGCGCTTCCATTTCATGGTTCACCTCAATTCGTATTGCCTGAAAAACCTTAGCCAGCATCTTGTTAATAACATGGCTGGGGAAGGCTCTTCCTACAACCTCGGCAAGCTGTTCTGAAGATGTGATTGGTTGCTTTTCCCGTGCGCTACAAACCATTCCAGCCAGCTTGTTTGCGTTTGGTAGCTCCCCGTAAACCGAAAGCAGCTCAAAGAGTTTCTGCTTTTCGTAGGTGTTTACAACTTCTTCTGCAGTCAGCTTTCCAGAGCGGTTCATCCTCATGTCGAGCGGACCGTTAAATCTTGTGGAAAAGCCCCTTTCGGGGCTATCGAAGTGGTGCGAAGAAACACCCAAATCGGCCAGAATTCCCTGAACTGACTTTACTTTGTGATACTTTAAAAAATTTCTAAAGAACCTGAAGTTGCTTCGAACCAACAAAAAGCGCTTGTCGTCGATGCTGTTTTTAAAGGCGTCCTCATCCTGATCGAAGGCGATTAGTCGCCCTTTTTTCGACAGGTGCTTAAGTATTTCGCGAGAGTGTCCGCCCCCACCGAATGTTAAATCAAGGTAGGTTCCATCGGGCTGAATGTTTAAACCATCGATGCTCTCATTCAGTAAGGCAGGTACATGATATTGCATTACTCATCGCGTAATATGGATGAACCCATGATTTTTTCGGCCAGCTGTGCAAATGCCTGCTCGTCCGATTCATGCGCATCATACTTCTCTTTTGCCCAAATCTCAATGCGGCTGTCCTGGCCGGTTAGCACAAGTTCTTTGGTTGCGCTGGCCATATCGAGTAGCCTCTTGGGGATCAGTAACCGTCCGCTCGAATCTAGATTTATCTCGGCTGTTCCCCTGTAAAATTCTCTCAAAAAGCGGTTGTGCTCCCTGTTGTAGGGATTTGTGTTTTTGCGGATAAGCTCGTTCTGGCGCTCCCACTCCTCCATGGTGTAAACCACCAAGCAGGTTTCAAAAATGTCCTTCCTTACCACATAGCGATCAGGAGAGGCAGATTTATTCTGCTTCTTAAAAGCGGCGGGGAAGAGCAAGCGCCCTTTCTCGTCAACCTTACATACGTAATCGCCTATGAACGAAGTCATTTTACTCCAATTTTTCAAAAAGTAAAAGTATATAAAATATTTCCACTTTTATCCACAAATTACCACTTTTTCCCACATTGTTAATAACTTTTTTTAGGAAAATTTATTTTATCAAACTTCGTGTTTTGTAAAACACAGATAAACAAATAAATACATGTGTGTGAAAGGTTTTTTAAATAATGACAAAGTGTAAGTAGAAAAATGACAGTTTTTTTGAGCCTATTGGATTAAAAACATAGTTTAAAATGGATTAGGTTAGGTTTTCTTCCAGAGAAAATTCCAGAGATAGGCCATTTTTTCCAGAGATTGACCATGGGGAATGAATTGCGGGCTATGCATTGGACATTTGCGCGAGAAAAAAATTAAGCAACAACCCTAAGAGCAACCCGAATGCTTTCAACTAGTCTCCTATCAGCTAACACAACTCCAACTAAACTCAGGATGCTAACAGCAACGGTGCAGGTTTTGATTTAATTTATTTTGTTTTAATTTCGTAAAACAAATTATAACTCTTGTAATAATCGAGAGATTATTTTAAACCAAAAATACAGTTCTATGGAAAATGTTAGCTCATAAAATGTCAGTTTAGAATATGATTCTAATGTTTATAATAGCGAAAAAATTAAATCGGAATTTATTGATGAGTTAATTGCAAAAAATGTCATTCCCACCAATTGTACTAAAATTATCAAAGATGAACATATAGTTTCTTACTCTGAATCGAATGACAATTCAATCACAACTAAAACAGTTGAAACTATTAGGAATGAAGTAATTATTGATTATGAAGTTGAGCCGGATTACAATGCACAAAGAGATAATAAAGCCCCATGGACAAAATTATTTTTAATGACAGAGAAAAAAATTAATTATGATAAATCAATAGAATTAGTAAAAATTTCGAGTGAATATACTACTTTCTACATGGATAAGCTAAACTCATTAAAAGCAGGATTCATGTTTTGCTATATTTTTGGTGGATTGATATCAGCATTTGCAATTTTCTTTTATTTAATAGCGGAAGACCCAGGCACATCAGAACTAATTATCCCTGGCTCAAGTTTACTCCTAATTACAATGGGTATTCTATTACATTTAAAATATAAAGGGAAATCATATCAACGTAAAAAAGCAGAGCCTTTACGTACTGCACTAGCAGAAATGGCTTCTGTATTTTATGATGTTGTTAAAAAACTCGAATTACTTAAATGCACTTATTTTCATAAGGACTTAATACCAGTATCAAAAAAATCAGAAGAAGACTTCACAATACCATTATCTAGCTTCAGCCATGAAGAGTTTGTTCAAAATATGGTTCTACGATTAAACGATAAAACCTTTATTGATGGTTCTCTCATGGGCTGGTCTTTTAAATGCAAATAAATCAAAAACTATATACATTGTTACTGCGTGATTGACTCCTTCTAGTTCCCTGCCAAACGGCGGTTCGGTTGCGTGGCATGGTAATGAAGTTATAGCAAAAAACACACGATGGGAGTTGTGGCTGCAGTGCAGCAGCTAAGTATTTTCCTCGTTTTGTTGGCTATTGCAATTAATTTGACGCTGCCATGTACTTCGGACGAAGGCAGGTCAATTCTCTGTTCAGCTCAGATTAACCTACCGAAGAAAGGTTGTCCCTAAGTCAAACTATCATTTATAGCCACCCCCCATTTGACGGGACAATTTGCCTTTTTACATGAGTAGTGCTAAACTCTATTTCTTATCAATTTCTTTTTTGATTTCGTTCAAAGATTTGTACTCCGATCGTAACCAGTTCATCTCAATCCAATTACTGCTTTTTCGCGAAAGTTGAACTAGGGTTTGCATTCTTAGATCAATGGCTTCTTTGTCATTGCTATTTGCTGAAAGAAGAATATCAGTTAAAACCAGCGCCTCTGCAAATTTTTCGT
The DNA here is from genome assembly GCA_035380045.1 of Tenuifilaceae bacterium. Taxonomy (GTDB): domain Bacteria; phylum Bacteroidota; class Bacteroidia; order Bacteroidales; family Tenuifilaceae; genus DAOSWM01. The sequence continues at coordinate 11,115 of DAOSWM010000009.1, read as the reverse complement.
TTGCCATATAATCTTTAATCTTTTCAATGAGATTTTCTTTACCAGCAAGATTCAATAGATCATTGTAGACTATTGATGGGTGAGCATTGTACATATTGGTAATATTTCCGTCGAACCAACCTATGTAGCCTTCGTAAATTCCCCTTACCGACCATGAGACCTTTCCGTATGATTCTGATATATTTTTCCTATACTCTTCCGGAAGTTTAACCTCATCCATTAAGGTGTAAACGCTTTTGCCTAAGTTAATTCCCTTAACGGTTTCGTCATGAACATACTGAATGGCATTCCTGTATGTGGTTAGGGCGGGTTCAATTTTTTCCCATCCAATAAGTGGTTCGCCATGACCCATAAGTAGGTACTCCGGTTTTTTTGAAAGGGCAAGGTTTAGCGCATTAATGTATTGTAAGGCGGGTCGTGTTTGTGTGCCCCTTAGGGTGTATAGATTTGGAAACGATGTGTAGTAGTTATCAGCAATAAAGAATGCTTTATACTCTGGGACCCATATGGTTGAGTTATCTGGCGTCTCGCCACCAACATGCTCCATTTCAAATGATAGATTGTCGATACTAAATGTATTTTTATGGCAAAAGAGTTTAAGGTTACCAAGATTTGTTTTAGGGTAAACAGTACTTGAATCGGGCTGTGGAAGCCCTCTTTGCTTAGCAACTCTACTGGCAGTAAAAGGTGCAAGCATATCTTGGTAGGCAATAAAATCAACTATATTATTATGTGCATACACCGGTGTATTGTTGTTATTATCCCAATAGTTTGTTCCAGTAGTATGATCCTCATGACCATGGGTCAGAATAATTCCCTTAAGTGGTTTATTAACTTCAATCTTGGACAACCAGTTCTCGGGTTTCGATGCCCCACCCGGATCAACTATTACTCTTCCGTTTTCGGTAACAACGAGGTAGCTATTACATGAATTCTCAAGACGGTAAATACCCTCACATATTTTTAAGGATTCTTTGTAATTGTTTGTAATCCAGTTTACAATTGGCTCGTTAAGCTTTAAATATTTCATCCAATCGGGTTTCGAAGTGAAAATTTCTTCATAAATCAATACGCTCGCACTGTTTATGTCAATCTTTTTGTTATCAGGGATTTGATCCCAAAGGTGCACGGGGAATCCGCAAGAGTTACTCAACCATTGAATTTCATTGGTATTTACTTTACTCAGAATTGCTGCGCTCAGAGCAGCCTGATGAAGGAATATTTTTCTAAGCCCTGTGTTGCACGCATTAAGTTGGTAGTTGCTATCATTTATAAGTTTGGTTTGAATTTCTAGCCATTTATTAAAGATTCCTAGGCTTGGATCGACAGTAATGACTTGGCAGTTGATATAGAATCGTATCATTTCCGAGTCAATGAATGTTTCAACGGGGATAACTTTAGATGAGTCCAAACCAGCAAGCTTGTAAATTCCTTCCCAATATGACCCTATGGGGTCAGTTTCTTTCTCTGCAACACTGTTTTGTAGGAAAACAGGTCGAAATGCAACCTTTTTAATGGGATCGAGAAAGAGATCTTTGGGCTCATTCAAAACCAGACAGCCATTATCAAACCATATTAAATTGCAATCTTCCCCTTTAATGGCATTTTCAATTTGTGCGCAGGAGTATGCTTTATAGGCGAACGGGTATTTTGCAGCAGTCGAATCAATTGTTAATGGAAAAATCTTTGCGTTATACTTCGCGAGTGAACTTTGTATTGTACCCTTTTCAAGGGTTGAAGTAACGAGTATGTCGCTTTTTGCCAGCTCACCACCAAAATCTTTTATGCTTTTAATAAGCAATTCCGCACTTTTTATTTCAGAATAGCTTTGAATATTTATTGCTACTACATTCTTTTGTGCCATACTGGTATTTATTCCTCCCCAGATTAATACCACTATTAGGATGAATGCATTTATCATTTGAGCTAGACTGAGTTTCATGTTTTGAAATATTTTTTCGTGAAAATTTACCTTGTATGCTTTTAATATGTACGTACAATTTAAGCATTGATTTTATTTTATATCAGATGATTCGACAGCCGTTAGCAAAAAATCTACCTGTGTAAATAGTCGATTGAAAAGCCAGCTTGGTATAAAACATGCGGTTATTTTTTTTTGATTGCCAGTACGATAAGATGCTTTTACTATTTTTACATGTTAAAGGCTTTTGGTCGTTGGTATGACAAGTTTCCTGAATAGAGCGATTAGGTTGGAGTGTCGGTTGTGTAATCACCTTATGTTTTGGGTGTTTATTCTTTCGTTTCACACCTTTTTCCCAGCAATATATAGCAATGAAAATTGGTACAATATTCTGGTTAATAACTTGTACTATATACCTTTCGATGTTGTTGCTGTTTACATAACCATTTACATTTTAATTCCTCGCTTTTTACTAAAAGGAAGATCTATACAGTTTACTCTTTTTGTTCTGTTTGTAATTTTCTTTTTGTTTCTAAATACACTAGTTGGTAACTGGTTGTTTTCTGCTAGTAGTAATAGTGAGAAGGTTTCTGTTTTCAAGGTGTTTTTTCAATCAAGTGTTACCTCCTCGTTCATTATTACTTTAGCATCAATCGTAAAAATCCTTAGGCAATACCATTCAATTAAGATGGAAAAGGTAAAAATTGAAAATATTAATCTTCAGAATGAGCTTGAGATACTAAAGAGCCAGATTACACCACATTTTTTCTTTAATACCCTAAATAATATTGATGAGTTAATATACATCGATAAGGAAAAAGCCTCCTCCGCAATTTACCAGCTTTCAAGTATATTGAGAAGTATGTTAGGGGAAATGAGTAATGATAGGGTTTTGCTCGATACAGAAATTAAATTTATTGAAAACTACCTGAAACTTGCTAGTTACAACTTTAAAGACTCCGAATCAATTTCCATAAAGAAAAATGGGGATTTCACAGGTAAATCAATTGCCCCCATGATTTTTCTACCTCTAGTTGAGAATGCCATAAAATATTCAGACAGGACAGCAGATGGACAGGTAATTTCAATTGAAATAAGTATTAACGGTTCGCTCATGTTTTCAATAAAAAACAAAACCAAAGGGATAGACCAGAGATCTACTTCAACGGGTATTGGGTACAGGAACTTATATAGAAGGCTTGAGCATATTTATCCAGGAAAATATTGGATTGAAGTTAAAAATGAGGGTAGAGAGTATTGGGTACATTTGAAAGTTGAGGTGTAATTTTGGTTAGTACTATGGAACCGCCTATGAAGATGAATTGCATTGCAATAGATGACGAATCGCTTGCGCTAAGCAAGATAAGACGATTTGCTGGAAAAATCGAATACATTAATCTTATCGAATGCTTTGACAATGCGCTTGATTCAATTTATTTCATTAAAAAGAACAACATTCATCTCATTTTTTTAGACATTCAAATGAAGGAATTCAATGGCATACAACTTATTGAATCGTTACAATCCCCGCCCCAAGTTATACTAACAACAGCTTATGATCAGTACGCGTTAAAGGGGTATGAATTAAATGTAACGGATTACCTGTTAAAACCAATACAATTCGAAAGGTTTCTGAAAGCTTGCGAGAAAGCTTACTCAATATTTCAAAATAATCAGAGATTACAGGGAGATGAAAAGAAGGATGCTAAACCAAAATTTTCAAGGGAGTATATATACGTTAAAACGGGTAACAACATAGTTAAAGTTAAGTTGATTGATATTTTGTACATAGAAGGGATGAAAGACTACCTTTCGTTACAGACTACCAATGGCAGGATTGTTACATTACAAACGTTCGACTCCATTAAGGCGATGCTTCCTGATAGTGAGTTTGTTCGGGTGCATCGTTCGTTCCTTGTACCAGTGGATCGTGTTGATAAGATATGTGTGAATAGTATTGAGGTTGCAGGAATACAAATTCCAATCGGAAGAACTTATAAATTGAAATTCCTTGAAGCATTTAGATCTAAGGGATTTGAAAAATAATTTTTCTTTCTGAGCTGTTGTGATATACTAGGTTGAACTTAATCTTTTTCTGGCAGCTCATCATTCATCTGGGGAAAATAAATGTTCTTCATGAATTAACAATCAGTAATACAGGAGTTTAAACAATAGACTTTGAAAAAATCGTAGTACCTGAAGGATTCAGTTCGGTATCATCCCCCAAAAACATTCAATTATCTTTCAGCATTATCATAACGAACGCAATCACCAGATGGCCAGAGGGAAACAAGAAGAGGCTACTCGTACCTAATTATACTTCTCGCCTAGGTATCTCCTCTCGGGGAGATGGCAAATAGTTTATATATTTGTTGTTCCCAAAATGCCACATACGTTTTTTTTATGAATTGGACAAGAACACAAGTATCAATCGTTGCCATTGTTGCCGCAACTTCGTTCATGGGAACTTTCCTGATTTCATCGGTGAATATTGCCCTGCCTGCCATTGAGAAAAGTTTTGGGCTCGATGCAATCAAGCTTAGCTGGGTGGTAACTTCGTTTTTGCTGGCAACAGCAATTTTTCTGCTTCCGGTTGGTCGCTGGGGCGATATGGTGGGAGTGAGGCGGATCTTTAAGATTGGTGTGTTGATTTTTACGTTTGCATCATTGCTCTGCGGGTTTGTAAATCATGGAATCTTGCTAATTATCCTTCGTTTTTTACAAGGGATTGGTGCTGCGTTTACCAGCACAACTGGACCGGCAATTCTGGTTTCTGCATTTCTTCCTCAGCACCGGGGGCGAGTTTTGGGAATTTCTGTTTCAGCTGTTTACCTCGGTCTTGCTTTTGGCCCGTTTGTGGGAGGTTTCATTACGCAGTACTTAGGATGGAGATCAATTTTTCATGTTTCCTCAGTGCTTGGGATACTAACAACAATTATCGCGTTTACATTTTTAGGAAGCGATGGTGTCGCAGAAGATCAATCAAAAAAAATTGATTTAAGAGGAACCCTGTTTTACGTTCTGGGTTTGTTTGCTCTGGTTTACGGATCGTCGAATATTCCCGATCTTTTTGGTTGGCTGCTGATGGCCGCTGGCGTAATTGCGCTGGTTGTTTTCTGGAATTTTGAGAAATCCTCATCATTGCCAGTTATCAATACAAAACTTTTTACTCAGAATCGATTGTTTGCATTCTCGAATTTAGCTGCGCTAATCAACTACAGCGCAACGTTTGCCATTGTATTTCTGCTCAGCCTGTTTCTTCAAAAAATTTTAGGATTATCGCCTCAGTCTGCCGGAAGTATTCTGATTGCGCAACCCATAACAATGGCAATTTTTTCGCCCGTTGCCGGTCGGATGTCCGATAGCGTTCAACCACGATATCTTACAACTCTCGGAATGATAATGTGTACAATCGGTTTGGCTTCGTTCGCGTTTGTTTCCGCATCAACTTCAATTTTGCAAATTGTTATTCAGCTAATTTGGGTTGGACTTGGGTTCGCTCTTTTCTCATCGCCAAATATGAATACAATTATGAGTTCGGTGAGTAAAACACAGTACGGGTTGGCATCGGGATCGGCAGCTACAATGAGGGTTATTGGCCAGATTGTTAGCATGACCATTGCAACGCTATTTTTTGCGGTTCTTTTTGGGAAGCAAACTGTAGATATGGTTCCAAGCCATATTTTTCAGAAAATGATAAAGTGGGGATTCTTATGCTTCGCGCTAATTAGCTCAATAGGAATTTATTTCTCCTACTACCGAGGAAAAGTAAAGAGGGAAGGCTAAAAATTCAGTTTGAAATCTACTTGCTTTTTGAGATAAACTCCTCTGCTTTTTCAACCATGTTTTTTGACCCAACTATAAATGGAACTCGTTGATGAAGTGTTTGTGGCTTAATATCAAGAATTCGTTGAGTACCATCTGAGGCTTTACCTCCTGAATTTTCAGCTAGGTAAGCAATAGGGTTGCACTCATAGGTTAGCCGTAATTTCCCATTTGGTGCGGCACCTGTTTGTGGATATATAAAAATACCTCCCTTTAGTAAGTTGCGGTGAAAATCGGAAACCAATGAACCTATGTAGCGTGCTGAGTATGGACGTTTTGTTGCTTTGTCATCTTCCTGACAGTGTTTCACGTAGTTCTGAATCCCCTTAGGCATCTTGTTCAGATTCCCCTCGTTAAGCGAGTAGATATATCCATCCTGAGGCATCACAATGTTGTAGTTCGATAGACAGAACTCCCCTATGGATGGATCGAGGGTAAACCCATACACTCCTCTTCCTGTAGTGTAAACCATCATGGTTGATGAACCGTAAATTATGTATCCGGCGGCAACCTGTTTTGACCCCTCCTGCAGGAAATCTTCAAGAACGGCTTTCGTCCCTCGGGGACTAATTCGACGGTAAATGCTAAAAATGGTACCAATAGATACGTTAACCTCAATGTTCGAGGAACCATCCAGAGGATCCATGCAAACAATATAATTGCCATCAACCGATAGGTCATCGTCAAATGTGATAATCTCCTGATCCTCCTCCGAGGCAACTCCACAGCACTGCCCCGATGATTTTATTGACTGAATAAAGCGCCAGTTGGCAAAAACATCCAGCTTTTTTTGCTCTTCGCCCTGAACATTTACATCTCCGGCAAGTCCAAGAATATCAACAAGCCCGGCCTTGTTAATCTTCTTGTTTACAACCTTTGCGGCAACGCCGATGTGGTAAAGAAGACGAGAAAACTCACCGGTTGCGTAAGGAAAATCGGCCTGACGCTCAATAATGAACTGTGTAAGGGTTTTTATGGTGTAACCTGTCATGGCAATTAGTTGAATGGGTTTTAAATCCTGTTAAAGTTAGCTCTTTTTGTTTAAAGCAAACAAAAAATCTTACATATTTTCCAGTGTTAAAACGTTTGCGAAATAATCATTTTTTGCACCAAAAGTAAATTCACAATGCGTTTTTTTCTTGAAAGTAAAAGGTTTATTACATACTTTTGACTTCGGATTTTTGAGAACATAATATCAGGATTTAATATGGCTAGTTCAGTAAAAGTATTCAAATTTGGAGGCGCATCGGTAAAATCGGCTGAGGGGGTAAGAAATATCGCTAAAATTCTGGAAGGGAATGCTAGTAAACTTATTGTGGTAATTTCGGCCATGGGAAAAACCACTAATGCGCTGGAGCGAATGCTTTCAGGTTACATTGCTGGAACCGAAGCTGCCGTAAATGAATTCTCGGAGATAAAAAAGTTCCATTACGATATTGCCAACAGTTTATTTAACAATACTGAGCATCCAGTTTTTCAAAAACTGAGATTCACCTTTACCGGTATGCAGGAGTTTTTGGAAACCAATAAATTGATGGAGTACAACTACTGCTACGATCAGCTGGTTAGCTACGGAGAGATTCTCTCTACCCTGATAATTTCAGAATTTCTCAACTCCGTTGGAGTAGAAAATGATTGGGTTGATGTTCGTGAAGTTCTTCGCTCCGATTCAAACTACCGTGAGGGGAATATCAACTTCGAGGAATCAACAAAGCTTTGTAGCAAACACTTAACATTTGGTGAAAATTCTATCTGTATCACGCAGGGATTTATTGCCGGCACAAACGATGGCAAAACCACAACCCTTGGTCGTGAAGGGTCAGACTACACCGCAGCCATTCTGGCAAATCTGCTCGATGCTGAGGATGTTACAATATGGAAGGATGTTGAGGGAGTTCTCAATGCCGATCCCAAAATTTTCAGTAACACTGTTCGGTTAGATACGGTTACGTTTAAGGAAGCCATTGAGCTTGCCTACTGCGGTGCGCAGATAATCCACCCAAAAACCATAAAACCCTTACAGAACAAGAAAATTCCGTTACTCGTAAAATCATTCGTAAATCCCGATGGAGTTGGAACCAAAATTATTGAAGCTGAAGGAAGAATTGAATTCCCTCCAATAGTTATTTTAAAGCAAAACCAGGTTCTCATTTCGCTTACCCCAAAGGATTTTTCGTTTGTTATTGAGGATTGTTTGAGCAAAATATTTGCGGTGCTATTTAAGCACAGAGTAAAGGCAAATCTGGTTCAAAACTCAGCCATCAGCTTCTCAATTTGCGTCGATAACGAGGAGCACTTTCTCCCCGGCGCAATTAACGAGCTACGAAACGAGTACTCTGTTCGTTACAATAAAAACCTCAACTTGCTTACGGTTAGGCATTATACAAAAGAGAAGGTCGATGAGCTACTCAGCGGAAAGTCGGTTTTCCTTGAGCAGAAAACGCGCAGTACAGCCCGATTTATAACAAGCAGCTAGATATGCTAGTTGGGGTTAACCGTGAATAGAGCTTTGTGCCCTAGCGGAGTTCCCTTCTCGCTGGTCTTTTCAAGCCCAAGCGTATAGCTTAGAATTTGCTTTTGCAAAACTCCGGTTGAATCGATATACCAGAACTCCTTGAATTGAATTTTTGTTACTTTATCCCTGTTGAAACCTTCTTCTTTCTCAACCTTTTCAACATCGAACTTCGACAACTCTTCGCCGGTAAAAAAATCGAATGCACTAAATTTTTCATTGTAAATCCCGTCGAATATATAATCAACTAGTAATCTTTGGTTTATGTACTTATGCTGTTCCACATCCCAAATACTGGTTGTATCCATTGCGCGAAGCGTAACATCAACAGTAATGGTATCGGCAATTACTGTCGATTTGTCGGGGATTATAAATCTACCGTCCCTTTTTTTCTCAACCTTTTCGTTTGAGCATGAAAAGGAAAGAATTAGAATGCAAGCAAATAAAAGAGGTAAGTACGGTTTCATTAGGTTTGGTTTAGTTATTTGTTAAAACACAACGATTCTCCCTTCACCGATTCATTAAACTTGCCGTTCTCATAAACCAACCTACCGTTTATAAAGGTATGCGTAACCTTTGCGCTAAACTTTTCATTCTCAAAGGGCGACCAGCCGCATTTATACAGAATATTCTCTGGTTTAACCTCCCATGTTTCTTGTAAATCAACCAGTGCAATGTCAGCGTAGTATCCTTCACGAATAAAACCTCGCTTTTCAATCGAGAACAGGATTGCCGGATTATGGCACATCTTTTCAACTACAGTTTCAAGGGTAAAGACCCCTTTCTTAACAAGTTCCAGCATTGCAACCAGCGAATGTTGAACCAACGGCCCTCCCGATGGGCATTTCATGTACAGGTTTTCCTTCTCGTTGAGAGTATGCGGCGCATGGTCGGTTGCAACTACATCAAGCTTATCGCTGACTATTCCGGCTCTTAGTGCAAGCCTGTCGTTTTCGGTTTTGATTGCCGGATTCCACTTTATTCGCCAGCCAAACTTTTCGTAGTCTTTATCGGTGAACCAAAGGTGATGAACGCAAACTTCTCCCGTAATTCTTTTTTCCTGTAGGGGAATATCATTTCTTAAAAGTTCTAGCTCCCTAGCTGTTGATAAATGAAGAATATGGAGTCTGGAATTGTTCTCCTTTGCCAACTTAACAGCAAGCGAACTGCTTAGGTAGCACGCTTCTGCACTTCTTATCTGCGGATGCAAATGAAAAGGAATATTATCGCCGTATACCTTATTATAATATATAGTATTTGCTTTTATGGTTTCCTCGTCTTCGCAGTGAGTAGCAATAAGGGTAGGCGAGAGTTTGAAAATCGAACTAAGTGACTCTGGTTTGTCAACCAGCATATTCCCGGTTGATGAGCCCATAAAAACTTTTATTCCGGCAACTCTTCTGGGATCAACATTTGCAATTTCCTCAATATTGTCGTTTGTTGCGCCAAAGTAGAATGAGTAGTTTGCTAGTGATTCTTCCTTTGCTACAGCAAATTTCTTGTCCAGCTCTTCTCTCGATACAGTTTGAGGATTGGTGTTCGGCATTTCCATAAACGATGTTACACCTCCGGCAACTGCCGCTTTCGATTCCGAGTAGATATCACCTTTGTGTGTAAGTCCTGGTTCCCGAAAGTGAACCTGGTCATCAATCACTCCCGGAATTAGAAGTTTCCCGGTTGCATCAATTTTAACATCAGCTTTTATGCTGATATCATTTGATGCTGATACTTTCTCAATATAACGATCCTTAATCAGAACGCTACCCTGAAAAGTTTTCCCTTCATTAATTATTGTGGCTCCTTTTATCAGAATAGTGCTCATCTCCTTATTAGTTTAGGGAAGGTTCGTAAACTCTTCGTTTGGGCTTCTTAAACCAGCTCGATATTTTCATCGAAATAACACCCCACATAGCTTCGCTAAAAATTCCACCGCTCATTTTCGATGTACCTTCCCTCCGTTCTGTGAATACAATGGGGATCTCATCAATTTTAAACCCAAGTTTCCATGCGGTGAATTTCATTTCAATCTGGAAACCATAACCTTTCAATCTTATCTTCTCAAAATCAATAGATTCAAGCACCCTTCTTTTGTAACACTTAAACCCAGCGGTGGTATCCATTATTTTCATTCCTGTAACCAGCCGCACGTACATCGATGCAAAGTACGACATTAGTACACGACCCATTGGCCAGTTAACTACATTTACTCCACAAATATATCTTGACCCTATGGTTACATCTGCTCCGTTAGCACACGATTGGTAGAGCCTTGGTAAATCTTCAGGGTTATGCGAAAAATCAGCATCCATCTCAAAAACGTACTCGAACCCATTATCTAAGGCCCATTCAAAACCACGTATATAGGCAGTCCCTAGTCCAAGTTTCCCTGAACGCTCAACTAAATGGAGTTCTTTTGCAAATTCAGTTTGTAGATTCTTTACAATAGTCGCAGTCCCATCAGGTGAACCGTCGTCAATAATAAGTATATGAAAATCACCTTCTAGCGAAAACACTTTTCGGCAAATCTTTTCAATATTATCCTTCTCGTTATAAGTAGGAATTATTACAAGTTTTTCATTATCAGTCATTAAATAGCAAATAAAATGTTACTTATATTATAAGGTATTGTTACAACTTCAACAAAGGTAAAGTTAATTATATTTTGTTACTCCTTTTTAACTGTTTTTATAAAAAATTGGCTTACCCTATCTTTGAAACACCATGAAAATGAGACTCATAAGAAATATATTAAAAAAAGTATAAAAAAAAACAGAAAAGGTATTGCAGAATAAAAAATACCCTCTATATTTGCACCCGCTTTTGCAGGGGAACGCAGCAGGGGAGAAGGGACGGTTCG
>DAOSWM010000008.1:53933-76163 GCA_035380045.1 Tenuifilaceae bacterium | reverse complement strand
GCAACCTGAACAGGTTCGGGCTCGGGTTCGGGTTGAGGCTGAATGTAGGATACATACAGCACTTCTGATTTTGCCTCTCCAGCATCGTTGTATGCAACAACTTTAATTTCATTTTTCCCTTCATTTAAGAAGAGAACCTCTTCGAAGTTTATTTCTGTAGGTAGATTTTTTTGACCAATATCGTTTCGTGTAATGAAACGGTTGTTGTTAAGGAAAACCTCAACGGTTGATATTGGCGATTCCGTTTTAATTCTGGCAGTAACCCTGAACGATAAATTATCGGTTTGCTGATTATTGGCAGTTTTCCAGGTAATGGATGGTTTCACCTTGGGCTTTTCATCGGGTGGAGTTGCGGCAGCTATTGACAACGATGAAACGTCCCAAACCGAAAGGTTTATTGAGTTTAAGGCACATGAAATAACATTGTTACCTGATGGATCGAAAGCAGTTGACAACACGTAATATTCCTGCTTTGGCGAGTTGAATATTATTTGCCCGGTAATGGCGTTAACCACAACCATGTAGTTATCGTGTCCGCCAGAAACAATATACTTGCCATCGGGGCTGTATGAGAGCGTTTCGAGCCACTTGCTGTGGGCAATTATTGTGTTCTGCAGCTGGCCGCTGGAAGTGTTCCAAATATTAATTTTTCCATCGTCGCCACCGCTGGCAATTTGGGATGAATTGTGATTGAACGCTACGGTTCGAACCCAGCCATCGTGCGCATCGATGCTGCGAACCATTTTGCCTGTGGCAACTTCCCATTCCTTCACAGTGCCATCGGCGCTTCCCGAAACTAACTTCTCTCCATCGTGGCTAAAGGCAACGGCCATAACCTCCTTTTTGTGCCCCTGTAGCTCACGAAGAAGATTCCCGTTAAAATCCCACAATTTAATGGTTTCATCCTTGCTCGCCGAAGCAATGGTTTTATCAGCACGAATAGCCACTTCGGTAACATCATCCTTGTGTGCTTTTATGCTGCGAATTTCTTCACCTGTTGAAACATCCCAAATGGTTACTCTGGAATCCTTCCCTCCGGAAATAAGGTAGCGCGAATCGATGCTGAAAGTTAAGGAGAGTGGCAACGCCTTTAATCCCGATAGCCTGTGTTTTACTGTTCCCGTTGAACTGTCCCAAATTATTATCTGATTATCAAAGCCACCCGAAGCAATTAAGCGAGAATCAGGGCTGTAAGCCACACATACAATTTGATGCTTGCGTTCGCTAAGAGTTTCTTTTAACGAGACAGGCTCCTGTGCAAAACCTGCCATAAAAACTGCAAGCAGTGAAATTGTAAAAATCAACCTTTTCATATCAATAATTTGGTTAGTTTTTCAATAGATTAATTATAAAGACTTCGACTTAAAGAGGCTAATATTTACTCCAACTTGGGTATAAAACGAAGTTAAAAATTCAGGGTAATCTTCATCATTATCCCAAACAGTATTTACTCCGCTCTGTAGAAAAAGTGAAAAGTTATCGGTTAATCTATAATCAAAACCAACACCTCCCATAAAACCAAATGTTACAGGAATAACCTCTTCTTCGTACACATCTTCGATTTCATTTGTTTCATAGTCAATATAATAATACGTGTAATCAAAACTTATAAAGCTGATATTTGCACCTCCCAAAACGTACGGATTGAATCTTTTCCCAGGTAAAAATCGAAACTTTGGGGCTAGATTTATTCCAAGCTGATAGTAATCAGCCATTTCTTCCATGTAATGGTCAGGTTCATCTTCTTCGTTATACAACCCCCAAAAATTTCCATATTGAGCAAGTACTGCAACACTAAAAGAACGACTAAAATTGTACTGAATACCTAGATCAATAGATGCTCCGCTTGGATAATGCTCTGAGAACCAACTCGGATTAATTGCACTAACATATCCCAAAGATCCTTGCAGAGTAATTTTTTGTTCAAATTGTGCATACGCTTTGTTGTTTAAAAAAACAAAACAAATGCAAAAGAGCATTAATATTACCAATTGGGTTTTTAGTAGTTTCATGTTGTTTAAACTATTAGTTTATAGGGTTTTGTTGTTGTTTTTACAACGATTTTGATTTAAACATGTTAATATTTACACCCAGCTGCTGGTAAAATGAATCAATAATAACCATTTCCATATCAACCCGGTTTAATCCGCCCTGATAAAAAATTGCTATATTATCGCTTACCCTAAAATCAACTCCTAGTCCGGCTATTGCTCCTAAACTAGTTGGTGACTTTGAGCTGCGGGTTTCATCCCCATCAACGCTAAAGGCAATGCTGATATAGTTTATGCTGGCTCCACCAAAAATGTAAGGATTTACCTTGCTGCTTGAAAAGAAGCGGATTTTTGGACAAAGGCTAATTCCCAAAAGATTAAACTTTGCAGTTTCCAAGCTAAACTCATCCTCTGGTATAAAGAAAAAGGTTGAATACTTTGCCATGGTTACCAAGCTGAATGTACGGTTAAAATTGTACTGTGCCCCAACATCAATTGAAAAACCTGTTGTAAAAATATCGGTAAACGAATCGGGAGCAATAGCACCCACAAAACCTGCAGAGGTTTGCAACGTTAACTTCTGCTCAAATTGAGCACTAGCCGTTGAAATGGAGAAAAGAGCAACTGCAAAGGGGAGCAGAAAATGTTTTATTGTTGAATTCTTCATAGTTTTCATTTTTAAATGGTTTGCAAACCTACTCCTTAATACATCTTATGGCTCTGCCATCCCACTTTGGCTGGAAACTCCAGCCAAGTATTGCATCATTATAGTTGGTGTGGAATGCGTATGCGTTCCCGCTGTCAAACGAAGTAGACGACCAGTACCAACCCATTTCGCCAAGGAAATGCTGCGAGCCATCGCCGCCAATTAAACCGTTTGGAATTGATGCAAATTCAATTTCATCGGTGGCATCAGTATTTGGACTCAACCAAAGATTACTTACACTTTTTAAAATTCCTCCGGCATCGGTGTGCCCCCCAAAGTATATGCAAAGTTTCTCCCAATCATCGATTGTGGGAACGCGCCAACCATCAGGACATAACCCTTTGTCGCTGACAGTAACATGAAAATTGTATAGGGCTCCGTAGGTTTCACCCTCAACAGCAGGATTATAGTTACACCAGGCAAACTGTGGTTCGTTGGTTTGCACCATGTTATGCCACTCCTGCTGCGAAGTACCAAGAAGTATCGGTGTTCCATCGTTGAAGCGGGTAACCCTTAAATTCTCTGCCATCCACTCCTGCTCACCCATGTCGAGAAAAGTATGACCAATAATTATGGTTTTGTAAGTGTTGCCATCAATGTCAGTTACACTTCCCGTTCCTTTCAGGTATGTAAGGTCCTGATTCTTCTCACAGCCTAAAAAAAGCGTTGAACTAATTGCTCCAATTAGCATCAATTTAACTAAAACTAAGCTTCTATTTTTCATGGGTACTAATTTTTTACATCTCTGCAATTTAAGCATAAACAACACGTCAGTCAATAATTGAGGGCGAATTTACATGAAAACACCTTACTTTAGGTTCAATTGATTTGATTTATATTTAAGCAAGTTATTTACTTATACAAAAAATATTGAACCCTAAATTAAGGGAGAACATAATTACATGTGTATTCCTTTTTGAAAACCATTTACAATGAGAATGGAACAGAAACATAAAGCAAAACTTTTTGCAAAGTTTTTGGCAGGAATCTCCAGTAACGATGAGGAGAATGAGCTGCTTAACACTTCTGAAGTAAAAAGTTTAATGCAGAAACAGTGGGATAGTTTTGATGATGCATCGGAGCAGTTCCCAAAACCCGATAACCAAAAAATATTAACGGCCATTTACAGGCGGCTTGCCCTTGGAACGAAAAGTAATAGGGAGCGACCAACGGTAATTAAGCTATCGGTTCAACGTTTCTATGCTGCTGCTGCTATTGGTCTTATGCTTATTGCAATGAGCGGAATTTTTTGGTTTACAGGAGTAATTCCCGGAAGAAACTTGGTTACCATAACCGCGCAGGATGGTGTTCGTGCCGAAGTTTTTCTTCCCGATGGTTCGCGGGTTTGGCTAAATCCGGGGGCATCAATTAGGTACAAAAAACAATTCGATGAGAGAGAAAGAGAACTCACCCTTACCGGCGATGCTGTTTTTAACGTTTCCTACAACGCCGACCGTCCCTTTCATGTTGTAACAAAAAACGCTACCATTAACGTTTTGGGTACAAGGTTCATTGTAAAAACCTCGCCAAACAAAACGTGGGAAACTACGCTGCTTTCGGGAAGCGTGAGCATTTTGCCCTCGAAGGGCAATAGCGTCGATAAGTTGTTCCTAAAACCGGGTCAAAAAGCAACCTGGGACCAAGCAAACCAAAGTTTTTCAGTGAATTCTGTTAATACAAATGATTTCAGCTTGGGGTTCGCTAACCAGCTCCGGTTCGACAATACCCCTCTTGCTACGCTGGCAAAAACTTTGGAGGAAACCTTCGGGGTACGAATAGTTGTTCCTCAGCAGCTGGCAAACCAGTACAGGTTCACCGCTACCTTCACCGATGAATCTATTTACGAAATTTTTAATCTGCTAAAAATATCGGCTCCAATCGATTTTAAAATTGTGGACAACACGGTAATCGTTTCACAAAGGGCTGCAAAATAATTCAACAATTAACTAATCCAAACCATTTATCGCTATGCATGTAAAATCAAAACCAAGGATTATGCAACTAGGAGTGATTCTGCTGCTAATTGGATTTCTAATTTTTCCAATCAAGCAACTTTTTTCGCAGGATACACGCATTACCCTTGAAATGAAGGATGTTGCTCTTAAGCAAGTCCTTAAAGAAATTGAAACCCAGTCGGGTTACACATTCCTCTACTCCGACACAAAAGTGGATGTTGCTCAAAAAGTTGAGGTTAGCGTCCAGGGACTAACCCTAACCGAAGTCCTCAATCAGGTTTTTAAATCAACAAAAATATCGTATAAAATTGAGGGTAAACAAATTGTACTTACTGCGAAGGACGAAGCAACCCGATCTCAACCCCCTCAAAAAATTACGGTTACGGGTACCATTATCGATTCGCAAACCCGGGAAACCATCCCGGGAGTGAATATTATGGTAAAGGGAACCACCAACGGAACCACCAGCGATTTCGATGGTAAGTACAGGATTGAAGTGGCCACAGCCGACCCAATCCTGATTTTTTCTTTTGTGGGCTACGTTACGCAGGAGGTTCCTGTAGTTGGTCAAGTGCTAATTGATGTTGCCCTTGAGCAGGAGTTCACCAAACTCGATGAGGTTGTTGTTATCGGTTACGGAAGCGAAAGTAAGCGTTTGCTGACCGGTTCAATCGGAGCCATTAACACCGAAGGGATACAGGAGCGCCCCATCCAATCCATCGATAACATTATGCAGGGTCAAACCGCCGGAGTTCAAATTACGCAAAACTCTGGAACTCCCGGTGCTGCTATGACGGTTCGCATTAGAGGAAACAGCTCCATAAACGCAGGTAACCAACCATTGTACGTAGTTGATGGGGTTCCCATTCTTAGCGGCGATTTTAGTCAGGTTAGCTTTCAGGGACAAACCACCAGCGCACTTTCCGACCTTAACCCCAACGACATTGAATCCATTTCCATTCTTCGCGATGCTTCTGCTGCAGCCATTTACGGTGCGCGTGCATCAAATGGGGTTGTGCTAATCACAACAAAACGTGGAAAAACCCAAGAAACCAAATTTAGTTTCAACGCATACACCGGATTTCAGCAACCATTCAACGTGCTGGAAATGCTTAACTCGAAACAGTTCCTTGATCTGCAAAACGATATTGCTGTTAACGATGGTGGTTCACCACTTTATACGCAGGATTATATTGATAATTATGCCGTTAACACCGATTGGCTTGGAGAGGTTTTCAGAACCTCGCCCATTTCCAGCGCCGAGCTCTCGGCAAGTAGCGGAGGCGACAAAACTTCCTTCTACCTATCGGGAAGCTACTTCGATCAGCAAGGAATTCTTTTGGGAACCGATTTTTCAAGGCTTTCAGGGCGCTTTAACGTTGACCACAACGTGAACAGCTGGTTCAAACTTGGATCGAGCATTAGCTTAACCGGAAGCATGAACAACCGGGTTGAGGGCGACCAGTCCACCAACGGTCCGCTACCCAACGCCATTTCATCGTTCCCAACGGCACCCATTCTTAACGACGATGGAACCTACTACGAAGGAGGTTTCTTTGCAAACCCTGTTGCCATTGGAAAAGAAGCAATTAACGAAGCTAAAAGTTTCAGGGCACTTGGAAATATCTTTGCTGAATTTAAACCCATTACCGGCATGGTTCTGCTAACCAAGGCTGGCTACGATTTTGTGAACTATGCCGAGCATAGTTTCGACCCAACCACAACCCGACAGGGTGCCCGTTACAACGGACTTGGTTTTGAAGCCTTCTCGAAAGCAGCAAATATCACTAGCAGCACAACGCTCGACTATAACACATCCATTGGTGAAAACAACTTTGGAGTTATGGTTGGAAACAGCCTCGAAGTTTTCGACAACAAGAACACGTATGTTCGCGGGCAAGATTTCCCAAGCAACGCCCTGCAGTACGTTGGCTCGGCGGCAGTTATTTCGGGTTCGGCATCGTCAACCCGTTCTACTTTGCTTTCGTTCTTTGGGCGTTTAAAGTACAACTACAAGTACCGCTACCTGTTTACTTTCAACGCACGTTACGATGGCTCGTCGAGGTTTGGGGAGAATAAGCAGTTCGGTTTCTTCCCATCGTTTTCCGCCGCATGGCGAATTTCTGAGGAGCAGTTTCTAGCCGATTTAAGCTGGCTTTCGGAAATGAAGCTGAGAGCGTCAGTTGGTGTTACCGGAAACGACCGAATTGGCAACTTTGCTTTCCTTGGCCTGTACGGTGCAAGTTTTAACTATGGTCGCGAGTCGGGTATCGCTCCCCTTCAGCTTCCAAATCCCGACCTGAAGTGGGAGAACACGCTGGAAAACAACTTCGGAATCGATCTCGGATTTTTAAAGGACAGAATTACTGTTAACTTCGATTACTACATAAAGAATACTACCGACCTACTGCTCGACCAACCACTTCCTCCTTCGGCTGGTTTCGAGTTTGTTAGCAAAAACGTTGGCGAAATGCAGAACAGAGGTTTTGAGTTCAACATCTCATCGAACAACATTGAGGGAGAATTCAGCTGGACAACCGCGCTCAACATTTCGGCCAACCGCAACGAGGTAACTAAGCTATACGGCGATATCGATAGGATTATTGATGAATCCAGAGGGAATCGGGGAAACAACTCCATTTTTGTAGGTCATCCAATTGGCGTTTTCTACGGGTACCAGTGGCTTGGCGTTGACCCCAGCACCGGCGATTGCGTGTATGAAGACATAGACGGCGATGGCGAAATTACTTCCTCTGACCAGAAGATAATCGGTAATCCGCACCCAAAATTCGTAGGAGGTTTTACAAACGTATTCTCCTACAAAGGCATCACGCTCAACGTGCTTCTGCAGTACACCTACGGAAACGAAATATATAACGGATCGCGAATGTACATTGAAGGTTTAGGTGGTGACGACAACCAAACAACTGCAGTTCTTAGGCGTTGGAAGCAACCTGGTGATATAACCGATGTTCCTCGTGCTACAGTTCTGGGTTACAACAACAATGCGAACCTAAAGTCGACACGGTTTATCGAGGATGGAAGCTTTCTGAGAATTAAGAACGTAAACCTATCGTACGACCTGCCAAAATCGGTTGTTTCAAAGCTAAAAATGTCGAACACAAAGGTTTACCTTACCGTTCAAAACCTATACACATTCACTAACTACACAGGAATGGATCCCGATGTGAACTTTGCGGGTTCGAGCAACACATACATTGGAACCGATTTCTTCACCTACCCACAGGCTCGTACAGTAACCATTGGAATTAGCACAAACTTTTAAACCGGAATGAAGATGAAAGCAAAAGCATACATAATTATTATTCTCGGAAGCCTTCTGCTTAACTCATGCAGCCTGCTCGATGTGGAGCCTGCCATGAGCATTACCGAGGAAACTGCGGTTAGCACCAAAGCCGACGTTAGCAAAGCGCTTAACGGCTGCTACGATGCGCTTCAGCTTACAGGTTACTACGGACGCGATTTGGTTGCCATTGGCGACCTTACCGCCGATAACCTCGATGCCACCGGAACCATTGCCGATTTCAGAGCAATTGACCTATTCAACCATAAGGCCGACAACTCCATAGTTCTCAACCTTTGGGCTGCCATGTACGATGGCGTTAACCGGGTAAATAATGTTCTATACAGAATTGATGGCGTTCAGGATATGACCGCCGATGAAATTGCTGCAGTTAAGGCAGAACTCCGCTTTCTGCGGGCGCTTCACTACTTCAACCTGGTTCGCCTTTTTGGCGATGTTCCATACCGTGAACTGCCCACATTAAATGCAGGCGAGGCGCTTCATGTGGCTCGTACAAGTAAGGAAGTTGTTTACGATTTAATTCTCCAAGATTTAGATTTTGCCCTAAACAATATTCCCGACAACCCCAACTTCAGGGCAAACATTTGGAGTACCAAAGCGTTGCTGGCAAAAGTGTACCTCACCATTCAGGAGTACGATTTAGCATACACCATGGCCAACGATGTTATTGAGAATGGTCCTTTCATCCTTTCTCCAAATTTCGACGACCTGTTTGCTCAGGAAGATGATTCTGAAATAATTTTCAGAGTTGCATTTAACGAGCAGGATTGGACCAGGTTAGCCCAGTACTTCGCTCCAAGCATTCTGGGCGGTAGGAAGGAGTTCTGGCCCACCGATGAGCTGGTAAACCTTTTCTCTGCAAACGATGTTCGCTTGGCTTCCTCGGTTGGTACCGATGGGCAAGGGTTCAAGTTCCGCGATATTGCAACCGGAACCGATAACGTAATTGTATTCCGTTTGGCTGATATGATTCTTACCCGTGCAGAGGCGCTTGCCAATACGCCTGGATCGAATGAAAACGATATTCGGAGTGATATAAACGCCATTCGAAATCGTGCCTCGCTGGTAAACTACAGTGGATCCGACTTCCTTTCGGAGATTCAGATACAGCGTCGCCTTGAATTTGCCTTCGAGGGTCACCGCTGGTTCGATTTGGTTCGAACCGAAACCGCAACATCTGTTTTAGGAATATCACAGAACTACACGCTTTTCCCAATTCCTAAGGCTGAAATTACCAACAACAACGCCATTAACGAAACCGATCAGAATCCTGGTTACTAGAAAATTCCATAACTATGAAAAGATACAGAATTAGTACGTTGATTATTGGCCTGATAGTGGCTGCATTAGTATTCCTAAACGGGTGTAAGGAAGACGATTACCCCGTACCTACCGCCAGCAGTCAGGCAAAGTTCACCTACACAATGAACGTGATTGATTACAACGAAGACATAGCCTTCGAGGTGCAGTTCTCCAACCAATCGATACTTGCCAACTCGTACCTTTGGGATTTTGGGAACGGGAACACCTCTACCGATGAGAATCCTACCGAGATTTTCACCGAGCAAGGAGAATATACTATTACCCTTACCATAACCAGCAACAACGATTTACACTACAACAACCTAACCTACTCGGTAAACATTAGGATGTTGCTAAAGGAAACGTTAATGCTTGAAACATTTGATGGTGAAGGCGATAGCACCCTCGACACATGGTTGCCAGAAGGTTGGCTTGCCATTGATGCCGATGGCGATGAGCTAAGCTGGTACTGGGCAATTCGCCAGGGCGAAGGTCACATGCGCTCACAATCGTGGGACGAGGCAGCAGGCCCACTTACACCAGATAACTGGTTGGTGTCGAAAGAAATTGACCTAACAAACGTTGAGGATGGGCTTGAGATTTTGCTTAACTTCAACGTATGCCCTACGGCAAATACTCCTGCTTACAGAGCAGAACACTACGGAGTTTTTGTGTCAACAAGCGGAACAAATCCTGCCAATTTCACAGAGAAAGTATGGGAAGAGACCCTTCTTGAAAGTATTACCAACTGGGTTTACGAGTCCCGTGAGGTGGATTTAACACCATTTGCAGGTCAGAAAATACGTATCGGATTCCGCCATTACGAAATATCTGACATGGATAGGATTGTAATTGATGATGTTGAGGTTTTTAAAAAGTTTTAGGGTAATATAAAAGCAAGAAAAGGGGGCCGCCATTTAGGTCGCCCCCTTTTCGCATTTACAAGGTGTTATTTTAATCGTGCAACCTGTCGCGCTGTCCGCTCCAGATCATATACTTTCGCTGCAAATTCACGGTAATACGATACATTACCGGAACAATTACAAGGGTAAGGAACGTGGAGAACGTTAACCCAAAAATTACTGTCCACGAAATGGGGCCCCAAAACATAACGTTATCGCCACCAAAGTAAAGGTCGGGATTGAAATGGCTAAGCGCTCCGGCAAAATCGAAGTTCATGCCAATTGCCATTGGAATAAGTCCTAGCACTGTTGTTATGGCCGTTAGCAATACCGGGCGCAGCCTGGTTTTCCCCGCTTCAACCACACATTCAGTTGCATCCTTTACGGGAAGGAATGCTCCTTCTGGTAACCCAAGCTTAATTCGCCGCTGGTCTTTTAGCAAACCAATATAATCGATTAGAACAATTGCGTTGTTCACAACAATTCCTGCAAGGGATACTATTCCAATTCCGGTCATAACCACCACAAAATCCATTTTGAACGTTGATACTCCCCCAAAAACGCCAATGGTACTGAAAAGCACGCTGGTCATTATAATTAACGGACGAACCAGAGAGTTAAACTGGGTTACCAGAATTAAAATAATTATTGCCAGCGCAATAACCAAGGCGTAAACTAAAAATGACATCGATTCCGCCTGCTCCTCCTGCTCGCCAGTAAATGCGTAGCTGTAACCTTCGGGCATGCTAAAATCGGTAAGAATTCGCTTTAGCTGGTTGTTAATTTTAGTAGCATTGTAACCCGCCTGTACGTTGGAGTACAGGGTTACTACGCGGTTCATATCCTTACGTTTTACCGAACCGTAGGTTGTGGAGTACTTGAAATCGGCAACGGCCGAAACGGGAATTTGAACCAGCCTGCCCTCCTCCATAAATCCAACCTTCTGGTTAAGCAGTGTTGGAAGGTTGTAACGAAACTTATCGGAAAATCGGAGCTGTACCGGGAAATCCTCCTCACCATCCTTGAATCGTGATATTTCCTTTCCGTACAGAGATGTTCGTATGGCACCGGCAATTTGCATAGTGCTAAGGCCAAACCGGCGTGCTTTATCCCTATCAATTTCAATTAACAGTTCTGGCTTGCCAATATCTAAATCGAGCTTAAGCCCCTCGATTCCATCAACCGAAAACGAATTGATGTGCGCTTCTATGGAATCGGAAATTGCCAGTAACTTTTCGAAATCCGGACCACTAACCTCAATGTTAACTGCTTTACCGGCTGGAGGTCCCATTTGGTTCTGCGTAAACGACATTTCAACTCCCGGATACTTCCTTATTAACTCCGAGGTAAGCATCTGCATTATTTCAGATGTATTAACTCCGAATCTGTCCTTAAAATCAACGAATGTAATTGTAAAGAGCGCCTTGTTAACCTGATCCCCAAACATACTCCACTCCTCCGGATCGCCTTTTCCTACGGTTGTAAGAATTGATTTCACAATATTTCGATTAGGCTCAAGCAGCCTGTCTAAATCATTTTCAATTAGTTTAGCAACCGAATCGGTTACAGCAATATCGTTACCAATTGGCAACTCTGCCACAATATTTATGTAATTCGGATCGCTGGTGGGAAAAAACTTCACCTCGGGGCTTCGAACAGAGAAAAGAATAATGGTAAAAAAGAGTAAGCCTATAGTGCCTGCAAAAAAGTAGTAGGGGTTTCTCCTCCGTAAAGCATAGTTTAGTGACCTGGAGTAAATATTCTCAAGCTTCACCAAAAAAACGTTCCTAAACCAACGTTCAACCTTCCAGAAGAAAATTGCATTTAGAAAAACAATAATCGCGAATATTGCCAGAATGTTAGCCAGAGCAACAATCTTTACAACGTAAAACAGAATTGCAACCCCTAGCAAAATTGCGGATAAGCGGTACGCTTTCCTTTTATTTGGTTTGTTATCGTGCATGGTCTCGCCATGCTTTATGAACGACGATGATACTACTGGAATTATAACCAGCGCAACCACAAGCGATGAGGTGAGAACTATAATAAGTGTAACCGGGAGATTCTTCATGAACTCACCGGTAATTCCCCCCCAAAAAGCCAGCGGCAGGAATGCTGCCAGAGTTGTAGCTGTTGAAGCGATTATGGGGATAGCAATTTCTCCAACGGCAAGTTTAGCCGCCTCAAGCGGCTTGTACCCTTTATCAACGAACCGGTAAATATTCTCAACCACCACAATGGCATTATCAACCAGCATACCCAGCGCAAGAATTAGCGAGAATAGCACAATCATGTTAATTTGGTAGTTGATAATATTAAGAACCATAAACGATAGCAGCATGGAAAGGGGAATGGCCAGCCCAACAAAAAGGGCGTTGCGGGTTCCCAAGAAATAGAACAGAACGAGAACAACCAGTATTACTCCCAGAAATAAGCTGTTTTCGAGGTTCGAAAGCTGCTTGCGAATGGTTTCGCTCTGGTCGTTGGTAATGGTTACATTCATTGTTGCCGGAAGTGCGCCGCTCTCCTGCGCTTTGTGCAGTATATCGAAAATTTGGTCGGTTGCGTTCAACAGGTTCTCTCCACCCTTTTTAATAACCTGTACCGAAACCACAGGTTGCCCGTCGAGGCGTGCCAGAGTTGTTGCCTCTTTGTACGTATCGAACACCTGTGCCACATCGCGCACGTAGATGGTTCGTCCCTGATCGCGTTTTACAACGATATCCTCAATTTCTTTAACCTTCTCAAACTCTCCAACAATACGAATTGAGCGGCGCATTTTGCCGAGCTTAATATCGCCTCCCGACATGGAAACGTTCTCGTAGGCAATGGCATTCTCAATATCAAAGAAGGTTAAACCCAGAGCTTCCATGCGCACCAAATCAACCTCAACCACAATTTCTCTATCCTCAATTCCTTGAATTTCAACCTTGGAAACTTCAGGAACCGACTCAATCAAATCGTCGAGGTACTCTGCGTAACGCTTCAGCTCCTGGAGCGAAAAATCGCCCGAAAGGTTTATGTTGATAATTGGAAACTCAGAAAAATCGACATCGGTTACGAAGGGGTCGGTCATTAAATCGGTTGGAAGTTCGCTTTTGGCGCGATCAACCGCATCCTTTACCTCCTGTAAAGCTTCGCTAAGCGGAATGTCGGTGTTAAACTCAACCATAACCATTGATGCATCCTGAAGGGAGGTTGAAGTTAACTTCTTTAGCCCCTTTACGTTTTCGGCTTCCTTTTCAATGGGTCGGGTAATTAAGTTTTCTATGTCAATTGGTGGGTTACCGGGGTAAACGGTTTGCACCAGAATTGTTGGGAAAACAACCTCAGGGAACAGCTCCTTGGGGAGCCCTCGGTACGACAGTAACCCAAAAACAGCAATTATTAACGTTAACAGGTAAACCGTATTCTTATTCTTTAAGGCCAGAGTTGTTAACCTGAACTCTCGTGGCTTAATTATTTTTTCTTCACTCATACTCTTGGTATTAATCGCAATTTGCGAGTACTAATCATTTATTAACGATTTCTTATCATAGAAAAACAGTGGAACTCACTACCTCTCTTCAATGAGGCTACCGTTTCCAACTTGGTTATATCCGGCAACTATTACTTTCTGACCCTCAGAAATGCCATCGAGTATCATTGTTCTATCGAAGTAGGAAAGGCCTGACGTTACGTATTTTTTGGTAGCAATAGCATTCCCCTCCTCATTCTTATCGGTTACAAAAAGGAACTCTCCACGGCTATCCTGCTTTACAACAATGCTAGGAACTACCAAAGCCTGCTTTGCCTCAAAATCCTTTATGCTTAGCATTGCAATTTGGTTGGGCTTAATTTTCCCCTCAATGTTATCCACCAAAATTTCAACCTTAATGGTTCGGGTTTTGGGGTCGATAAGGTTTCCGATTCGGTGAATAGGTGCCTGCAGTTTTATGTCGTTATATGTTGGGAATTTCACGCTAACCACATCGCCAACATGAATTTTGGGGAGTAACGTTTCGGAAACGTCGGTTACAATTTTCAGCTTCTGTAAATTTGCCAGGTAAAGCACGGCACGACCCGGCGAAGCCAGCTCGCCCTCCTTGAGGTAAATATCGTCAACTATACCCGAGAACGGAGCACGAACGATGGACATTTCAAGCTGCGAGTTCAGTGTTTTGAGCTTGTGCTCAAGGCTTTCCTTTGCATTTTTGGCTTCGAGGTACTGAAGCTCACTGCCGATATTCTGCTCCCATAGCCCTTTCTGTTTCTCGAAAATTTTGGTTGCCAGCTCGAGGCCAAGCTTCAACTCTGCAATTGAATTTTCAATAATGCTAGTATTCAGAGTTATTAGCACATCGCCCTTGGAAACTCGCTGTCCCTTTTCAACATGAATTTTTGTGATTTGCCCGTTTGCCTCGGGGCTCACCATTGCCTCCTCAACCAGCTCAACCTTTCCGTTAACAATTATGAAATGCTCGAAAAGCTGCTTCGTTAACGTTTCGGTTTTAACCGGAACGTAGCCGCTCATTTGCTCATCGTTCTCCATTGATTCGAGCTGCTTCTCCAGCTCGTTGATTTGGTGGTTAATGTCAAGCGACTGGTCCTTAAGCGCTGAAATTTTAGCTCTTATAGCTTCGGGGCTTTCGGTGCTTGAGCAACCGGCAAGCATGGCTACAAGAAGAATTGACAGGTACTTTTTCATTGGATATTATTGTTTTGTTGTTTTTACTCAATTAATTATTCTCAAATGCTATAGTTTTCCCATTACTTTATCGACCCTTAGGCGTGCGTTGAATAGCTCAACAACGGTTCCCATGTAGTTTCCAACTGCTTGCAGGTACTTATCGTTTGCCTGAATTAAATCCTGCTGCGATGCAACGCCTTTAGAGTAACGAACCCGATAGTTGTGGTAAACTTTTTTGGCTAAATCGCGATTCTCCTTCTGGCTCTGAAATTTCTCCCAGGCAACAGCGAGCTGGGCTGTAGCATCGGCCAGCTCCATTTCTAAGCTTTGCCTAACCTGCTCGTAGCTATTCCTCGATTTTTCGAGAGCTATTTGCGCCTGCTGAACCTTGGACCGTTTCATTCCGCTGGAAAAAATGGGAAGCGAAAGGTTCACTCCCGCCAAGGCGGTGGGCGTAAAGTTTATTTCTGGCTCCTTTGCAAGCTTCTGGTACATAACAAAACCAGCAATATTGGGCAGAAAGTTCGATTTTTCGAGCTTCAGCTGAAGGCTGGTAAGTTCAACCTGATTCGACATAATTTTCAGGTCAACATTCTGGTCGGGGTTAAGGGTCGCTGCCCCATCAACCTCGGGAGCAAATCCATCCAGCAGCCCGTCGAGGTTTTCGGTTAGCTCAATGCTCCCTGAATTTTCGATTCCCATCTGAAACTTCAGCAGGTTTTTGGCCGATTGCAGCTGGTTTCTGGTTTCACTTGCCGACGACTCAACCATTGAAAGCGAAACCTTTACCTGGTCGGCAACAACCTCCTCCACAAAGCCAGCTTTGAACATCTCCTCGGTTTCCTTAAAGGTGTTTCTAAGATTCAACACGCTTGAATCGAGAATTGAGCTGGTTTCATCGAGAAGAAGAACGGTGTAGTAGGCCGAAGCAACGTTGGCTTTCAGGTCGCGCTCAGTTTTCTGCAGCGCAATTTCTGAAAGGTTCTTGTAGGCTTTCGATGCTTGCAGACCAACAATGTAGGGTCCGCTAAAAATTAGCTGCGAAGCGGTAATGCTAAACGTTGTATTTACTTTCTCGCCAACTTCTACCTCCATGGGTTGACCGTTAGGACCCGGAAAAGTTAGCGTAGGCAAATCGTTAAGAATTGCCTGAAAATCAATTCCTCCCGAAAGTTGAGGCAATCCCGAAGCGGTGGTTTCCCAAACCTTCTTTTTGGCAATATCAACATCGAGGGCGGCGTTTCTCCTCTCAACATTGTTCTGAACTGCATACTCCTGAGCCTCGGTAAGCGAGAATTTCAGGGTTTGATTCTGCTGCGCAGAACCTGATTGTGTACAAAAAAGCAGGAGCAAGAAAACTTGTGATGCTCCCAAAAAAGTTGAAAAAAAATGGTTTCTCATTCTCATAACTTATAGTTTACTAATATCGTGAATATCAAAATCGTGTAATTTCTCTTCTAAAAATTTAATTCCTTTCTCGTTGGCAATACCGCGGATGTGGTAAATGAAAATTTCCTGAAAAAACCGTGGTGAGGTGAATTCATCAATCCCAAAAAATTCATTCTCCACCATGTTCTCTATCCGAGAAACCTGAAGTTTCCCAATTACATCCTCGTCGAGATCCATCCTGTATAACCCTTCCTCCTTCCCTTTCTGAATGTTGGCAACAATATTTTTATACATTCGCTGTCGCCTTACATTCATAAGTTTTTGGAAGTGGTGAGGATAATACTTCTTAAGATCGAATTCGGTTGAAGGATTCATCTTCTTTAGCCCATGGTTAATCATTTTACTAACCATTAGCAGCTGCTCAATTGCGTTCAAATTTGAATCATGTGTGCATTCCATATCGTTACTCTGCACTTCTAGCATCAAATCAACCACCTTTCCCACCAAATCATCCTTGTCGGAAACATGCTGGTAAAGCGTTTTTTTTGAGATACCTAAGCGAGATGCAACATCGTACATGGTGATACTTTTAATGCCGTAGCGCAAGTAAAGTTCACGTACCCTTTCCAATAAATTCTTTAAATCTTCATTCATGGTAAAATCAATTTAAAAACTTTGGGTACAAAAATAACATAAAACGTTTCCGGTTGTTCAAACGTTTCTGTTAAATTTTTGTTAAATTTTTAACCCAACCCTATAAAAGTAAATTATTAGGAGATTTTTACACCAAGTATGGTTGCATCATCAACCTGAAAACCAATTCCTTTCCAGCTTTCGAATGCATCGTTCAACTTGGTTTTTTGTGTTGAAAAATCTATCTGAGAATTTTGTAGAACTAAGGATTTTAATTTCTGTCCACCGAACTTTCCCTTTGGTTCTCCGCCAAGCTGGTCGGCAAATCCATCGGTAGCAAGGTAAACCGACAAAGACCTAGTTGGAATAGGAATGGAATGTAGGGTAAATGTTTCCATACGGGGGGAGAATCCAACAGGAAAAACATTCCCCTTAATTTCATAAAGGGAATACTCACCACCCGCAAGAGGTTCGGAAGAAGACAGAGCGCTAAGCTCTCTACTATTAGGTTTAGCAATCAGCCAAAGTGGAATACCAGCACCAGCAAATTCTAGCACATGCTTTTTCCTATTATGAACACAGAGTGCAATATCTAAGCCATCCTTATGGAGGTGGTCGGGATCATTCTGGCTTAACGCCTCAATCACACTCTCACGAAGGTAACCAAGAATTTCTGACGGATTAGTAACTCTGTGCCTGCCAACAATGTCGTTAAGAGCATTAACTCCCAGTATACTCATAAACGCACCAGGCACTCCATGTCCTGTACAATCGGCAATGCAAAAAACATGATAGTCGTCGAACGAGGTTGTCCAGAAAAAGTCGCCACTAACCAGCTCGCAGGGTTTTGTGAGCACAAAGTGGTTGGCACTAATTTCATTGAGTAATTTTTCGGGAGGAAGAATTGCTGCCTGAATACTTTGCGCATAGCGCAAGCTGTTAGTTATATGCATGTGCACCTCCTCCAGCCTCTCTTTCTGGCTAATAACCATATCGCGCTGCGCCTCAACCTCATCGCGCTGTGCAATTATTTCGGTATTAGCTTGTTCCAACTCAACATTCTTTTCATTAATTATTCTGTTGGCTACCAGCTTGGTTCGGTAACTATTAAAAACAATAAATATTAAAAACAAACTCAGCGCAAAGGCGGCAATAAATGCATTACGTATTACCCTGTCTTTTGCTGAAAGCAGCATGGCCTTTTGTAACTCTTCCTGCTGCTTTTCAACCTGATACTTGGTGTTAATAAGAGCAATTTCTCTTTCTTTATCGATGCTATACAGGCTGTCGTTAATTAGGTTTAACTCCTTCTGACAGGTGAACGCTTCTTCAAATAGCTTTTGTTTGCTGAAGCTAAAAACCAGCTGCTGAACGGCATATGCCTGCTGACGCAACGACCCAATTTCCCTCGACAAATCCAATGCTTCCTGAGCATAAAATTCTCCGTTCTTAAAATCGCCCAACGAATCGTAAACATCGCTAATAGCAGAGTACCGGTCGATAACTCGATAAGTATCTTTTAACTCCTTCGAGAGTTCAAGAGATTGGTTCATATTTGACAACGCTTTATCGTAATCGCGCATCATGAAGTATACAAGCCCAATATTAAGCAAGTTTGCAGCAACTCCCTGCTTATCCTCCATCATTCTATCTATACTTAGCGCTTTCCCCAGGTACGTAAGAGCAGACATAAAATCACCCGTTTCCTGAAACACGTTTCCAAGGTTACAGTATGCTTTTGATAAACTTCGTTTATTGTCCATCTTTTCGTGTATCTCGATAGCTTTTTTGTAGAATTCAATGGCCGAGTCATGGTTATTTAACTCGTTGTGCATAATTCCAATATTGTTGTAGCAGGTAGCCATTAGCTGCTCATCGCCAAGTTCTTCGTATACAGCAAGGGATTTGTGGTAATTATCAAGTGCATTAACTAAATCGCCTTGCATATCGTACCAAACACCCAAAATTCTATAACCATCTCCAAGCAGCTGCTTTTCATTTTTTTGCTTCGCTATGGCAATTCCCTCCAAAATGTATTTGTAGGCTTTTGGATACCGACTAAGGTTAATGTATGCTCGGGCTAGATTAAAACTTGAAAGAACCTGCAGGTGTGAACTGCTAAGTTCCTCCACAAGTTCGTATAAACGAATAGAGTATTTTAAAGCTATTTCAGGATTTTGGTAAAACATAGTTCTACTCTGCTCAAGCAGCCAGGTTGCTTTTTCGTCTTCAGAAAATCCTTCAAACACTTTGCTAAGGTAGGCACCCAGGGTGTCTCCCTCGCAACTTTCTTGTGCATTTGCTTCTGGAGTTAATAGAGCAATAACGATTAGTAATGACAATAGATATTTCCTTAGTTGGCTCAATATTCTCAAATTCAATATAACTTTCATATTGTAAAACTTTTTTAGAGATACAAAACGTTTTCGCCCCACAAATTACAAAAATTTGCATTTAAAGAGGTTTAAAATGCGAAGAGATTTGAAGCAATTAATTATAAAAGTTAAACAAACTGCAAATCGGTTATTATTCCATCGGATACCAGGAAGTGCTTTTGAGGAATTACCAGGTGGTTGTTTTGAAGGGTCACTAATCCTTGTTCAATAAATTTTTTGGCATTTTTTTGAAGCTTCGCTGCACTTTCTTCACCAAACTCACTCTTAACGTAATCAACATTCGTTCCCCACATGGTTCGAAGCGATGTAATTAGGTACTCATTCAGCTTTTCCCTTTCCGAAAGAATTTCCTTTTCGGTGGCAACCGCATTTTCGGAAACGGAATTGAGCCAGCTATTAACAGAACGAGGGTTCCACTCACGCGAAAACCCGTTGTAAGAATGGGCCGAGGGCCCAAGCCCAAGGTATGGAACCTGCTGCCAATACGATGTGTTATGTTTTGAAAAAAAGCCCTCCACCGCTAAATTCGATATCTCGTAGTGAATAAAATCGTTGGATGCAGCTTCCTTTTGAAGAATTTCGAACTGGTTTACGCTGGTTTCTTCCTCAACCGGGAGTACCAATCCCCTATCGACCTTTCGGGTCAACGGCGTTCCCTCCTCGTAAATTAAATGGTAACTCGACAGGTGCTTAATGGGCAAAGCAAAGGCCTTAACCAGATTCTCTTTCCAAACTTTACTCGATGAAATTGGGAGCCCGTAAATTAAATCGATGCTAATGTTGTTAAAACCCGCCTCGCTCGCCCAAATAACTGAATCAACTGCCTGTTGCGAATTGTGCCTGCGCCCCAGATAAGCTAAATCGGTATCGCTAAACGACTGCACACCGATACTAATTCGGTTGAATCCAACACCCAGAAACTCTTTCAGTTTGGCTGGGTTCAGGTCGTCGGGATTCGCCTCAATGGTAACCTCCAAACTTTCGGAAAGGTTAAAGTTCTTTTGTAACGAGCCGAAAATTGAACCCAGATGAGATTCGGACAGTAACGAGGGCGTTCCTCCACCAAAGTAAATGGTTTCAACCCTAGAATCCTGCAAGTAGTTTGAACGAAGCTCAATTTCTTTCTCAACAGCCCTGGCGAAACTATCCATCAACCCGAGCGAAGTAACCGAGTAGAAGTCGCAGTAGTCGCATTTCTTCTTGCAGAAAGGAACATGGATATAAATTCCCGACATTTTCGCCCGTTTTTGATTGCTGGTAATTCGATTGGATTTATCTTTGCAAAAATAGCATATAATTATGAGAACATACCGAATTGCCATAGGCTGCGACCATGCCGGATTTTCCACAAAACAGGAGCTGGTTCCATTTCTTCGGGAGCAGGGACATGAAGTGAAGGATTTTGGCACAAACTCTGAGGCAAGTGTTGATTACCCCGACATCATTCACCCTCTGGCCGAGGCAGTTGCAAGTTCTGAATTTGAGTTGGGAATCGTTCTTTGTGGAAGCGGAAACGGGGTTAACATCACCAGCAATAAGCACAAGGGAATACGCTCGGCTCTTTGCTGGATTCCCGAAATTGCATCGCTGGCTCGCATGCACAACAACGCCAATATTTGTGCGGTTCCCGCACGTTTTGTTTCGGTTGACATGGCGAAGGAAATTGTTACTTCATTCTTAAGTACCGACTTTGAGGGAGGACGGCACGCTGCCCGTGTGGCAAAAATTGAACCGTAGTTTTTAGCTTGGCCTTGCCTTGGTAATGTAACCCTTCTGCAGGGTAACCAGAATGGAGTGCGAAATGTGGTCGAGCCGAACGACTACTTTGCTTTTCCCTTTGTGCTCAACCAGTTCACCCTCTAATCCTCGCAGTGGTCCTATTGTTACCTCAATTTTTTCACCCGGTTCAATGGATTCATCAGTTGTTTCAATATCAACCTGCTGGCCAACCAGAAGCTTAAGAATATCGATTTGCTTATCGGGAATTGGTGCCGCTTTCCCTTCAAATGTAACGTAGCGAACCACGCCAAACGTATTAAGCACATTGTAGTAATCCTTCTCTGTAATTCGCACAAAAATGTATGACCTTAACAGCGGCTCTTCAACAATTTTTTTCCTGTCGCTCCACTGCTTCATCCGCTTCTGAAGCGGAAGAAAAGTTTCAATGCCCGCTTCGGTTAGCCGCTCGTATACCTTCTTCTCGTTGCGGGGTTTAGTATACGCTGCAAACCAGCGAGGTTGTCTGATATCTAGCACTTTCATCTCTTTCAAAATGGGCCACAAATATAGCTATTAAGTTACGATGTTTCTCCAAGTAAAATGCTCCTCAACTTAAACAAGAATCACAAAAATCATTCAGCCAGACCATTAACAACAAAAGTAGTGCATACTTCAGAAAAATTGAAACTAGTTTTTCCAATAAAGTTGATTTGGTTGTGTATTTTTGTTTGTCAAAAATCAATTTCAAAATGAGAGTTGTTATTCAGCGCGTAAGCAGCGCATCGGTAAAAGTTGAAGAAGAAATAACTGGTTCAATTGGCAAGGGACTTCTTATCCTTGCAGGGTTTGAGGAGCTCGACACGGTTGAGGATGTGGAATGGATGGTTGGCAAGGTTTCGCGCCTCAGAATTTTCGACGATGCTGACGGTGTAATGAACCTTTCGGTTGTTGATGTTGCCGCAGAAATTCTTGTTGTTAGCCAGTTTACTTTACACGCAAAAACAAAAAAAGGGAATCGCCCCTCGTACATTATGGCCGCACGCCCCGAAACAGCAATACCGTTGTATGAATCGTTTATCGAAAAGCTTTCTATGGAAATCAAGAAGAATGTTCCTTCCGGAATTTTTGGCGCAATGATGGAGGTTTCGCTGGTTAACGATGGTCCGGTTACCATAATTATCGACACAAAAAGTAAGGAGTAATGGCCGATTTTACATTAAAACAACTTCAAAATGAGGTTGAT
>DAOSWM010000008.1:0-53833 GCA_035380045.1 Tenuifilaceae bacterium | reverse complement strand
CTTTTGAAAAACGGAACTCCCGCGATGCCACTCGCCACCTGAACAATCCGAAGCTGAAGCAATAAAATAGTTGGTAAAAAGAAATTCGTATTTTTGTACTTCAAATAATCTGAAGAACCTATGAACCTTTCACTCGAAGAAAAATTCAACATTGAAGTTGATGAGGATTTTTTAAAAAAATCAATCGATAATATTAAATCGAAAGTTGCCGAGAGAGCAAAAGATAAGGAGCAGCTAAAAAAGTGCTTCAGCTTAATAGACCTTACAACCCTAAACTCTACCGACAGCCTCGAGCGTGGCGAAATGTTTGGCGAGCGGGTTAGCAAGTTTCAGGAAAACTACCCAAGCATTCCCAACGTTGCAGCCATTTGCGTTTACCCATCGCTTGTAAATGCGGTACGCCAATCGCTCACTGCCAAGGATGTAAAAATTGCTTCGGTTGCAGCCGGGTTTCCTGCTTCGCAAACATTTATTGACATAAAACTTTCCGAGTGCCAAATGTGCCTTGAAATGGGAGCTGACGAGATTGACGTGGTTATTTCACTCGGGCATTTTCTGGCTGGCGATTACTTCACTGTTTTCAGCGAACTTCAACAAATAAAAGAAGTTGCTGGAGATTCACAGGTTAAAGTTATTCTTGAAACCGGAGCGCTTCCTTCACTTTCCGACATTAAGCTTGCCTCGTTCCTTGCCATGGAGGCTGGGGCCGATTTCATAAAAACATCAACCGGCAAAATGGATCCGGCAGCTACACCCGAAGCCCTCTTCGTAATGTGTTTGGCAGCAAAAGAATTCCACGAAAAAACGGGAAAAATGGTGGGAATAAAGCCTGCCGGAGGCATGGTGAACTCACCAGATTCTGTCCTTTTCTACATGATTGTTGAGGAGATTCTCGGCGAAAAATGGCTCAACAATACCTGGCTACGATTTGGCGCCAGCCGCTTGGCCGACAATCTTCTATCGGACATTACCGGAGAAAAAGTTCAGTACTTCTCCGCATCGGCTGCTGGAGCAAAATACTAGTAACCGAGGTTTTCGCCCTTTTCAATTGCCGGAACACCTTTAACCATCCATTCAGGAGCGGATTCGCCCTTTAGGTAATGGTTAAAGAATAGGGAACACTGATAATTTCTGTAAGGATTATCTGTAATGCCACCTAACTACCTTGTCGATTGCTAATCACAAAGTGCTCTACAAAGTCAAACGTTTGCTCTTTGATGGTTGAAGCAACCTAGTGAAACCTGCATTGGTTTTCAGAAAGTCGATTTCACCAAAAACATTTTTTTTTGATATTACACGCTTTTTTGCACCCTTTGTAGCCCCACCAAGAATCCCTGCCTGACTGCTGACGCGTCACGCAGGCAGGCCCGCCTGAATGACGCAGTCGGGCAGGGAACTTGAATCTAAAGTTTAGGAAACTTTGGCTTGGAGAATCGCTTTTAACTTCTTTTTGCCCGATGCCGCTTTGTAGTATTTTTCCCTTGTCCTTGCCTGTTCTGCGTTCCCAGCCAACTCCTTGAAGAAAAGCACCCAAGGAACAAACCCTTTGGTGGATTTCACTTTCCCTGCATTGTGCTCGG
Source organism: Tenuifilaceae bacterium (assembly GCA_035380045.1). Lineage (GTDB taxonomy): Bacteria > Bacteroidota > Bacteroidia > Bacteroidales > Tenuifilaceae > DAOSWM01. The sequence goes on along the minus strand of DAOSWM010000008.1, from coordinate 52,253 downwards.
TCAATCGCCGGTCAATATCCTGCGACATGCCGACGTAAATCCTGCCATCAAATTGGCTAACAAGGGCATAAATGAAAAACGGATTGTCCATACAATAAAAAAAGGGCGCTTAATGCACCCTTTGTAGCCCCGCCAGGAATCGAACCTGAATCTAAAGTTTAGGAAACTTCCGTTCTATCCATTGAACTACGGGGCCAAATAAATCGGTGGGCAAAAGTAATCCTTTTTTGGTTTTTGAGCAAATTTATGCATTTTTATCGGCTGGTGATTTTTACTTTTCGCCTCTTTGCCAGTCATACAAACATTGAAATTTTAACCATTAATCGCAATACTATGAAAAGAATAGTGCTCCTATGCATTTTAAGTCTTACATTTTTTGCGCTTTCAGCGCAAGAACTACTAGTGGATAAATGGCTTGCGGCCGGTTCTATCGAGGTTCTTGAACCTGCACTTTCGCAGAAAGAGAACACTCAGGGCGAACTATTTAAAACCAGCGAGCTGCTCAAGTCCTCCCTTTTTAACCTCGAAACCTTTTCTCCAAAAAACGGTGAAGCAATAAAGGGAACCAACCTAATTTGGAACGAGCAAACAGTTGATGCCGATAGCATGCTGCGCTTCTCGTTCAACGAGAAAGGCAACAGAATTGCATTCTTTTCAACTTACGTTTCAACAGAGAATTTTTGGAAAGGGATGCTAAGCATCAATTCATCAGCACCATTCGAACTTTTCGTGATAAACAGCAAGCTGGCCGACAGATACACCGCAAGCAGCGAATCGAAACCAATTTCGAAGGAGGTGAAGCTGGTTCCAGGAAAACACAGGATTTTGGTAAAAGTCCTCCTGCCCGACACTCTCACCAACCCGTCTACACTTAAAGTTTGCTTCAAACCATCGGAGGACTATGTTGCTGAAACGCTAGTGGTATCAACCAATCCCATAGCACCGTTAACCATTAACCAGCTGCTGGAGGGTCCCAAACTTTCCAGCGCTGCAATTTCAGCAGCAGGCGACTTTGTCTTAGTTACAATCTCTGAGCTTAACACCGAAAAGGAGAAGAATTCATGGTTCCGAAAAGTGGTAAGGTTGTCCGATGGGAAAACGCTCTCATCGTTCCGCCAATCAGAAGTTTCGAGCGTTCAATGGATGCCAAAAGGGAACAAGCTATCGTACATTGCAGGTGGAAGCCTTTGGGTTTTTGATTTCGATAAGCTAAACGAGGCAAGAATTCTCGACGAAGCAAAAGAAGTTTCTGGCTACACTTGGGCTCCAAACGAGCAATTCATTATTTATAGCATTGACGATAAGGACGATAGCAAAAAGGGGGATGTGAAGCGTATTCTCACCATGGAGGATCGTCAGCCCGGATGGCGCGAGCGGAGTTTTCTTTACAAAACCGAAATTTCATCGGGTAAAACTGAAAGGCTCACCTGGGGAAACCAATCGACCTGGCTACAGGACATAAGCCCCGACAGTAAAAAAATTATTTTTACCGTTAGCCATCTCGACTACTCCGAGCGCCCCTACGACAAGCACACTCTTATTGAAATGAACCTGGCAACACACAAAATCGACACCATTTTTGCAAACAAGCTTTTTGCCATGGGTGCCTCCTACTCCCCCGACGGTAAAAAGTTGCTCATTACATCTGCACCGCTCGCCTTTGGCGATTTAGGCGTTAACGTTAGCGACGGTAAACTCCCAAACGGGTACGATACCCAAGCGTACATTTACGAAATGGAGTCGAAGAAAGTTAGAGCCATTACAAAGAATTTCAACCCATCAATTAGCAGCTCGTGGTGGTGCCCTACCACAAACAACATCTATTTCAACACCGATGACGAAGACAGGAACAATGTTTACCTGTTCAACACGAAATCAGAAAAATTCACGCAACTTAAGCTTGCCGAGGAAGTAATAAACAGAATCGACTTTGCAAAAACCAAGCAACTTGCTGTTTACACCGGAAATGGCATGAACTCTTGGAAAAAAGCATACCTGGTGGATTTGAAAACAAACAAATCATCGCTTATTGAGGATCCTGAAAAGGACACGTACAAGCAAGTTGCACTGGGCGAAACCAAGGAGTGGAACTTCAAGTCATCGTTGGGAAAAACCATAAAAGGCCGTTACTACCTGCCCCCAAATTTTGATGCCTCAAAGAAATACCCAACCATTGTATATTACTACGGTGGCACATCGCCCGTTGGCCGTGATTTTGGTGGAAGATACCCAAAGGAGCTGTACGCTGCTCACGGGTTCGTTGTTTATGTACTACAACCTAGCGGGGCAACTGGTTTTGGACAAGATTTTTCGGCTGCACATGTAAACGCATGGGGAAAAGTTACCGCCGATGAAATAATTGAGGGAACTAAAAAATTTAGCGCTGAACATTCGTTTGTTGATGCAAGCAGTATTGGCTGTATTGGCGCATCGTACGGAGGATTTATGACCCAGTACCTGTTAACCCAAACCGATATTTTTGCGGCAGCAATATCGCATGCAGGTATCAGTGCGCTTACCAGCTACTGGGGCGAGGGTTACTGGGGTTACGCCTACAGCGCTGAGGCCAGCGCAAATAGTTTTCCCTGGAACAACAAGGATTTGTACGTTAACCAAAGCCCCCTATTTAGTGCCGATAAAATTACCACTCCGCTGCTGCTTCTTCACGGAAGTGCCGACACCAACGTGCCTGTGGGAGAAAGCATTCAAATGTTTACGGCTCTTAAGCTGCTGGGAAAACCCGTTGAGCTAATCCAGTTCGACGAGGAGAACCATTTCATTATGAAGTACAGCCGTAGGGTTCAGTGGACAAACTCAATACTTGCATGGTTTTCAATGCACCTAAAAAACGAAAAAGGTTGGTGGGAGGAGCTGTATCCTGACAAAAACTTCTAAAAAACACTACGAAATATCGAGGCTGCAAAATTTGCAGCCTTTTTTTATCAAAAATCGCATCAAAAAACAACATTTTTAGTTACAAATTATTATTTTTATAGCCATTTTTATTTAAAACTGAAAGCAACATGGCTGACAAGTATCAAGTTGATGAAATTGACCAGAAAATCCTATCCTATCTGGTAAAAAACGCTCGTATGCCCTTCCTCGAAATTGCTAGGGAATGTGGAATTTCTGGTGCAGCTATACATCAACGTGTAAAAAAGATGGAAGAAGCTGGTATTATTGCTGGCTCACGCATGATTGTAAAACCAAAGGCTTTAGGTTACGATGTTTGTGCTTTTGTTGGTGTTCAATTTTCGGCAGCAAATCAGTACGAGGGGGTGGTGGAAGCATTACGTAAAATGCAGGAAGTAGTTGAGTGCCATTTTACCACAGGGCAATTTGCCCTACTGCTAAAAATTTTCTGTCGCGACAATGAGCACCTTATGGAAGTACTTGTGAACACAATTCAGAACATCCCTGGAGTTATGAATACCGAGACCTTCATTTCTCTCGATCAGGCTTTTGAACGCCAAGTTTATGTAAAAGATAAATCTTTGATAAAAACAAAAAAAGACTAGTTACTATAAGAAGTGAAGTACTTTGAGAGTTTGCTCATAAGTTCCTCCTTTTTAATGGGTTTGGTCATATACTCGGTACAACCCGCAGCATAGCTGCGCTCCTTCTCGTCGGTAAGGTAAAAAGCTGTGTTAACAATAACCGGAATGTTCTCGTCAAGTTTTCTGATTTTCTCAAGAGCTTTTAGTCCGTCCATTATGGGCATCTGAATATCCATTAGAATTATATCGATATTCCTATTTTTTGTAAAAATATCAACGGCTTCAACACCGTTTTGTGCCCAAATTAGGTGGGCATCGGAGTTTGCTAAAAACGCACTGATTAAATGGTAGTTACTAGCAACATCTTCGGCAATAAGGATTGTTTTACCCTTTAGGTTTACAGGCAAAGAGCTAGGAATATCTTTGTCATGTAAAGGTTGCTCACCCAATATTGGACTGTACGGTAATGTGAAGTAGAATGTTGTTCCCTTTCCGGGTAATGAATCGAGCCAAATTTTCCCTCCCAGCATTGCAACCAACTCACTTGATATAGCTAATCCCAAGCCGGTTCCTGAATATAGTTTCGATTCATTAAGAGAACCAAACTTACTGAATCTATCAAAAATTTTACTGTGCTTGTCAGGCTCTATACCAATTCCTGTATCCTTCACATAAAACAGAATCTCATCGGTTCCAGAGTACCTGTAACCAAAGGTTAAGCCTCCCTCCTCTGTAAATTTGAGGGCATTAGATATGAGGTTCGAAAGAATTTGTCGTAATCGGGTTTTGTCGGTACTTATTACAATATCACCACAATCGTTATCAATATCTTGGTTAATGAAAAGATGCCCCTTTTTGTACTTCTCCTTCTCCTGATCGTAGAAGACTTTAAGCTCCTCGAATAGTTCAGAAATTTGTACAGGTTTCTGCTTAGTTTTCAGCTGCCCTGATTCAATCATTGAAATATCAAGAATATCGTTTATTAAGTTCATCAGAACCTCTCCGTTGCTTCTAATAATCTTGATATATTCGTTCTTGGCATCATCAGCTGATTCCTTATCAGTTAAAAGGTACGAAAAGCCAACAATGGCATTCATTGGGGTTCTAATCTCATGCGACATGTTAGTTAAAAACGCCATCTTTAGCATATCGGCTTCTTCTGCTTTCTCCTTGGCAAGCTGCAACTCTTTTGTTCTTTCATCAACCTTTTGCTCAAGCATTTGCTGGTGTTCATACAAATTTTGTTCAGCAATTTTTCGATGGGAAATTTCTTCAAGCAACTGCTTGTTTACTTTTGTTTTGAAACGAAAGCGGCTGTATATAACGTAAGCGAAGCTTAGCAGAGAAAAAGCAACAATACTTAACAACGCAATTCCAATGCGGGTTTTTACTTTCCGCGACTCTTGCAGCTCCTTATCCTTGGAAAGCAACTCTATTTGACGTTGCTTTGTATGGATTTGGTATCGGGCATCGAGCTCAACCAAAAGTTTTCTTTTTTCATCCCCAAAAACTGAGTCTCTCAACTCATTGTATAGCTGCATGTACTCGTACGCCCTTCGGTAATCAGCACGCATTGAGTAAACCTCAGCCAACTTTAATGAAATATTAACCAGAAGTGTGTTTGAGTTTGTTTGCTTCGCAATATTCCATGCTTCCTCAAGAATTGCCAACGATTGGTTATACCTTTTTTGCTGCAAATAGGCTCGACCCATGTTATACAAAGAGTTTGCCACTCCCTCTGAGTTCGAGGCCAGGTTGAATAGCTCATTTGACTGGCTAAGGTATTCAAGCGCCTGATTGTAGTCTCCTTTTCTAAAATAGACCGTTCCTATGTTTAAAAGCGAGTTTGCATAGCTTAACTTATCCTTCTCTCTATCCTTAAACGTTAACGATTTGTGCAGACAGTCGAGAGCTAATTTAAAGTTGTCAATCTCTGAATAAATTCTGCCCATGTTATTGTATGCCTTAGCCACTCCCTCCTGGTCCTTATTCTCCTCACATAATTTTAAACTTTTTTGATAGAAATCAAGCGCTATAATTTTTTCTCCGAAGTAGAAGTAAATATTCCCGGTTTCACGAACAAGCTCAGAGAGTTTTTCTTTGTCATTCAAACTTCCAGCAATAACAAAAGCTTCTTGTGTATTATCCAACGCTCTTTTAAAATCGCCAATTCGAGTATAAATTTGGCCGAATAGTTGTTGGGTTTCCATCAAACCTAGGCTGTCGGCATTTTCAGAATAGTATGAGTTTGCAAGTTCAACGACTTCTAGGGCTAACTTATAGTCTCCAATGTGGTAGTATGATCGTCCTAAAACTATTTCAGCCAAGGCAATTTTGTTTGACCAGTTATTTTGTGTAGCCAACTCTTTGGCAAGGCTCGCGTAGTCAATAGATTGTGAAGGGTTGTTATTTATGGCTTCAATGGCTTTTTTTAAATATAAATCGTAGCGTTGCTCATCGGTTGCCTCTTCGGGAATATTTACAGAATCATTGTTGATTTCAACCAATCCTTCGCCAGCAACAGTGACGCTTAATGCAAAAAGAAATGCCAGAATTACAATGGGTTTATATATTCTATTCTTACAAAAATGCATAAAGGTGACTTTAAGCGAAATTTAGGTAAGTTAACACTAAAAATCAATAAATTTCATACATTTTGACAACCTAAATAAAAATATTGATTAATAAATAAAAAAAAGGCCTTTATGGCCTTTTTTATTTTGGAGTGTTTCCTAGTAATCTTCGTCCTCGTCTTCATACTCATCGTCAAATAAATCGTCATCAAGGGTTTCCAACTCTTCATCCTCAAAATCCATATCAAGGTCGTCAAAGTCGTCTATTTCCTGGTACATGGTTCGCTTTACGTTTTTCTCTTTTTTTAAGGGTTTAAGCTTTCGCGATTTTTTAGCCTCATCGGATTCGGCAAAACTATCTTTAACCGACTTCCGAACTTCCTTTCTTGCTTTCATCACTAGATTCGTTAAAATTAGCTTTTTAAAAAGTTTAGGATTAATGGTTAGTTAAAATTATACTGTTATTAGCAGGAAACAATGCAATTTTACAACTTTTTTTGATTCCTCCTATGATTTTAAGAAATTTCTTTCTGCACAATACTTAGTGAAATTTATTATGATTTTTGTGTTTTGAAAAAAGTATGTATACTAAAGCATTCAATATCCAACAAAAAGTTTTTAATTTTTCTGTTAAACCTCTATTTACTATTTTTGTTTCGTTTTACATAAACATTTTCACCCCATTTTTTAATGGCAACCGAAATTATCCTTAAGCAGCTCCTCGTTTTTGCTATTCTTATTGGAATTGGGGCAATAGCCTTTTGGAGGAAAATTATTACTTCGGAGATAAAAGATAACCTCTCACGAATTGTTATTGACGTTACCCTCCCGTTTCTTATTCTTACTACGTTTGCCAACATGGAATCGAGCGAAACGTTGCTTAAGAACGGTATTCTGGTGTTTATTTTGGCTTTCCTTAACCTCGTTATTTTATATGTAGTAGGTTTTGTTTCTTCAAAAGTATTAGGCCTTAATGCTGCACAAAAAACGGTGCATTCGCTTCACACAATGTTTGGAAACATTGTTTTTCTTGCATTTCCCTTACTCGATGCACTTTTCCCAAACGGGATTGGCGTTTTCTACGGTGCCGTTTACCAGCTTGCGTCGAACATGATTACGTTTACCTTTGGAGTGTACAAACTTAGCTCGGGCACTCAGAAATCGGGGTTAAGAAGCCTGATAAACCTCAACACTACTGCTCTGATTGTGGGAGCAATTATACTGATTGTGGGATTCAAACTTCCCTACCCTGTTAAGGTGGCTTTTGAAGGGCTCGGTAAATGCACCGGCCCGCTTTCCATGGTTTACATTGGAGCCATGCTGGCAGGATTGAATATTAAAAAGACAATCTTTAAGCCAAGCATCTATGTTCTTAGCTTTAACAAGCTAATTCTCGCTCCGATGATACTGGCTTCCTTGTATTTCTTCACTCTGAAAGCATTGGGTATCGAGATGTCTTCGGTAGCTTTCTACGTGCTTATTCTTCAGGCTGCCATGCCGTGCCAAACCATTGTAGTGGTTCTATCGCACAGGTTCAATGGCGACTACCAGCTTGCCGGAGCAAATCTTTTTGTATCAACCATTCTAAGCGTTTTCACGCTTCCGTTTATCTACTTCTTTCTTGAGTGGCTTACCACAACATTTTAGGCTTTACTACCTTTTTAGCTCCTTCTTTACCGACTTGAAGCCGTCCTTCAGCTTGCCGCTTACTGTTTGCGACTCGTTATAGCGATCGATGGCAAGATTTACCAGAAACATAACCAGGGCTCCCAAAAGGAAAAACAGTGCATCTCTTGTACTAATCTTCTTCATAAAAACTACGTTTTTAATTTAACTATATAAATTACTAATGCGCATCGAGCCAGTTAGTTCCAACTCCCATGTCAACTTCGAGGGGTACACTGAGTTTCACCGCATTCTCCATTGACTTCTTAACGAGGCTCTTAACCTCATCGAGTTCGGGTTTATAAACGTCGAAAACCAGTTCATCGTGAACCTGAATTATCATTCTACTCCTTAGGTTTTGAGCTTTTATTTTCTGGTGAATACCAATCATTGCAGCCTTAATTATATCGGCAGCGGAACCCTGAATGGGTGCATTTATGGCATTTCTTTCGGCGAGCCCCCTAACCATTGCATTGCCAGAGTTTATGTCGGGCAGATACCTTTTACGTCCGAAAATGGTTTCCACGTATCCTTTCTCACGCGCTTGCTTTGCGCAAAAATCCATGTACTCCTTCACTCCCCTGTAGGTATCGAAGTAGCCATCGATAAGCTCCTTGGCTTCGGTACGCGATATTTCCAAACGCTGCGAAAGGCCGAAGGCCGAAATTCCGTATATCATCCCAAAGTTCGCAGTTTTGGCTCTGCTCCGTTGCTCCCGGGTAACATCGGCCAGCGGAACCCTGAAAATTTTCGATGCGGTTGCTGCGTGAATATCCTCGCCGTTCTGAAAAGCCTCAAGCATACCTTCGTCCTTGCTCATGTGCGCCATCAGGCGCAGCTCAATTTGCGAGTAGTCGGCTGATAGCAACAAGTGTTCTGAATCCTTGGGCACAAAGGCTTTCCGAATTTCTCGTCCTCGCTCCTCGCGAATTGGAATGTTCTGCAGGTTTGGGTTGTTGGAGCTCAGCCTCCCCGTTGAAGCAACAGCCTGATTAAAGGAAGCGTGTATTCTGCCCGTTTTCTTATTAATAAGCGTTGGCAACACCTCAACGTAGGTTGAAAGCAGCTTTTTAACGGAACGAAAATCGAGAATCTTATCAATAATCGGATGCTTATCGCGGTACTTTGCCAGCTCCTCCTCGCTGGTTGAGTACTGCTTGGTTTTGGTTTTTTTTGCACCGGTTGCAATTTTCATCCTCTCGAAAAGAACCTCGCCTAGCTGCTTTGGTGAGGAAATATTGAGGTCGGGAACGCCAGCCATGCTCTTAATCTCTTCGTCGAGCTTCAGCAGCTCCTCGTTTAGCTCCTGCTCAAGTCCCTTCAAACTTGCTGGTTCAATTCTTACTCCTGCATATTCCATTTCAGACAGAACCTGTATTAGCGGTTCCTCAAGCGTATAGTAAAGGTTAACCAGGTTCTCGCTGTTCAACTTTTCGAAAAGAATGGATTTAAGCTGTAGCGCAATATCCGCATCCTCGGTAGCGTAGTCAACAATTCTTTCGGGATTTATGCTTCGCATGTTTAGCTGGCGAGGGCCCTTCTTCCCAATCAGTTCCTCAATTTCGATGGGCTTATAACCAAGGTAATTCTCCGATAGAATGTTCAGGTTGTGGCGCATATCGGGCTCAAGCAGGTAGTGAGCAATCATCGTATCGTTCAGCTTTCCTCTCACTTCAATCCCGTATGATTTTAGCATAAGCAAATCGAATTTCATGTTCTGGCCAACCTTGTCAATGTTTTCGTTCGCGAAAACTGGTGCAAGAATGCTCAAAATTTCAATGGCTTTGTCGCGGTGAGGAGGAATGGGAACGTACCAACCCTCGCTAGGTTTAATTGAAAACGATAGACCAACCAGCTCGGAGGTATGATGCTCAAGCCCGGTGGTTTCGGTGTCAAAACAGAACTCTTTGCAACCAAGCAGCTTTTCGGCAAGTTTATTTACACCATCAATGCTGTCAACCAGCATGTATTCCTTCTTAACGTCCAGAATTGTTTTTAATGATACTTGCTGGAAAGGCTGTGCGAACTGCTCGTTATCGAAAAGCGATGCCTGGATGGGTTTGGGTTTCTCAACCTTGGCTTCGCCAAAAATGTCCTTGGCTATGCTGCGAAACTCCAGCTCTTCGAGAATCTGTTTCAGCTCCATAGTATTGGGCTCAGTCCGCTTGAAACTTTCAACGTTAAACTCAACGGGAACATCGGTTTTTATTTCTACCAGAACCCTGGCCATGTTGAGCTGCTCTCGGTTTGCCAGCAATTTTTCCTGCTGCGACTTGGAAAGTTCAGCAATGTTCTGGTAAATGTTTTCAATGCTTTCGTACTTTGAAATTAATGCTGAGGCTGTTTTCTCTCCAATTCCCGGAACACCCGGAATATTATCGGAGTTATCGCCCCACAGAGCCAGGATATCCTTAAATTGCATGGGGTTTTTAATTCCGTAACCTTCGCAGAACTCCTTTGCGGTAACCTCAACAATGTCGGCACCACTTCGCGATGGTTTCACAATTTTCACCTTGTCGGTAAGTAGCTGGCCATAATCCTTATCGGGTGTCATCATTAAAACCTCAAAACCCATTGGTTCAGCCTTTTTGGCAATGGTACCAACTATATCATCGGCCTCGTACCCGCGCAGCTCCACCACAGAAATGTTCAATGCTTTGAGCAGGTTTTTTATTAGGGGCACGGCCGTTCTAATATCCTCGGGGGTTTCCTGCCTGTTTGCCTTGTACTCGGGGAAAATTTCGGTACGAAAAGTTTTTCCCGACACATCGAACGCAACCGCAATATGCGATGGGTCGTAACGTTTCAGCGCATCGAGTAACGTTTTGGCGAAGCCAAAAACTGCCGAGGTGTTTAACCCTTTGCTCGTTTTTATTGGCCTGTTTATAAATGCGAAGTAGGCTCTGTATATCAAAGCGTAGGCATCGAGAAGTAGTAACGTTTTTTGCATTTCGTAGCAATTGAGTATGTGAAATATCCTCAAATGTAGAAATATTAATGCAAATGGGGGTAACTAAAACTGAATTTCGGCAAGTAAAACTAACTATTCCAACACAAAAAAATTACTCATTATCGCTTGCATACCACTCGGCGTAGCTGGTTGCTGTTTCGTGTAATTTAATGTGATGTAGCTTAACGTATGGTGGCAGCTCAGGAGCAATTAATTCTGCAATATGAAGCAATAAATTTTCGCAGGTTGGTTGGTAGTTAACTCTCTCCATCTTTTCAAGGAAATGCAATTCGCTTTTACGCGCTATTTCGCTACTGTTATTCACCAGAAGAACATGATCGAACCTACTAATTACCAATCTGTTTACAATGGATTTAAGTTCACCAAAATCCATAACCATTCCAAACTTTGGGTTTGTGATATCTGAAATTGGTTCGCCAATAACCGTTACCTCCAGCTTGTACGAATGACCATGAACATTCCTACAAGGGCCATCGTACCCCTCAAGAAGGTGAGCCATTTCAAAGTGAAACTCCTTGGTTAACCGAATCTTTTTCACAACTCCTGTTCTATTATTAACTATTGCAAGTATTGAGGCAGGCCATAATTTTTGCCAGGCTATTATCCTTTAAAAAGTAGAATGTGTGCTTGCCTTCGCGCTTACAAGCCAGCACTCCTTTGTCCTTCAGAATTCCCAAATGGTGCGAAGTGGTTGATTGCTCAAGGTTCAACTTCTCGTGTATTTGTGTTACACTCATCTTGCTGCCGTCCTCTAAAAAATTAATTATGGCGATTCGCATTGGGTGAGCAATGGCTTTTAACATACCTGCTGCGTGCTCGAGTTGCTCAATTTGCAGCCCTTTAACCTTTTTATTTCTAGCCATATTGCAACATATTTATGATATGCAAATATATAAATATTTAGTTATATTAAAGCAAAAAAAATAATTTGGCGTAGTTTGGTCTCTTATGAAAACAAAATGAACCTTGAAAAACTAAACATTCCATAAAAAAGTGCTTATTTTGTATGGAATATAACTCATTGAACATTTTGCAAAACCTCGATAAAATAAGAAAACCCGTAGAGGAACAGCTAAAGCAGTTTGAACCATACTTCAGCTCGGCTATGAAATCGAAGGTTCCGCTGCTAAGCATCATCACAAACTACATTTATAGGCGAAAAGGGAAACAGCTCCGCCCATTAATTGTGTTCCTTTCTGCTGGATTGGTAGGTAGAATTAACAGTTCAACCTTCGTTGCGGCCGCTATGGTAGAGCTTCTTCACACAGCCACGCTTATTCATGATGATGTAGTGGATGAAGCTTATGAGCGTAGAGGCTCCCATTCAATAAACGCTCTTTGGCGTTCGAAAATAGCCGTTCTGGTAGGCGATTTCCTTCTTTCGAAGGGACTTCTCCTATCCCTTGAAACTAACGAATTTGAACTCTTAAAGCACATGAGCGAGGCTGTTAAAGAAATGAGTGAGGGGGAACTACTTCAGATTGAACGCTCAAGAAAAATGGATATTAACGAGGAAATATACCTTGAAATCATAAGAAAAAAAACTGCAACGCTTCTTGCTGCATGTACCGTAAACGGTGCTTGCTCAGCAAAAGTAACCATCGAGAATTTAGAAAAAATGAGAGCGTTTGGAATTGCCCTTGGCATGGCCTTCCAAATTAAGGACGATATTTTCGACTTCCTTCCGCAGGGTTTAATTGGCAAGCCATCAGGAAACGATGTGAAGGAGAAAAAGTTAACCCTGCCGCTCATTTACTCGCTAACAAAGGTTGAAAAAGCGGAGCAAAACCGCATTCTTAAGCTAGTTAGAAAAAGTAAACATGACCCCAAAGCACTGCAGAGCGTTTTAAATTTCACACACCAACAGGGTGGAATTGAATACGGAATTAAAACCATGAACGAGTACAGAGATAAAGCAAAGCAGCATATAAGTGAATTCCCCGAAAGCCCATACAAAGATTCACTTTTGATGCTTTGCGACTATATTACTGAACGAAAAAAGTAGTACTTTTACATCCAAGTATTTAAATAAAACCAACAACAACATGAGCATAATTGACCTTGTACTAATTGGCCTTTTTTTAATTGCTGGTTTTAACGGTTACAAAAAAGGGGTTATCGACCAGGCAGCAACGCTTGCTGGCTTAGTTCTAGGCATTTGGGGCGCCATACATTTCTCCGATTTCACAGCTAACTTTTTAGCCGAGCAGTTCTCGTTCACATCGCAGTATATGCCCCTTATTTCATTCGCTATAACCTTTGTGGTAATTCTGGTTGGCGTTCACTTTATTGGTGCTTTAGTAGAAAAAATCATAAGCCTAGCATTCCTTGGCATAGTAAACAGCCTGCTGGGTGTTGTTTTTGGCGTTCTAAAAACCGCCCTAATTCTTAGCGTAATTCTTGTTTTACTCGGAAATATTAGCCATAGAATAAAAGTTATACCCGACGATTTTGGAAGCAAATCAATGCTTTACGGTCCGGTAAAAAGGCTTGCTCCTGCCATTTTCCCATACCTCAAATTTGAGGATATTAAGAAATCCATCGAGAGCAAATTTCAACCCACCGAGGAATAAAGCTGAATTCATTCAATTACAAAATCCAACACACAATAACATAACAGGCATTAGCTTAATAGCAGGCTAATTGCTATCTTTAGCAAAATTTTTTCATATGAACTTTGTAGAAGAACTAACCTGGCGTGGAATGATTCACGACATAATGCCAGGAACCGAAGAGCAACTTAAAAAGGAGATGACAACGGCGTACGTTGGAATCGACCCAACCGCCGATTCGCTTCATATTGGGCATCTTGTTTCCGTTATGATGCTGATTCACTTCCAGCGATGTGGCCACCGGCCAGTTGTTCTGGTGGGAGGTGCAACCGGAATGATTGGCGACCCATCGGGTAAGTCGCAGGAACGTAACCTGCTCGACGAAAGCACCCTGCGCCACAACCAGGAGTGCCTTAAGAAACAACTTTCGCATTTCCTCGACTTCGACTCGAAGGAACCAAACGCTGCGTTAATGGTTAACAACTATGATTGGATGAAGGAATTCTCATTCCTTGGATTTATCCGCGACATTGGCAAGCATTTAACCGTGAACTACATGATGAGCAAGGATTCAGTGAAAAAGCGCATTAGCGCTGAGTCGTCCACCGGAATGTCGTTCACTGAGTTCACCTACCAGCTGGTGCAGGGCACCGATTTCCTGCACCTATACCAAACCCTGGGATGTAAGCTACAAATGGGAGGTTCCGACCAGTGGGGAAATATCACAACCGGAACCGAGCTAATTCGTCGTAAGCTTGGAGGAGAAGCATTCGCGCTTACCTGCCCGCTAATAACCAAGGCTGATGGTGGTAAATTCGGAAAAACCGAGGAAGGTAACGTTTGGCTCGACCGAAACCTTACTTCCCCTTACAAATTCTACCAATTCTGGCTAAATACCTCCGATGAGGATGCTGAACGCTACATAAAAATATTCACCCTTCTATCACGTGAAGAGGTTGAAAGCCTTATTACGGAACACAAAACCGCTCCACATGAGCGTAAACTTCAAAAGCGGCTAGCCCGAGAAATTACCGTAATGGTTCATTCCGAGGAGGATTACAACGCTGCGGTTGATGCCTCACAGATACTTTTCGGAAAATCGACTTCAGAAACTTTGAAAAGAATAGACGAAAACACGTTTCTTTCCGTTTTTGAAGGAGTGCCCCAGTTCGATATCGATTTGGGAACACTGAAGAACGGCCTACCATTCTCAGAACTCGCAGCAGAGAAGAGTGAAGTATTCCCCTCAAAAGGGGAATTACGCAGAACCGTAAAGGGTGGAGGCGTTAGCCTAAACAAGGAGAAGATTGACGATTCTGAAATGGTAATCGACAGTTCGTTCCTCATTAACAACAAGTACCTATTGGTTCAGAAAGGAAAAAAGAACTACTTCATACTTCGCGCCGTATAGCAAGCAAAAACTTAAAGTAATGGAAAAGAAACTCGATGATTTTAACCTAAACGGAACCAATTTGGTTCGTATGGTTTGGAACCAAAGGAAGCTTATAGTAATTGTTGGAATAGTTGCATTCCTCGCTTCCCTCGTTATTTCCTTTTTAATCACGCCTCAGTTCAAAGCTAGCGCCGTGTTAATTCCTTCGGCTGCTTCGCAAGCTTCAAAGGATGTTATGGTGAGCAGCCGCGTAAAAGGAATTACCGTTTTTGGTGAGGAGAACGAGCCCGAGCACCTGCTGCAGGTAATTACATCGGAAACGCTGAGAAAAGAAACCATTCTCAAGCTAAACCTATTCCAAAACTACGGTATCGACCCTAACTACAAGCACGCATGGTACGAGGTAAACCGAGTTTTTTCGAGCAACATATCGTTCTCTCCTACAAAATACCAAGGGGTTAAAATTGAAGTTCTTGATCCATCGCCAGATATGGCTGTAAAAATTGTTGGCACCATTGTTGACCTTGCCGACAGCTTAATGCGAAACACCAAGAGAGAAGTTGCAAAGAAGGCTCTATCAATACTCGAGAAGCAGTATGAGATTGCTGTTGCCGAAGCAAAAGCCATTGATGATAGCTTGGCGATTGTTATGCAAATGGGTGCAATTGATTTGCCATACCAGGCAAAGGAGCTGGAGCTAGCTTACGCCCAAGCCTTGCTTAAAGGTGATGAGAGTGCTGCAAAACGACTTGAGAAAGCGAAGCAAAAGCTGGCCAAAGCGGGCATTGCATTCACACGCTTGCGCTACGACATCCAAAACAAATCAATCCAAATGGGAAAGATGTCGGAGGATCTTCACATTCTAAAAATTGAAGCAGCAGGCGAAATACCATCACAGTTCGTAATTGACAAGGGAATTAAGCCCGACAAGAAAAGTTACCCCAAAAAGATGATAATAGTAATAGTTTCGACTTTTGCTGCGGTATTTTTCAGCATTTTTCTAATTCTTCTAGTCGACTTTTTCAGGAAATCAATCAATCCGCCCAGTGAAGCGTAAGCATGATATATGGTTTGTTGTTGTTTTTAGCCTTCTGTTCATTGCAACCAACTCGTTTTTAGTTTACCGTGGATTTATGCTTTTTAGCGTAGTCCCAGTAATGCTTCTAATAGGGTTTTGGGTTTTCTTTGCCCCCGAAAAGCTTTACTTCGCACTGGTTTTCCTTGCTCCGCTTTCCATCCCTCTGAAACGAATAATGTCGGGGTTACCGTTCGATTTCTGGTTCCCAACGGAACCAATTCTTGTGTTTCTATTGGTAATGCTAATTCTGAAATCGATAAACGAACGTTTCTTCCTGAAAGACATTCTAAACCATCCCGTATTCTGGTCAATAGTTCTTTACCTGGGTTGGATTGTTATTGCCATAATTCCCAGCGAAATGATTGTAGTTTCCATTAAATACTTCCTGGTTCGCTTCTGGTTTATTGGCGTTTTCTTCTACCTGTCGGTTCTAATGTTCAGGAAAGATCCGAAAAACATCGATAGGTTTTTATGGGCGTTCATTCTAGGAATGGCAGTTGTTTCGTTGTATACCATTGTTAAGCAAATTGGTGTAGGGCTAACCAACCAGCGAGCAGCTCATGGTGCCAGCGGTCCGTTCTTTATCGACCATACCTCCTACGGTGCTGCATTAGCATTTATTATTCCAGTATGTATTTACTATGCGGTAAAAACCAAGAATCTGCTTGCTCGATATTTCTCGGGGGCAGTTAGCCTCCTACTACTTGTTGCGCTCATTCTGTCGTACTCACGAGCAGCTTGGCTAAGTTTAGTTTTGGCAGGTGGCGTTTGGCTACTTGCATACCTTAGAATTAAATTCAGAACAATTGTAATTACATTAGCCATTGTTGCTGGAATTTTCTTCACATTTCAGCACGAAATAATGTGGCGGCTTGAGAGTAATACAACCGAATCGAGCGGAAATTTTATGGAGCATGTACGGTCAATATACAACATAAAAACTGATGCATCGAATCTTGAACGGCTTAATAGATGGAACGCTGCCTTTGAGATGTTTCAGCAGCGGCCAATATTTGGCTGGGGGCCTGGAACATACCAATTCATGTATGCTCCGTTCCAAAAAAGTTACCTTCGAACAATAATCAGCACAAATTTCGGCACGGGAGGAAACGCCCACAGCGAATACCTGGGATTAATGTCAGAGGCAGGGATGGTTGCGGCTATTGGTTACGTTCTTATCATTGTTTTCACGCTATTTAGGGGATTCAAAATTGCTTCAAAAAGTAGTGGCAAGGTACGAGCCCTAATCTTGGCCTGCCTTACAGGCCTTACAACCTACATTGCACATGGGTTCCTGAATAACTTTTTAGATAGCGATAAAATCGCAGCTCCCTTTTGGGGTTTTATTGCAATAATTGTTACACTTGATATTACGAAAGGCAGGTTTAACGAGCAGTATACTTCTAACGAATTAGAAAAACTCGAACGCTAGGATCGATATATCATCGAAAATTCCAATTTTCTTTTCTCTTTCCTCACGCACACGTGTGTTTATTATTTCCCCTACGTTCTGTTCAATTGAGTTATCATTTTTAATGTAATCCTCAATTATTGATGTGTTGAATTCTACTTTATCGTTCTCGGTGAACTCCACCAAACCATCGGTGTAACAGAATAGTTTGGAGGGTTGAGTTATTCGCACTGAACCCATGTTCATTATTGGAATCTCATCGAGCATGCCCAACCCTACACATCCGTTCTTGAGCATTTCAATTTGTTTGGTTTGCTTATTGTAGAGTATTGGTGGGTTATGCCCTGCATTAATATACTCCAGCGTTTTTCTGGTTTTATTGTATCGTCCAATAAATATTGTGATAAAACGCTCTCCTTTTGCTGTGCCCATAACACGTTCATTCAACTTCTCAATTAGTCCGGTTAGGGTAATATCATGAGTAAATAATGCCCGAAGGTTTGCTTGGAAGTTTGACATAAGAATTGCAGCTGAAATACCCTTACCCGACACATCGGCAATACAGAAACCAACCTCATCTCTTCCTAATGGAATAATATCGTAGAAATCCCCTCCTACCTCAAAATGTGGCTGGTAGTACGAGTAAATTCTTAATTCGTTGCTTTGTGGAATAAGTTCCTGATTAGGAATGAGCAGCCCCTGCATTTTCGATGCAAGCTCCAGCTCCTTCTTCATCGCCTCCTGTTCAAGGGTTTTGTGGAAAAGCCTCAGGTTCTCAATGGCAACAAAAATAATTATGGAGAGAGTTTGAACGAAGTTCAAGTGTTTAATGGTAGCGCTAACCCCTTTGGCCTCCTCCTTTGTGTCGGCAATAAGGATGTAAGCTAGCGGAACGTTATTTTGAATTACTGGAATTATAATATCAAATTCCTGTAGAACATTAACCTGCGATGTGGAAACGAAGGAAATATCGGTGAGATTTATTAAATCACGCTCCACATCAATTTGATTTGAAATGCTCTCTGAACAGTTTGTTGAAAGTATTAGCTCCCACTTTTCCTCACACTTAAAGAAAAGAACCCTATCAATACCTAAATCGTCGTTAAGAATTGAACGGAAACGTTCGAGCAAATCCTCCACGCGCATATCGCCACTAATGGCTTGCGCCATGCTTAGCAAAGCGTTGAGTTTAAAGGTACTTAACTTTAACCGTTTTGAGGAGGAGGAAAAAGACATATTTAGTTCGTTTAAAAGTACTTGCTTTCAAATAGAATGAAAAGTTACAAAAAAATAGGTTCAGTAAATACTTTTTTTTGTAAAACTACAAAAAATGTTGACAAAGGATGGGGTTTCCCTTGTTACTTTATCCTTTCTGAAAACAAACAAAGCCTGTTAGAAACTCCAACAGGCTTACTAAAAAAATCCAACGGTACTACTTTACCCTTTCGGAGTATTCGCGGGTACGAGTATCAATTTTAATCTTCTCTCCTATGTTGATGAAAAGGGGAACGTTAATTATGGCTCCGGTTTCAATGGTTGCCTGTTTAAGCGCAGTTGATGAAGCTGTATCTCCCTTTAGGCCAGGTTCAGTGTAGGTTACTTCCAACTCAACGAACGGAGGAAGTTCACAGGACAATACGGTTTCGTTCTCGGCGTGAACCATCATTTCAACGTACTGCCCCTCCTTCATCAAGTCGCTATTTTCAACCAATTCTCCGTTAAGGGAAATTTGCTCGAAGGTTTCCTGATGCATAAAGTGAAATCCCAAATCATCCTTGTACAGGAACTGATAGGGGCGTCGTTCAATGCGAACCTGGTTCACTTTAACGCCCGCGTTAAAAGTATTCTCAATTACTTTTCCCGTTTCCAAGTTTCTTAGCTTCGTACGCACAAAAGCGGCTCCTTTTCCTGGTTTTACATGCTGGAATTGTACTATGGTATAGAGTTTCCCGTTGTACTCAATGCACATTCCATTTCTAAAATCTGCTGTTGTTGCCATGGTATCGTTTTTCAAAAATTTGCACAAAAATAGTAATTAGGTCTGTTTACGAAACATTTAACCAATTTTTTTTTGGTAATAAAAGTTGTGACATTGTAAAAAAATGCAATAAATAGTGGGTCGAGTGTGTTTCCAAGATAATTAAAAAACTTCTTTCCTGACGTATTCTTCACTTTCCAATTTTATCTCCCAAAGGTAGGCGTCCGGCTGTACTTTGCCGGACATGGGAACGTGAAGACTATTTTTGGGGTTTAAGCGAAGAGAATGGGTTAAGAAGGCCTTCGTATTCAATAAGATCGCAGTAAACTGAGCCCACAAAAATATCGAACTTTATTCGAACAGGAATGAAGTTACTGTCGTTGGAGAACCAAACAGTCATATCGTCCTGCGATTTGAAAACCCTGCCGGTTATAACTATGGGCAAAAACCTCATGCATTCTACTTTACCTAAATCGGTTTTAATTGTTTCGTACCCCTGGAAACGAGCCATAAGGGTATAAATTTCATCGGTAAAGTAAGTTTCAACTGCAAGGGTATCGCCAACCTTAAGTGGTTTCCACATAAGATGATTGCGCATATAGTAGAATGCCGAAAGAATATCGTTGCTATTCTTTGGCGAGAGCACTTCTCCAACTTTTGTGCTGTACACAATTGTTGAGTCGTCGCGTGTCCAATGGTCGAAAATCTGCTCGCTGTAATGCTTATAGCTTCCCTCCTTTATATCGCGAATGGCTTTGTAAGGTAAATCGGTTTCTGTGTTTGTAAAGCTTTGGTAGGTGTCGTCAACCTTGTAGAGCACATTAGCCATGCCCACAGTTTTTCCGTTTAAATACAGGTGGTTTACCTGCTTACCGTCGTAGTTTCCCTTTCGAACCTCCATAACGGCTTCGCCTCCGCGAATAAAACCGTAGTGAACCGAATACTTCAACTTTTCTCCAGCTCTGAACGCTTTTTTTTGCTGTGAATAACCTTCGCCTAAGCTTGTGCTGAAAAGAATAATTACGCAAGCTAGAACTTTAAGAAACAGTGTTGAGCGAACGTAAGGGGAACTATGTGCCAAGCACATTTTTTGTTGACTTAATGGCAACAAATTCTTTGAGGTATAAGGGTTCGAAATAGGCAACATCTTCATACAAATTTTCTTTTAGTCGCTCAACAGCCAAAGGTATCATAAATCGTGCCGATGGGAAAAAATTGTCGATATATATTGCATTTGGATGGGTAATGATTGGTTGTGCCTTTGCTGAACCGTTCCCAAAAAAAAGTACACGATTACTATCGAGAAATTCGGCAAAACTATTTTCGCTAAGAATTTTGGCCTCGATGGAGGTAACTCCCTTTAGGTTTCGGTCGAAGAGTTGTGTGTATACCTCCAGGCGGCGGGCATCTATCATTGGACAAAAAAAGTCAGGTTCTCCTGAATCGAGATTTTTTTTGCTCCACTCCATGGCTCCATAGGCCATTGAATCGAGACTACCAATAGCAATTAAAGGTTTACTTGCTGCGTAGCAAATGCCTTTTGCTGCAGAAACCCCAATACGAAGGCCTGTGTACGATCCGGGTCCTTTACTTACAACAACTGCGCTTAAATCGTCTGCGCTAACTCTGGAATTCTTTAGAACATTTTGAATAGATGTGGTTAGCGTTTTAGCATGATTATTCCCCTGATCGTGGGTTTCAATTAACTCCAACACATCGGAACCCTTTGATAAAGAAACCGAACAGGTTGATGTTCCCGTTTCAATACACAACAAGTAACCCATCCCTCTTTCTACTTTTTAACCTTAAACAGTTTATCCTTTTCAACCTTAGTAACCAACTTATTATCGGAAAGTTTTCGTGAAATTGCGCTAAAAGGTGCAACCACAACTTCTTCCTCGCCAGTTAAGCCTTCAGTAACTTGAATGTATCGGTTATCCTGAATTCCGGTTTTCACGGTAACCATCTTTGCCGTATCGCCAGCGGTAATAAACACCACCTCTTTTAGTTCGGTTTTGGGCTTCACGTCTTCCTGCTCACCCTCTGTAACCTCTGTAAACCCCTTGGCTCCAATTGATACAGAATCGGATCGGGTAGTAACTGCCTGAATGGGAACTGTTAAAATATTTCTTTTTGTTGTTGTTTGAATATCAACAGTTGTTGACATTCCGGGGCGGAACGGGTTTGGTTTTTTGGCAGTAACCAAATGCTTATACGAATCCTCGAGCATTAAAATACGAACCTCGAAGGTTGTAACCTGATCGGTAGTTGATCCTGTAACGCTGGCTGAGTTGGCTATTTGCGTTACAATGCCTTTGAATTTATCTTCAGTGTAAGCATCCACATCAATTAGTGCTGTATCGTTAAGTTTTACCCGAACGATATCGTTCTCATTCACGTTAACCCGTGCCTCCATGTTTGAGAGGTTGGCTAAACGAAGAATTTCTGTTCCGGCCATTTGAGCAGTTCCAACAACTCTTTCGCCCAACTCAACATTGAGCTTCGATACAGTTCCGCTTACAGGAGCGTATATGGTAGTTTTCCTCAAACTCTCCTCGGCTTCCTTTAGCGAAGCCTCGGCGCTTTCAACGTTAAAAATTGCTGCCTGAACATCGGCTTTTGCTACCTGGTAGCTGGTTTTGGCGCTCTCGAACTCCGATTCGGAAATTGCCTTCTGCTCGAAAAGCTGCTTGCTACGGTTAAACGAAAGTTCGCTCTGCTGAAGTTGTGCCTGTGTTTGGGTTAAACGTGCCTTGGCTGAATTCACCGCTGCAATTGTGCGCTCTTTTATCGAGATGTAGGTGTCGGGCTTGATACGGCAAAGGAGTTGACCCTTCTCTACCCTGTCGCCCTCCTTAACGGTAAGCTCAATAATTTCACCGGATACTTCGGGGCTAATTTTTACTTCAACCACCGGTTGAATTTTTCCGTTAGCTGAAATGCTTTCGGTTATGGTGCGAATTTGCGGATTTTCGACTGATACCTCAATGGTTTCAGGCTTACCAAACCATCCTGCCTTTTTTCCCACAACAGCAAGAATAATTAGCACTAGGGCTATTCCGATTAAGTATTTGAGTAACGCATTACGTTTCATGGTAGGGTATTTTAAAGTTTTTGTTGTCTGTTTCTGTTTGGTTATAGTTTCAAGGGAACACCCCTGTAAAAATCGAGAATTTTAGTTTTAAAAATGTACTCGTACTTTGCTTGCAGCAAGTCGGTTTCGGCTTTTGCTAAGCGGGTTTTGGCGGTTGTGTAGTCGAAGGAGGTTACCAGTCCGAGGTTAAATTTTTGCTCGGAATAACGGAACGCTTCACCAAGAGCATTCAAATTCTTTTCGGTTGCATTAAACTTCTTGAATGCGGCGATGGCATCGGCGAAAGCCTGCTGGATATCCTTGTAAAGTAGCAACTTCTCGTACTCAAGGGATAACCGAGCGTTATCAAGGTTTATTAATGAATTCGATATGGCTGTTTTAACCTGAAAACCGTTAAAAATTGGAATGGTTAGGCTAAGACCTACGTTGGTATTGGCATTATCCTTTACCTGGTCCATAAAAGGATCCATAGAAATGGCCGTATTGCTCAGCACTTTTTGTGCTCCAGTACCGTAGCTGGCTCCGAAAGAAAGCCTGGGACTTCTGGCTCCCTTGGCAATTAACACTCCCTTCTCGGCGCTCGAGAGCCTAAGCGAAGCACTCATAATTTGTGGTAAATTCTCCTGCGCAGTATTGAAAATGTTCATAGGAGAATCGGAAGGTAGCGACTCGTTAAAACCATCGAGACTTGGCCTTTGGATTGAAAATCCTTCAGTATTCTCTAAATCAAGCATCTGAACAAGATTTAGTATTGCTAAATCGAGCTGATTTTGTGCGTTTACGAGCTGTAGCTCATCGGAAGCGAGCTGCGCTTCAATTTCAAGCAAATTGCCTTCGGGCAAACTCCCTGCCTGAACCATTACCCTAGTTCTTTCGAGCTGAAGGCTCGATAAGTCGAACTGCTTTCGATTGGTTTCAACCAGCTCCTCATTGAAAAGAATTTGGAGGTACGCTGCAGCGATATTAAGAGCAATGCTGTTTTTTAGCTTCTCCACATCGCTAATGCTTGCCTGGAGGTTAATAGCCTCTTGCTTTTTTGTATTAGATGTTTGGAATCCGTTAAAAAGATTAACCTGAGAGCTAACTGAAAAACTGGTGGATTGAATATCGCTTCTCTCCTTCTGGTTTGTAATAAAGTTTGTTGTTCGCCCGAAGCTATAGTTGTGATTGGCAGATGCATTGAGACTTGGGTATGCACTATACTTTGCTCTTAGCAGCTGGTTCTCGCTAAGCTCAACGTTCAAACTTTGCTGTTTTATCTGGATGTTATTCTCAAAAGCATAATTAATACACTGTTCGAGGCTCCAAGAATCCTGAGAAATAGCTAGGTTCCCTGAAATTTGGACAAAGAAGAATGAAAGAATAAAAACCGTAAAATTTCGCTTCAACATGGTTTTTGTGTATTGGTTTGGTTAATAATACAAACAACTAAATTAGAACATTATTATTTAATAAGGTTTAAGGATTTTAATAATTGTTTATGCATTAAACAAAAGTTAACAGAAAAAGAGCAGGTTTCATTTCAAAAAAAAAGGCTTCCGCTTATTTTGCAGAAGCCTTAATTTCAGATTGTTGACCTACCAGGACTCGAACCTAGACTAACAGAACCAAAATCTGCTGTGCTGCCATTACACCATAGGTCAATCCTAATTGCCTTTTTACAAAGGCGGTGCAAATATATAACCTTTTTTTTTAGTAGCAAAAACTTTCGTGCAAATTAATTTTCCTTTTGCCCGCTTTACTCAAGTTCTGTCATTCTATTCCTACCCATAACCCAGGTTTTACCTACCATTTCGTCGGGCCAGCAGAAGCAGTAGTCCTGATTTGAACTCAATATTTTTTCAACATTATTATCAATTGCTACCCGTTTCCCTTCGGGAACTCGAATTGTAATTAGTATTTCCTGCATTCGCCACTTTTCTCCCTTTGGCAAAGTAAAGTAAGGATCGAGCGTTAGGGTTGAATCGGTAAACGAGTAACCAATACTTATTTTTTCAGCAATTCGTTTGGCGTTTACAATGGTGGCACCCCTAGCTTTGCGTTCGATAATCATCTCATAATCCTCGGTTTCCGATTTTTCGAAGGTTACTTTTGGCCTGCCAAAAACAACCATTGCCCCATCGACCATTGCAAGGGAGTACTCGTCGAACCTAAGCGATTGGTCTGAATCCTCAAGTTCATCATCATACTTATTGCTGGTAGTAATTACCAACGTTCTAGTATTTTCAACAGCAGGCTTTAGGGTTGTATTTTCGACAACAGATTCGCGTATAGTAAAGCTGCGTGCTTGCAAGAACATTACAATCGCCAAGGTCACCACCGAAAGAACCCACACGGTTGCTGCAATTGAACCATACACCCCATTTGTTGAACGGAAGCGAAACAGCATTCGAAGTCCAATATAAACGAGGGAAACCAGCGGAATGGCAATAATAAGAAATACAGGTATTGAAACCCATGCATAGGAAGCCAAATCGATGGTAGAACCTAAAAACTCTCCGAAAGATAGGCCGCTAAAACTTGGGAAAATGGTAGCAATTGCCAAACCTCCAAGGAATAATGACCCAATGGTTGCCACCAACGCAATTAGGGCAACTCCAATCAACACTACCCCAACAATAATTACAATTACTTTTGCCAGCACCTCAAGGAAACGTCCAAGCCACAGAAAGAACTGGCTAATTAAAGATATTCCTTTATTGGCTGTTTCAGAAGTACTTTGCTTGTGGAGATTCTTCTTAACTTCTTCGTACTCCTTTCTGATATTTTTCTCAATATTTTCGAGAGTTACGGGTTCTCCCCTCATTTCAAGTTTTTGACGAGCCGAATCGGCTCGGGGAACCGCAATCCACATTACTATGTAAACGAGCAAGCCTAACCCCTGAGCTAGCACCAGTGCAGCAAAAATAATTCGGAACACTAGCGGGTCAACATTAAAGTAAACACCTAATCCACCAGCAACACCTGCAACTACGGCATTGTCGGGATTACGATATAGCCGTTTTTTAAAACTTGTTTTATTGGTTTCGCCCTGGGTTTGCTCATCGGCTTCTCCGGCAATTTGTTCAGGGTTTCCAAGTGTATCAATAACCTGCTGAACCATTTCTACGGTAACACTCTCGTTCTCCTTGATTGCAGAAAGGAGCAACTCCGAAGCGCGAGCTTCAATATCGTTCACAATTTCCTTTGTCTCAGGCGAATCGCCCAAATGTTGCTTCAGCTTGTTCAAATAGGATTCAAGCAAAACATAGGCATCCTCATCGATATTAAAGGCGATTCCTCCAAGGCTTATTTTAATCGATTTTTTCATGGCTACATGTTATGAGTTGTTTCTGATTGAGTTAACTGTTTCAACAAGCTGATCCCAGCCTTTTCCCAATTCATCGAGATATTCACGACCCTGTTGAGTAAGCGTATAGTACTTGCGTGGAGGGCCCTGTGGTGATTCTTCCCAACGATAGCTAAGCAGCCCCGCATTTTTTTGTCGGGTTAGCAACGGGTAAAGCGTTCCTTCAACAACAATCATCTGGGCTTCTTTTAGCCTGTTGATAAGATCGTTTGTGTATGCATCTCCTCGGGAAAGAATTGAAAGGATACAAAGTTCAATCACCCCTTTCCGCATCTGCGCATTGGCATTATCTACATATGTTGTCATCGTCCTACTTTTTATTTTGGTTTTCGTTTCCTTGAAATGATTTTCCGATATTCTCAGCAGTTACGGGTTCGCCCCGCATCTCGAGCTTCTCTGCAATGGTATCGGCCTGCGGAATCACAATCCAAAGTATGATGTATACCAGCAAACCTCCACCTCCCCAGAAAAAGGCAACAACAAAAAGAATTCGAATAATAATTGGATCGATGTCCCAGTAAGCAGCCATCCCCGAACAAACCCCTCCAAGGATTCTATTATCGGGATCACGGTACATTCTACGATAAGCCCTGTTTTCGCGACGATACGAGTCGCGCTTTGATTCACTGGCTCCAATATCAGAGGGTTCTCCCATAATCTGAATCACCCTTTTTATTTCACTGATAGTTACAACCATATTCTCGCTAGTGACTCGCTCCTTGAGGTGTTCGGCCATTCGCGCCTCAATATCATTAAGGATTTCCCTTCTGTCAGTTTCCTTTGAGAAGTGTACTTCAAGCCTGTTAAGGTACGCTGAAAGTTCTCTGTATGCGTCATCATCCAAGCAAAACACTACTCCTCCGAGGCTGACTGTGACTGTTTTTTTCATATTTATGAATACTAGGTTATTGTTAGTAGTTTTACATTGCAAATATATATCTTTTATACTATACCTTGCAATACATAGTACCTAATTTTAACAGTATTTAACAAATGGACTGCGGCCTTTTTTAAAGTGTATGGCTAAAAAGGAGTACTTTTACTGAACATTATTCAACAAATTAGCAGAATGTATAAAGGCATTTTGAAGAAAATGAGTTTTGAGTACGACAAAAACTCAAAAATAATTGTCCCCAAATATTTTCTTGAATTCAGCGAGGGTATAATAAACTTCAACAGTGTTATAGGCAAAAAAGTTAAACTTTCTTTTACAGGAAGAATTATTTGTTCGGCCTGCGGGAAAGTTACCAAAAAATCGTACGGACAGGGTTACTGCTACCCCTGCTTCATTTCGGTTCCACAAACCGAGGAGTGCGTTCTAAAGCCTGAACTTTGCCAGGCCCATTTTGGAATTGCGCGCGATATGGAATATGCGAAGGAAAATTGTTTGGTTGATCAGTTTGTGTACTTAGCCCTTTCGGGTGGGCTAAAAGTTGGTGTTACCAGGTTTCACCAAATTCCAACCCGTTGGGTTGACCAGGGTGCTGTGTTTGCTATAAAAGTTGCTGTAACACCTAACCGATATAACGCCGGGCTGGTTGAAGTTGCCCTAAAAAAGGGGTTCGCCGATAAAACCAACTGGCGAAAAATGCTGACCGGAAATGACGATTACATTGACTTGTTAGATAAAAAAAGAATTGCACTTGAGGCAATAAAGAATATTGATGCAGAGTTTTCAATTGCTGATGATACAATTTACTCAATTAGCTACCCAATTGAACGGTTTCCTGAAAAAATTAGTTCTGTTTCGTTCGATAAGCAACCTGAAATTGAAGGAACACTCTTGGGAATTAAGGGTCAATACCTTATTTTTGACGATACAAGAGTTTTTAATATTAGAACCCATACGGGTTATGAGGCCGAAATATCCATATAAACAAAAACACAATGGCATTTGCAGAATGGATTAAAAGCGATTTAGATTTTGGCGATATAATTACAGGCAGCTACCGAGTTATTAAACTTAGGTTTAGTCACTTCCTTTTTATATTTCTTACCACAGAGCTAGTTGGCAGTGCTTTATCATTGTTTTTTATTGAAAAAACGGTTGAATGGAACACTTACCTTGCCATCACCTGCTCTTTTGTATCAACCTTTCTATTCTCGTCACTTGCCGGAATTATGTTCATACTGATGGTTGATGGATTTGCTACCGGAAAATCGAAATCATTTGCCGAAATGCTTGCCGTTGGAATAAAGCTTCTACCAGTGGTTTTAGTATCTAGTTTAATAGCGGGAGTTTTTATTCTACTTGGCACAACGCTGCTAATACTTCCCGGCATAACTGTTGCTGTTTACCTTAGCTTTTATATGAATGCCATTGTTATTCGGGCAAAGGGGCCAATTGATGGATTGAAGTACTCCTTCGAGCTGGTAAAAGGAAGGTGGTGGATGGTTTTTGGGGTTCTATTCCTAGTTTTTATTCTTGTTTTTGTTATATCAATAGCCTTTGAGCTACTTTCTCAAAGGTTTGATATTAAAGTTATATCAATGCTAGTAAAAGCGCTGCTTAACTCATTTATCTACGTTTTTGTTTGTGTGTTCTTTCTACATCTCGAATCGATAAAGCAAGAAACAACTGATAGGTTAAACGCCTAACCGGTAAATGTACTTGTGGTCGTTCGTATCATAGAAATCTTTTAGGATAGCCTCGGTTGAACAGCCTAAATTCTCGTAGAATTTTCGGGTTGGTTCGTAAAGTTGTTTTGATGATGTTTCGATATAAACATATCTCCCGCCTAGTTTTGCAATGGCAGCCATAGTTTCGGCCATTAATTTTTTACCAACACCCTTCCCTCTAAAATCCTGATGGGTTGCAATCCAGTATAAATCGTAGCTTCCCTTGGTGCAAGGAATTTCACCGAAGCACGAGTATGCTACAGTTCTGCCATCAATATCGACAAAAATGAAGTGATACCCCGATTCAACGCCATTTTCTAGTCGCTCCTCAACAAGTTCAATTGCCACCGGAATTTCATGATCCTGAAAGAATCCGGAAGATGAAATAATCTCTTTTACGTTATTGATATCGGCCTGTGTAGGTTCAGTTCTATAGGTAACCATTTTGATTTCAAAGTTTAGTTTTAATGTTAGGGACATCGTTCACAATTCTACGAATAGCCTCCACAAACGGAATTTTTGCCTGCTGGCAGGCAGCGTAGAAACCAGAATCGGGCGAAATGCAAGGGTTGGCATTCACCTCAAGTACCCAGGGCTGGCCATTATCATCTACCCTAAAATCCACCCGGGCATAACCGTTCAATCCAAATACTTCCCAGCATTTTTTTGCGATGGCTTTTAACTCTTCTAAAAGATTTGCATCGGATGGCTTAAAGTTGAAAGTCCGGGCTGTGTTTTTGTACTCGAAGCTATCCTCCTTCCACTTTGCTGAATATCCAACAACTTTCGGCTTATCAGCCGGATAATTTGAAAAAACAATTTCAGCCGGATTCAGAACCTGAGGGCCATCAGGTCCTGCCAGAACCGACAGGTTAAACTCGCGTCCATCGATAAACTCCTCAACAAAAAAGTTGTACCAATCGGTTTTTGAAAGTCTTTCGGCAAACTTTGGATCACTCCCCTGAAAAACACAATCCTCATCGAGTCCCAACGACCCTTCCTCCCAAACTGGTTTTACGATGTATTTTTTTGCAGGATTTATTTGAGAAATTGGAGTTGATTTAAAGAACGGTGATGTAGGAATCCTGTTGGCAATCATTCTCTCCTTTGCCAACGTTTTGGAGGTTGTGATAAACGTTGATTCCAAACCTGCACCGGTAAAAGGTACTCCAATGGCTGAAAGTAATGCAGGTGAGAAGTAGATTAAGCTACCGCGGTTGTTTACGGATTCTACCAGGTTGAAAATAAAATCCGGATTCTTTTCCCTAATCTGGTTTTCAACCAAATCGAGGCGTAAAGAGAACTGCATTTGTTCAACCTCAACATTCAGCTGACTAAGCATTTTGCTCACTAAATTAACTTGGTCGAGTACATCCGCTTCGTCGGGTCCGGGATTTTCGGAAAGCTGGTTATAAAGAATTATTGATTTCATTAGCCTAAATTTTAGCAGGAATTTTTACTCGTTCCAAAGCAGATTCCATAATCATGCTAAACATCTGTGTGTACGAAATACCATTTTTTCTGGCCAACATTGGCAAATCGCTATGATCAGGATTTATTCCTGCCAGCGGATTTACTTCAATAAAATTTGGAACTCCGTTCTCATCCATTTTTAGATCAATTCTTCCTCCGTCGCGACAATCGAGAGCACGCCATGCACGAAGTGCCGTATCGGCACAAAGTTCGTAATCCAACCCTGTAGCCATCGGATAATCTACCGTTCCATGCCATGTTTCTTTTGTTAACATAGAATAAATTGGCTCAGCCGCTTTTTCGGTAACAACAATTTCCATAACACCAAGCACTCTTGCTTTATCGCCAGTACCAACTATTCCAACAGTAAATTCCCTCCCAGGAAGAAATGTTTCCACAAGAACTGGCTGATTGAAACGGGAAAGCAAACGTTCACAAGTATCAACCAACTTTAATGGATTATCAACAATGGATTTTGAGTCAATCCCTTTTCCCGTTCCCTCAGCAACAGGTTTTGCAAAAAGTGGGTATGGAAGGTTCACCTTTTCAACATCAGATAAAGTTTGAACAACGGTAAAATCGGCGGTTGGAATCCCAAAATCGCGCACAATCCGCTTTGTATGTCCCTTATGAAGAGTTAAAGCAAGAACAAGCGGATCGGAGAATACGTATGGAATTTGGTATGCATCGAGAATTGCCGGAACCTGCGCTTCGCGACCAATTCCATGCATTCCCTCGCAAATGTTAAAAATCAAATCCCATCTTTTACCTTTATTTAAATCATTAATTAATGCTTTAACGTTTCCAATTCGCTCAGTTTGAAATCCAAGCGTTTTCAGTGTTGAGTCAATTGCATCGATTGTTACTTCGGCATCAAACTCGGCAGTTTCCTCCTCGGTATAACCTTCCTTCAGGTAATCGTTCCTGAGGTCATAAGTCAATCCAACTATCATAATTTTGTTTTTTCTTGTTGATAAAATCCATCCCAAATTCCTTTAAAAAAGGCAGATGCGTTTACGCCAATATTTCTAGTGTTATACCCACCTTCCTGAACAATAAGCGTGGGAACCTTAAGCTTCCCAATCATTTTCCCGTTTTCTTCAAAATTGGCTGCTTGCAATGGCCACGTTCCTGTTGGATCTGCTTTTGCAGTATCGAGACCTAACAGAACAACGATATAACTTGGTTTATAATTCGAAATAATTTTTAGCGCTTTTGTAAGCGTTTTGCTGTACTTCTCAGCATTTATATTTTCTGGCAGAGGAAAATTATAGTTGAAGCCAAACCCATCATTTTCACCCTTCTCGTTTTCAAAACCGCTAAAGTAGGGGTACGCAAAAGATGGATGTCCATGAATTGAAATTGTTAAAATATCCGATCTGCTGAAAAAAATATCTTGCTGTCCATTCCCGTGATGATAATCAATATCGAGCATTGCAACTCTTCCATACTTCGATAGCATATTTGCTGCAATTGCAGCAGAATTGAAGTAGCAGAATCCTCCAAAAACATTTCGCTCAGCATGGTGACCAGGAGGTCTTACAAGTGAATATGCAAGAGTTTTATTTGCAATTACGTAGTTTGCTGCAGTAAGAGTACAATCAACTGCTCGTCGGGCCGCTTTGTAAGAATTTGATGTTAACGGAGTAAAAGTATCGATGCAATAGTAACCAGCTGCAACACTCCTATCTTTCGGCGGTATCGAAGCATTACGAATTGGAAAAACATAAGGATAAATTGCTTTTTCGGGCTGTAATTTTTGGCAAACGGCTTTTAAATATCCCACCAATTCCTTGCTATGAACTTCCAGAATATTTCGATCAGAATAATTCTCAACATTGATTTCAGCAAAAAATGGCAACTTTGAAAGTTCGTTTAGAATTGTTGGAATTCTAACCGGCGCCTCAACGTATCCTCTCGCTTTTACATGATGAACAGAATGTTCCTGATTTATTACGAGTCCAATTTTTTGATTTTTCCTCTGTGAAGATGTTTCTTCGTTTTTTATTTTCTTTTTTAAATACCTTGGACTACGAAGTTTTACAGGATTATCCCGGAATGAACTAACCACCATATTTATGTACTCAGGCGGACAGTAATCCTCGTACTTTCGCTCAAGAATTGCTCTTACTATTCGTTTTGCCGATCGTGAACTAAGTGGTTTTTCGTTTCCTAAGTCATCAAAAACAAGATATGGCGGACAGGTGTCACCCTCCTTAACGGGCGTTTCATATTTTGTTCCTACAATTGGAAACGCTCCAAACTTTTCGTAAAACTTTAATCGCGCCTGATTTTGGGCTAACATTTTAGAATCAGGGCACAGTTCAGAATCATCAGGTAAGCACTCAAAAAAGACTCCGATAGATTTTAACTCCGAAGCTTCTTCCCGAACTCTCTGATACAATGCACCGCCAATTCCTCTTGAGGAAAGTTCTTTACTTGTAGCAATGTAATCTAAATAACAAAATTTTAAATCGGAAGCGTGATAAAGTAATGCTGCCCCTTTCACGTTTCCTTGGCTGTCATCAGCCACAAGAAGTATCAGGTGGAATCTATACTTGAAGGGATTACTGAGTACTTCAGGAATCTCATCAAACTTTTTAGGATCAGCTTCCGAAAACTGATTCTTCATCAGGTCAACAACCTGATGAATCGCATTCCTGTCAATTACTGAGAAGCTGCTAGATACCCTACGGATTCGAAACATAGATGTTGAAATCAAATGATTCCTAACAAGAGTTCCTTAATCAACATTATAATCAGGATACTTAAACAGCTTATTCTTGTAGTTTTTAAGAATAACCTCGCCGTTTTCAGTTCCCTGATAATAATCGGGTAGCAAAGGAATTTTTCCTCCGCCGCCAGGTGCATCTATCACATATGTTGGGATAGCGTAACCTGAAGTGTGCCCTCGTAATCCTCTGATAATTTCGAGCCCTTTTGCAACCGGAGTTCTAAAATGTGCTGAACCCGGAATTGGGTCACATTGATAAAGGTAGTAAGGCCGAACCCTAATCTTTAGCAATCCATGAACCAAGCTCTTCATTGTGGCCACTTCATCGTTAACTCCCTTTAGCAAAACCGTTTGACTTCCCAATGGGATTCCTGCATCAGCAAGTCGTTTACACGCTTGTGCTGTTTCAGGTGTAATCTCATCCGCATGAGTAAAGTGAATACTCATAAAAAGTGGCTGGTACTTTTTAAGCATTGAAACTAAGCTGCGTGTAATGCGCTGTGGCAAAACAACCGGAACTTTTGTTCCAATTCGAATAATTTCCACATGCGGAATTTTCCGAATTGAACTGAGTAAGTATTCGATGTGCGAATCGGGCATTGTTAAAGGATCGCCACCAGATATTAGCACATCCCTTATTTCAGGGTGATTTGAAATATAGTCGAGTGCAGGTTGCCACGCTTTTATTCCTACGTGACATTTATCTTTTGCAACCATATGCGATCGGGTGCAGTATCTGCAGTATGCAGAACAAAATCCTGTCGACAAGAAAAGCACCCTATCGGGATACCTATGTACAATGTTTGGAACAGGGCTACAATCCTCCTCAGAGAGAGGATCAGACTCTTCACCTTTAGATATTTTTAGCTCATTAACTGTAGGAACCATAGTCCTTCTCAATGCATGTTCAGGCTTGTTTGCTGCAAGCAAGCTGGCATAGTAGGGTGTAATTCGTAAGGGTAAAGAGTTTTTCGGATCGGCAATGGCTTCAGCTTCTTCTTCAGAAAGATTAAGTATGGAGGCGAGCCGTTGGTGAGTTGTTATTCCGTTTTTAATTTGCCATTGCCAGCTGTTCCAATCCTTTTCTGTTGCTGAGGGGAAGTGCTTTGAGAGAAATTCTCTGGAGTGTTCGCTAATTTCTATTCTTTCGTTCCCTGTGCGAGCCCCAACCTTGTTGAGGCTAAAGGCGACTTCGGAGTCATCACTTGAGATTGTGACAATACTCGGAGGTTCATCATCCTCTGTGTACTCGTTTATTAGGTACACAAGTTTTTCGTGTTGTGTGTTTTCCATTCAATGAGGAATATTAAGTTTAGTTTCTGATTAATAATACTTTACACTATTAATACACACGAGTAAATTGATGCAAATATTATCATAAAAATGAATCGTTGTTCTCCGCTTGTCAAATATTTTACAAAAACGAAAATAAATTTATAAACAACTTAGGCACAACAGCTAACAGCCTAACATTTTTATTCAATGCAATTACGATTATGAGAAGTAAATGTTACGAATTAGGATGCCTTTTTGAAGCATCTTTTAAAGAAAATTATTTGTGAAAGGAACTGGCTACTTTAGATTTAGGTTACTAAAGAACATGGTAAGAGCCATCCAGTACTCCTGATTGTTAGGATTATTCTCCCACAAAGCACGTGAGCCATGAACACCTTCGCCTTGTGATGGTTTAAAAAGACTAAGATGTTTTTGAGGAACATGGTCAAGCATGTTTTTCATTGCAGAATATTCAACTTTACTACATAGTGCTAAAACCGGAATAAAAAGCTCCTTTGTAGTATTCTTAATAAAAGTTTTATCTTCAAAGTATTCACCAGGTGAAAAGGCGATTACTGCATCGACCTTAAAATTATTTGTTGCCTCAATTAATGCAAGGGACGCCGAGTATGAACTTCCAAGCAAAATTATTGGTTTGGTTGTTTGGCTGGCAACATAAGTTATTGCTGCTCTAATATCGGGAATTGCATCAATATAATTAGTAGGTAATTTCTTCGATTTTGCGTCAATGGCGGTTTGGTTCTTTACAAAATTGGCTTCATCCCCTGAACGTAAATCAACTGCTAAACAGTTGAATCCTAAGTTAACCAATTTTGGAGCGGTTTCGCGATATTCGCCCCTGCTAAAACCTGCCTGATGAAGTAGAATAATATATGGATACTGAGTTGATGAAACATACTGGTCTGCGGTAACGGTAACTCCATCATCAGAAATAAAATTTACTGTTTGCTGAGCAAGTATATTTGTACAAGTCAACAGGGATAGTAGCAAAAAGAAGAACCTTTGAGAGTAACCCATTTCTGAAATTTTGCAGGTTTAAAAATAATACTATATAAAATTTGAGCTGACTTCCTTTACTTGCTCTGCTAAAATTGCAACAACATTGTCATGTTGCTCAATAATCGCTGGTTCTACTAGCTCAAAAAAATGTTCTTTCTCTGCCTCTTTAATTTTAATAATGCCCGGCTCAAGGGTTGAAATAATTGGCATATGGTTTCGCATCATAGCAAACGAGCCCTTTGTTCCGGGTACCCTTACCAGTTTTGCTTCACCCTTAAAGATGATTTTACTAGGAGTGATTATTTCAACTTGCATAACCTAACTTTTTGCTTCCTGAAGCATTTTTTCTCCTTTTTCAATAGCCTGATCAATTGTTCCAACCATGTGGAATGCACCTTCAGGATACTTGTCAACCTTTCCTTCCATAATCATATTAAACCCTTTGATTGTATCCTTTATATCAACAATTGCACCAGGCATTCCTGTAAATGCTTCAGCAACGTTGAATGGTTGTGATAAGAATCTTTGAACTCTTCGTGCACGGTGTACAACAAGTTTATCTTCTTCGCTCAGCTCATCCATCCCAAGTATTGCAATAATATCCTGAAGTTCTTTGTATCGTTGAAGCAGCTGCTTAACTTTTTGTGCGGTATCGTAATGTTCCTGTCCAACAACATCAGGAGTTAAAATTCTGGAAGTTGAGTCAAGCGGATCAACGGCAGGATAAATTCCTAACTCAGAGATTTTTCTGCTTAATACTGTTGTCGCATCAAGATGCGAGAAAGTTGTTGCAGGTGCCGGGTCTGTCAAGTCATCAGCCGGAACGTAAACTGCCTGAACTGAAGTAATTGAACCGCTTCGGGTTGATGTGATTCGCTCCTGCATCAATCCCATCTCAGTGGCAAGTGTGGGTTGATATCCTACAGCCGAAGGCATACGTCCGAGGAGGGCTGAAACCTCACTGCCCGCTTGGGTAAAACGGAAAATATTGTCGATAAAAAATAGGATGTCGCGCCCCTTTCCCTCCTCTCCGGCATCGCGGAAGGATTCTGCAACAGTAAGCCCCGATAAGGCAACGGTGGCCCTTGCTCCGGGAGGCTCATTCATTTGTCCAAAAATTAGGGTTCCCTGCGATTTCTTAAGTTCCTCCTTGTCAACAAGCGAAAGGTTCCATCCGCCCGATAGCATATCTTTTTTGAAAGCTTCACCATATCGAATTACATCGGATTCAATCATCTCCCTAAGCAAATCGTTCCCCTCACGAGTTCGCTCACCCACACCCGCAAACACTGACATTCCCTGGTACTTCTTTGCAATATTATTAATCAACTCCATAATAATAACCGTTTTCCCAACACCGGCACCGCCAAACAGGCCAATTTTCCCTCCTTTTGCGTAGGGTTCAAGCAGGTCAATCACTTTTATACCCGTAAATAGCACCTCCGACTCGGTGCTTAAATCCTCGTACTTAGGTGGTGTGCTGTGAATTTGGTAGGCATTATCCCTACTTAACTGATCCATTCCATCAATGGCTTCTCCAATAACATTCAGTAAACGACCCTTAATCTGTTCGCCTGCTGGCATGGTTATCGATTTACCGGTTGCCTCTACCTTCATTCCTCGGCAGAGGCCATCGGTTGAATCCATGGCAATTGTTCGAACGGTGCTTTCGCCAATGTGCTGCTCACACTCAACAACTAATGGGGTTCCATCTTCGCGAGTAATGATTAATGCATCGTGAATTTTAGGCATGTAATCACCGGCATTGGAAAAGGAAACATCGACAACCGGACCAATAACCTGAATTATTTCTCCAAATATTTTCGACATTTGAAAATAGTTTACGTGGGGTTAGCATTTACAAAAATAAGCTTATTGGGGAATAATTATCTACAATTTACCAATTTTTTGATGGTGATTTATATTAACCTTTAAAAAAAGCAAAGGGGGAGAAATTGTTTCTCTCCCCCTTTATTTACTATACTATATTTGAGCTGCTTTATTGCTGGTTTTTAATGTACTGCACAAAGTAATCATTTAAAGCAGGCTCAATTTCAGCATACAAATCATTCTGTCCATAGTTTTCTGCAAGTGAAGCTAACTCCTGAAGAACCTGCAAGTTCAACTCCTTTTCGTAGCTAACAACCTTTTCAAAGTTGCCCTGAAGGCTAAAGTAGTACTTTAGGTTATCTATTGTATAGAATGCATAATCTTTAAGTAACGCATTTGCTTTATCGGTTTCATTGGCTTTATAGTAGTTTTCTATGTGCCCCATAACCAGAAAATCGTAGGGGAATTTTGTGCTAGGCATTAACTCCACAACCCGGTTGATTACTTTTACTGCTGAATCGGTTCTATTCTGCTTGAGCAACTCTTCGGCCAGCCGGTTATATGTGTTCCTTATACGCAATACCATTGCTGTTCGTTGAATGTTGTGGTCGATAAAAACTTCGGGTTCATTCATTCTTCCCCACCTAAACTTCTCCATCAAGTTTGTGTATAGCAATTCGCTATCGATTCCGCCAACAGCCAGGAAATCATCTGATTGATACTCAACAGGAACCAATTTATACGCAAACCCATCGTAGCGAAGGTACTTCGACAGGCCCAAGTCAGACTCTCCTCCTGTTGACACAAAATAGATGGGACGCTCCCAGTTGTTGTTAGCGATTATCTCAAGAACCATCATTTCGTTCTTTTGTAGATAGTCCTTGCCAAGAGTCCACACCATTGTGTCAACAATTCTCCCAGCATCTTTTGTGTCAACAACACCTTTGGAGAGAACATCCTTCTTGTTTATGGTTATTTTTAGGTTCTTGGAAGGGAGATAGTCGATAAGTTCCCCGCTTGGGGTTCTGTACCTGGTTTCAATTCGGTCGCTCCCAACGAAATCCATTATCTGTTTCAGCTCAACCGGTTTTGAAACTCTATCCATAATGTACACTATATCACGGGTGCCTTGAACGTACTGATCGAATCCCATAGATATTTTAATCGGTTCCGATTCGTATACTTTTCTCTTCATTTGGTTTATGTACCAATCGGTACCGAGCAAACTAAGGTTTACAACTCGCACATCGGTTCTAATTCCTTCAACCTCCTGAGCATACCAAAGAGGGAACGTGTCGTTATCGCCATTTGTAAAAACAATTGCATTGGGTTCGCAGGTATTCAGATAATTGTATGCAAAATCGCTAGCAACGTAACGACCAGAACGGTCATGATCATCCCAGTTTTCGGAAGCCATTAGCATTGGAACTGTTGCCGTTAGGGCAACTGAAATTAAGGCTCCTGCAACTTTATTCCCTTTCTTTCCTAAGGCATCAAAAAAGGCTGTGGCTCCAAGTCCAATCCAAATACAAAATGCGTAGAACGAACCGGCGTAAGCGTAATCGCGTTCACGTGGTTGCAACGGGTGCTGATTCAGGTAAACCACAATGGCAATTCCCGTTAACACAAACAAAAGAGCAACTACCCAGAAATTCTTTTGGTCACGAGTAAGTTGATAAATTAAACCAATAACTCCCAATATGAAAGGAAGAAGGTAGTATGTGTTTCTTGCCGGATGATTCAACATCTCATCGGTAAGTTTACTCTGATTCCCAAGCATAAGCTGATCGATGAATCGAATTCCCGAAATCCAGTTGCCATTCTGTATTTCGCCATGGCTCTGAACATCGTTTTGTCTGCCGGCAAAGTTCCACATAAAGTATCGCCAATACATGTGGCCTAATTGATAGCTAAAGAAAAAGCGAAGGTTTTCACTAAAAGTAGGTACGTATCGCACCTCCTGCTCTCCCATAGAATTTGTTAACCGCATTGGACGACCCTTATAGTTCGACCACTTTTTGTACTCTGCAACATGCTCCTGACGTGCACTCCACATACGGGGGAATACAGTTTTGAACCTATCGTCGAGCTTATAGGTTGGCTTAAGGTATGATTTAACATACTTGCCATTCTTTTGAATATACGTGTGTACTTCGCCACTTTCAAGCACAGGCGCATTGAAGTAGTGGCCTGTAACCAAAGGCCTATCGCCATACTGCTCTCTGTTTAAGTAGTGCAGAAGCGCAAACACGTTCGAAGGCTCATTCTCATTCATGGGGGGATTGGCAAGCGAACGAATAACAATAACAGCATACGAAGAGTAACCAATTACTATTACGGTTACCATAAGCAGAATTGTGTGTAAAATAACTTTTTTGTTCCTGTGGGTGTAAAGCAATCCCCAAACAAACGCCGAGCCGAGTGCTAAAACGTAAAAAATCACACCACTTTTATACGGCAATCCAAAACCATTCACAAAAAGAAGTTCAAACCATGAGGCAACCTTTACAATACCAGGTATAATAACATACATAATGCTTCCTAGTATAACAACCGAAATGCCAAGAGCACCTACAACACCCCAGCGCGTAACCGGATACTTCTTGAAGTAGTATACCATAACAATTGCTGGAATTGCCAGCAAATTAAGCAGGTGAACGCCAATTGACAGTCCCATCATGTAAGCAATAAAAAGAAGCCAGCGATTAGAGTGCGCCGAATTGGCTTCGTTCTCCCACTTCAAAATTGCCCAAAAAACAACAGCGGTAAAAAGCGATGAGAGGCCATAAACCTCCCCCTCAACCGCAGAAAACCAGAAAGTATCAGAGAACGTGTATGCCAGGGATCCTACCAAGCCACTTCCAATTATTGCAATTATTTGAGACAATGCAGGTTCTTCTCCATTCTTTAGTACAAGTTTTTGGGCAAGGTGTGTTATGGTCCAGAACAGGAACATAATTGTGAATGCGCTGGCAAGGGCCGACATTGCGTTTATCATCATTGCAACCTTTGAAACATCAGGAGCAAATAGTGCGAAGAAACGAGCAATTAGAAGGAAAAATGGTGCTCCCGGAGGGTGTCCCACTTCGAGTTTAAATGCAGCGGCAATGAACTCCCCGCAATCCCAAAAACTTGCAGTAGGTTCAATGGTTAGAAGGTAAACAATTGCTGCAATAGCAAATGCAAGCCAGCCAAACAACTTGTTATAAAAGCTATATCTTTTCATTGGTTTGAAGTATGTTGAATTTTCTTACTAATATTGCCTGCGAAACAAACTGCTAAAATACATTTTTTTAATGAACAAGGGCATTGCTTACATGTATTCCATTATAACCATTTTCAATTATTTAACGTAAAAAGAAATTTTAAAACCAAATTAAACCCACAACTATTTTTAAGTCAAACATTACTCAAAAAAAATTGAGATGGCCAAAAACGACTGGAAAGAACGGCTTAGCATGGTTTACTCGACCAATCCCGATTTTAAACCCTTCAATGATAATGAGCCCGAACAAACAACACTCCCTCCCTCACAACAAAATCTTAGGGTTATGCACGACAAGAGAAACAGGGGAGGAAAAACAGTTACTCTTATTACGGGTTTCGTTGGTAACAACGAAGATTTGAAAGAACTTGGCAAAATGCTGAAGAACCGTTGTGGGGTTGGCGGAACCGTTAAGGATGAGGAAATTGTAATTCAGGGAGCATTTGCAGAAAAAATTGTATTGATTCTTAGTGATTTGGGTTATAAAGTAAAAAGATCAGGAGGATAATATTAAATTGATTTATTGATTTTTAAATAACATATAATGAACTATTTGTTTAAAACAACAACACTTATCTTTACGTGTTTTCTTGCCCTTGGCAAGACATCATATGCTACTGATACGCTTCGTGTTATGCACTACAATTTGCTATACTACGATAAGAATACTTCGTTTTGCACATCATCAAACAATAATGTTGACGAAAAGGATGAAAGTTTGAAAGAGATAATCGGACACTTTAAACCCGACATTTTCACTGCAAACGAGATAAACGGAAGCCCAAGCAGCGTTCAACGAATACTCGACAACACCCTCAATGTTAATGGGATAGAACACTATAAAAAGGGCAACTACCAGGGCGAATACTTAGTGAATATGCTTTACTACAATTCCCAAAAGCTTGTGCTTAAGTCGCAATCTTACGTTCTCACCAGCCCTAGAATTACTGATGTTTACAACCTGTACCTTAAAACCGAAAACCTTATAAATGGCGATACAATATTTCTTACCTGCTTTGTTGGCCATTTAAAGGCTGGGAACACGGATGAGGATGCATCTGAACGTACAACTGCTGCACAGCAAATTATGACCTACATCCAAAACAGGAATATCAAGGGTAATGTACTGGTAATGGGAGATTTTAACTTATACACTAACACCGAAGGTGCTTTCCAAAAACTCACAACACCCACATCGTCAGGTTTTAGATTCTTCGACCCGGTAAATGCAATTGGTGAATGGAACAATAACTCAACCTTTTCTATGTTCCACACACAATCAACGCATAAGAACGGCGATTGCTTCTCAACCGGTGGCATGGACGACAGATTCGATTTTATTCTAACTTCGCTTGATATTCTTCAGTCAGGTAACCTGCGTTACGTTGAAAACAGTTACTGGGCGTATGGTCAGGATGGGAAAAGGTTTAACGAATCACTTGTATCCTCTTCTAATCCAAACACATCACTCCCAGAGAATATTCTTTACTCCTTATATAATATGTCCGACCACCTTCCCGTTACCCTAAAGCTAACCTACAACCTACAAACTTCAATAAATGAATCATATAATCACTTCAACAAATTATACGTTAATGGTTTTGCAAATAAAAATATTGAAGTATTCTACAACGGAAACACCCCTATTATAGCTAACTTTTCAGTTTACAATATTATTGGGGTAAAAGTATTTCAGAAGGAAATTGAATTAACTCCGGGAGTGAAATCAAGCGTTCCTATAGAATTCTTAAATTCTGGCATTTATCTGGTTTCCATCAAAACCCCTCAATTAAAGGTAACCTCAAAAGTTGTTAAGAACTAGCAGTATTCTATATTGCCTTGTTTTTCTGTTTATAATACAGACGAATCCTTCCCTTGCACAGTACTATGTTAAGGGACAAGAACCTGCTTCCACAAAATGGAACCAAATTACGACCAAGAATAAATTGAAGGTCATTTCACCTGCACAAGCCGATTCGGCTGCCCAAACCTTTTATAAGTATCTGCTTGAATCATACGCCTATACATCTGAAAGATATAAAAAAGAACTTGAGAGGGTACCAGCAATAATTCATCCCAACAGTATTGTATCGAACGGTTTTGTTTCATGGGCACCAAAACGCATGGAGGTTGTTTCTACTCCTGCACCTGATGCTGACCCTGAACCTTGGCTAAAAACCTTAGCGTTTCACGAAACGCAACATGTTGCACAGGTTCAGTGGTTAAACCAAGGTTTTTTCAAAGTGCTTTCGTATTTTTTGGGCCAGCAAGCACCGGGAGCAGCGGTTGGGTTTGTTCCATTGTGGTTCCTTGAGGGAGATGCTGTTTATCACGAAACCGCCGCTACAAATGGAGGAAGGGGAAGGGATGCATCATTCTTCGATACATACCGAGCCCACCTTCAATCTAAAGATTCAACTCGTTTTTACTCGTATGATAAATGGCTTTTAGGCTCGTATAATGACCAAATCCCAAATCATTATCAATTTGGATACCTTATGGTTGGTTTTGCCAACCAAAAATTCGGCTTACAGGTATGGCCCAACACGTTGAATTACATTTCAAAGAATCCTTTTTCGGCTTTCCCATTCTACTTCGGGTTAAAAAAACAAACAGGCCTTTCAAGAAAACAACTATTCTATGAAGTAACCAACCTGCTTGATTCAGTTTTTTCAGATAAACTTTTAGTTGAGGATAGCAATTACATAAAATTAATTAACAAGACCTTTTCATATACAAATTATTCGTTTCCTTATTTACAAAACGACTCAACCCTTGTGTGTCTCAAAAAGAACCTCTCGAGCACCCCAACATTTTTTTTATTTAATACAGTAACCGGACAAAAACGAAAACTACACCAACCTGGTGTAATAATTGGGAACGTTAACTACTATGGTAATTACGCTATTTGGACACAATACAGGGCTCATGCACGTTGGGAGTATGTAAACTGGAGCGAAATTTGGGTAATGAACCTGGCAACCGGGAACGCTAAACGTATCACGACAAAAACACGGTATGTGAACCCAGTTTTTTACAACGATACAACAATACTAGCTATTGAACAAATGGTAAATGGAAAATCGAAAGTTATTGTTATTGACATAGAAGGTAATATTACCGCATCGCTTGATGTTCCTCAAGGAACTGAACCAAAGGAAATTGCTGCAAGCAACAATGGGGCTATAGCAGTAAGAATCGTATCAAATGAAGGTTCTTCTATCCTTTATTTTAATGATATACATGATACGTATAGGGAATTAATCCCCAAAAATTACCGGCATATTTCTAATATGGTATTTGCTGGCAATCTGTTACTATTTAGAATGAGCAACAATTATAAAAACGAAGTTTTTTCTGTAAACCTTGTCAATAAAGAAATTCGGAAATTAATTAATTCAACATATAGTATAGATTATATTTCTTATATAAATGATTATAATATAATTATATCATTAAAAGATACATATGGCACAACTCCGTTCAGGTATAAAATTGAGGAAAATTCAAGTTCAAATTTTTCATTTTTACTCAAAGAAAACGGGCTGTTTCAGGAAACATCGACTAGAGAAGAACTTTCAAGTAATATAGAACTTAAAGTTTCAAAGCCCCAAAAATATTCTTCCTTTCGAAATGCCATTAACATTCACAGTTGGGCTCCCTTGTACTACAACCCTACAAACATTGTGAACGGAGAAATTGATGTTCATCCAGGAATATCTATTCATTCTCAAAATCTTACAAGCACAATAACATCAACCATTGGTTACTCCTTCAATAAAACTCACGGTTTACATGCAAGCATAAATTACACCAAGTTATTCCCAATATTCTCTTTTGGGATTGATGCTGGTAGCGAATACCCTTTTAAGTCCGGTGGGCCAAATTTCTTTGAAGAAAGAAAGGATGACACCAGAATTGAAGCTGATTTACGAGTCTACATACCTATTACAATAGCCTCTGGGAACTTCATCTCAAAGTTAACCCCATCGGTTAACTATAGTTTCTCTAACGATTATATTTGGAACTATAACACTGAAATATACAATACTATAAACGATTACTTAAACTTTTCATTAACACATTACACGCTTCAAAGATTAGCTCATAAGGATTTACGTTCGCGCTTAGGGTACTTTGTTTCTGGAATATTTTCCATGTCGCCCTCGCAAAGAAGCATGATTGGGAATACAGTTTACATTCGTTCTGGATTATACCTCCCTGGAATACTAAGGGACCAAAGCATTCTGATTTACTCACAGTACGAAGAATCATTGACAAAATACTACTTAAACAGGAGCCGTTCTAGCCTGCCCAGAGGCTACAACACAAACATATACAATAAGTTACAATCAATTTGTATTGACTACTCCCTACCGTTAACTTACCCCGACCTTAGGATCGGCTCACTTCTTTATATTAAAAGGCTCACAGCCAACGCATTCTTTGATTTCGCAGAAATAAACGAATATTCAAACAACAACTTCAATACAAGACAAATTGGTTCATACGGACTTGACATATATTCTGACACACATTTTT
Source organism: Tenuifilaceae bacterium (assembly GCA_035380045.1). Classification (GTDB taxonomy): domain Bacteria; phylum Bacteroidota; class Bacteroidia; order Bacteroidales; family Tenuifilaceae; genus DAOSWM01. The sequence continues at coordinate 7,934 of DAOSWM010000008.1, read as the reverse complement.
TTAGAACACGATACGAATTTAGGCTTGGGTATCGAATAGGGAAAAACTTCGGAGTGAAATCGACATTCCATCAGTTTTTACTATCTTTCAACATCGAAAGTATCTATGGATTTTTACCAATGCACCCATTGGTTAAGTTCAACTTATAATTTAACCTAATAATATTATAAAACATTATATGAACTCATTAAAAATTGAACAAAGAAAAATAATTAAGAGCCGAAAACTTGCTGCTGATAGGTTTGAGATGGAAGCAGCATCAAAAAAAATATTTGCTCAAGTTGAGCAAGTTGCAGAATTCAAAAATGCGAAAAACGTACTTGCCTACTGGTCGCTTCCCGACGAGGTTGACACACATAATTTTGTTGTTGAGTGGCATAAAATAAAAACCATTTCACTTCCTGTTGTAGCTGGAGCAAACCTTGAACTATGTATTTTTTCTGGTATGGAATGCATGAAAAAGACTGGTTCATTCGGGATTCTTGAACCCACAGGAACCGAAATAGTTGACCCCAACGATATTGAAGTAGCAATTGTTCCTGGAGTGGCCTTTGATATGGAGGGAAACCGTCTTGGAAGGGGCAAAGGATTCTACGATTCTCTTCTTCAAAACAAAAACATCTATAAAATTGGGGTATGCTTTGAGTTCCAACTTCTAGAAAAAGTTGCCACCAGCCCTCACGATATTCCTATGGATAAAGTTATATACGTTTAAAATTAGTGACATGAAAAAATGGATTCTTTCAATACTAATTCTCACCAGCATAACCTGTTGTGGGCAAATTCCTGATGGATACTACTCTTCGGCCCAGGGTAAAACCGGGGAGCAGCTAATTGTCACCCTTAGCTCAATAATTGATAACCACACAGAAATATCGTACACTGAACTCTGGTCGGCATTTTACGAAACTGATAAAAGGGATGATGGAAAAGTTTGGGATATGTACTCAACCTGTAGCTTCACCTTTGGCTCCGACCAGGACAACGGCACTGGAGGAACCAGCGAGTGTGAGTACTATAACCGCGAGCACTCATTCCCGCGTAGCTGGTTTGGTGGTGCGGTTGCCCCAATGAATACTGACCTTTTCCACCTATATCCAACCGACAAGAAGGTCAACTCTGTTCGCTCCGATTACCCCTACGGAAATGTTTCCAGCGCAAGTTACACATCATCAAACGGATGTAAACTAGGAAACTCGGTTGCTGGTTTTTCGGGTACCGTGTTCGAACCTGCTGATGATTACAAAGGCGATTTTGCCCGCTCGTACTTTTACATGGCAACCCGTTACTATAGCCAAATTAACTCGTGGAATTCGGAAATGCTTAATGGCAGCAAGTTCCCTGCGTTTGCAGGATGGGCACTAGACGTCCTTCTAGAATGGCACCAAAGCGACCCTGTTAGCACAAAAGAAATAGAGCGCAACAATACAATTTACAAGAACTTTCAGCATAACCGCAACCCTTTCATCGACCAACCTAACCTGGTGCAAAAGGCGTGGGAACAAGGTAGTAGTCCTCTTGAATTTACTAGCACCCCAAATACCACCGCATACATAGAGAATAACTATACTTATCAGGTTGATGTAAACGCTAGTTCCTCAAGTTCAGTTACTTTCACGTGCCTTATTAAACCCGACTGGATTACTCTCTCAAACCGGGATTCAAATAGCGCAATGCTAGAGGGAACACCAAATGAGAATGATTTGGGGTACAATTACGTAGTAATTTTAGCGAATAATGGTAATTCACACGCAATTCAGCAGTTCGAAATAAACGTTAAAGCAAATGGCACAGGGTTAACTCCTTTGAATCCAACGGAGTTGAGTGTTTTTCCTAATCCAGCCAGTTCGGATGTATTTATTTCCATGCCATGTTCAGAAAAAGGGGTAATAACTCTTTACTCAACAACAGGGACAGTTACAAAGTCTTTCTCAGCATCGGGCAACACAGCAAAGTTAAATGTTAGCGATTTACCAGCAGGTATCTATATTTTAGTATACAGCAATAGCGAGAAGAACCTTACAATCCTATTAAATATTCAGAAATAAAAAAGGCGAATCGATTTAGTTCTTGATTCGCCTAGAATTTTTTAGAAAAGAAATCCTATTTTACAAATTTACTGCCGTCGTAGGCCCATTTAATGTAGGTCGCTCCCCAGGTAAAGCCTGCACCAAAGGTTGCAATAATAATATTGTCTCCTTTTTTTAGCTGTGGTTCCCACTCCCAAAGGCAGAGAGGAATGGTTGCGCTGGTGGTGTTACCATACCTTTGAATATTAATCATCACTTGTTCCTTCCTAATTTTCATCCTGTTAGCAGTAGCTTCAATAATTCGCATGTTTGCCTGATGTGGAACAAGCCAAGCCAACTGTTCAGGAGAGATGTTGTTGCGATGCATAATATTAACAGCAGTATCGGCCATATTCGAAACAGCGGCTTTAAACACAGGCTGACCTTCCTGGTAAATAAAATGCTGACGATTGGTAACTGTTTCAATCGAAGCCGGATAGCAAGAACCTCCAGCCACCTGATGTAGATGCTTCCTTCCCGAGCCATCAACCTTCATAATAGAATCAAGCAAGCCAAAGCCTTCATTATCAGGCTCCAAAAGAACTGCTCCAGCACCATCCCCAAAAATTGGGCAAGTTGCACGATCGGTATAATCAGTAATGGATGACATTTTATCGGCTCCAACCACAATAATTTTTTTGTGGCTTCCTGCTTCAATAAACTTGGATGCAGTAACCAGTGCGTAAAGGAAACTGGAGCAACCAGCATTCAGGTCGTAGCCGAAGGCATTCTTGATGCCAACCTTATCACTTATAATATTAGCTGTTGCGGGGAATTGCATATCGGGAGTAACCACTCCGCAAATAAGCATATCCACATCATCGGGATTGGTGTTGGTTTTATGGAGCAACTCCTTCACAGCCTTTTCGGCCATATCGCTGGTTCCTTTTCCAATACCTTTAAGAATTCTTCGCTCTTTTATGCCAATACGAGTCATAATCCATTCGTCTGTGGTATCGACCATTTGGCTAAGTTCTTGGTTGGTAAGAATGTACTCTGGTACATACCCGCCAACACCTGTTATTGAAGCTGTTATTCGTCCCATTAGTTAAAGGCTTCCTTTATTTTAGTGCAAAGATTTGAACTAATTACTTCACGGGTTTGGAGAACCATATTCATTATTGCCTTGGCATTCGAAACACCGTGACCTATTATTACCGGGGCATTAACACCAAGGATAGGAGTTCCCCCGTAGTTTTCAAAGTTAAAGCGTTCAAAATAGGGGTCGTTAACTTTTCGCTTTTTCAGGATATGGAAAAACGCTTCGGCCTCTTTAAGAATCACGTTTCCAACAAAACCGTCACAAACTATCACGTCGGCCTTGTCGTTTGAGAACAGATCGTGCCCCTCTACGTTACCTACAAAATTGTATTCCTGATTGTCGCTCATAATCTCGTATGTGCTTTTTGTCACAAGATTACCCTTCTCCTTCTCTTCTCCAATGTTTAGCAGGGCAACCCTTGGATTATGGTTCCCAAAAATAAGTTTTGAGAATATTGAACCCAACAAACCATACTGGTATAAGACATCGGGTCGACAATCGGGATTGATGCCAACATCCAGCAAAAGATTATACTTCTCCTCGCTAACGGGGATGTATGTGGCAATTGCAGGGCGGATAATTCCGGGAATTGATTTAATTGTGTACATGGTGCCTACCAGCATAGCACCAGTATTTCCGGCACTGGCAAAGCCATCAACCTTCCCTTGTGCTAACCACTTAAACCCAACAGCAATGCTTGAGTCGGTTTTTTTTGTGAAAGCTTTAGCTGGGTTATCCCCCATTTCGATAACTTCGGAGCAGTGAACAATTTCAAAGTCCGACTCGTTAGCATTCTCCTTATGAATAACTTCGAGAATCTGGTTTTTATCTCCAAATAATGTTATTGACTCGTTTTCTGAAAGTTGCTTTTGGGCATTTATCGCTCCCCTAACAATTTCAGTGGGAGCGTAATCACCGCCCATTGCATCTATTCCAATCTTCATAAGCTAATGCTTAAATTTTAAAAATTAAGCTGTAACGGTTTTCTCAACAGCAAGTTTTCCGCGATAAAAGCCACACTCTGGACATACTCTGTGATACTGAACTGCTGCCCCACAGTTTGAGCAAGTAGCAAGAGTTGGCAACTCAGCCTTGTAATGAGTTCTGCGCTTATTCTTTCTCTGTTTAGAAATTCTACTCTTTGGATGTGCCATTTTTAAAGCATTTTATTGGTTATTGAATAATTTCATTTAAGACAATAGTTCACTCAACTTATCCCATCGGGGATCTGTTTTTCTTTTCGTTTCATCTACCTGACTAATTCTACCCAGCATATTTTTATCACACGCATCCTTATCAGTCCCCTCCATGCCATGATAGCGCTGTATTGGCATACTTAAGCAGATGCTTTCGTATATATAATGAGCAAGTTTCAACTCATGCTCGTTTTCACTTAACACCCAGAGTTCATCGCTACTATCATCAGTAATTTGAGAGAACTTTACTACCAAATCACCCTCGTAGGTTAAAGGCAAACTCATCGGCTTGAGGCATCGGTCACAAGGAATTTCCACATTCCCAATAATGCTAAAACTTAACTCAAGCATAGAGCTATGCTTTTGAAGCAAAACAGATACTTTTAATGTACCTTTTGTTATTTCCCCTTCGGGAAATTGCTCAAAAAAGGCGTTCTCTACAACAAATTCGAACAGGTGTTTACCCTGCCTAAGTCCTTTAAAATGAATTATATATTTATCTAAAACTCTGCTCACTTTTTCAAAAAAAAACATCGGGCAAAGGTATATATATTTGTTTTAAACAAAAAATTATGGGTAAAAAATTATAAAACAATCTTTTTAAAACTTTTAGCATCCTTTTTTTATATATCAAGATTTCTTTTTTTTTACACTTCCTTTTTTGTATATTCGTGTGAATAAACAGAATAGGAAATGAAAAAGTTCCTGCTCCTTTTTTCTATACTCTTATTTGCACAAGACCTTACCACAGGTAGGAACGTTGCTTGTATGCTAAGCTTTTACGAGACCCTCTTTTCAAAATCAGTAACGCAGCAAGATGGAGGTTTGATAAAAGTTACCTCTGATCCAGAGAGCGGTATGCTTATTTTTATTGATGACATTAACACCGGTAAAACTACGCCTGCAACAATTGAAAACATTGAACCCGGGAAGCATACTGTAAAACTTATTGGACAGTGGTTTAAAATTCAGGAAAAAACAATAATTGTCAACAGCAACCAACTTCATTCCCTTGATTTTGAAATGATTCCAAACTATGCTGAGTTAACCATTAATTCTAATTTCGATGCAGCAATATATATTGATGGCACTAGAAAGGGTACCACCTCATGGAGCGGAAGAGTTCCCGAAGGGGAAAGAGTAATTGTGGTTGAGAAAGATGATTTGATTTCAAGAAAACAAAAGGTTTTGGTTGTACGAGGCAAAAACTTGAACGTTGACTTAATGATGAAGCCAAAAACTGGTGGTGTAGAAATTGTTACGAATCCAACTGGTGCGATGGTTGATATCAACGGAAAGCTATACGGGATAACACCCTGCCATATTACCGAACTCCTACCGGGCGAGTATAATCTTAGCCTTAGCAAACCCCGGCACACAGGAATTACAAAACGAATAAAGGTGGTTGATGGAGTTACTACTGAAATAAATGTCACTCTTCTATCAGGCAAGGAAGTTCTAATTGACACAGAACCTACAGGGGCAAAGGTAACATATAATGACAGTGTGATTGGTGTTACTCCGTTCCGAAAGATTTTCGATTTTGGCTCACACATTCTCAAAGCGCATAAAAATCACCTCTCTGTAGTCCAAAGTATTGAGGTAACTCCATCGAGTGAATCTGCTTATATGATACCCTTAAAAGTATCAAACGACCCTTTCGAAGCGCAAATGATTCTTGTAAGCGGAGGTACTTTTCAAATGGGCGATACATTTGGCGATGGCAAGAAGGAGGAACAACCCGTAAGAACAGTTACCGTTAGCAAGTTCTACATAAGCAAGTACGAAATAACACAGCAACAATGGGAAAGTGTAATGGGAGAAAACCCAAGTCATTTTGAGAGCTGCGCAACCTGTCCCGTTGAACGTGTTAGCTGGCTTGAGGTTATGGAGTTCATAAAAAAAATCAACCTTTTAACCGGTAAAAACTACAGGCTACCAACCGAAGCAGAATGGGAGTTTGCTGCTAGGGGTGGCTCCTTCTCGAATGGGCTCAGGTACTCCGGGAGCCGTAACATAAATAACGTGGCCTGGTACAACGTTAATAGTGGAAATAAAACACACCCCGTGGGGCAGTTGCCAGCCAATGAGTTGGGTTTGTACGATATGAGCGGAAACGTTTGGGAGTGGTGTAGCGACTGGATGGGTCAGTACCCAAACAGGAATGAAGTAAATCCTTCTGGGCCAGAAAAGGGAGAGTTGCGGGTTGTGAGAGGTGGAAGCTGGTTTGGGTATATCGATGGGAACAAAGTTTCAGCGCGAGGCGCCGACGATCCTGCAAACGGAAGAAGCTACATTGGTTTCCGTTTGGCACTAACACCTTAAAAGAATGTATTTAGATACACTAAAGGAACGTGACTTTAGCTCAGAGTTTTCCTTTAAAACCTCACGTAGCAGCGGCGCCGGCGGACAGAACGTAAACAAAGTCAACACAAAGGTTGAGCTTCGATTCAGTATTAACGCATCCCAGCTTTTATCCGATGAAGAAAAAAGCTTGCTTTGCGAAAAGCTTTCCTCAAAGCTTTCGCTGGAGGGTGAGTTAATAATTGTATCTCAGCAGGAACGAACTCAATACAAAAACAAACAGCTGTGCATTGAGAAATTCTACAAAACTATTGCGCAAGCACTTAGAAAACCGAAGAAAAGAAAGCAAACAAGCCCATCAAAGGAATCGGTTGAAAAGCGCATTGCCGGGAAACGGCTAACTTCGGAGAAAAAATTACTAAGAAAAAAACCTGAGGTATAATGGAAGACCTTCAGTTTACTGCTTTTAACAGGCAAATTTTCCGAGAGCTAAAAACGGCAACCATGCCATTCGGGAAATATAAGGGAAAACCCATAAAAACGATTCCCGAATACTATTTGGTTTGGATAAAGAACAAGGGGTTCCCGAAGGGAAAACTTGGCACGCTGCTTTCCACCATGCTTGAGGTAAGAGTAAATGGACTTGAAAAACTTTTAAATGATTAGCCTTTCTCTTGCTATCAAGACTTCCCTTCTCTTAGGGGGAAATGTGTGGAGAGATCGGAAGCCTCCCCCCTGACTTTGGGATGTCCTACGGACGATTCCAGATCATGTCTTTGTTCTCTTTCCATCGTCCGGCTGTTCTTTGCCGGTCATAGAAACGTGAAAATATTATCATTTTTCCTCCCCCGACGTTGGAATGTCCTCCAAAGTACGGCGGACGATTCCAAGTCTTCCTTCCCTCTTCTATAATCATCCGATCGACTTGGGGTTTCAGAACGGTAATTCTACCTATACATTTCCTCCACCAATTCCATATACCTTTCTGCTATAAGTTTGCGGCGAACTTTAAGAGTATTTGTCAGTCCTTCGTTATGAATTGTAAACGGCTCAGAGAGTAACTTGAATTTAACAATACGCTCATACGATGGTAAATCTTTCTGGCACCTATCGAGGCGTTGCTGCATAAAACTGATCACCCTTGGATGAGCAGCCAACTCCTCGTTTGACAGTTCCTGAACACCATCAGCATTCCAAACCGCTCTGAACTTATCAAACGAAGGAACAATAAGAGCCGAAACAAACTTTCGGTTATCGCCTAACACAACAGCCTGATCGATAAACTGATCGTTGGTTATTAGTAGCTCGATAGATTGGGGGCAA
>DAOSWM010000007.1:37658-83695 GCA_035380045.1 Tenuifilaceae bacterium | reverse complement strand
TACCTTTGCGCCCGCGTTTTAGAGAGCGAAAATCTCTAGTTTACAAATATTTTGAGTAAAAGTTTTGGGTATTCAATAAAAAAGAATACCTTTGCGAGCCTTTTTGTTAAGAATTTTTTAATTAAACATAAGTGTATATATGCCTACTATTCAGCAACTAGTAAGAAAAGGAAGGACGAAACTTGTGGACAAGAGTAAAGCTCCGGCTTTAGATGCTTGCCCACAGCGTCGCGGGGTATGTGTACGTGTGTACACCACTACTCCTAAAAAGCCGAACTCGGCTATGCGTAAGGTTGCCAGGGTTAGACTAACCAATCAGAAAGAGGTTAACGCCTACATCCCTGGAGAAGGGCACAATCTACAGGAGCACTCAATCGTGCTTATCCGTGGAGGAAGGGTAAAAGATTTACCCGGTGTTCGTTACCACCTTGTACGCGGGACTCTCGATGCATCCGGAGTTGAAGGTCGCAATCAGCGCCGTTCAAAGTACGGAACCAAGCGTCCAAAGAAAAAAAGTTAATTAACTCTTAAGAAGATTTAAGAAATGAGAAAATCGAAACCAAAGAAGAGGATACTTTTACCCGACCCAAAGTTCCAGGACGTGGAAGTTACACGTTTCGTGAACAATATGATGTACAGCGGGAAGAAGAGTATCGCATTCAACATCTTCTACGATGCCCTCGATATCGTTGGCAATAAGATGAAGGATGCAGAGAAGAGCCCTCTCGAAATATGGAAGAAGGCTCTCGAGAACATCACCCCACAGGTAGAAGTAAAAAGCCGTAGGGTTGGTGGCGCTACGTTCCAGGTTCCTATGGAAGTTCGCCCCGATCGTAAGGTGTCTATTTCTATGAAAAACATGATCCTATTCTCACGCAAGCGTTCAGGTAAAGGCATGAGCGAGAAGCTCGCTGCCGAAATTGTTGCGGCTTACAACGAGGAGGGTGCTGCTTTCAAGAAGAAGGAGGATATGCACAAAATGGCCGAGGCTAACAAAGCTTTCGCACATTTCCGTTTTTAGTTTTTTTGAAATACCTTATATATAATACAGGAGTCAACTTTTTAAATGAGCAGAGATTTAAGATTTACCCGTAACATTGGCATCATGGCCCATATCGACGCCGGTAAAACAACTACCACCGAGCGCGTTCTTTACTATACGGGTAAAACACATAGAATTGGAGAGGTGCACGACGGAGCTGCTACCATGGACTGGATGGTTCAGGAGCAGGAGCGAGGAATTACCATTACTTCTGCAGCAACTACCACTTTCTGGAAGTATAACGAAAAACTATACCAGGTTAACGTAATCGATACTCCAGGACACGTTGATTTTACCGTTGAGGTTGAGCGTTCGCTCAGAGTTCTCGACGGCGCTGTAGCTGTCTTTTGTGCTGTTGGTGGCGTAGAACCCCAGAGCGAAACCGTTTGGAGGCAAGCCGATAAGTACAGGGTTCCACGGTTGGCTTTTGTGAATAAAATGGATAGGCCAGGGGCCGATTTCTACTCAGTAGTTTCCCAAATCAAGGAGAAGCTGGGTGCTCGTCCAATCCCTATCCAAATTCCTATCGGAAACGAAGATACTTTCGTAGGGATCGTTGATCTTATTGAGAATAAATCTGTGGTTTGGTTCGAAGATCCAGAAACCAATACCACTCAGTACCGTTTGGAGGATGTTCCCTCTGACATGGTTGACGAGGTGAATAGTTGGCGCGAACAGCTAATCGAAGCCGTGGCAGAATACAACGACGATCTGCTTGAGCGTTTCTTTGACGATCCCGACTCAATCACGAAGGAGGAAATCCTTGATACTATCCGCAAGGCAACTATCGATTTGTCGATTGTTCCCGTTCTATGCGGTTCTGCCTTTAAAAATAAAGGCATACAACGCCTTTTGGATGCTGTAGTTTCATTTCTCCCCAGCCCGCTCGACGTTGGAGCGGTTAAGGGGCTGCATCCCGATTCAGAGAAAGAGTTAACCCGTAATCCTGATGAAAAAGAGCCATTCTGTGGATTAGCATTTAAAATTGCCACAGATCCTTTCGTAGGACGCTTAGCATTCATAAGGGTTTACTCGGGGAAACTCCCCAGTGGGAGCTACGTTTTTAACTCACGAAGCGGTAAGAAGGAGCGTATTAGCCGACTCTACCAAATGCATGCCAACAAGCAAAATCCAATCGAAGTTTGCGAAGCTGGCGATATTTGTGCAGCAGTTGGGTTTAAAGACCTACGCACTGGCGACACCATTTGTGAGGAGAAAAATCCTATTGCCCTCGAATCGATGACCTTCCCCGAGCCAGTTATTGGACTCGCAGTTGAACCTAAAACACAACAGGATCTCGACAAGTTAGGGGTTGCACTTGGAAAACTTGCCGAGGAGGATCCTACTTTTAGGGTTCACACCGATGAGGAGAACGCACAAACCGTGATTAGCGGAATGGGTGAACTTCACCTCGAAATCATTGTTGATCGCCTGAGACGCGAATTCAAGGTTGATATCAACCAGGGAGCACCTCAGGTTGCCTACAAAGAGGCTATTACAAAATCTGTTGAGCATCGCGAGGTGTTCAAGAAGCAAACCGGTGGTAGAGGTAAATTCGCCGATATCATTGTAGAGATTGGACCCGCCGATGAAGGCGTTGTGGGTCTTCAATTTGTGGACGAAGTTAAGGGAGGTAACATTCCACGTGAATACATTCCTTCAGTTCAAAAAGGATTTGAGATTGCCATGAAGAACGGAGTTCTCGCTGGCTACGCTCTCCCTAACCTGAAGGTTATTCTAAAGGATGGTTCGTTCCACCCGGTTGACTCCGATTCACTTTCTTTCGAAATCGCGGCTCGTCAAGCATTCCGACATGCTTGTCCCAAAGCAGCACCAATACTTCTCGAACCTATCATGTCCGTTGAGGTTGTTACCCCAGAGGAATACATGGGCGATGTTATTGGTGATTTTAACAAGCGCAGAGGACAAATAAACGGAATGGAATCAAAAGGCGCTGCCCGAGTAATTAAAGCTAAGGTTCCGCTATCCGAACAGTTCGGATACGTTACCGTACTACGTACGCTCACCTCCGGAAGAGCTACCTCAACAATGGAGTTTTCACACTATGCTGAGGTTCCTGCTAACATTGCGAAGGAGATTGTGGAAAAGCTACGTGGTAAAATTGTAAAAGAAGTCGATTAATCATTTACCATTTGTTGTAAAATGAGCCAAAAGATCAGAATCAAACTGAAATCGTACGATCACAACTTGGTGGACAAATCGGCCGAGAAGATCGTTAAAACCGTAAAATCTACGGGTGCTGTAGTAAACGGACCAATTCCACTTCCTACACACAAACGCATCTTCACCGTGAACCGTTCTACCTTTGTGAACAAGAAGTCCAGGGAGCAGTTTCAACTCAGCTCCTTCAAGAGACTACTCGACATCTACAGCTCCACTCCAAAAACAATTGATGCGCTCATGAAACTTGAGCTGCCCAGTGGAGTCGAAGTAGAAATTAAAGTATGAGTGTAGAAAATTAATTTAAAGAGAAATGGCAGGAATTATTGGACGTAAAATCGGAATGACTTCCGTGTTCAGTGCCGAGGGTAAAAACATACCATGCACTGTAATTGAGGCTGGTCCCTGCGTTGTTACTCAGGTAAGAACTGTAGAAAAGGATGGATACTCCGCTCTTCAGCTTGCCTTCGACGACATGAAAGAGAAGCACACCAGCAAACCTTTGCTTGGCCATTTCCAGAAAGCAAACACTACTCCCAAAAGGAAAGTGGCAGAGATTAAAGACTGGAACAAGGAGTATAACCTTGGTGATGTTATTACCTCTGAAATTTTCTTGGAAGATAGGTGGATTGATGTAACTGGAATCTCCAAAGGAAAAGGTTTTCAGGGCGTTGTAAAACGTCATGGGTTTAGCGGTGTTGGTGGCCAAACTCATGGTCAGCACAACCGTTTACGTGCACCAGGCTCTCTAGGTGCAAGTTCATACCCTAGTAGAGTATTTAAAGGTTTGCGCATGGCTGGAAGAACCGGTGGCGATAGAGTGAAAATTATCAACCTTCGCTTAATTAAGGTTATCCCCGAAAGCAACCTTCTTATTGTTAAGGGTTCAATCCCTGGTGCAAAAGGTTCATACTTAATCATTGAGAAGTAATGGAAATTAACGTACTTAATACAACAGGACAGGAAACGGGACGTAAAGTGGTGCTCAATGATGAGATTTTTGGCGTTCAGCCAAACGATCATGCCATTTACCTCGATGTGAAGCAGTACCTTGCAAACCAACGTCAGGGAACTCACAAATCGAAAGAACGTAACGAGGTATCGGGAAGTACCCGTAAACTGAAAAGACAAAAAGGAACCGGTACTGCTCGTGCTGGCTCAATTAAGTCACCCCTTTTCCGTGGCGGTGGACGAGTTTTCGGCCCACAACCCCGTGATTACAGCTTCAAACTTAACAAAAAATTGAAGCAGCTAGCACGTAAAAGCGCTCTATCCTACAAGGCTAAGAACAACTCAATCGTTGTTCTTGAAGATTTCTCTTTCGATGCTCCAAAAACTAAAGAGTTTATTGGCATTTGCAGGAATCTAAACCTGAATAATAAAAAGTCGCTTTTCGTTATGGGCGAATCAAATAAAAACATATATTTGTCGTCCAGAAATTTACAACGCCAAAAAGTATTAACCGCTTCAAATATAAATACATACGAAATTATGAATGCGGGTACTTTGGTGTTTGTTGAGAGCTCTATTGATGTTCTAAACAAAATGTTTAACATACAATAACCCTGTAGCCATGAATATTATTATTAAACCGGTAGTTACCGAGAAAATGGAAAAACTTGGCGAGAAACTTAACCAGTATGGTTTCATAGTTGATAAAAACGCCAATAGGTTACAGGTAAAGAAAGCCGTAGAAGAGTTCTATGGAGTAACTGTTGAGTCAGTTAATACGATGCGTTATGGTGGAAAACGGAAGAGCCGTTATACACGTGCCGGCGTAATTGCTGGTAAAACTAACAGCTTTAAAAAGGCCATTGTAACGCTTAAGCAAGGAGAACAGATTGACTTTTTTAGCAACATTTAATTGAAATGGCTGTAAGAAAACTTAAACCTGTTACCCCAGGACAAAGGCATAAAATTATAGGTGCATTCGACGATATCACAACCTCGACACCTGAGAAATCGTTACTACGCCCCATTAAAAAATCTGGTGGAAGAAACAACACCGGTAAAATGACCATGCGCTACATTGGTGGTGGTCACAAGCGTAGATACAGGATAGTTGACTTTGCGCGCGAACGCGACGGTGTGGCTGCTGTTGTTAAAACCATCGAGTACGATCCCAATCGTACCGCTCGCATAGCTCTGGTTGTGTACACCGACGGAGAAAAACGTTATATTATTGCACCAGCTGGCCTCCAGGTAGGCCAGACCATTATGTCGGGTAAGGGAGTTGCCCCCGAAATTGGTAACGCATTGTACCTTTCCGAAATTCCACTTGGTACCATAGTTCATAACATTGAACTAAAACCAGGACAAGGTGGAATTATGGCGCGTAGCGCCGGATCGTACGCTCAGCTGCTCGCACGCGAAGGCAAGTACGCAGTACTTAAATTGCCTAGTGGCGAGATTCGTATGGTATTAACTACCTGCAAAGCTACTGTTGGAACAGTTTCAAACTCCGATCATGCACTTGAACGTTCAGGGAAAGCTGGCCGTAGCCGTTGGTTAGGGCGCAGACCAAGAACTCGTGGTGTGGTAATGAACCCAGTTGATCACCCAATGGGTGGTGGCGAAGGTCGTGCCAGCGGAGGTCACCCACGCTCACGCAAGGGTATACCTGCGAAGGGATATAAAACTCGTTCCAAAAAGAAGCTTTCTAACAAATTCATTGTTGAACGCAGGAAAAAGTAATCTGAAAAAAGCTGAACTATGAGTCGGTCATTAAAAAAAGGTCCTTTTATAGACTATAAGCTGGAAAAGCGAGTTGTGGACATGAATACTGCCAACAAAAAACAGGTTATTAAAACTTGGTCAAGAAGATCAATGATTTCACCTGATTTTGTAGGACACACTATTGCAGTTCACAACGGGAATAAGTTTATTCCTGTTTACGTTACCGAAAATATGGTTGGTCACAAACTCGGTGAGTTTGCCCCCACCCGTACTTTCCGTGGTCACGCAGGGAATAAGAAGAAGTAAGTGAATTGATTTCTTAAAGCAACATAATAATGGGTGCAAGAAAACGTATCAAAGCCAACAAAATAAAGGAGGAGAAAAGCAAAAAAGCTTTCGCAATTCTGAGGAATTGCCCAACTTCTCCCCGCAAAATGCGCTTGGTTGTTGACATGGTTCGCGGGAAACAGGTTGAAACCGCTCTTAATATTCTTCATTTTACCCCCAAAGAAGCTGCCATAAAAGTTGAAAAACTTCTAAAATCAGCAGTATCAAACTGGCAGGCCAAAAATGAAGGGGTTCGTATAGAGGATGCAAACCTGTATGTAAAGGAAATTTTCGTTGATCAGGGCCGTATGCTAAAACGCATTCGTACCGCTCCTCAAGGGCGTGCCCATCGAATTAGAAAGCATTCCAACCACGTAACCGTTGTTGTAGATAGTGCAGTTAGTAACGAATCTCAAAATACACAGAGCTAGATGGGACAAAAAGTAAATCCAATAGGAAACAGACTTGGAATCATTAAAGGATGGGATTCCAACTGGTATGGTGGAAACCGCTACGCTCAGAAACTCGTTGAGGACAACAAGATTCGTGAATACCTCAGCGCTAGGCTAGCTAAAGCTAGCGTTTCTAAAATTGTTATCGAACGTACGCTGAAACTAATCACCGTAACCGTGCATACTGCTCGTCCAGGAATCATTATAGGGAAAGGCGGACAGGAAGTTGATAAGTTAAAAGAGGAGTTGAAAAACATTACCAGTAAAGAGGTTCAAATAAACATCTTTGAGGTAAAACGTCCCGAACTGGACGCTACTATCGTAGCAAACAATATTGCTCGTCAGCTCGAAGGCCGTATCTCATACCGTCGTGCCATTAAAATGGCTATTGCTTCTACCATGAGAATGGGCGCCGAGGGGATTAAGGTTCAAATATCTGGCCGGTTGGGCGGTGCCGAAATGGCTCGCTCTGAAACATACAAAGATGGAAGAATTCCTCTTCATACTTTCCGTGCTGATATTGACTATGCCCTTGGCGAAGCACTTACTAAGGTAGGTCTCATTGGTATTAAGGTATGGATATGTAACGGCGAAGTGTATGGAAAGCGTGACCTTTCACCTAACATGGGTGTGAGTGCACCTTCAACTCCACAGCAGCCTTCTAACAAGCCGCGTGGCGGATTCCGTAAAAAAAGGAAGTAATTAATAGCATTAATGGACTAGGAAATGTTACAGCCAAAGAAAACTAAATACAGAAGGCAGCAGAAGGGGCGCATGAAAGGTGTTGCCCAGCGTGGAAATCAGTTAGCTTTCGGTTCTTTTGGAATTAAATCATTAGAAACCAAATGGATAACTGGTCGCCAGATTGAAGCTGCTCGTCAGGCCGTGACCCGTTATATGAAACGTGAGGGTCAGATATGGATCCGGATTTTCCCCGATAAACCAATAACCAAGAAACCTGCAGAGGTTCGTATGGGTAAAGGGAAAGGAGCTCCAGAAGGATTTGTTGCTCCGGTAACTCCTGGAAGAGTCATCATTGAGGCCGAAGGCGTACCTATGGAGGTAGCGAAGGAAGCTTTGCGCTTAGCAGCACAAAAACTTCCAGTTACCACTAAGTTTATTGTGCGTCGTGATTATTCAGAAACTTCAAACTAGACGAGAAATGAAAACATCTGAAATTAAAGAGCTTAACAATAAGGAGATTGAGGAGAGAATCGATTCGCTCGAATCTCAACTAATTAAGCTTAAGATGAACCATGCAATTTCGCCACTCGATAATCCAATGAAGATTAAAGAGACCCGTAGAACGGTTGCTAGATTGAAGACTATCCTCACCGAACGCACTAAGTTACAGAATAAGTAAATCCAAATTTACAATGGAAAATACACGTAATCTTAGGAAAGAAAGGATAGGAACCGTGGTTAGCAACAAGATGCAGAAATCGATAGTTGTTGCTGTGAAGCGGAAAGTTAAGCACCCTATCTACGGTAAGTTCGTGAACAGAACCACCAAGTTCTATGCTCACGACGAAAACAATACTTGCAACATTGGCGATACCGTAAGAATAATGGAAACCCGGCCCTTAAGTAAAACTAAGTGCTGGCGATTAGTTGAAATCATTGAAAGAGCTAAGTAGCCATGATACAACAAGAAAGTAGACTATTAGTTGCCGACAACAGCGGTGCAAAGGAAGTATTATGCATTCGCGTTCTCGGAGGAACGGGCAAACGTTATGCTCGCATTGGCGACAAAATTGTTGTTACTGTGAAGAGCGCATTGCCTAGTGGAGAAATTAAGAAAGGTACTGTTACCAAAGCAGTTGTAGTTAGAACCAAGAAGGAGCTTCGTCGTTCCGATGGTAGCTACATCCGTTTCGATGATAATGCCTGTGTATTACTCAATAACCAGGGTGAAATTCGTGGAACCCGTATCTTCGGGCCTGTAGCTCGTGAGTTACGAGATGGTTACATGAAAATTGTATCCTTGGCTCCTGAGGTACTGTAATCTGAAAAAATCGTTAAAACGATGAATAAGAAGTTACATATTAAGAAAGGGGATCTGGTATACGTGAATGCTGGCGAATCAAAAGGTCAGCAGGGGAAAGTGCTTGAGGTTATTAAAGACAAGGATCGCGCCATCGTTGAGGGTGTGAATATGATGTCGAAGCACACAAAACCTAACTCAAAGTACCCTCAAGGGGGCATCATTAAAAAGGAAGCCCCAATCCACATCTCTAACCTTATGCTGGTTGATCCCGCCAGTGGAAAACCGACCCGTATTGGGCGCCGGATTAATGAGAAGAGTGGAAAACTAGTTCGTTACTCAAAAAAATCAGGGGAGGAGCTTAAGTGATGACATACGTACCAAACCTTAAGAAAAAGTATTACGATGAGATAATTCCAAAACTTACAAAAGATTTTGGATACAAAAGCGTAATGCAAGTCCCAAAATTAACAAAAATTGTTGTTAATCAAGGGGTTGGACAGGCAGTGGCCGACAAAAAAATGATTGAGACAGCTCAGGAAGAACTTTCAATGATTGTAGGTCAGAAAGCTGTACAAACAATATCTAGGAAAGATATTTCTAACTTTAAGCTTCGCAGAGGAATGCCGATTGGTGTTAAAGTAACGCTGCGACGTGAGAGAATGTATGAATTCCTCGAAAGGCTTATATGCGTTTCACTACCTCGTATTCGTGACTTCAAAGGAGTAAACGATAAACTAGATGGGAAAGGCAACTATAGCCTCGGAATTCAAGAGCACATCATTTTCCCTGAAGTTGATATCGATAAGATAAATAAAATTTTAGGGGTAGAGATAACTTTTGTTACTTCTGCAGAATCTGATGAGGAAGCGTACGCTTTGCTGCGTGAGTTTGGCATCCCTTTTAAAAACGCTAAAAAGAACTAGGTATGGCAAAAGAATCAATGAAAGCCCGTGAGGTTAGGCGTGCTAAAATGGCCGCTAAGTATGCTGAAAAACGCGCAAGGCTGAAAGCTGAAGGCGATTGGGTAGCACTACAGAAGTTGCCCCGTAACTCGAACCCCATACGTCAACGTAACCGTTGTTCTGTTACAGGACGTCCACGTGGTTTTATGCGTCAATTTGGCATTAGCCGCATAACATTCAGGGAAATGGCTTCAAAAGGTTTAATCCCAGGAGTGAAGAAAGCTAGCTGGTAAACATTTAACTAAGAATAAGATATGGTTACTGACCCAATTGCAGATTATCTGACCCGAGTAAGGAACGCTATTATGGCGAACCACAAAATCGTAGAGATTCCTGCTTCGAACATTAAAAAAGAAATAACCAAAATTCTTTTCGAAAAAGGCTATATTCTTAATTACAAGTTCGAAGAGGATCAAAAGCAGGGATCAATAAAAATTGCTCTTAAGTACCACCCCGAAAGTAAGAAGAATGCCATCAAGCATCTCGAGCGAGTGAGCACTCCCGGCTTGAGAAGGTATGTTGGATCTGATGATCTTCCTCGTGTTTTAAACGGACTAGGAATCGCAATCCTATCAACTTCACAGGGTGTAATGAGCGACAAAGAAGCACGACTTAAGAAAGTAGGCGGCGAAGTGCTGTGCTACGTTTACTAATTAATAACAATTTCTAAAATGTCAAGGATCGGAAAAAAACCTGTAAACTTGCCACAGGGTGTAAGCGTGAAAGTTGGCGCTGATAATGTGGTGAGCGTTAAAGGCCCTCTCGGTGAGCTGAGTCAAGCGGTTGACCCAGATATTACCGTAACTGTTGAGGGAGATTCTGTTGTACTCACCAGACCAACAGATCAGAAGCGTCACCGTTCCATGCATGGTTTATACAGGGCACTCATAAACAACATGGTTGTTGGTGTTTCAACTGGATGGACCATAGAGCAGGAACTAGTAGGGGTTGGCTACAAGGCAGAAGCAAAAGGACAAATACTTGAGCTTAGCTTAGGTTTTTCGCATGATATTCACTTCCAACTTCCAAAAGAAGTGAAGGTTGAAGCAAAAACTGAGCGTCGAAACAACCCAATTATTACTCTTAAGAGCCACGATAAGCAACTTCTTGGAGTTGTGGCGGCAAAAATTCGTTCACTACGTAAACCTGAACCTTATAAGGGCAAAGGGATTAAGTTCGTTGGCGAAGTGCTACGCAAGAAGTCTGGTAAATCAGCTAGTGTTTAACCTGTATAAATTGATTGGATATGGCTCTGAAAAAACAAGAGAGAAGACTCAAAATAAAGATGAGGATCCGCAAAAAATTTGCTGGAACTCCAGAAAGACCACGTATGACCGTGTTCAGGAGCAACAAGCAAATTTATGTACAGGTAATCGACGATTCGAATGGAGTTACCTTGGCTTCCGCCTCATCGCGAGTTAAAGATATTGCTGAACAAGCAAAAATCACAAAAATTGAACAAGCCCGCCTTGTTGGTAAGTTGGCAGCAAAAAATGCTATTGATAAAGGGATTACCACAGTAGTTTTTGACCGCAATGGATACCTTTACCATGGACGCGTTAAGGCTCTTGCCGATGCAGCACGAGAAGGGGGACTTAAATTCTAGATGAAGTATGTCAACAAATACAAACATACGTAAAGTTAAAACCACCGATCTTGAATTAAAAGATAGGTTGGTTTCCATACAGCGTGTTACCAAAGTAACCAAAGGAGGTAGAACTTTTAGCTTTTCTGCAATTGTTGTTGTTGGAAATGAAAACGGCATTGTAGGTTATGGATTAGGTAAAGCTGGTGAGGTAACTTCTGCAATTTCGAAGGGTATTGAGGATGCTAAGAAGAATCTGGTAAAGGTTCCTATTTTTAAAGGAACCATTCCTCACGAACAAATTGCAAAGTACGGTGGGGCAAAAGTATTCCTTAAACCTGCTTCGCACGGAACAGGTGTTAAGGCAGGTGGTGCTATGCGTGCCGTACTTGAAAGCGTTGGAATTACCGACGTGCTGGCTAAGTCAAAGGGTTCTTCAAACCCCCATAACTTAGTTAAAGCAACCGTGAATGCCCTGCTCGAACTACGAGATGCTCATAGTGTAGCTACACTTCGTGGTGTGGATCTTAACAAAGTGTTTAATGGATAGAACATAGAATCATGGCAAAAGTAAAGATTACACAAATAAAGAGTAAGATAGGTTCGACCAAAAGACAAAGGGCAACCTTAGAAACACTTGGATTAAGAAGAATTAATCATACCGTAGAGAAGGACAATACACCAGAGGTTATGGGTATGGTTGAGAAAGTTCGACACCTTGTGAAAATTGATATGTAATTGGTAACCTTCAAAACAATCGTATTAACATGGAATTGCATAATATAACACCTGCTGAAGGCTCTACCCATCGCGAAAAGCGTATCGGACGTGGACAGGGTTCAGGTCATGGGGGCACTTCAACCAGGGGACATAAAGGCGCCAAGTCGCGCTCAGGTTACTCAAAAAAGATTGGCTTTGAGGGCGGACAGATGCCCTTGCAGCGTCGCCTGCCAAAGTTTGGGTTTAAAAACCGATTCCGCAAAGAGTATAAAGCCATTAACGTTGATGTTCTTCAGAACTTAGCTGAAAAGCAGGGGATCACCTCAATCGACGTTCAAACATTAGTTGATTCAGGTTTGATTTCGAAAAATGATATGGTAAAAATACTTGGGAACGGAACCCTTACATCAAAACTTGAAGTAAAGGCGCATGCCTTCTCCAAAAAAGCCATCGAAGTAATTGAAGCAGCAAGTGGAACTGCCGTAAAACTATAAATTGATGAAGTCTTTTATTGAAACCATCAAAAATATATTCAAGATAGAGGATCTGAGGAATCGGATTCTCTATACCTTGGGTATACTTGTTATTTACCGTTTAGGAAGTTTTATTACTCTTCCAGGAATTGATCCAGCTCAGTTGGGTGGCCTACAAAAGCAAACAGCTGATGGAATTATGGGTCTTCTCGATATGTTCTCAGGAGGTGCATTTAGTAAAGCATCTATCTTTGCACTGGGAATTATGCCATACATTTCGGCATCTATCGTGGTTCAACTTCTTGGAATAGCAATTCCCTACTTCCAACGGTTACAGAAAGAAGGCGAGAGTGGACGCCGTAAGATTAACCAGATTACCCGTTACCTTACTGTTATCATTCTTGTACTTCAAGCTCCAACCTACTTGGCCAACCTCAGGGCGCAGCTGCCATCCTCGGCATTCGCACTGGAAGGGATTTACTTTACAATATCCTCTACAATTATTCTTATTGCTGGTACCATGTTTGTTATGTGGTTAGGCGAGAAAATAACCGATAAAGGGATAGGAAACGGTATCTCCTTAATAATTATGGTTGGTATTATAGCTAGACTCCCCTTTGCGCTGGCGGCTGAATTCTTTTCACGCTCAGAGGAGATGGCTGGTGGTCTCGTAATGTTCTTGGTGGAGATGATCATTCTGTTTGTTGTTTTCATGTTTAGCATCTTATTGGTACAGGGGACTCGCAGAATCCCTGTTCAATATGCAAAACGCATAGTTGGAAACAAACAGTACGGAGGCGTTAGGCAGTATATACCTCTTAAGGTTAATGCGGCTGGAGTAATGCCAATCATCTTTGCACAAGCATTAATGTTCATTCCAATGATGTTTGCAAGTTTTAACACAGAAACAACAAACGCAATAGCATCTGCTTTTGCTAATTTCACTGGTTTCTGGTATAACTTTACCTTTGCAATTCTCATCATTGCGTTTACTTACTTCTATACCGCAGTTACCATCAATCCCAATCAGATGGCTGAGGATATGAAGAAGAATGGTGGATTTATTCCTGGAGTTAAACCAGGACGTAAAACGGTTGAGTTCCTGGATTCAATTATGTCGAGGATAACACTACCCGGTTCCATCTTTTTGGCATTTATTGCAATTCTCCCAGCGTTCGCCATGATGTTTGGTGTAAATAACCAATTTGCACAATTCTTTGGTGGAACATCACTCCTTATCCTCGTAGGTGTTGTGCTTGACACACTTCAGCAAATTGAAAGTCATCTTTTAATGAGGCACTATGATGGTTTAATGAAATCAGGGAGAATTAAAGGAAAATCCGGAATGTAATATCGGTAATCGTTCTTTTGGTAATGCAAATAGTTAAAACAGGAGAAGAGATTGAGCTAGTAAGGAAAAACGCCTTGCTCGTTTCAAAAACCTTAGCAGAAGTTGGTAAGGTTATCGCTCCTGGGGTAACAACCAATCAACTCGATAGGTTGGCCGAGGAGTTTATTCGGGATAACGGTGCTGAGCCTGGGTTTCTGGGATACAATGGTTACCCCAATACCCTCTGCATTTCGGTTAACGATGCAGTCGTGCACGGCATACCATCGGACTACGTGCTAAAAAATGGAGACATTGTTTCTGTTGACTGTGGCACAAAATGGTTTGGTTATTATGGCGATTCAGCATTCACATTTGCTGTAGGAGAAGTTACTCCAGAAGCAGAAAGCCTCCTTGCTGTTACACGTGAAAGCTTGTTTAAAGGAATCAATCAGGCGATTGATGGTAATCGAGTAGGTGATGTGTCGAATGCTGTTCAAACTTATGCTGAAAGTTTTGGATTCTCTGTTGTAAGGGAACTTGTAGGTCACGGTTTAGGTCGTGAAATGCACGAGAAACCAGAGGTTCCAAATTATGGTCACCAAGGACGGGGTCCAAAACTAGTTGATGGCATGGTTATTTGTATTGAACCCATGATAAATATGGGGGGCAGACAAGTTTACCAAACAAATGATGGATGGACAATTAAAACAGCCGATGGCAAGCCTTCAGCACATTTTGAATTAACTGTTGTGGTTCGCAAGGGAAAGCCAGAAGTGTTATCAACCTTCGATTACGTTGATTTAGTTTTACAAAAAAAATGAATTTGATATATGGCTAAACAACCAGCTATTGAGAAAGATGGAACCATAATTGAGGCCCTCTCGAATGCAATGTTTAGGGTAGAGCTTGACAATGGTCACATAATAACCGCTCATATTTCTGGGAAAATGAGGATGCACTACATTAAAATTTTACCTGGAGATAAAGTAAAGGTTGAGATGTCGCCATACGATTTAACCAAAGGAAGAATATCGTTCCGATATAAGTAACTAAAACGAAAACACTATAGCTGCTATGAAAGTAAGAACATCAGTAAAGAAGCGCAGTGACGATTGCAAAATCGTGAAACGCAAAGGGCGTTTGTACGTGATTAACAAAAAAAATCCGAAGTTTAAACAGCGCCAAGGATAATTTATTAACTTTGTACCCTTAAATTTTTAAGCAAATAATATGGCACGAATTGTGGGGGTTGACTTACCCAAAAACAAGCGGGGCGAAGTAGCGCTTACTTATATTTACGGAATTGGCCGTAGTAGCGCCCGTAAAATTTTAAGTACAGCCTCAATAGATTACGACGTAAAAGTAAAAGATTGGACAGATGACAACATCACTTCTATTCGTACAATCCTAAATGAAGGATATAAGGTAGAAGGGGAGCTTCGCTCAACAGTTCAACTTAACATTAAACGTCTGATGGATATCGGATGCTACCGTGGTATCCGTCATCGCTTGGGCTTGCCCGTTAGAGGTCAAAGCACCAAGAATAATGCAAGAACCCGTAAGGGAAGAAAGAAAACCGTAGCCAACAAGAAGAAAGCGACCAAATAGGTGATAGACTATGGCAAAGAAAACAGGATCAGCAAAAAAGAGAGTTGTTAAAGTTGAATCGCAGGGTTTAGCCCACGTTCACTCATCATTTAACAACATTATTGTAACTCTAACCAACTCAACCGGACAAGTAATTTCATGGTCTTCGGCTGGAAAAATGGGTTTTAAAGGCTCAAAAAAGAACACACCTTACGCAGCACAAACTGCTGCTGCCGATTGTGCAAAGGTAGCCTTTGATTTAGGCCTCCGCAAAGTAAAGGTTTTTGTCAAAGGGCCTGGATCGGGGCGTGAGTCAGCCATTCGAACGATTAACTCAGCGGGAATTGAAGTAACAGAAATTGTCGATGTTACTCCACTTCCTCATAACGGTTGCCGTCCTCCAAAGAGGCGTAGAGTATAATTTATTTTTATCTCTGAACATTTTAACAAGAATAAGTAATGGCAAGATATACAGGACCAACAACCAAAATTGCACGAAAGTTTGGTGAGCCAATATTTGGACCGGATAAAACTTTTGAGAAGAAGAACTATCCTCCTGGAATGCATGGTATTAATAAGAAACGTAGGAAAGTTTCAGAATACGGAACTCAGCTTCTGGAGAAGCAGAAGGCTAAGTTTACGTATGGCGTTCTAGAGAAACAGTTCTCAAATCTCTTTAAGAAAGCCTCACGTATGCAGGGCGTTACCGGTGAGATTTTACTTCAACTGCTCGAGTCGAGGCTCGACAACGTTGTGTACCGTTTAGGAATCGCTCCAACAAGAGCTGCTGCAAGACAACTAGTGTCGCATAGACACATTACTGTTGATAGCAAGGTGGTTAATATACCTTCGTACAGCGTAAAACCTGGATCAGTAGTTGCTGTTCGTGAGAAATCGAAATCGCTAGAAGTTGTAGCTGAGGCATTGTCGAGCAATCGTCATACCAAGTATTCATGGCTAGAGTGGGATAAGGAAAACTTATCCGGCAAATATTTAAATAATCCTGAGCGCTCAGATATTCCAGAGAATATTAAGGAGCAGCTTATTGTTGAACTTTACTCTAAGTAAAAAAAAACTAACCGAATGGCTATTCTGGCATTTCAAAAACCTGATAAGGTAATAATGCTCGAAGCTACCGATTTCTTCGGTAAATTTGAGTTTCGCCCTCTTGAGCCGGGCTACGGAATTACCGTTGGTAATGCGCTCAGGAGAATTCTCCTGTCTTCGTTGGAGGGGTACGCCATCACAACCTTAAAGATATCTGGGGTTGATCACGAATTCTCCACCATACCTGGTGTAATAGAAGATGTGACTGAAATAATCCTTAATCTCAAGCAGGTTAGGTTAAAACGGGTGGTTGAAGATTTAGATAACGAGAAGGTAAATATCTCGATATCTGGGCAAAACGAGTTTAAAGCCGGATTCCTATCAAATTTTTTAAGCGGATTCAAAGTTCTGAACCCTGAACTCGTGATCTGCCGGATGGAACCCGATGTTAAACTTGATATTCAGGTTACAATAAACAAGGGACGTGGATACATTCCTGCCGAAGAAAACAAACCCGAAGAGGCCGAGTTTGGCGTTATTCCAATCGACTCTATACATACTCCTATCAAGAACGTAAAGTTTGATGTGGAAAACTATAGGGTAGAGCAGAAAACAGACTACGAAAAGTTAATCCTCGAAATACAAACCGATGGTAGTATCCATCCCAAGGATGCGCTGAAAGAAGCAGCAAAAATTTTGATCTACCACTTCATGCTCTTCTCAGATGAGAAGATTACTCTCGATTCTGATGATAAATTCGCCAACGATGAGTTCGATGAGGAGGTGCTTCACATGCGTCAGCTCCTGAAAACAAAATTGGTAGATCTGGATCTATCAGTAAGGGCTTTAAACTGTTTAAAGGCAGCTGATGTTGATACTTTAGGCGATTTAGTTCGCTTTAATAAGAACGACCTGCTGAAATTTAGAAACTTCGGTAAGAAATCGCTTACCGAGTTAGAGGATCTTCTGGAAGCCATGAACCTGTCTTTCGGAATGGATATCACTAAGTATAAATTAGACAAGGAATAATAGCGATGAGACACAATAAGAAAGTAAACCATTTAGGACGCACAAGCTCTCACCGTAAAGCGATGTTAGCAAACATGGCTGTTTCGTTGATAATGCACAAGAGAATAAAAACTACTGTAGCAAAAGCGAAAGCGCTT
The DNA here is from genome assembly GCA_035380045.1 of Tenuifilaceae bacterium. GTDB lineage: Bacteria > Bacteroidota > Bacteroidia > Bacteroidales > Tenuifilaceae > DAOSWM01. The sequence goes on along the minus strand of DAOSWM010000007.1, from coordinate 66,160 downwards.
AGAGGTTATGTTGAACCACTGATTACAAAAGGGAAGAATGATACAACCCACTCAAGACGTACAGTATTTGCATACCTTAAGGACAAAAATGCTGTAACAGAATTGTTCCGTGAAGTTTCAGTGAAAATTGGCGATAGGCCAGGTGGGTACACCCGTATTCTAAAACTAGGAACACGTTTAGGAGATAACGCTGATATGTGTATTATTGAATTAGTTGATTATAACACTACTTACACTACAGCTAAAACCGAAACAAAACAACAGGCGAAACGGACAAGAAGAGGAAAATCAAAGAAAGAAGAGGCAACCACCCCTAACGCTGAAACCAAAGCCTCCTCAAAATCAAAATCAGTTGAAAAAACTGTAATTGAGGAAGTTAAAGAAGAGACTACTCCAGAAGTTGAGGTGGAAACTTCAGAAGAACCTAAAACAGAGGAAGATAATTCTGAAGATACGAAGTCAGAATAGAAAGAAACCGATATTCTGGGACCCATTAAAAAAGGGATAAAGTCGATGGCTTCATCCCTTTTTTTATGTAATTTTATAAATTCGAATTGTAAAACTTAAATATTGAAAAAATGGGACAAATAATTAACGTTCACGCACGTCAGATACTCGATTCGAGAGGAAACCCCACCGTTGAGGTTGATGTTTTAACTGAGAGCGGTTATTTTGGCAGAGCTGCTGTACCAAGCGGAGCTTCTACAGGTGTTCATGAAGCAGTTGAACTGCGTGATGGCGACAATAGCCGTTATTTAGGGAAAGGAGTCCTTAGAGCTGTTGAAAATGTAAATTCAACCATTGCAGAAGAGATAGTTGGGATGCATGTGCTTGAGCAGCAACAGATTGACGAGGCGATGATTCAGCTGGATGGCTCAGAGAATAAAGCAAATTTAGGAGCCAACGCAATACTAGGCGTTTCATTAGCTGTAGCACATGCTGCCGCACAAGCAACGGGGCAACCACTTTATCGTTACGTTGGAGGCGTTAACGCCTGCACATTACCCATTCCCTTGATGAATATATTGAACGGAGGATCACATGCCGATAATAGTATAGATTTTCAGGAGTTCATGATCATGCCTGTTGGTGCGCCAAACTTTACAGAGGCCATTCGAATGGGCGCAGAAGTTTTTCATAACCTCAAGGCTGTTCTTAAAAAACAGGGCTACTCCACTAACGTTGGTGACGAGGGTGGTTTTGCACCAAACCTTAAATCGAACGAAGAGGCAATTACCGTAATTCTCCAGGCAATTGAAAAAGCAGGTTACAAGCCAGGAGAAGATATATATCTTGCCCTTGATCCTGCATCATCTGAGTACTTCTTACCAGAAGAGAACGTTTACCATCTGCACAAGTCAACCGGTGAGAAATTAACACCTTCCCAAATGGTAGATTATTGGAAAACATGGGTTGACAAGTACCCAATAATTTCCATTGAAGATGGAATGGCAGAGGATGATTGGGATGGTTGGAAACTGATGAATAAAACTCTTGGAAGTAAGATACAACTTGTTGGCGACGATTTGTTTGTTACTAATGTAAAACGCTTGAAGAGAGGAATTGAAGAGAATGCGGCCAATAGTATTCTTATCAAAGTGAACCAAATAGGAACCCTGACCGAAACAATTAACGCTGTTAGAATGGCCGATACTAACTCTATGACCTCAGTTATGAGCCATCGTTCAGGTGAAACTGAAGATTCAACTATTGCTCACCTGGCTGTTGCATTGAATACTGGCCTTATAAAAACAGGCTCTGCCTCACGTTCCGACAGGATTGCTAAGTATAATCAGTTGTTAAGAATAGAAGAGATGCTTGGTTCATCGGCAATTTACCTTGGGAAAAACTTTAAGTTTTTATAGTAATACATATCTTATGGTTTATATCAAAGGGTTCAATCGTGATTGGTTGAACCCTTTTTGTTATATTCGCCTAAAATAACTATAGATATAGCTATGTCGTACAAAAGCCTGAGGGAGTTTATTGAACTGCTTGAAGAGAATGGTGATTTAATCAGGATAACCGAGTTTGTTGATCCTGTACTTGAGATAGCCGAGGTTACAGATAGGATATGCAAGCAAGATGGAGGAGGGAAAGCAATTCTTTTCGAAAATACAGGAACAAGCTTCCCTGTTGTTACCAATGTTTTTGGTTCGTTAAAAAGGGCCTCTTCGGCTTTAAATGTGAGAAACCCTGATGAGGTTGCTCAACAAATTGAGGGATTCGTAGGGGTAGTTTTATCCCTGAAAAAGGGTTTCTTTGAAAAGTTCAGTACCCTTCCCAAGTTGGCTCAAGTGATGAAGTGTTTGCCTAAAACAGTTCGGAGACGTGGTGAATGTCAGCAGGTTATTCAAATTGAGCCTGATTTAAGCATATTTCCAATTTTACAATGTTGGCCCCATGATGGAGGGCGTTTTATAACTCTACCTATGGTTATAACTCAGGATCCTGATACTAAAGTTAGAAATGTTGGGATGTACAGGATGCAGGTATTTGGTAGTAATCTTACTGGAATGCATTGGCATAGGCACAAAACTGGTGCCAGGCATTTTTCTGCATACAAAAAAAGAGGGGAGCTTATGCCGGTTGCTGTGGCCTTAGGAGGAGATCCCGCATACACATACTCTGCAACTGCACCACTCCCTGAGAATATTGATGAGTTTTTATTCGCTGGGTTTCTAAGAAAAAAGCGGGTCAAACTAGTAAGATGCATAACCAATGAGCTGGATGTTCCCTCGGATGCAGATATTATCATAGAAGGCTATGTAGACCCAATGGAGGATCCAATATGGGAGGGACCTTTTGGCGATCACACAGGTTTTTACTCCCTCGCAGATTGGTACCCGAAGTTTCATGTTACATGTATTACCTACAGAAAGGATGCCATATTCCCAGCTACACTGGTTGGTGTTCCGCCCATGGAGGATGTGTACATAGCAAAGTTAACTGAGAGAATTTTTTTATCGCCAATAAAATATACCTTTTTACCTGAAATCATTGATTTGTATCTTCCCCAACAGGGTGTTTCACATAATATAGCTATTGTAAAAATTGATAAAACTTTTCCGGGACAGGCGTATAAGGTTGCAAGTGCACTATGGGGTGTTGGCCAAATGATGTTTAATAAGATAATGATAGTTGTAGATGGGGATACTGATATTCATAATTCCTTTGAGGTAGCAAAGCATATTTCAGAATTAGTAGTTCCCCATCGTGATGTGTTGCTTTGGAGAGGACCAATGGATGTTTTGGATCATGCGTCTTCAAGGCCACATATGGGAGGGAAAGTTTTAGTAGATGCAACAAAAAAATTCCCAGAAGAGTTAGACAATAAGGTAAATAGCACGGTAGGTGGATACGAAAAGTTATTTAGTACGTTAAGCCAGAAACATCGGGGGTTGTTCGATTTTAACACAGCACTTTTAAAAGAAGGAATATCAGTTTTACTGGTATCTGTTGACAAGAAGATTGGCGTACAGGTTAAAACAATAATTCAACAAATAGTGGCTGCAGTTGAGGGTCCAATCCCAAAGTTTATTGCTGTGGTTGATAAAGAGATGAAGCTAAATGATATGAGTCTGTTCGTATGGTATTTAAGCGCAAATATTGATCCGGAAAGGGATTGTTACTTCGTTGACAGGTTAGGGGTCAGGCTTCCCTGCTTTGTTTTCGATGGGACAAGGAAATGCTACTCTATCGATACCTTTTCAAGAGATTGGCCTGCATTAGTTGTTTCATCGAAGGAAACCATTGAAAAAATTGATAAAAAATGGGGAAACTTTAATATTAAGGACTCTATTGAATCGCCATCAAGAAAGTTTTTGTATAGGGTTGAATCAGATGGTGCAATCGTGAAGCCTGATCTTACATAGTTTCATTTTTTTTTCCTAATTTGCCCTTATTATGCGAAGGTTACTTACATACCCATTTATACTCCTACTTACGGTTTCGTTTCACATGAGCAGGGCAAATGTTACGAACACAACTTTACGGGTAGAGTTATTTGATGTTGATAACGGCCTCTCGCAAACAGCAGTGCAAACTCTTATTCAGGATAAGTACGGATTCCTTTGGGTTGGGACTCAAAATGGATTAAATAGATACGATGGATATGGGTTTAAGGTTTACAGAAACCAGCCATTCGATTCTACTTCCATAGCAAATGATTACATAACAGATCTGTGTGAGGATAATGATGGGAATATTTGGATTGGAACTTTTAATGGGTTAAGTATATATAACAGGAAGGATGACAATTTCTATAATTTTTATTTCAATCCATCAAACGATAACTCGATTAGTTCAAACCGAATTTTTAATGTTTACGAGGATAGCTTTGGTGTGATTTGGGTTAAAACGGAAGAATCGCTTGATAGGTATAACCCAGAAACCAATGGGTTTACACGGTTCAATCACTTTGTCGATATTTTTTCATTAACTTCTGAGAATAATGATTTCTCATTATATGAAGATAGTAAAAAACGTTTCTGGGTGGGGACCAGCGATGGGTTAATGCTCTTCGACAGGAACCTTAGTCTTTTTAAACGATATGCAAATAATGCTAACGACATACACTCGCTAAGTAACAACAGGGTTAAACATATTTACGAAGACTCAAAAGGTAATATTTGGATTGCAACTGCCCACGGGATTAATTTATTCCGAGAGAAAACAGACGATTTTATTCATTACGAAAACATTCCTGGAAACAATAAATCATTACCCAACAATATTGTTAACATCATGTTTGAGGATTCAAAAGGGAACTTTTGGATTGGTACCGAAATGGGTTTTTGTCGTTTTTATTCAAACCATGGCGAGTTTTCCCCACATTTTAATGCATATTATCAGGATAAGTACCTGTTCTCATCAACGGTAACCTCAATAGTAGAGGACAGAACAAACATTATTTGGTTTGGAACACTATCGGGATTAATAAAACTCGACTTAAAATCGCAGAATTTTAAAACGTATAGTAAAACAACAAGTGGTGAGAATCTCTTCTCTGGCAACTACGTGTCATCACTATACAAGCAATCTAACGATATTATATGGGTAGGAACCTGGGGTACCGGTTTGTACATTTTTAATAGAACCACAGGGGCAAACTATCGATATTCAGAGAATTCTACTGGACGTAATATTTGTAACGATTATGTACACACAATCTATAGAACCAGTCAGGATGAAATGATTATTGGCACCAGAAATGGTGTGCAAGTATACAATCATGAAGACAAGATTTTTAAGAACTTTTTTCCAAAAAAGATGGAAAAGGAATCTGAGAGAATCTTTAGTCATAATAGGGTGTATGAAATTGTGGAAGATGATGATGGGGATTTATGGTTTGCGTCTCGTATGGGTCTATATTCCTATAATCGTTCTCAAATTGAGAGCTTTCGTCATAACCCCAACAATCCCCTGAGCATCTCATCCAACGAGGTTCACGCCTTGGCTGTTGATAAAGAAGGTGTTATTTGGGCTGGAACCTTTGATGGGCTTAATCGAATTGATAAGAAAAACAAAACCGTTGAAAGGTTTCTACAAGCAAAAGATCAGGATAACATGCACATAGCTAACAACGAAATTGTTAGCTTGCTGATGGGAACCGATGGTTTTTTGTGGGTTGGCACGGTTTCTGGTTTATACAGGTTCAATACAAAAACGTATAACTACGATCTTTTTACTGAGCGGGAAGGCTTGCCCAATAACTTAATATACTGCATCGAAGAAGATTGTAATGGGAATATTTGGGTTGGAACGAACTGGGGGCTAGCTATGCTGAATACTGATACTCAAAATTTCTCAGTTTATGGTGTAAATGATGGATTACAGAGCTATGAGTTTAATATTGGAGCAAGTCATAAGTCTGACGATGGTGAGCTATTTTTTGGAGGCACATCTGGGTTTAACTGTTTCTATCCCGACTCAATAATTGTTAACAAAACCATCCCTAAAGTAGCCATCACCCACCTGGAAATACTCGGAGGTGAAGGGACTCAATCATTCCCCGTTCAGGGAGTGAGTGAAATTGTGATAGAGCAAGATTTTTCTCTATTGAGTATAGAGTTTGCTGCGCTAGATTTTACTCGACCCGAAAAGAATAGGTACATGTACAAGGTTGATGGGCTTGATGATGGTTGGATTGAACTTGGAGCGAAGCATTCGGCAACATTTTCAAATCCCGGTGAGGGAACTTATTTGTTTTTTGTCAAGGGTTCTAATAACGATAACGTATGGAGCGAACAACCCGAAACCATAAGGATAGTTATTAGAACACGGTTCTGGAAATCAAGGGTAGCCCTTGCTATATACTCACTGCTGGTCTTTTCTGCTTTATTCATTTTTGTTCGTTCACGAACTATTAACCAGCGAAGAACAAGCCGTTTGCTTAAGGAACGGGAGCAAACAATGGCAAAAATTGAGAGGCAAAAGGAGGAGTTAGAGCTAAAGAACAAAAGCATAACCGATAGCATACATTATGCAAAGAGGATTCAGGAAGCACTAATACCAGGGGAGAACCATTTCAAGGAGATTCTGCCCGATTCATTCATCCTTTACTTACCAAAAGATATTGTAAGCGGAGATTTCTACTGGATAAACGAAACACAGAATAAAATATTTGTAGCAGTAATCGATTGTACGGGTCATGGAGTGCCCGGAGCATTCATGTCAATAATAGGTATAGAACTGTTAAGAAATATAACAAATATTCAGGGGGTAAATGACGCTGCGGAAATACTAAACCACCTTAACAAGGGTGTTTATGATACTTTTCGGGTTGGAGTTGGACAAGAAACAAACGTGAAGGATGGGATGGATGTATCATTCTGTGTACTCGACAAGGAGAACAATACTTTGCAGTTTGCAGGAGCATTTACAAATCTTTACATAGTTAGAGATAGTAAAATTATTGAAATAAAGGGCGATAGGTTCTCAGTAGGGATGGAGGGCGAAACAGAGAGGCCTCTTTTTAAAAGCCACATAGTTCCTATTGAACAGAGTGATATGATATATATGTTTACCGATGGATATGTCGATCAATTTGGAGGTACAGAAGGAAAGAAATTCAAGTTTCGTAGGTTCAGACACCTCCTATTAAATATACATAAGCTAACCCTTGAAGAGCAGAAGAAAAGTTTGAATGAAAGTATTTCTGAGTGGCGTGGAGCTCAGGAGCAGGTTGATGATATTTTAATAATTGGAATTAAACCAGATTTAAGCTGCTTCTTCTAGCAAAGGGGATTCCCAATTTAACATGGGTTCGACGTAAATACCAATGTTGTATTCGTTACATTACCAATGGAATAAGGTTGACTACAATACCAATTTCATCTCATTACTAAGTTTTGAGTTGAAATATATTTTGACTATGTGGTTGAACATAGTGTATCCAAAAGTATTAACCCTAATAGTCTTATTTTTCAGAGTTTTTTTATCGACCCCACGTTACTTTAGTAAATTCTTCATTTTTTGAATTAGCACTTCAATTTGAAAGGGCTTGCTGATATAGTCGTCCATTCCAGCGGCAAGACATTCTTCCTTATCGCCCAGAAGGGCGTTGGCAGTGATTGCAATAATAGGAGTGTGGGTGTTTGAACTCGATTCAATCTCTCGAATTTTTTTTGTGGCAATTATACCATTCATAATGGGCATTTGGATATCCATGAGGATAATATCAAATCGGCTGGTTCCAAATTTGTCCAGAGCCTCTTTGCCATTATTGGCAATATCAATGCTTTTAACAATCTTCTTGAGGCTAAGCACAACAATTTTTTGGTTAATTAAATTATCTTCTACTAAAAGTACATTCGCATCAGACAGATCCAGAGTTGTTTTAGAAATAGTTTTAACGATTTTGCCTTCAACACCATCATCCGAAGGGTAGGACTCATCCTCTTTTACTGGTTCAAGGGTGCTTTTCTTAAGGTTATAAGGGAAAGAAAATACCGCATTCTCGGAGCTAAGAATGATGCTAAGTTTACCTCCGTTACTTTCAATCAACTTCTGAGTAATGGTTAAATCGAGCAGATCGATGTACATTTGGGTGCTTGCCGAACTAAGAATAGTTTCGTTAGTTACGTAAAGATTGTGTCCTTCGTTGACAGGTAGCAGGATGGGTTTGTTGCTTTTAATCTCAAAATTAAGGTCAACCACATCATCGTTTTCCTTGCTTTTCCATACTTTAATCTCGATGGTGGTTTTCGCTGAACTTTTATTCTTCAGGATATTCTCAACAAGGTTGAGAAATATCTGTTTAATTTTAACAGGGTCGCCAGTTAAATCTTTTGGAATCGATTCGTCGATCTTAAGGTTAAACGTTGTTTGTCCTGAATTTTGAGTTGAGAAGAGTTTTATAGTGTTGCTAATTGTGCTGTTAAGGTTGAAGTTAATGCTTAAATCACTTCGTTCCTTAATATCAACATTTGAAATTTCTACCATGCTGTTAACCACGTTTACAAGGTTGTTGGTTGATGCATGTATAGTATCAATCATATCACGTTGTTTCTCATCAATATCGGTGCTTTCAAGTATATTCGTAATAACCATTATATTGTTAAGGGGGGTTCTTATTTGATGCGAAAGGTTCGCAATAAACTCTTCTTTAAGCTTTGTATAACTCTTTTGATCAAGAACTTGTTTCTCCATATCATTTATCTTCTCTTGTTTTAGAATCTCGATGACATAAAGAATCAGAATGACTAAAAGGTATGAAAGAAATGAGGTCAATTTGAGGGACAGACCAACGGGTTCTGTGGTGAAAAGTAGGGCAGGGAAAACAAATCCGATAATTGATAATGCTAAGAATATGAACGAAAGGTATAGTCCTTTTCTAAAGCCAAGTGTAATGTTTGTAATAATAGGAAATACCCCAATTATAAGCGTTCCTGTATAGCCTATGCTTCCTACAAAAAGATAGAAAAGAAAAACTATCCCGATTATAACTGAAGGGAAAAATGGCAAGGGAATTTTTTCCTTGCTTGATAGGACAATAATAAAATATATTGTGAGAATGATTGAAGTGGAAGCCGAAATTAATGATGAAACGCTATCGTTTTCAATAAAGTACGATATTGAAAAGTGTATTAAAAAGAAAACAATGAACGTGAAACATACTACTGAAATGGCAAGGAACTTAGACCTTAAGTCCTTGCTAATTTTATGTAATTGATTAAACGATAAAACTTTAAGTATCCAATTGGATATATTCATTTTAACAACATATTACTGTTTTAAACAAAAAAATAATTTCATCGTTCCAATAAAATAACAACAGTAAATATAAATTGTTGGTTTACAACATATATATTCAGATGCTGTGTGGTTATTGGATGCAACAATTCATGCTAAATATATAAAAAAAAACCAACAAAGTAAAAAAACAGCTAAAGAAGTACGAATACTCCAACTAATGCAAATATTCCGAGGATAAAAATTGTGATTCCCGATATTTTATTTATCCACCAAAGTTGCTTTAGCCTAAACTTATTTCGTAAAAGATTTACAAGGGAGGTGAGAGCATACCACCATAAACCTGCACCCAAAAATACACCACCAAGGGTAATGAGGGATAGGAACCAAGTCGTTTGTCCGCTTACAACCCCAAATGCAGCAAAGAGAGCAAGGAAAAAGAAAACTGCTAGGGGGTTGGTGATTGTGAGTAGAAGTACGGAAATGAAGTCTTCTGTTAAGCTGTTCTTTTTTCTTTTATGCCTGCGCAGCTGGCGGATCGGGTTTGTAAAAAAGATTTTTGCGCCAAGTGCCACCACAACAATCCCTCCAATTGCTTGAAATGCAATTTGTTTTTCTTCAATGAATGAAATAATGAATGTAAGGCTAAAGCCAGCAATGGTAGCAAAAATTGTGTCGGCCGAGGCTGCACCCAACCCGCTAATGAACCCGCTTAGGCGTCCTTTGTTTATGGTGCGCTGAATACAAATAACACCTATTGGCCCTAAGGGAATTGATGCCAGTAAACCGATAAGTATTCCTTTAACTAGAAGGGTTGCCCAAAGTTGCATTGAAAAATAATTCGTTTACTTGGCAAAGATAAGAATTGATAGTAACCTATTTGGCTGGAATTTCTTAAAAATGGTAGCTTTTTTAAATTTTTTAAGATACCTACATATTCCTAACCAGTAGTTTGGGCTCTAACATGTCGAGCATGGCATACTTAACTCCCTCACGGCCAATGCCAGAGTTTTTAATGCCCCCGTAAGGCATATGATCAACTCTGAAGGTTGGAATATCGTTAATTATTACGCCTCCAACTTTAAGCTTTTGGAATGCTAGGTTTTGTTCATCAATTTGGTTTGTAAAAACGCCTGCCTGCAAGCCGTATTCAGAGTTGTTTACCATTTTTATTGCTTCATTATAATCAGTAAAAGGTTCAACTGTAACAACCGGCCCAAAAACTTCCATGGCACAAACATTCATGTCAGGCTTTGTGTTTGTAAGAATTGTGGGAGGAAAATAGTTCCCTTCCCTTTTGCCCCCAAGGTAAATTTTTGCTCCATCGGCAACGGCATCTTGCACCCAGCCCTCTACTCGAATAGCGTTTGCTTCATCAATCATTGATGAAATATCGGTTTCCTTTTCAAGTGGATCGCCAACTTTAAGCTGTCGGGTTTTCGCAGCAAATTTCTCGAGGAATTCTTCGAAAACTTTTTCGTGAACGTAAATTCGTTGCGTGTGAATACAAACCTGTCCGGAATATGCAAAAGCTCCCACAACGCATTTGTTCACTGCAAGTTCAATGTTCGAACTTTGGGTAACTATAACGCCAGCGTTTCCTCCAAGTTCAAGCACAACCCTTTTTTTTCCAGCCTGATTCTTCATGTCCCAGCCTACTTGTGGTGAGCCGGTAAAAGAAAGTAGCGCAAACCTTTCGTCAGTAACTAGCTGGTTTCCCGATGTTCTGTCCATGGGAAGTACGGAAAGGGCACCTTCTGGTAAACCATTCTCGTAGGCAATTCGGGCTAGTTCAAGTGCAGATAACGGTGTGCTTCTCGCAGGTTTGAGAATTATTGGACAGCCAGCTGCAATGGCTGGCGCAATTTTATGAACCGAAAGGTTCAGCGGGAAGTTGAACGGCGAAATTCCTGCAACAATACCAACGGGGAAATGCTTTACAATTCCCTCTTTCCCCTCGCCGGCAGGAGTCCAGTCGAGCGAAATAACCTCAGCCGGAATTCGCTTACACTCCTCGGCGGCTACCCTAAACGTTTGAATGGCTCTGTCAACCTCGCCCAGCGAGTATTTCATGGGTTTCCCTGCTTCGAGGCAGAGAATTTTTGCCAAGTTTTCTCTCTCCCTCTCCATGCCATTGGCAATGCCGTTCAGAATATTCTGCCTTTGGTATGAAGGCATGCCTGCCATTTCCTCTTCAATCCGTTGTGCAGCAAGTATCGCTTCCTCCAGTTCTTCGCTTAAAGCAAGCGAGCATTGTGCAATAACCTGCTGGTTATAAGGTGATTTTACTTCGAATGTTTTTTCAGTTGGAGTGAAATTACCGCCGATGCATGGGGAGTAAAGTTTCATAGTTGAGTTATTTATGTGCGAATTTATAAAATCTTTACTTTCTATTCATGTTGATAAAACTATTTACTGTTAACTTTACAGCATTTGGGAGCCAATTTCATTCATCATTAATGTAATTATGAGAAAACATACGATTCTTTTCTTAGCTATATTTTTCTTCATGTTTCTTGCAAAGGGTGTGAGTGCACAGTTAAGTCCAACCCTTTCCGACAGCTCACGCATTTCGCTTCTAACCTGTTCGCCTGGCGATGAGCTGTACTCGGTGTTTGGCCATAGCGCGGTGCGGGTTACCGATCCGGCAAACAACATCGATGTGGTTTTTAACTACGGAACGTTCGATTTCTCCGATCCAAACTTCTACACCAACTTCGTGAAGGGAAGGCTGAACTATATTCTGTCACTTTCCTACTACAACCGGTTTAAGGTTGAGTACGATATGGAGGAACGCTGGATTTTTGAGCAGCAGCTACAGATTGACCTTCCCCAGCGGCAGTTTCTTTTCGACTCGTTGCTAACAAACTACCAGCCCGAGAACCGATACTACCTCTACGATTTCTTTTTCGATAACTGTGCAACCAGGATCCGCGATATTTTTGTTGAATCGTTCCCCGAGAAGGTAAAATTCGACTACTCTGCTCTTGAGCAGAACAAAACTTTTAGGCAGCTTCTTCAACCATACCTAGTTGAAAAACCATGGGAACGATTTGGAATCGATTTGGCTTTAGGCGTGCTTGCCGACAGAACCGCCGAACCTTGGGACTACATGTTCCTGCCCGATCACATGCTTACCGTTTTTAAGCATGCAAGTTTTGATTCCGACTCAATAACCCAGCCCTTCACCGCTGAGGTTGAAACGTTACTCGAAGGGAAGGTTCGAAACGAGAAGAAAGCTTTCGACCAACCTCTTTTCTTATTCATCATTCTTTTGGCGGTTGGAATGGGATTAACCTACTTTGATTACCGAAGAAGAAAGTTAAGCCGATGGTTCGATATAACAATTCTGCTTTTTACAGGAATTCTTGGTGTCGTTATTGTGTTCCTATGGTTCTTTACCGATCATTCGGTAACACCATGGAACATGAATATTCTGTGGGCTAATCCATTGTACATTATCGCCATACCTCTGCTTTTTGTTAAAAAAATGGCAAGGATTGCAACCTGGTATTTTATGGGCAACTCCATTCTATTGGTACTTGTTGTTGCTACATGGTTCATTAACCCACAGCATTTACCTGTTGCAGCATTCCCAATAGCACTCCTTTTAGCTATTCGTTTTGGAGTAGTGTTCCTCCTAACACGGAGGTCATAAAATAAAAAGCAGGTTAACTTTTTTGGTTAACCTGCTTTCAACTTATAATTTAATTCCTACTTTATTTGAATAAGATTGGATTTGAAGGGATTCTGCTTAAACTTGTCAACCCCTTTGTTAAGGAATTCAATAAACTGCTCAACATCGAGGTTGTACCCATATGGTTCCGCCAGTAGTTCCTCGTTGTTACCAAGTAGAACGTAGTAAGGCTGACCGTTAACGTTGAATCGGGATATTTGAAAATCGGCATTTCTTTTTCCAATGGTATTCTTAACTTTCCCGTCAACTGTTGAGGTAACCCACTCCGACTCGGGAAGTTTTGTGCGCTCATCAACGTACAGCGCCACTATTACAAACTCATTTCTAAGGATTTCCAGCACTCTTGGGTCGCTCCATACCTTCTGCTCCATTACCTTACAGTTTGAGCAGGCGTGGCCTACAAAATCGATGAAAACTGGTTTTTGCTGTTCGCGAGCGCAGGCGAGCGCTTGCTCATAGTCGAAGTACCCTTCAAGTCCATGGGGTAGGTGAAGTATGTCAGCATACTTGGGTTCCTCGCAGAGGGTTTGTGGATTCTGTTTTGATGTGCTGACAGCGCTTTGTCCAATCATTTGCTGTAAATCGAAGCTATGACCTGTTTTCGGAGGAATTAGGCCTGAAAGGCCTGAAAGGGGAGCGCCAAACATTCCCGGGATTAGGTAAATTACGAAGGCAAAGGTAAATATTGCCAGTAGTAACCTGAAAAATCCGATGTGTTCCGTTGGCGAGTCGAACTTGAACCGAATTCTACCCAGAAGGTAAAGCCCTAGCATTATGAAAATTGCAATCCAGAGCGCAAGGTAAACTTCGCGTCCAAGGAATCCAATGTGGTACGCTTGGTCAACGGTGGCAAGGAACTTAAGTCCGAAGGCAAGAACAATAAAACCAAGGACGATTTTTACTGAGTTCAACCAACCGCCCGATTTTGGCAGCTTCTGCATAATGGAAGGGAAAATGGCGAAAAGGGTAAACGGTATGGCGAATGCCAACGAGAAACCAAACATCCCAATTATAGGGCGTGGCCCTAAGCCAGAAGCAGCTTCAACCAGTATGGCACCAACAATTGGGCCTACACACGATAAGCTAACAATAACAAGGGTAAGCGCCATGAAGAACGAACCCACAAAACCTCCCTTCTCGGCTTTCGCATCGGTTTTTGTAGAGAGGCTGCTTGGTAGCATAATCTCGAAAACCCCAAAGAACGATGCGGCAAAAGCCATAAATAGAACGAAGAAAATAACATTGGTTATCCAGTGCGAAACAATTTGATTCGCAAAGTTGGCGCCAAGGTTTGTTAGCGAAACAAGAAGACCTAACGACGTGTATATTACGATTATACTTATCCCAAAAACCAGCGCGTTCGCAATGGCATTAAATCTATTTTTCTGTTTCCCCATGAAGAAAGAAACGGTCATGGGAATCATTGGAAATACGCAGGGAGTGAGCAAACCGGCAAGACCTGCTGCGAATGAAATGATAAAAAATATCAGTAGCGATGAGTCTTTCTCTGAGGTCTCCTTTGATTCAGTTGAAGTAGCTAGTTCAGAAATTTGTTCGGATTCTGCTGTTTTTGGTTCACCAATGGATACGGAGAATTCTTTATCTAAAAAAATACATTTGTCCTCAAAGCAAACTTGATACTCGATAACACCCGAAACGGTTGCCCCTAGGTTGGCATTGTTAAGCGATATTTCTTTGGTAAACTTTGCATTGTTAGAGAAGAACTCAATCTCCATGTCGAAAATTTCATCGTGCTCTTTCTTCGACTCACCCTCTTGTTTTACACCCTCCTTAACGCTAAAAAGTGTTGACTCATCGAAGATGAAAGTTGTTGGAATTGGTCCTCCCGGAGGGATGTCGGCAGAGTAAAGGTGCCAATCTTTCTCAATGGTTGCATCGAAAATAATCTCGTATTTAACTTCATCAACCTGTCGGGACGTAACTTTCCAGCTAACCGGATCCATTACCTGGCTGTAGGCGCTTCCCAAAGTGAAGGCTGCAAAAGAGAGGAAAAATAGGAGTTTCTTTTTCATCGTGTAAGGTAGTTTTATTATTTGTTTGATTGTTGACAGAACAATTTATTGCAATAAAAGTTTGGTAAAAATATAAAACCTTTCCTATTTAGTAGCTTTGGAAGGTATGAAAATAAAAAAACCGCTGCCTGGCAGCGGTTTTGTTGGCTAAAATTCTATCTCGTTATCGGTATTGTCAAAAAAGTGGTACTCGAGGAATGAGTATGATGAAATTGGGATTAGCTTCAAGCTGCACTTGTATCGCCACGCCCATTTCCTTCGTTTGCAAGGTATCCCCTTGTTTAAGTAGGCCGAAACGTATGGATGTGCTTTAAGAGTAAGCTTTTTAAATCCCTTTTCGTTTACAAGAAAAGCAAGTTTGTTTTCAATCTCTTCGTCGAGAATAATTGCTGGAGTAATCTCTCCGGTTCCCTTACAAGTTGGGCATTTTTCAAGAGTTTCGATGTGCATTTCCGGACGAACCCTCTGTCGGGTGATCTGCATTAAGCCAAACTTACTGAGTGGCAGAATGTTGTGTTTTGTCCTGTCGCGCCCCATCAGTTCCTTCATCTTTTCGTAAACCAGCTGTCGGTTTTCGTTCAGATGCATGTCGATGAAATCGACAACGATAATACCTCCCATGTCACGCAGCCTAAGCTGCCGGGCAATCTCTTCGCAGGCGGCGAGGTTCACTTCAAGAGCGTTAGTTTCCTGGTCGTTTGAGGCTTTCGAGCGGTTTCCGCTATTCACGTCGATTACGTGAAGAGCCTCGGTATGCTCAACAATAAGGTATGCCCCGCTTTTGAATGAAATGGTTTTGCCAAAGAGGGATTTAATCTGCTTCTCAATCCCAAAGTTATCGAAAATGGGAACGTTGCCATCGTACAGCTTAACAATCTTTTCCTTTTCGGGTGCAATCGTACTGATGTACTCCTTCACATCGTTGAATATGCCATCGTCGTTCACGTAAATGCTGTTGAACGATACGTTCAGCATGTCGCGAAGAAAGGCTGAGGTACGTTTCAACTCACTGGCAATTAGCCCGGGAACAGGGCTGGTTTTAATTCTTTCCAGTGATAGTTCCCATTTTTTAATGAGGTTTCGGAGCTCAGCATCGAGAATGGCTACCTTTTTGCCTTCGGCAGCAGTACGAACAATAACTCCGTAGTTTTTTGGTAAAATGCTTTCCAGTAATCGCTTGAGTCTTTTTCGTTCCTCTTGGGAGGAAATCTTTTGCGAGATGGAAACCTTATCAGAAAAAGGAAGCAGAACAATATTTCTGCCTGCAATTGAAATTTCTGCGCTTAGACGGGGACCCTTGGTTGAAATGGGTTCCTTTGCAATTTGAACCAGAACCGATTGGCCAGAGTTTAAAATGGATGAAATTTTCCCTGTTTTATCTATTTCTGGTTCTAGTTTGAGCTTCGAAATGGGAATGCTCTTCCCTTTCTTTGAAAGGGAATTGTTTAAATACTTGTTAAACGACTCGAACTGGGGACCCAGATCGAGGTAATGAAGGAAAGCATCCTTCTCGTAACCAACATCAACGAATGCAGCGTTGAGCCCTGGCATGATTTTCTTTACCTTACCGAGATAGATGTCGCCAACCGAGAACTGAATATTGCTCCTTTCCTTGTTGATTTCAACAAGTTGCTTGTTTTCAAGTAGAGCAATGGCAACTTCAGATGCTCGAACATCGATTACCAGTTCGGTATTCACCACAAATGTGTTTAATTAATTAACAGTAAGGTAGTTACAAACAACACCAACCTAAAGAACAGCATAGGCTCCTTAGGTTGGCTGTAGGGGTTAGTAAACACTTAATTTTGTTAAGTGTTATTTCTTCTTCTTATGACGGTTCTTGCGCAAGCGTTTTTTCCGCTTGTGTGTTGCCATCTTATGCCTCTTTCTCTTCTTTCCGCTTGGCATGATTAATTGTTTTCTAAAAGTTTAAAAATAAATTACTTAACGTGACTCTTTACTTTGTTTACAAAAGATTTTGCAGGTTTGAAAGCAGGAATGAAGTGCTCAGGAATAATAATAGTAGTGTTCTTAGAAATGTTACGAGCAGTTTTCTTTGCACGTTTTTTTACTATGAAACTACCAAATCCTCTGAGGTAAACATTCTTCTCCTTTACAAGAGAATCTTTAACGCTTTCCATAAAGGCTTCTACAGTTTTCTGTACGGTTACCTTTTCGATTCCAGTGCTCTTGGAAATCTCGTTTACGATATCTGCTTTTGTCATTTTAAAAAATTTAATTATCAGTTAATTATAAGCGTGACTTTAAATTCGGATTGCAAATATAAGTGTTTTATATTTACAAAAGAAATAGAAACCTATTATTTTTTTTATTAAAGTTTGATTTAATGGATTTTAAAAGTTTTTTGATTGCATGGTATAATAAAAACAAGCGAGATTTACCCTGGCGTAACACAACAGATCCTTACCTTATTTGGATTGCCGAGATAATTCTTCAGCAAACCCGTGTAGCACAAGGGTTAGGGTACTATCTGCGCTTTACAAGTGAGTTTCCTACTGTTTTCGATTTGGCCAATGCTAATGAGGATAAAGTGCTAAAGGTATGGCAGGGATTGGGTTACTACACACGAGCTCGAAATCTTCAGAAAGCTGCTAAAAGGATAGTTAAACAATACAAAGGAAAACTTCCCGGAAGCTATGATGAGTTAATTACAATTGAGGGGATTGGGCCATATTCCGCAGGTGCCATAGCTTCCTTTGCATTTAAACAGGTTGTTCCCGCCATTGATGGGAATGTTTACAGAGTGATGGCACGAATCTTTGGTGTTTTTTCATCGCCCCATACATCTAAAGGGAAGAAAGAGTTTTTTAATCTGGTATTGGAGCTAATGGACAGGAGGCATCCCGATGTGTTTAATCAGGCTTTGCTCGATTTTGGTGCGTTACAGTGTACGCCATTGGCTCCAAAGTGTGACGATTGTCCGTTTCGGGAGTACTGTTACGCATATAGAAATAACGTTATTGATAGTTTGCCATTGAAGCCGAAAAGGAATGTGCCCCGGGATAGGTACTTTAACTATATAATGATGGTTTATGGCTATGACACGTTTATTTCAAAGAGGAAGGGGAATGATATTTGGGTTTCATTATACGAGTTCCCACTTATTGAAACCAATACACTGATTAATGAAGGAGAAGTTGCGATGTTAACTGAGTGGAGAACAATTTTTAGAGGTGTAAATGTAAAAGTAAAACATGTTTCGCCCCCAGTAAAACATGTTTTAAGTCATCAAACAATCTATGCCCGATTTTTTATTGTTGAACTTAATGAAGTACCTAGATTTGTTAAAAAAAATTTTATTCAAACTCCAAAGTCAGAACTTGACGCCTACTCAATTCCAACATTAATTGACTCATACTTAGCAGCAGAGCCTGCAGCAAAGTACTTCTTTTAATCTACACACCTGTTAAGTCCGTACTAGTAAAAGATTTTCGGTATTTGGCCATATAATTTTTATTGGTGTTAGTAACTATTAGTGCTCTTTTTAATGTTTAATTCCTTTTTTATCATATATTTGCTAAAGTGAATTTTTTTTCGATTTTGTTTTTAAATGGAATCAGAATTGTAAAAAGCCTTAAAAAACCTATAGCCCTAAAAGAAAAACCATAAGAGATGGAAACTAATTCTTTTGTTCGCACCTTTTTTAAAGGACACTTTACAAAGAGTACAAAAATTGTTACTATACTTTTAATGGTAAGCAATATGCTTTTCGCACAGCAGCTAGATTATAAGACCACCTTTTCTGATGCTGAGTACTACTTCCTGTTTCAGGATTACAGAGAGGCTTTACCCTTGTACTTATCAATATACGACGAGGGTAGTAGTAATGCTAATCTACAATATCGGATAGGTTTGTGTTACTATAATATTCCTGGTTTAAAGCATCAGGCGATACCGTACCTTGAGGAAGCCGTAAAAAGCATAAACCCTTCATATCAAGAAGGTTCGTATAAGGAAACAGGTGCTCCTGCAAACGCATTCTTTTATTTAGGTGAAGCCTATAGGGTTACTGGGAAACTTGAAAATGCTTTAGAAGCATACAATACTTTTAAGAACACGCTTGACACTAGGGATGTTTATAATCTCGATTATGTAAATCAACAAATTCGTGCTTGTGAATTAGCAGCAGTTATGGCAGCAACGCCCATTCAGCTTTCAGCAGAGTTACTTGAGTTATTTGGTGAGACTAAGTACTTGTTTAACCCCGTGGTTTCGGCTGATGGTAATTCTATGGTATTCACCGTGCAAGAGAAGTTTTACGATGGAGTTTTTTGGGTACGGAAGGATGAAAACAGTAAATGGGGTGTTCCAGTAAATATTACTCTTGATATTGGTGTTGAAGGAGAGGTATATACAACTTCAATAAACGATGATGGAACAAAAATATTCCTTTATAAGAACGATAAAGGAACCGGAAACCTATACTATAGTAACCTGGTTAACGGCAAGTGGCAACCCGTTTCTAAACTTGGGAAAAACGTTTGTTCCCGCAACTGGGAAACCCATGCAAGTATATCGCCCGATGGACAGTTGCTATTCTTTACCTCAACTCGGAAGGGAGGGTATGGCGGTTTAGATATTTATGTTAGCAAGCTTAACTCCGATGGGGAATGGGGGCCTGCTTTAAATCTAGGGCCAACTATTAACACTGCACATAACGAGGAGAGCCCATTCCTGTCGCCTGATGGCGAGTACCTCTATTTTTCATCACAGGGGCATAACAGTATGGGAGGATACGACATATACTACTCTCAGAAGGATGCGAATGGGAACTGGGTTGCTCCAATTAATATGGGTTACCCAATAAACACTCCTGATGATGAACTTTTCTATTTCCCTATGGGAAAAGAAAAAGGAATAATGGCAAAAGTGGAGGAGGGAAATCCTGATTCACGTCAGATATACATGCTAAGCATTGGGAAAGTGCTTAACGATATCGAGATACCTGTTGAAGGGAAGGTTAAGTTAACAGATAACAACGAAATACAAGGGGAAGGAATTAGGTTGAAGCTGGTTAGAATTGAACCAGATTCTGTAATAGGAGAGGTCAACCCAGAAAGCGTTACTGGACTTTTTTTTTTTCAACGTTAAACCTGGCTCATATAAAATAGTTGCCGAAGCTGATAATTATGCGAATGATACTCTTTCATTCATTATCCCAAAAGAGTATTCCCAGCCAAGTTTCCCTGTTAATATTACCCTAACACCTAAAAAAGTAGCAGAGGGAGAATACCTAGCAATTAAAAGTATTCTTTTCGATTTTGATAGGGCAGAGTTAAATCGAGATGCAAAATTCGAGATTGAGAAAGTTCTCAATCTTTTGCAGAAATACAATGATTTAACTTTAGAAGTTAGTGGACATACCGATAGCAAAGGTTCCGTGGCGTATAACCAAAAACTTTCGTTAGAGCGTGCACAATCGGTTATCGATTATTTAACAGAAAGAGGTGTTCCTAGTAATAGGCTGGTACCTCGGGGTGCAAGCGTTTTTGAGAATGTGGCTGCAAACTATAAGCCCGATGGTACTGACAATCCCGAAGGAAGAAGTTTGAATAGGAGGGTATGCATAACCGTTTTAAACAAGGAGTCAGGGGTGAAAATTGAGGAGGATTTAACAGTGCCTGAACATCTTAAACCGAGAGAGCAAACATACACCATTCAGCTTGAACTATTTAGTAAGGATTTAAATGAAAGGGATCTAATGAGTTTGAAAGATTACGCCAAGATTGACCCCGTTCGTATTGAGGGGGCTGCGAATCAGTATGTTCATGTTATTGGCTCTTTTTCGTATAAATCAAATGCCATTGAGTTGCTCAATTACTGCATTGATAATGGCTTCCCTAATGCCACAATAATTGGTGAAAAAGATCTTACCAATCTTCTTGCTCTAGTACCGGTAACTGGGGAAAAATTAAAAAATTCAGAGAGTAAATATACAATACAAGTTTTTGCTCAACCCACGCCCATTGAAGATTACTCCTTTTTCAAGGGTTTTGCTGTTAAAGAGGTAAAAGGGAAAGATTCGTTGTATAAATACATATACGGGGAATTCATGAGCAAGGAATCGGCCAGCCATGAGCTCAAAAAGTTAAAGGAGCTAGGATTTACTGATGCATTTATTGTGAATATTGATCGATACACTGAGTAATCTTTTATATACCGTGAGTAACCTCGAGAATTCAGCTGTTAAACTTCGTGCTCTAGAACCAACCGACCTAGATCTTCTGTATTCATGGGAAAACAACATGGAGATATGGAAGGTGAGTAATACCATTACACCTTTTTCAAAGTACATTTTAAAGAAGTACATAGAAACATCACACCTGGATATATGGGAAACAAAGCAGTTAAGGCTAATTATTGAAGCAAAGAACCAAAGTTCCTTAATGCAAGTGTCGGTTGGCACTATTGATCTATTTGATTTTGATCCTTTTCACCTAAGGGCAGGAATTGGAATCCTTATTGCAAACAAGGAGTTCCGGCACAGGGGGTATGCAACTGAAGCTCTTTCACTGCTCATTCGTTATGCTTTCGAAACGTTACAGCTACACCAGCTTTACTGTAACATTTCATTCGAGAACCAGATTAGCATACAACTGTTTAAAAACCATGGTTTCAATGTTGTTGGGGTGAAAAAAGAGTGGCAAAAAACTTTAAATGGATGGGGAGATGAAATTATGCTTCAGTTAATTAATCCAATTCAGCAGGTAGCTAGGAGCTAGCTTGACATATTTCTTCAAATTTGGGGATTGTTTCAAGGGGGGTACTAGTCTTCTTCTCAAAATCAATTTTACTGCAAAAATGTTTTAATCCGTTTGTTACTAATAGGAAAGGGGCTTTTAGAGTAGTATTGTATCTGGCTGCTTGTTGGTATACCTGTTGGGTAAGTTCGGTTGTGTATGATTTGCATTCAACTACAAGCAGGGCGTTTCCCTGTTTGTTATAGGCGATTATATCGGCTCTTTGGGGCAACGAATTTACAGTTACTTTTTTCTCAACCCTCAATAGCCCCATAGGGTAACCTTTGGTAACTACAAGAAAATTTACAACATGTTGTCTTACACGTTCTTCGGGGGTTAGTGCTACGTATTTTCTTCGTATTGGGTCGAAAACTTTTGTTTGACCTCCCTCGGTTTTCACTTTCATGTTAAATGAAGGAAAGTTTAGCTTAATCACCACAATTATTCCAGCAGTTGAAATGAATAATTCAATAGTTTCTGTTTGTTTTTACGCATTGATTGAATTGCCACAAAAAAACATTATTTTTGTTGGTCAAAGATATTAAATTGCTTTCATTTATGTAAGTGTATAGCTTAAATACTATTTGAAAGCAAACGGACTTGAAATAAACCTATACTTTGACAATATGAAAACAAAAGACGAGATTGTTGCTAACTGGTTGCCCCGTTACACTGGTCAGAAAATAGAGGATTTTGGCACTCATATTCTTCTTACAAATTTCAGAGGATACCTTGATTTTTTTGCAGAATACAATAATGTTGACATTGTGGATCCGCATGCAAACATGCCGTGTGCAAACTTCGACGGAATAACAATGATTGATTTTGGCATGGGAAGCCCTAACGCAGCAACAATAATGGATCTTCTAAGTTCAATAAACCCCAAGGCCGTTCTTTTTCTTGGGAAATGCGGAGGGTTGAAAAAGAAAAGCCAGCTAGGCGATTTAATCCTGCCCATTGCAGCCATTCGCCACGAAGGAACCTCAAACGACTATTTCCCTCCGGAAGTACCTGCTCTTCCTGCGTTTAACCTGCAGCGAGCCGTTTCTACAACCATTCGAGATTTCAATAGGGATTACTGGACTGGCACCATTCTAACTACAAACCGCAGGGTTTGGGAGTACGATGAAGCCTTTAAGGAGTATCTGCGAAATATTAGAGCCATGGCAGTTGATATGGAAACCGCTACCATTTTTACCGTTGGGTTTGCCAACGAGATACCCTCAGGAGCACTTCTTCTCGTATCCGATCAACCTATGATTTCAACAGGCGTGAAAACTAGCGAAAGTGATAAGGTGGTAACAAATTTATACGTTGAGGATCACATTAAAATAGGAATAGAGTCGTTAAAAATACTTAAGAACGAAGGAAGGTCGGTAAAACACCTCCGTTTTTAGAATCTCCCATTTTTCATGGCTAAACGAAGTAACCCTAATGAGGCTTGTGAAGAGATTCTTAGCGAGCTAAAGAAAAAAATATTCAAACCAATTTATATTCTGTCTGGCGATGAGTTTTACTACATTGACAGGATAACCGATTTTATTGCAGAAAATGTGCTGTCCGAGTCGGAACGAGCATTTAATCAGGTTGTGCTTTACGGGAAGGATGTTGATGTGCCATACATTATTGAAACATCTCGTCGTTTCCCTATGATGGCGAACCAGCAGGTAGTAATTGTGAAGGAGGCTCAGAACATCAAAAAACTCGAGGATTTAGAAACCTACCTGAAGGCTCCTCTTAAATCAACCATACTAGTACTAAACCTTAAGTATACTCCCACTCAAAGTGGACGCCCTGGGGAAAAACTTAAAAAGTTATTTAACCTTGCCAGCAAGATTGGCGTTTACTTTGAATCGAGTAGGCTTTATGATTATCAGGTTCCGGCTTGGATTACCCAGCATTTAAAAAGTAAGGGGTTTACTATTGAGCCTGCATCAGCAGAGTTGCTGAAGGACTACCTGGGGAACGATTTAAGCAAAGTGGTTAAGGAACTTGAGAAGCTGGTAATTACGTTGCCTGCCGATAATAGGAGGATTACCGTTGCGCACATTGAGAAAAATATTGGGATAAGTAAAGATTTTAACAGGTTCGAATTTTGTAAAGCTATTGGAGAACGCAACATCCTTAAGGTAAACAGAATTGTTGATTATTTTGCGAAGAACCCCAAAGCAAGCCCCCTATTTTTAACTATAAGTTCTGTTTACCAGTATTTTCATAAAATATTTTCTTTCCATTTTCTTAAGGATAAAAACGATCAAAGTGTTGCGGTTGCCTTACGATTAAATCCGTTTTTTGTATCGGAGTATAAGAATGCTGCACGTATTTATAACCCAGCCAAATGTGTTCAGGTATTTAGCCTGCTGCGTGAATATGACATGCGTTCAAAGGGGGTTAACAACGATTCTACGGATGAAGGGAAGCTGCTTAAGGAGTTGATATTTAGAATTATGCATTAGCACCCCTTGAAGAATTTCCTTTATAGTCAAATTCCATTCATAACTACAGGATGACCATACTAATTATAATTATTACCTCCCTGATTTCGTTCCTGGCATTTAAGGATAACCGAATTATGAGTAGGCTACTGTTAAGCCCAAGCAGAGTTGTTCACAGGAAGGAGTGGTACCGACTTGTTACTCATGGCTTTGTTCATGCCGATTATATGCACTTGATAATAAATATGTTGGTTTTCTTTTCGTTCGGAATTTTTTCGCAGAATGTTTTTGAGAACTTGAAATTGCAGGGAGTCATGTCAAATACATCGATACATTTCCTTGGGCTCTACATTGGAGGGATTATAGTTTCATCATTAACAACCGTAAGGAAGTATAGGAACGATTCTTTTTATCAGGGAGTTGGTGCTTCAGGGGGCGTTTCTTCAGTAGTATTCTTCAGCATTTTTTTTCAGCCGCTCAACAACCTTTTACTGTTGGGAGTAATTCCAATTCCTGCAATTATTTTTGGAGTGGGATACTTGGTTTACTCACACTATATGAGCAAGAAATCTCATGACAATGTAAACCATGATGCCCATTTTATAGGGGCTGTATTTGGATTTGTTTATCCCCTTTTGATTAGCCCCACGTTAATCCACGTTTTTTTAAGAGAGTTGGGTTTTTAAGTATTTGCTTTATGAGCAGTTCGAAACAAGATTTTTTACTGAAAATACATTCCATTGGTGAACTTGATAAAAAGTATAGTTACGTTGTTGTTGTAGCTGAGTATCTGGGTGAATTAGTTTGGGTTAGGCAAAAAAGTAAAGAAACATGGGAAATCCCCGGTGGTCATATTGAAGAGGGAGAAATTCCAGAGGAGGCTGCTGTAAGAGAATTAGAGGAGGAAACTGGTGCCGAGAACTTTGAGATTTTTCCGCTCTGCGATTTTTCAATTGAAACAAAGAAAGGAGGAAGTTATAACCGACTATTTTATGCCAATGTGATTGAATTTGGGAAGTTAGGTTCTTATGAAATAGAAGAAATTATGGTCGCAAATAAATACCCCCTAGAGCTTACATACGAATTAATCCAGCCTTTGCTGATAAAAGAGGCCTTTGCTATTCTTGGAAAACGATTTACAAAGAATGATTAAAAATTATACGTGGTATAACAGTCAGTTTTTTTTAGAAAACCAGCCGGTGCTTTCTGCCACAAACAGGGCATTTGCATACGGCGACGGGCTGTTTGAAACTATTCATGCGTTTGGTACAACCCCACGTAATGTAGAACTTCATTATAAACGTTTAATAAATGGGATAGAACTGCTGGGGATGGAGGTTCCTCAGTTTCTTACAATGGAGTTTCTCGAAAGAGAAATTACACGTTTGCTCAATAAGAATAGAGTTTTCGGTAGCGCAAGAGTTCGGCTGACAGTTTTTCGTGAGGAGGGTGGGTATTACACACCAGCAACCAGTAAGGTTTCAATAATAATGCAGGCAAAGCCGTTGAAGTACAACTTTTATGAGTTAAATAAGCGTGGACTCGTTATAGATTTTTTCACGGGCTTAAGGAAACCCATAAACTACCTCTCATCAATAAAAAGTTGTAACGCATTGCTATACGTGATGGCTGGTCAGCATAAGGTACGAATGGGTGTTGATGATTGCCTGATTATTAACGATCAGAATCGTGTTAGTGAGGCAATTAGTTCGAACCTTTTCTATGTGGTTGGCGATAACATATATACACCTTCGCTAAACGAAGGTTGTGTTGACGGAGTGATGAGAAAGCTTGTGATAATAACAGCAAAAAGATTAGGTTTAACAATATTCGATAATGCATCAATTAACCCTCAGGAGTTACTACATGCTGATGAAATGTTTTTAACTAATGCAGTTAAAGGAATTCAGTGGGTTGTAGGTTGTCGGGAGAAGCGTTTCTTTAATAAAAAAAGCATTGTGCTGAGCAGGGAAATAAATCGAATTACATTTCCTGATCAGTTTAACGATGGGTTTTCGGGGTAAATGGTCCAAGGTTTATATTTTTGTCCGAGTTGACTTACAGTTTTTGCCCACATATCATCCTTCCCGGTCATTATTTTTACAACATCAAGCTCCGAAACAACCCAGCTGTGCTCTTTGAGCTCCTTTTCAAGCTGATTTGTTCCCCATCCTGAGTAACCTACGAAGAAACGCACCTGCCGGCTGGTAGCTTTCCCGTTAATAATTAGGGCTTTTAGCGTATCAAAGTTGCCACCCCAGTATAAACCATCAGAAACCTTTGCGGTATCGGGTATAATATCACCCAAAGTGTGAATAAAGTGGATGCTGCTGGGGCTAACAGGACCACCAATTGAGATGCTAACATTGAATTCTGGAAAATCGGGAAGAAGTTCGTTTATGCTCATGTCAATCATTCGGTTCAACACAAAACCTATCGTTCCATTCAGGTTGTGTTCAACCAGCAGGATTACTGATCTTTTAAAATATTGATCCATAAGACCGGGCTCGGCAATGAGAATTTTCCCTTGCTCAGGTGCAATTTGCTTATGCTCAATTTTGAAAAAGTCAATGTTTATCTCCATTTTATTAGTCACTTAAAATGGTTTAAAGTCATAATATTCAAAATAGTGGCTAAAAATCCTGTAATTACTCCATACAAATTATATGCCATTTGAATTATATGCTTTTTGCTTGTAATAGTTTTCTACGAGAATAAAAAAAAATGGTTAACCGATGATGTCTCATTTAAGTGAAATTAATTTTTAAAAAAAGGTTACTGTAATTGAAATCCCATTTAAATGTATAACTTAGACCTTCATATTTTTATGAAAATTTCTGCTTATGCAAGGCAAAGTAAAGCAACCATCGCTTTTCCAGGCGTTTATCCCCATCTTCTTCCTAATAGTTTTTTTAAGTTTAAATGTTTATTTTTTTGGTGAGAATACCCTTTCAGGAGCCAATCAAATTGCGCTGCTTCTTGCTGCAGCAATAGGAGGAATTATTGCCGTTCATTTAGGGCACAAATGGTTGGATGTACGAAAGAAGATTGTTTCAACCATTAGTTCAGCGATGCCATCAATTCTTATTTTGCTGTTAATTGGTTCGTTAGCAGGAACATGGTTGTTAAGTGGGGTAGTGCCCGCCTTAATATACTATGGCCTAAAAATATTGCATCCAAGCATTTTTTTGGCTGCAACCGTAGTAATTTGTTCTTTGGTATCATTGGCAACAGGTAGCTCATGGTCAACCGTGGCAACTATTGGTGTTGCACTTCTTGGCATTGGAAATGCACTTGGATTTAATGAGGGAGTTGTAGCAGGGGCAATTATTTCAGGAGCATACTTTGGCGATAAAATGTCGCCACTATCCGATACCACAAATCTAGCTCCAGCTATGGCCGGAACAGATCTTTTTACCCACATTCGATACATGGTTTTCACTACTGCACCGTCAATAGTTATTACGCTAGTAATATTCTTTTTTTTAGGATTAACACATAAGTCGGGCATTGTAAATACTGACATCCAGTACACTCTCGATGCAATTTCAAGCACCTTTAACATCACACCCATGCTTTTTCTGGTGCCAATAATTCTCATTACTATTATTGTAAAGAAGATGCCTCCACTGCCAGCAATCCTTATTGGCACCTTACTGGGAGCATTGTTTGCCATTATTTTTCAACCCAATATTATTCGGCAGGTTTCGGGTATTACTGGCAGCTATATTATGGCTTCGTACGTAGCAGCAATGCAAAGCATGTTTGGTGATATTTCAGTAACAACAGATGTAGCAGAGGTGAATGATTTGCTTTCTACGCGGGGAATGGCAGGTATGCTGAATACAATTTGGCTGATAATTTCGGCAATGATTTTTGGAGGGGTCATGGAGTCAGCCGGGTTACTGGTTCGTATAACGCAAAGCGTTATTAAGCTGGCTAAAAGCACGGGCTCATTGGTAGCCACAACAGTTGGAACCTGCTTGTTTTTTAATATCACAGCTTCAGATCAGTACATTTCAATCGTAGTGCCTGGGCGAATGTTTTCTAAAACATTCAGGGAGAGAGGGCTAAAACCGGAAGTGTTAAGCCGAACGTTGGAGGATTCGGGAACCGTAACATCGGTTTTAATCCCTTGGAATACATGCGGAGCAACACAATCAGCCGTGCTTGGAGTTCCGGTATTGTCATATTTACCATACGCTTTTTTTAATATCATTAGCCCGTTAATGAGTATATTCATGGCAGCATTCAACATAAAAATACGAAGGTTTGTTGAGGGAGAGGAGCCTGAATCTGATGAGGTAGATGTTGAGAAAGAGTAGTTTGTGCTAGGTTAGTTATAATTGAACCACCCTCCATGCTGCAAGCAGGTCAATCA
>DAOSWM010000007.1:12943-37558 GCA_035380045.1 Tenuifilaceae bacterium | reverse complement strand
TTGTGCTAGGTTAGTTATAATTGAACCACCCTCCATGCTGCAAGCAGGTCAATCAATCAATCAATCAATCAATCAATCAATCAATCAATCAATCATTCATTCATTCATTCATTCATTCATTCATTCCCTTCCTTATACCATCCAGCATACATTAGGTAACTTCTGGCAATTCGCTGGTTGTATTGTTTGGCCATCTCAGCGTCCACCTTTTTAATAAATTTTGCGGGGACTCCACCATAAACGCAACCGGGCTCAATGATGGTGTTGTTTAATACTAAGGCGTTAGCGGCTACAATAGCACCCTCACCAACCACAACGCCATCAAGTATTGTTGCGTTTATTCCTATTAGAGCTCCGTTCCTAATTTCAGCCCCATGAATGCATACATTGTGACCAATTGTAACATCATCACCTATTAATGAAACTGTTTTTTGGTAGGTCGAATGAATAACTGCATTATCCTGTATGCTAACTCTATTCCCAATACGAATATAGTTAACATCGCCACGAAGAACCCCTCCATACCAAATACTACAATCATCGCCAATTTCTACATCGCCAATAATAACAGCTGTTTCGGCAAGAAAACAGTTCTTCCCTATTCTTGGAGTAACCCCTCTGAGTGGTTTTATTAGTGCCATTTTATAAGATTTATAGTACAAAATTAGCTTCTTATAAATTAACTTGAGGTACAAAAATAGATGAAATATTCAAACGCTTATTTATCAGTTTGTTTAGAATGTTTCGGTCGAAATCGATTTAAATGGGATTTTATTCATGTTATTAAACAGTGAAAAAAAATGATTTTAAGGCGATTCATTCTATAAAAAAGCTAATTTTGTACTATAATTAAAACAAACAAGAAAGTTTGAAATAATTAAAAATCAGTTAGATGCATATAAAATAGAACTCTATTTTATATGCATTTGCATTTAATTCTTACCTCATGAACGATTATAATAAATAATGGCCGTTATGGACAAACAAAAACAAACCATTAATTTAGAAGAGGTTGCAATTAGGTTCTCGGGTGATTCTGGAGACGGAATGCAGCTAACCGGTACCCTGTTCTCCGATGCATCAGCTCTTTTTGGGAACGACATTAGTACATTCCCCGACTACCCATCAGAAATTCGTGCCCCTCAGGGCACCATTGGGGGTGTTTCCGGTTTTCAGGTTCACGTGGGTAGCAAAAAGTTACACACACCTGGCGACTACTGCGATGTATTGGTAGCAATGAATCCTGCAGCATTGAAAGCGAACGCCAAATGGGTTAAACCAGGCGGAACAATTATTGTTGATAGCGATACTTTCAACGAGAAGGGGTTGCAGCGTGCTGGTTACAAAACGGATGACCCAATAGCAGAGCTAAAACTTGAGGATTATAAAACAATTTTTGCACCAATAACAACTCTTACCAAAGAAAGTTTAAAGGAAACCGACCTGGATAACAAGAGCATTGTAAGGAGCAAGAACATGTTTGCATTAGGAATGGTATACTACATGTTTGAGCGCCCCTTGCAATACACCGAGAAATTTTTTGAGAAAAAATTCAAATCAAAACCTCGGGTTATTGATGCCAATAAAAAGGTATTACGCGACGGGTATAATTACACCAGTAATATTCAGGCAATTGCAAATACCTACCAGGTTAGCCCAGCAAAAAACCTTAAGAAAGGTTTATATAGAAACATAAATGGGAACACTGCAGCTGCTTGGGGGTTTATTGCAGCTTCTGAGAAGGCAAAGTTACCCCTCTTCTGTGGGTCATACCCAATCACTCCTGCCACCGATATACTGATAGAGTTAGCAAAGCGGAAGGATCTTGGCGTGAAAACCCTACAAGTTGAAGATGAGATTGCAGGAATTTGTACTGCAATAGGAGCATCGTATGCTGGGAATTTTGCTATCACAACCACATCAGGGCCGGGCCTTTCATTGAAATCAGAGGCTATGGGGTTGGCAGTTATGACGGAACTTCCTCTTGTAATTGTTGACGTTCAGCGTGGAGGTCCATCAACCGGTTTACCAACAAAAACAGAGCAGAGCGATTTATACCAAGCGTTATTCGGGCGTAATGGTGAATGCCCCATGGTGGTTATAGCAGCTAGCACTCCAAGCAATTGTTTCGATTACGCATTTATGGCTTCGAAGATTGCTCTTGAGCATATGACTCCAGTAATTCTTCTAACCGATGGATATCTTGCTAATGGTACTGAACCTTGGTTAATCCCCAGCATGAAGGATTTTCCTGAGATTAAACCTCCCATTGTGGAGGAGAACACACCCAGCTACCAACCATACGAACGCAACCCAGAAACCTTGGCTCGTGGGTGGGCATTCCCAGGAAAGAAAGGAATTGAGCATCGAGTTGGAGGACTCGAAAAAGATTACATTAAAGGTTCGGTTTCGCATGATCCATTGAATCACCAGCGAATGGTTGATGTAAGAGCAGAAAAGGTTGAACGAGTAAAAAATTATATCCCAATACAAGAAGTGATTGGAGATGAGGAAGGTGACCTTTTAGTGGTAAGCTGGGGGGGGACATACGGCCACGTACTTACTGCAGTTCAAAATTTAAGAGAAAAAGGGAAGAGCGTCTCTTTATGCCACCTTAATTACCTTAACCCACTACCAAAAAACCTTAGTGAAATATTTAAACGCTATAAAAAACTGTTGGTGTGTGAGTTGAATATGGGGCAGTTGGCAAACTATCTCAGAATGAACTTTCAAGAATACAACTACCTACAGTACAATAAGGTTCAAGGTTTGCCATTCACAGTAGTAGAACTAGAAGAAAAATTTATTAAAATATTGGAGGCGAAGTAGTCATGGGAAAACATAATTATACTCCACAGGATTTCAAAAGCGATCAGGAAGTTCGTTGGTGCCCCGGTTGCGGCGACCACGCTATCCTAAACTCGGTTTACAGAGCACTCCCCGAAGTATCGGAGCTACTTGATTACAGCAAAGAGAGGTATGTGTTTGTGTCGGGAATTGGCTGCTCAAGCCGTTTCCCATACTACGTTGATACCTTCGGTTTTCACGGCATTCATGGCAGAGCTTCTGCTATAGCAACAGGAATAAAGGTTGCAAATCCTAGGTTAAGCGTTTGGCAAATGACAGGCGATGGCGATGCGTTGGCAATTGGTGGAAACCATTTTATTCACGCCATTCGACGCAACATTGATATTAATATTATCCTGTTTAACAACGAAATTTACGGGCTGACAAAAGGCCAGTATAGCCCCACCTCGAAGTTGGGTTCAGTTACTAAAACTTCACCATTCGGTACTGTTGAACAACCCTTTCGACCAGGTGAACTGATTATTGGAGCACAAGGCAAATTCTTTGCCCGCTGCATCGATGTTGATGTGAAGCACACAGCCGAGGTTCTGGTTGAAGCTGCAAAACATGATGGAACTTCTGTTGTTGTTGTTGAGCAGAATTGTGTGATTTTTAACGATAGAACCCACGCATACTATACCGACAAGGAGAATCGTTTAGAAAGAGTAATCTACCTTAAGCATGGTGAAAAAATGCTTTTTGGGGAGAAGAAAGATAAAGGCTTGGTTCTGGAGAATAACCTGCTAAAAGTGGTGAAACTGGGAGAGAATGGTTACACAATTGACAATATATTGGTTCACAATGCGTACGAGCCTAATCCTGGACTTCACGTGATGCTCGCAAACATGAATGCTCCCGAATTCCCAATGGCGTTGGGAGTAATTCGTGCAGTTAAGTTCCCAACATACGATGACAATGTTCGCGATCAGCTAATAGAGATACAAAAAGAAAGCAAAATAACTTGTGTTGACGATTTGCTGCATAGCGGTGAAACTTTTGAGATGTAGTAACCTCAATTGAAAATATAAAAGGTGCTCGCTGAAAATTATCTTGAGCACCTTTTTTTATTTTGATGCAGATATTAACTTACATAGTGCTTCAGGATCTTCTTCGAGGCTGTTACCCACAACAATCATTTTTGCGCCAGCATCACGAGCCGATTTAACTTGTGATGGGGTTTTTATTCCTCCTCCCACAATAATTGGGATGCTAACATTATTGTACACCTGCTCAATTGTTCTTGGAGGAATTGGAGCGTTCGCCCCGCTTCCGGCTTCAAGATAAATTGCTTTTAGCCCAAGTTGCTCCCCAGCTAATGCCGTTGAAACGGCAATTTCTGGTTTATTCAACGGGATAGGCATTGTGTTGCTCATGTACTGAACCGATGTGGGATGCCCGTTGCTTATAAGAATGTACCCGGTAGGAATAATCTCCATTTTGCTTTCCTTTAAAGCATTGGCAATTAATACGTGGTTGCCAATTAAAAAATCGGCATTTCGACCAGATATTAGTGAAAGAAGTAAAATTGCGTTTGCTTTCGAGGTGAATTGAAGAGGGCTTCCCGGGAAAAGAATAACAGGAATGTTTGAGTATCGTCTAATATAATCTAACGTGGCCTCCATATTCGATTTTACAAAGCTGCCTCCCAGCAGGAAGAAGTCAACGTTGCAAGTTGAGGCTAGTGCAGAGATTTTTCTAATAGCAGGCTCGTCGTATTTATCGGGGTCGATAAGTACTGTAAAGAGCCCTTGGCTCGACTCAATAATTTTGTTGTAAAACATGTTACCACATTAAAGTTTTTGGATCGCAACCAACCCATACCACGTTGTAATGATTAAGATAGTAAAAATCGAGGTTGAAATTTTGAATAGTACCTCCAAGCCTAATTGATGCTTTAAGCTTTCCTTTATCGTTGATGTGTTCGAAAGGTTTAATATCCATGTCAGCACCGCCCAGCCCTTCCATCCCGGGAAGTTTATAGAGGGCTTCCTTGGCGCTCCATATTAACGCAAGTTTCTTGTTGTTGGTTTGGTCGAGCCATTTTTTCTCATTGTTCGATAGGTACTTGTCTGCAACCTGGGTAAAGGTTCTTTCGAATGATTCGATATCAATTCCAACGTAGGAACTATGGCTGATAATAACCGCAACGTAGGGGTAGGAATGACTAATTGAGAGGTGTGAACGGGAGTGTGCCAGGAATGGGCGACGAGTTGGATGGTATAGAACCAAGCCGATATGGCCGAACTCTCTAATTAAACACCTGGCGGCAAGCCACTCGAGTCTTCTTTTTGGGTTGCTGATTTTATCGAGTCCGGGGAATAGGTTTCCCCCAACAATCTCTTTAAGCTTGCTTTCATCCTCATCTTCTTCAAGCTTCCAAATTCCAATGGAATAATCGTTCCCTTTTGTTATGTCAACTATTCCCATTTCATTTGCTGTTGGTATCCTTCCAGTTAAGCGTTTCAATAAGGTGTATAATGTCTTCTCCTATAAAATCTATTGCAGGAGATAGGGAATCCTTATTCGGGGTTAATGAAAAGTATAGTGCTCCACGTAAAAAATGTTTATTAGAATCGGTAACCATAAATTGCCACGAGCTTGCAGCATTCCCTTTAATATTATACACAATACCATACACATGGTTTTGCGGGTTAGAAAAAACTTTTTCATTTATGGCATCTGCTTTCAGAGCATGTTTGTAGGTCAACTTGCGTGAATCTTCCAGAAGCGAGTCGAGTTTGCCTTGTGCCACCTTGTAGCTAATGTGAATGCGAGCTTTGTATTGGGGGTAATCAATATTGATCCAGTTTTTTTCTGCATTCCAACTATTATCCTCAACAACTTCAGCGTATTTAGGGTACATGAATGTGTATGGATAGATGCTATCGAGTAGCTGGTATTCTTTTTCAGGGAAATCAATGCGGAAGTAGCCTCTGGGCTTAGGTGTTGAACTTTCGTTACAGCTGTAAACCAGCAGAATAATAGGTAGAATTATTAGCGTTAACCAAAAGAAATTTCGTTTTCGAATCATTGCTCGTTTACTTTTTTTATGGTTAACTTAATGCGTTTAATACGCTTGTTATCAACTGAATCAATGGTGAATTTAAACTGCTTGTGGTTAACAATAGTGTTTCTCTCAGGAAGCTGGCCAGTGATTTCAAGAATAAGCCCGGCTAGGGTTTCTGCTTCGCCCCGTACGCTATCGAAGATAGAATCGTTTAGGTTAAGAACTTTGCACAGATCGTTGAGTAGTATTTTCCCCTCGAAAAGGTAGTTGTAATCATCAATTTTAGTGTATAGCGATATCTCTTCATCTGATTCATCAGAAATCTCACCAACAATCTCTTCGAGGATGTCTTCGAGAGAAACAATACCGCAAGTTCCTCCGTATTCATCAACCACAATGGCCATGTGAATTCTATTGGATTGAAACTCTGTTAGTAGCTTGTTTATTTTCTTACTTTCGGGAACAAAGTAGGGCTGACGGATTAGTTTTTGCCAGTTAAAGTCTTCAGGCTCATGGATGTATGGCAGTAAATCCTTCACGTATAGAAGTCCTTCTATCTCATCGAATGATTGGTTGTAAACAGGGATGCGGCTATAACCCGATTCAACAACAATAGCTTTAAGTTTATTGAATCCCGTTGTTAGTTCAACGGCCACAACATCAAGGCGTGGCTTCATTATTTCCCTAACCTCAATGTGGCCAAAAGTTACAATCCCCTTCAAAATCTTTCTTTCTTCGGGGTGTTGTCCCGAAGTAATGTCGAGCGCTTCGCTGAGGTCATCGATAGAAATATTCCTTTTGGGGTTAAAATGTCGGCTAACTTGGGCGGTTGAACGAACTAGAAGGTAGTTGAGAGGCCTTAGAACTTTTGTTAAAACTAGAAGAGGGAGTGCCATTAACCGCGAAAACGGAAGAGGTTTATTTGTTGCTAGAATTTTAGGAAGAATTTCTCCAAAAAGTAGAAGGATAAATGTGATTACAACTACCTGAATAATGAAACCTAATATCTCGGAGCCTGAAAAATCGAAAAGAGAGTTAGTTAGGTATGCTGAAAGAATGATTATGCCTACGTTAATGAGGTTGTTGGCAATAAGAATGGAGGCTAGCAGGTGTTCTGGCCGTTTCAGTAAATCAACTATGGTGTTGTTGGTTCTTCCAGGTTCTTCTTCTAGCTTATTAACCTGAGTTGGGCTTAGCGAAAAGAAAGATGATTCCGAACCGGAAACTAAGCTCGAAAGTAAAAGAAGCACTAGTAATACAATAAAACCTGCAACTATGCCAAATGTAAGGTTTCCGGAGAGAAACGATAACAATGTAACGCTTGTGTGTAGGATGCTGGCCAAAATACGAAATAGTTACATGAATTTTTAGAATGGTAAATCGTCCTCTGGTTCAGGCATTGGGGGTTCTGGGTTGTTTTGCGGAGTGCCGGCAGAAGAAACACTTTCTTGCTGAGGTGCATCGGAAGTGTTGGCTGGCCCCAGGAACCGAAAGGTACTACACTGAACATCGGTGAAATATCTTTTCGCCCCGGTTTCTTTATCCTCGTAAACCGATGTACGAAGTTTACCCTCAATGTAAAGGAGTTTTCCTGCTTTCACATATTTTTCAGCTATTTCTGCCTGATTTCTCCATACAACAATGTTGTGCCACTCGGTTTGTGTTACTCGTTGTCCGCTCTTATCGGTGTAGGTTTCGTTGGTTGCAAGGGGAAATCGGGCAACGGTTACACCATTTTCAAGATGCTTCACCTCAGGGTCTTTCCCTACGTTGCCAATCAGAATCACTTTATTAACGCTCATGGTTTTATTTTTTTAATGTAAAATTATGTTATAGTTGCTTTGTTGAAAATATTATTTTCCAGCATCGGCTTTTCTAGGTTCGTTTACCTTCCTCCCTTTCCTTTTTTTCCTTCTTATTAATAGAATAATGCTAATAAATGAGAAGGTTAGGATAGAAACAGCTATAATAAGCCAAGATTTGTTGTTCAATTTCTGTGATGTTGCTTGTTTGTATACCAGCTCCTTCTGTAGTTCGGATAATTTGAAGTACTCCTCTACGCTATGCTTTGCCAACAGAGATAGTAGTTCGGGAATGTATTGTTCAATTTCGCCGTTCGAATTCTGTGAAAGGTATTTCCATAACGATTCGAAGTTATTGATGCTTGGGTCTGAAATAATTGCGTTATCAATGAGTTGTGAGAGCCCAGCCGTAGCTCCCTTTTTTATTTGTTGTAGCGTGTAGAAGAACCTTTCGTTTTGTTCCTTTGACGCGATTTGCCTTGAATGAATTGATGGGTTCTCATTATTTTGAGTTATAATATCGAGTAGCTTGGTGAAAATCTCAAGAAACTGTTCCGATAGTCCAAGCGAATCGGCGGCGATAGCTAAACGTGTTGTCTGAAGCATTAGCAAGCTAGGAGGGACTTGCCATGAACGAAAAATTGCATCCTCAATAAGGGGTTTAACACTCTCATCGGCAATTGCAATAAGCAGGTTCGAAATAATTTCAACTTCTCTTGCCTTCGCTTCTAGTTCTGTTTCGGTGTAGGTTTTAACTTCAAATTTGGTACTATCAGTTTTTTGTTCCTGTGGTTTAATGGCAGAATTAAGTTCTTGTTCTGCAATAGTTTCCATATTTTTTACGGGAGGAAGATTTTTAAGCACTTGATGTAGCAGGGAATCCTTCGGGTTCTCAACGGTTATCTCGGCAAGGGGTTGCTTTGTTACTTCAATTTTTTCAGCGGTAGCTGAAGGTGTAGTTGGGATAATTTTTTGTGTCATTTTGGCTTGGTCACGCATGTTGAAGCCTTTACCCTCGAAAAATATCTTGAATTTTTTATCGGTGCTAATGTATTGCATATGGGTTGGTTTCGAGGGGTCAACCAATGCAAACCCAGGTGAATTAATGGTGTCGATAACAAGTGTTTTCTTTGGAAGTTCAGTGCTTCTGGTGTATAAGTCGGTTGCTGATACGATAGCTTTTTGGTAGCGAGGAAGGAAAATCTCAATCTCGTAGATATCCATATCGCCGTATCCGTCATCATCAAAGAGCGCTGTAAGTCCAATTGATCCGTCGTTCACAGGAAAGTAGAAGAGGTTGTCGTCGGTTGTGTTAATAGGGTATCCTAAATTAATTGGTTTGGACCAGCTGTTGTCCTCCTTTTTTTGGGAGAAAAAGATATCGTATCCACCTAACGTGTTGTGTCCTTCTGAGCTGAAAAAAAGAGTAGTTCCGTCAGTGGTGATGAATGGTGTATTCTCGTTGAAGCTGGTATTAATTGCTGGGCCAAGGTTTTGGGCTGGTCCCCAATCTGCTCCGGGCTCCCGATTTGACAGGTAGATATCTAAGTCGCCAAACCCGCCGTTGCGGTTGCTGGTAAAAAAAAGACTTCGGCCATCGGCCGAGATGCATGCGTGGGTTTCGTAGTAGTTAGTATTAATGTTTTCGTTTAACTTTTTCATTGGTGACCATGATGTTCCATTGAAGGAGCTAACGTAAATATTGCCATCGTGGTTATCGTCCTTAAAAAGGAATAATTCGGTTCCATCGTACGAGAGGGATAGGGTTGAGCAGTTGCCGTCCACCATCAGGTCGAGGGTAATGTTCATAGGAATGCCCCAGCTGTCACTCTCATCCTTTCGCAAAATGTGAATTGCTTGGTAGAACTTACGTTTTGAAGTGAAAGCCATTGTTTTCCCATCGCCTGATATTACGGGGTTAAAGTTTGAGAACCTGTCGTTAACATTCTTCCCGAAGTTGCTACGGATGAAATTTACTGGGTATGACTGGAGTACTCTTGAGTTTTTCAGCGTGTTCAGCTGGTGGTTCAGGTACTCCATGTTGTACTGCGATTCTCTTTTAATATGTGATTTAAATTCTTCGTATGTTTCCTGAGCTTTTCCTAGTTGATTGTTGATAAAGTAGGCGTTTGCTAGGTAGAAAAAAACATCAACAGGTGCTTGGGTCTCTTTCGTTGAGAATTCGTTAAACCTTTTACTAATGCCCTTCGTGGCAAACTCTAGGAAAGGAATTGCTTGATGTTTGTGCCCTTGTATATTCAGGTAGCAAATGCCAATTTTGTAGTTTAAATTGTAGTTGTTTTCATAGTGGGGAAGTACCTTCTGGTATAGAGCAACAGCTTCTTCATAGTCTTCAAAGTAGAAGTATGAGTTGGCATCTTTATATAGCTCTTCAATTTCCTGCTTGGTTTGTCCAACAGCAATGAGATGAAGGGCGATAAATATGAAACTAAGAAAAAATCCTCTCATCATTTATAAAATCGATTGTTTACAGTTATACCTACCTGAAAAACATTCCAATTGCACACATTGTTTAGTTGAATTTGATGTTCAAATATGATTCTTATTGGCCAATAATTTCAGTTTGGGTGGATGTATTTTTACTTACATTGCTTTGTCCCTGGGTTATAGGGATGTTGCTTGTTGAATTATCGATGTAATGCATGTTGTTGTGCTGAGAATCGAATTCAACAAAGTATATATCATTGTCACCAAATCCATTAGGTAGCATCCTGGAAATATATCCCGATGAACCATTCCCAACGGGGAAGAAGAAAACATCGTCATCGGGTGTGTTTAAAGGATATCCAAGGTTAATGGGTTTTGTCCACTTTCCATTCATAAGGTACGAAACGAATATATCGTAGCCTCCCATATTGGGATGCCCTTTCGATGCAAAGAATAGTTTTTTCCCATCCTGTGAAAGCATGGGGGCAATGTCATCTAGAGAAGTGTTTATTATGTCGCTAATGTTTTTCGCATCGGACCAACTTTCACCAACTTTTGTTGAGAAGTAAATGTCGAAACCACCCTTACCGCCTGGTTTGTTGCTCGAAAACATAATTGTATCGCCCGATGGGCTGAAGGAAGCATAGTTTTCCCAGCTTCTGGAGTTAATCTCCTTTGGCAGCTTGCTAATTATGTTCCATGAATTCTTTGTAGAGTCGAATTGGCTTATGTAAATATTGTAATCATCGTTATCATTACGGGCAAGAAGCAAGGATTGGCCATCGGACGACAGTCCAACGGTTGATATGGGGCCATCGGCAAACAGTTGGCTGTTAATGTTTAAAGGGTGGCTCCACTCATGCCCATCGAAGTAGCTTGCCATTATTGCATTATAAAACTGGAGGGACGAAGTGTAAATAAGCAATTTGTTGTTTGCAGAAACAGTTGGGTTAAGCTCAGGGAATCGCGTATTTACTTTACCACCAACTGATGTGTATTTAATGTGAATGGGATTGTCCTTCATTTGTATGGCATATTCAACCGCCTGAATCTCAGCATTAACCACGTTTCTCTCTTTGGAATCCTCCTCGTTTAGCAGGCTAAGGTACTTATTAAAAGCTTCCTGGGCTTTTCCAAACTCACCTATAACCCGAAGTGCTTTTCCGTAGTGCAAATACGATTCACGAGGGGCTTGGTTCTCAGTATAATAACCTTCCCGGTATATAGGGGTGATATCCTTGATAGCCTCTTCAAAAAAAGGGATGGACTTGTGCTTCTCATTTATTATATTCAAGTAACAAAGGCCAATGCGGTAGTTAATGTTGGCGTTGTTTGGGAATGAATTATGAATTTCAAGGTATAGAGGCAAGGCATCTTTGTACTCTTCGTATAAAAGATAGTACTCAGCATCAACAAAAATCCTTTTAAAATAGGATGATTTTTGAGCAGTTACATGTAATTGAGAAAGGAATAGTATTGTTAATAAGTAAACCGTTTTTCTCATTTATTACTGTTATTCAGTATTTTGTATAAAGTGATGCGCACTTATGAATGAAATATCATTCAACTCACTTTCTTCCCTCATCAATATTTTATGCCAAAGTAACTAATTTTAACGCTTTTTACAAAAAAAGTAGTAAAAAAACGTTGGGGCACCCCAGCTAATTAACGTTTTTGTGATAATAATCAATAAATAAGCGTTTTATTATCATTAAAAGTCAATCCAGTACGGGTAGTGCCTGCTATAAGAGAACAGTGCCGTTAAGGTGTTTCGTTCACAAAATGTAATGTAAATATATACAAGCACATGGGTTGTTTCTGGATGGATTTTGCAAGGTGATACCACTTTATAAATTTTTCTAGAATATAAAACGATCAAAATTAATTACATTACTATATTTGTAAAAGGTAAAGAAAGCCTTTCTTTACAGGGTGTAGTAGGTTAGTTATTCAATATTTAAAACACTTAAGCATGAGAAAATGGCGTATTGAAGATTCAGCAGAGCTCTATAACATAAGAGGTTGGGGAATAAATTTTTTTAGCATTAACGAGAAGGGGAATGTTGCAGT
The DNA here is from genome assembly GCA_035380045.1 of Tenuifilaceae bacterium. GTDB lineage: Bacteria > Bacteroidota > Bacteroidia > Bacteroidales > Tenuifilaceae > DAOSWM01. Next base: position 25,384 of record DAOSWM010000007.1, on the reverse strand, counting down.
AACTCCTCGAAAAGATGGTGTTGAGGTTGATTTAAAGGAGTTGGTTGATGAGCTTCAGCTTCGCGATGTTTCAACTCCAATGTTGTTAAGGTTCCCCGATATTCTTGATAGTAGAATCGAGAAAATGTCGAGTTGTTTCAACATTGCTGCTGAAGAGTATGGATACAAGGGAAAGAATTTTATAATTTATCCGATTAAGGTTAACCAAATGCGCCCAGTTGTAGAGGAGATTGTCAGCCATGGAAAAAAATTTAACATTGGACTTGAAGCAGGCTCAAAACCTGAACTTCACGCAGTTATTGCTATTAATACTGATAACGATTCCTTAATAATTTGCAATGGATACAAGGACGAAGATTACGTTGAGCTGGCCTTGCTTGCCCAAAAAATGGGGAGGAGAATCTTTTTGGTAGTTGAGAAAATGAATGAGCTGAAGCTCATTCAGAGGGTTGCTAAGAGGCTTAAGGTGAGGCCTAATATAGGCATTCGAATAAAACTGGCCAGCTCGGGCAGCGGGAAATGGGAAGATTCCGGCGGCGATGTTAGTAAGTTTGGGTTAACCTCCAGCGAGCTCCTTGAAGCGCTCGATTTTCTTGAGAAGAATAAAATGGTTGATTGCCTCAAGTTGGTTCATTTTCACGTTGGGAGCCAGGTAACAAAAATTCGGCGAATAAAAATTGCGCTTCGTGAAGCATCTCAATTTTTTGTGGAGCTCTGCCGCATGGGTTTCAATATTGAATTCGTTGATATTGGTGGTGGTTTGGGCGTTGATTACGATGGAACTCGTTCAGCCAACAGTGGCAGCAGCGTGAATTACAGCATTCAGGAGTACGTTAACGATGCTGTATCGGCAATGGTTGATGCCGCAGATAAGAACGAACTTCCTCATCCGAATGTAATCACCGAATCGGGGCGTTCACTTACTGCGCATCATTCGGTGCTAGTATTTGAGGTTCTTGAAACCACAAGTTTACCTATATGGGGTGAAGATGAGGAGGTTTCAGAATCGGATCATGAGCTGGTGCAGGAACTTTACGAGCTATGGGATAATATTAATCAACCCAGAATGCTTGAATCGTGGCATGATGCTCAGCAAATTAGGGAGGAGGCCCTGGATAGGTTTAGCCTTGGAATTCTTGATTTAAGAACGCGTGCTCAGATTGAGCGGCTTTTTTGGTCAATAGCCAAAGAAATTCAAACTATGACTTCTCGTATGAAGCATATACCAGAAGAACTTCGCCATCTTCCTAAGCTTTTGTCCGACAAGTATTTCTGTAACTTTTCGTTATTTCAATCGTTACCCGATTCCTGGGCAATTGACCAAATATTTCCGGTGATTCCCCTTCAGCGCCACGACGAGAAACCTGACCGTTCAGCAACAATTCAGGATATTACCTGCGATTCTGATGGTCAGATTGACAACTTCATATCTACCAAGAATTTTTCGTACTATCTACCCATACATTCACCAAAGCCTCGCGAACCATACTACGTTGGTGTATTCCTTGTTGGTGCGTACCAGGAAATTCTTGGCGATTTACACAACCTTTTTGGTGATACGAATGCTGTGCACGTTTCGGTTGATGAAAACGGTTATAGCATCGATCAGGTGATTGATGGGGAAACAGTTGCTGAGGTTCTGGATTACGTACAGTACAATTCCAAGAAGATGGTTCGAACGGTGGAAACATGGGTAACCTCAGCAGTAAAATCGGGGATTATTACTACTGAGGAAGGGAAGGAGTTCCTGTCGAACTACAGGTCGGGTCTGTATGGGTATACTTACCTGGAGTAGTGTCTAGTGCTGCAAGTTAACAGCAACAACTTCCTTAATTTGAGGGATGTCCCGCTTAATGGCTTGTTCAACGCCATTTTTAAGGGTCATTATGCTGTAGGGGCAACTTCCACAGGCTCCAAGTAGCTTTACCTTTACAGTTAAATCGTCGGTAACTTCAACAAGTGAAATATCTCCACCATCGTTTTGAAGGAAGGGACGAATTTGTTCAATTGATTCCTGAACCTTTTGAGTGATCTCTGAGTTTGACATAGCAATAAATGTTTATTTGTGTTTTATTTCAACTTTTTTTGTGGCGGGTTTTTCAATGTTTCGCTTGTTAACTTGTTGAATCAAGTTTGAGGCTAGCTCGCTAAACGCATCGGTAATAGTTCCCTGTTTTGAAGCCATAGGAGTACCATCATCACCACCTTCACGAATGCTTTGTACTATTGGGATTTGCCCGAGTAGAGGAAGGTGCATTCGTTCTGCAAGCTTCTTGCAGCCTTCTTTGCCAAAGAGGTAGTACTTATTGTTTGGCAACTCCTCGGGGGTGAACCAGGCCATGTTTTCAATTAAACCTAGAACCGGCACATCAACCCCTTTGCCAGTGAACATGCTAATTCCCTTAATCGCATCGGCTAAAGCAATTTCTTGCGGAGTGCTAACAATAACAGCTCCTGTAACCGAAACTTCCTGTACCAGGGTGAGGTGGATGTCGCTTGTGCCTGGCGGCATGTCGATGAATAGGTAGTCGAGTTCTCCCCAGGCACCCTGATGAATTAGTTGGCGTAAGGCGTTGGTTGCCATTGGTCCGCGCCAAACTAGCGCTTCGTTTGGGTTCACAAAGAAACCGATTGAAAGATGCTTAACGCCATAGTTTTCAACAGGTTCAATCAGGTCGAGTTCACCTTCCTTAATCATTTTGGGCTGAGCCTGCTCCATCCCCAGCATTTTGGGTATCGATGGGCCGAAAATATCAGCGTCTATTAATCCAACTTTTGCACCAGTTCTTGCAACAGCAACGGCCAGGTTAACGGCTATGGTTGATTTACCAACGCCTCCTTTTCCGGAGGCAACCGCAATAATATTTTTTACGCTAGATACGGAAGCCTTTGCTTTATAGGGTGACTCCTTTGGCTTTGCCACAGGAGATAGAAGTAATATTTCAACTGAAACCGTTTCACCGAATACCCCATGTAGAGCCTTTACAGCAGCTTTCTTGATTGAAGTGGCGAACGGGTCGTTTGGCTTAAGTAGTTCAAGGGTGAAACTTACCTTTCCTGCTTCAGTGGAGAGGTTCTTAACCATTTCAAGCGATACGATATCATTGCCCAGTTCAGGGTGCTTTATGGTTCTCAGAATTTCTACTACTTTTTGTTCTGTTACCATCACTGTTTTTATTTGATTTAAATTAATGTGCAAAAATACATATTCAGTTAGTATGTAACAAATGGTTGGGATAATGGTTTTGGCATAGGTAGATTATTTAGTGTAGGTAAGGTTATATTAGCTCTATGTTTGGATCCCAGAATATTTTTTTGAAGTCAATAATTCTATCGTTTTCCAATTTTACGCCTTCACTTTCAAGGAGTTCTTTCATAGTGTTGCTACCAGGGAAGTGCGATTTTCCTGTAAGTAGCCCGTTCCTGTTAACTACTCTGTGGGCAGGAATCCATCCTATGAAGTTAGTGGTGGAGTTCAATGCCCACCCAACCATTCGTGCGGATTGTGGTGAACCAATGTACCTGGCAATGGCACCGTAACTTGTTACCCTTCCTTCTGGAATTAGGCGGGTGACTTGGAATACCCTCTCAAAAAAATTCTCGTTACTCAAATTCAGGTTCTTTTAGCTCTCTATCATTAGCGAGCTCAAAACTTATGTATGTGATTGGTTTCCCTTGTTCTAGGAACATTTTTTCGTAGAATGTTCTGATTGATAGTATCGGATCTGCGATGCTACTGTTGTAAAGGTTATTGGTGCAGTAAAGAATTTTCAGGTTATTCTGTTCAACCAGGGCTTTTGTGTAATCGTGGAGACCCAGGCTATCGGTTTTTAAATGTACAATCCCGTTTTTCTTTGTAAAATTTTGATAGTAGTTCAGGAACCTGCTCGACGATAACCTTTTTCTGGCTTTTGAGGGTCGGGGTTGAGGGTCGGGGAAAGTAATCCAAATTTCAGAAACTTCATTCTCTGAAAAGAACGACCGAATGTGTTCAATTCGTGTTCTGATGAACGCAACGTTAGGCATTGCAAGTTCAGCTGCTTCTTTTGCTCCCTTCCATAATCGAGCCCCTTTAATATCAATGCCGATAAAATTTTTGTTAGGGTAGTTCTTTGCAAGATTTACGGTGTATTCCCCTTTTCCGCACCCTACCTCAAGAACTATTGGGTTTTGGTTTTTAAAGAAATTTTTATTCCACTTCCCCTTTAGAGTAAAATCGTTGTTCCATACTTCCTGAAACGATGGCTGGAATAAGTTTTCAAACGTATTGTTTTCGGCAAATCTTTTTAGCTTGTTCTTTCCCACACTTTGAAAAATAATGGAGTTAAACGGAGGGGTACTAATTAGTCGTTTCGATTCGAAGGCCTACTGATACAACCTCTTTCAGTTCTCGGACTCTCATTGCTTGTTGTATGCTGAAATGGTAATCCCCTTGTGAAGGGAAACGGATTTCTACTTTATAGGGAATTTGGTTGTCTCGGATTCGCCCAAATCCTTTGCCTAACCATTCTCCGCGGGAGTTGGCAAGGATGCATTCCATTGTATCGCGAAGTTTTGCACCGGTAGGCGCATGGGTTTCAATAAATAGGTACAAATTGCTATTCGGGTAGTTAACGGTATTCCTTAGGTTTATGTATATATTGTGAGATGATACTGTATCGGATATGTTTACATTGAAATGAGCAATGCTGTCCATGTGCCAAACCTCATTGGGAATCATTATGTTCTGGTTGTAAATATCATAATTATCGCAAGAAGTAATAATTATTGAGATAGCTAAAAAAAGGTAATTGATGTTACGCATTGTTTCTTCTTCGTTTAGATTTTCTTCTTTTTTTAGATTTAGATTTTTGTTCGTCGAAGCGGGTTAGGCTATCTTGTTCAATAGAGCTGTTGTATCCCAGCTCAGCAGCTTTTGGTGGCTCCTTTGTAATATCGATAAGCTTATCGGGCTTTTGACCTTTTTTGTTTTGTTCAATAACCTCCTTCACTCTCTCAATGCTTATGCTTGTTAAGTTTATCGCTGAGTTAGGATCAGAGCTGAACCACATTAATCGTTTAAAGATATCGGTTTTTTGGTGGAAGTATGTGGCATCCTTTGTTTCGAGAGGAATGTTAGTTTTAGGGAAATCTTTTCGAGCATCAACGTAGCAATCGTACTCGTAGTTTAAACAGCACTTAAGTTTTCCGCATTGGCCGGCAAGCTTCTGTGGGTTAAGGGATATTTCTTGTACTCGAGCAGAGTTTGTAGTAACCGAGTTAAAAGAGTTAATCCACGACGAGCAGCAGAGTTCTCTTCCACACGAACCGATTCCTCCTATTCTTCCTGCTTCCTGCCGTGCGCCAATCTGGCGCATTTCAATCCTTATCTTAAACTCATCAGCCAGAATTTTGATAAGCTCACGAAAATCCACCCGCTCGTCGGCGATGTAGTAAAAAATAGCCTTTGTTTTATCGCCCTGATACTCAACATCTCCAATTTTCATATTAAGGTTCAGGTCGGCGGCAATTTGTCGTGAACGAATCATGGTGTTATTTTCTAACGCAATTGATTCGAGCCACTTGTCAATATCGGCAGGTTTTGCTTTTCGATACACCTTTTTAAGTTCGGTTGAGTCCTCGATAAATCCAACTTTTCTCATTTGAGCCTCAACCAGCCACCCGGTAATTGTTACAGTACCCATGTCATGCCCTGGAGATGCTTCAACAGCAACGATATCACCCTTTTTTAGGTGTAGGTTGTTCACGTTTCGGTAGAATCCTTTTCGGGTATTCTTGAATTGAACCTCAACTACATCAGTTTTTATTGGTGGCTCGGGAAGTTTCTCAACCCAGTTATGAATGCTGAATTTAAGGCAGCTGTTATTCTGGCAAACGGAGTGCTCAAGCTCTTCCTCGTTTTTAATAATAATGCCCCGTGAGCAAATACTCCTGTTCATATGGTTTTTTATTTGTGTGAAATAATGGGCAAATTTAGCAAAATCATTTGAAATTATTTTTTGTTCGACTTGCCTTCAATAAGTTTGACCATTTTCATGGTCATGTCGGTAAAAATTATTTGGGCATTCCCGTTCCTCGATATGTGGTCGATTGCAAGGTTAAACTCGCGGTTGAACTGAAGTATGTTTTTTTCGTTGATGTAAGGAGAGAACTTTTGCCCAAAATCAGACTCTTCACCGCTTAAGTATACGATGTCATTTAACCCCAGATTGAGCATAAAACTTTCACGAGTTAATCTTAGGGCGTACGCAAGGAATTCCTTTTGTTTCTCACGGCCCAACCCAGAAATTTTCTCTACCCAACCCAGTAATTTTGGAACATCCTTTGTCCAGCAATGTCGCATTAAATCACGATAAAAATTAAAGTATGGGTTCGCTTCGTCGGCGTTGAGAATTTTAAGTGCCGATTGGTAATTTCCGTTTGCAATGTGGCTAATATCATTCGCTTTCGAAGGATTCATCTGAAAGCGGTCAACCAATGCTGTTGCAATATTTTCCCTATTTATCGGGGGAACTTTTATTATTTGTGTTCGTGAAAGGATGGTTTTGAGGATATGGTCGGGCGATTCTGTGACTAGCAGGAAAACCGTTTTTTGGGGTGGTTCCTCAATAAGTTTCAGTAACCTGTTGGCAGCCTGTATGTTCATACGCTCGGGAAGCCAAATAATCATGGTTTTGTATTCAGCCTCGTAGCTTTTTAGGCTTATCTTACGTATTACCTCCGAACTTTCGGTAACCCCAATAATTCCTTGCTTCTTATCGCTTCCTAGCTTTTCGTACCAGTCGGTTTCGCTTATATAGGGGTTCTCGAGAAGCGCCTCACGCCATTGAGCAATAAAAATGTCGCTGAGTTTTCCCGAGGGCCCTTTGTCATCGTCGTCATCATCACTCTTTTTTTCGGTGAGAAAAATTGGAAATACAAAATGTAGATCGGGGTGAATTAACTTACTATACTTATGGCACGAGGGGCAAGTTCCACACGAGTCGGTTTCTCCTTTGTTGCTACAATTTATATACTGTGCGTATGCGATAGCAAGCGCCAGCTTGCCGGTTCCTTCTGGTCCGGTAAATAGTTGGGCATGTGGTATCCGGTTGTCCCTTACGCTCTTAATTAACCGTTGCTTTGCTAATTCTTGGCCTACAATATCTTTAAAATTCATCTTTAATATCAAATTAAATCGGATTTCAAAGGTAAGAAAAAGTATGCAATGTTTCATGTTTCAGTACAATGTAATTGGAGCGCCCAACCCAAACGTTTGCAACGAAAAATCAGGGTTTTAGCGGTAACGGTAGCGTTGTATTTCGTATATTTGTGAGTGAATAACTTTAAAACAATTTGATATGATTAGCATTGATTCGTATAGTTTTGCAGGCAAAAGGGCTATTGTTCGCGTTGACTTTAACGTGCCCCTCGACAAGAAGACCTTCGAGGTTACCGATGATACCCGCATACGCGGAGCGCTTCCAACAATAAAGAAAATTTTACACGATGGGGGTTCTGCTATTTTAATGTCGCACTTAGGTCGTCCCAACGGAACGCCACAGGAAAAGTACTCGCTAAAACATGTTATTCCCGCAATTGAGAAGAATTTGGGAATGAGTGTGAAGTTTGCTCCCGATTGCATTGGCATCGATGCTGTAAATTTGGCATCGGAACTTAAAGCAGGTGAAGTTTTGGTGCTGGAGAACCTGCGTTTCTACGAAGAGGAGGAAGGCAAACCATACAGCCTGCCTGAAGATGCGACCGATGAACAGAAGAAGGAAGGCAAGGCCAATGTGAAGGAACGCCAAAAGGAGTTCGTTAAAAAGCTGGCCAAATTGGCAAATTGTTACGTGAATGATGCTTTTGGAACAGCGCATCGTGCTCATGCATCCACCGCACTTATAGCCGCTTACTTTCCCAACCATAGCATGTTTGGGTATTTAATAAATAGCGAACTCAATGCAATGGACAAGGTGCTTAAGGCAGCTGAAAAACCATTTACAGCCATAATGGGAGGAGCAAAGGTTTCTGATAAAATTTTAATAATCGAGAATTTGCTCGAAAAGGTAGATAACCTGATAATTGGCGGTGGTATGACCTACACCTTCATCAAGGCAATGGGCGGAAAAATTGGGAACTCAATCTGTGAGGTTGATAAGCTTGACCTGGCCCGGGAAATTCTTGTGAAAGCAAACTCTAAGGGCGTAAATGTGCTTCTTCCGGTTGATGCGGTAAACGCCGATGCATTCGATGCGAATGCAAACACAAAGATTACTGAAACGGAGAAAACACCTGAGGGCTGGATGGGGCTGGATATTGGACCCGAAACCGTAAAGAATTTCTCCGAGGTAATTAGCCAATCAAAAACTATTTTATGGAATGGCCCAATGGGCGTTTTTGAGATGGAAAAATTTGCGAACGGAACATCTGAAATTGCCAAAGCAATTGCCGATGCAACAACAAAAGGGGCCTTTAGCCTAGTTGGAGGAGGCGATTCAGTTGCAGCTGTAAACAAGAATAAGCTGGCCGATAAAATCTCCTATGTTTCAACTGGTGGCGGTGCTATGCTCGAGTACATGGAAGGGAAGGAGCTGCCCGGAATAAAAGCCATAAGAAGCTAGTTTTAACATCATAATAAAAATCCCTGTCAGGAGTTTTTCTTGACAGGGTTCTGCTTTTAAATGGATTTGCAGTCGAAAATATTCTCCATAAAAACGGACGAAGAGTTTCAGAATTGTGCCATCGAAACCTTTCGTAAGCAGCACAAGAACGTAAAAGTTTACGCAAAATACGTTTCGTTGCTTGGAATGTCACCTGAAAGTGTTGATTCTGTTGAGAAAATACCTTTTCTGCCAATACAATTCTTTAAATCGCATAATGTTTTAGGAGATAACCAGCTGCCTGAGGTTACTTTTTCCAGTAGCGGGACTACTGGAACCGAAACAAGCCGGCACTTGGTTTCAAACTTGTCGTTGTACAAGGAGAGTTTCACTAGGAGTTTCAAACTTTTCTACGGAAATCCTGAGGATTACTGCATTCTTGCGCTCCTTCCATCTTACATGGAGCGCGAAGGCTCTTCGCTGATTTACATGGTAGAAGAGTTAGTTCAACAGAGTAACAACCCAAACAGCGGTTTCTTCCTTAACCAGTTGGCTGACTTGGCTCGCTTACTCGAAAAGCTTGACTCATCTGGGCAAAAAGTCATACTCATTGGCGTTTCATTTGCATTGCTTGATTTGGCAGAAAAATTTAGCTTTCAGCTAAAGAATACCATAGTTATGGAAACTGGTGGAATGAAAGGTCGACGGAAGGAGATGGTGCGTGAGGAGCTACATGGTATTCTATGTAAATCATTTGGCGTTTCTTCAATTCATTCCGAGTACGGAATGACCGAACTACTATCGCAAGCATACTCCTCAGGTAAAGGAACTTTTCGATGCCCACCCTGGATGCAGATTCGTATTCGCGATCCTTACGATCCCTTTAGTTGCCTTGCGGATTGTAAATCGGGAGCCATAAACGTTATCGATTTGGCAAACCAGAACTCATGCTCTTTCATTCAAACCGATGATTTAGGCAGGTTAAATACCGATGGTTCTTTCGAGGTGTTAGGCAGAATGGATAATGCCCAAATTAGAGGATGCAATTTACTTGTATAGGAGCAAAAAAACCGCTGCCGGATACTCCGGCAGCGGAAACCTTAAAAAGAACCATGAAAAAGCAAACTAACCTCCTTCTTTTCTGAAGGCTTTTCTGCTTATCGCTATAGCCTAAAACCTCACGGTTTTTTTACAGGCAAAGCATCGTTATGCAACTTGTACAAATTCAATTATCCAAAGAAAAACCTTTAAAATATAAAACTAAAAACCGTTTTCATTATTGTACCTTTATGATACATTAACACAAAAATGGTTTAAAGGTTCAGGTAACTATTTTTCAATGGTTACTTCAAGCCAATTTTTATTGCAATATCTTTCGGAAGAGCATCCTTGTGCAAAAGTACTGCAATGGTTTTACCTCTAACATATTGCTCCGACATGTGAAGGTAACCATCGTATATATGATCATCGGTTCCCCATGAATTTTTTGTAATGAAGTATTGGGTACCGTTTGTGTCTTTTGAAATGCCTACTATGTGCATCAAATGGTCATCGGTGGTTTGGTAGTTATCAAAAGTTTGCTGTCGGTATAGTTCGGTAACCTTAATTTCGGGAACAATTTCGGAGAAGCTGAAAAGTTTCATTGTTAAGCTATCCTTTGGAACATTGCTCCATTTTGCCTGTTCACTATCGCTCATCTCCTCAACCTTTGCCTGTGGCAAAACGGCCAGACCTTTACTATAGGCAAACCCTTTTTCGCTTGTGTCACCGTCCCAGCATACGGTGTAACCATTCTCAATCGCATTGTTCATTACGAGAATCAACTCATCAATAGGAACGTTATAGTAGGTTTTATGAGACCAGTTGTCGGGGATTTCTAGTATAACAGACTGGTAGTACGGATGGTGGTTGAACGAGGTGAGTTCAACGTAGTCATCGGGATTGATGCCCATGTAGCGAGAAAATTCTTTTGGTGAATACTTTTTCCCTTCATACTCGAACACTTCAGGAATTTTACCAAGGTAGCTATCAACAACGCTTTCAATAGCTGGTTGCCATGCTGTTGAAAGCGTTCGGTTTTTGTTTTTAATTACAACATCGGCCATTGCTATTAGCATTGCATTTAATTCTGAATGAACGTGTTCTTCCTCTCCGTAATTTTTACCGCTGAAAAACTGCTCAGGAATAATGCCAAAATTTCGTACCACATCTACTACATCATGTGCCTGACCCCCTCTGTCGAAGTTGATAGTTCCCTGAAAACGAACAAACCTTTCAGCTTTGGTAAGGTATGCATGCCTAACGAAAAACATGGGTGACAGAATAATTTCTGTTTTATTCATTCGTAATAGTTCGGTTTCAATAAACGAAGTTGTTGCGAAGCTCCAGCATGTACCTGTTCTTTGCTGATCCTTAACCGGGGTGGTTTTAACTTGCTTAACGACTTCAAAATTATAGCCGTTATCTATTTGGCCATTGGCGTTTAATTGGCTCAAAACAAACACCGAAACTGTGATAATAAGTAAATGAAGTTTCCTCATATTTTTGATTTTTATTGATTACTAGCAGGTATGATATTAATTTCGAGTAAAAGTTTAAGTATAGACTCAGAATATTAATTTTTTAGTGGTACAATTAGTACCTTTTTTTTAGTTCTGAAGTGGACGTGTGTTTAAAAAGATTATATTAGCTAATGTAAACTTTTCACTTTCTACAGGTGAATAATAAAACTCTAAAGAAAATTAGGTAGAACTCAAACTAACTTCAAAAACAAGACCTATGAGAAAACTAGTACTTGCCCTTTTACTTGCAGTTGTTTTTGTACCTGCAACATTGTATGCTGGAGGTATTGTAACTAATACCAACCAGAGTGCCTCATTTATCCGTATGCCAGCCCTCGATGCAATCATTGGTGTTGAAGGCACATACTTTAATCCTGCCGGATTAACTAACCTAAGCGATGGTTTTTACCTGTCGCTCAGTAACCAAACCGTATCTCAAACACGAAACATTAAAAGCACCTTCGACATGAACCTTCAGGAGTTTGAGGGGAAGGTTGCTGCTCCTTTATTCCCTACATTCTACGCAGTTTACAAGAAAGATAAGTTCGCCTACTCGCTGGGAGTTAACCCAATAGGTGGTGGTGGAAGCGCAGGTTTTGAGAACGGACTTCCATCCTTTGAGCAGCAGGTAGCTGTACTTCCAACCCTGCTAACAGCTTCTGGAATTCCAACTACCCAGTACAGCGTAAAAAGCAACTTCGATGGTTCTTCTCTGAACTGGGGCGTACAATTTAACGCAACCTACTCGCTTACCGAGATGCTTTCATTCAGCATAGGATTCCGTTACATCTACGCAAAAAATACATACACTGGTTATTTAAAGGATATGATGATTAATCCAAACCAACCAGCTTTTGGGGATGAGTACAACGGCTCATCGCTTGTTTCTGCGCCTCAATTCTTTACCGATGCATCAAACACTTTTTCACAGTGGGCTTTTGGAGCAAACACATATTATGTAGGATTACAAGGGATTGTTGATGCTGGTCTTGGCACAACATTGCTTATCAACGGGGCAACAGCTGGTTTAACTGCTGAACAAATTGCACAAATACAAGGTTTGCTAGGAGCAGCAGGATTACCACCTGCTGCGATAGGTGCAATTGATATCCAAACTGCTCAGGCTACCCTTGGTATTGCAGCGCCTGTATTTACTCAAAATTCGGTTATAATGGCTGGATACGCAGCTAACACGTCCAACAAGGAAGTTGATGCCGCTCAAACTGGCCACGGTATTGCACCAATTATTGGAGTAAACATGAAGTTCTCCGATAAGTTTAACCTGGCGGTTAAGTACG
>DAOSWM010000007.1:0-12843 GCA_035380045.1 Tenuifilaceae bacterium | reverse complement strand
ATTATTGGAGTAAACATGAAGTTCTCCGATAAGTTTAACCTGGCGGTTAAGTACGAGCACAAAGCTGATATTACCCTAACTAACGAAACGGTTATTGATGGCACCGGAATGTTTACCGATGGTGCTCAAACCCCAAGCGACATGCCTTCACTGCTAACAGTGGGAGTTGGGGTTCGGCCAATAGAAAAGTTGAATATCAATGCAGGATTCCATATGTACTTCGATAAGAATGCCAATTATGGGAAACAGTTAAATGGAGAGTTTGTAGAAAATTCCGAGGTTATGGATGGTAACTCCATTGAGGCAGCATTTGGGTTAGAGTATATGGTAACGGATAAAATACTGGTTAGTGCCGGATACCTTATGACTAAAACCGGAGCAAACGATAAGTACCATAGCGATTTATCGCACAGTTTAAATACAAGTTCCATTGGACTTGGTGGTAAGTATATGGTGAACGAGAATATTGGAATTAACCTTGGTTTTATGAAAACCATGTATCAGGGTTATACAAAATCGTTTACAGGTTACCAAGAGGAGTACAACCGCGATGCCATGGTAATTGCCGTTGGAATTGATTATAAGTTCTAATAAAAAAGTTTATAATGGAAGGGGCTGTTTTTCATAGCCCCTTTTTTTGTGTTGTATTATTGACGAACACAAAGGGAGCCAAGATTTAATAATCTTGGCTCCCTTGATATGGTAGAGGAATTATTTTAGGTTAATTTCTGTTTATCTCAACGAAAAAGAATGGTACGTGCGCCATTTCGGAGAGCTCCTCGCCAGCTTCTCGGAGTTCATCGTCGTCCTCATCGAAATGCCAGTATATTTTAATGGGGATGCCTTCTTTTTGAACGTTGCTAAGCAGGAGGATAATGTCGTAAATGAATTTGGCCGAGGAGCTGTTGAAATATATAAACTTGAATTTAAAGGTAATGGGTTCTATGTCGGAGTTTTCTGGTTTATTTTGAAGAATTGAATCCTTGAAATCTTCAATCCATTGAAGAAGGGGCATGTAAAAATCCCTTACGTTTTCAGGCCTGGAGTAACCACTAAGTTCGAGGATACGGGCAGTGTTATCGAAGCTAACCCGAGGCGAAATATTTGTACCTTCAATCTTTAGTGGGTCCATGAATATTTTCTGTTTTTTGTGCAATATAGCTAAAAGGTAGCATATTGCATAAAGAAAATTAAACAATTATTCCGAATAATTTGGTGAATATCTATAAATTATTGACGAATAACATCATTCTTTATGCGGTTCAATCAGTTTAGTTGATGAATAAACAGCCCAAAATAAAGAAAGCCTCTGTATGTAGAGGCTTTCGGTTTGGTCTTCAGGTTTTGTTTTAGGGTTGGTATGAGATAAAGTTAAATGGGTACCCAAGCATATCCGAAATTTCTTCACCAGATTCCTGTATTTCATCGTCGCCATCCTCGTAGAACCAGTTTACTTCCACCTCGTTTCCCTTTGAATGAAACTTCATAAACTCAAGAAGAATATCGAGCAAGAATTTTGAGGAGGCAGAGTTAAAGTAGGTCATTTTCATGTTTATGGTTAGCAGACTTTTGCTAAAATCGAGGTTTTGGCTAAGAACTTTCTCGTTATACTCTTCAAGCCATTTTAAGATGGGACGATAGAACCCGATAACATTCTCGGGTCTGGAAAATCCCGATATTTCGAAAGTGCTGCTTTCAGGATCGAAAAAAACTTTGGGAGTAAACTCTGTTGGTTCTATGTATAATGGTTCCATGGTGAACGGATTATTTTAATTGATTAAGTAAAATTGTGACAGTAATTGTAAAGTAGGTGTACTTTTCGTTTATTTCGTCGAATATATAAAAGAGTTTATTCTCAGAAACCTTGGCAATGTTTATTATGCCAAGACCAGCACCACCCTTGGGTGATACATTCCCGCTGAGGATGGTTGTTTTGTACAGATCCTTTAATCCGTTTTTATCGAGAGCGTTTACTTTGTCTAACTTTTCGCGAAGAGGAGGTGTTTTATGGCTTAGAACGGTGTTCGAAGCTTGTAGGGAGAATTCTTTGTCCTTATGAATTAAGGTAAAACGGGGCTGGTATTCAGCATCATTCGTAATTATATCCTGATGCTTATAGATATTTTCAAGACTTTCCACCATAGCTGAGTACACCTTCTTTTTAATGGTGATACCCATCCCCTGCTTATCAATGTATGCGAACATCCTGTTTAGCAAAAAGCCAATTTCTTCGTAGCTAAGAGGCCCAAAATGAGTTAAAATGTTTTCTTGCTTTACCACTGCGAGCATGTAGGTTAATTCGAAACCAATATAGTGAAACTAGCAAAATATTCAAGCAATACTAAAAAAAAGATAACGTGTTTAAACAAAATCTTTACAAATGTATTAGTTTTTTTTGTTTGGCAAAGACAAACGTAATGATTTCGTAATAATTTTCAAAAAATATAAGCGACCTTTTGGGGTCGCTTTTATTTTTTTTATGAAATAGGAAGTTTATTTTACTATAGTCATTTCTTCAACAAGATGTTTTGCTCCGGCAAACTTGTCGATAATAAACAGGGTGTACCGAATATCAACGCTAATGGTTCGCTGGAGTTCGGGTTCGAAAACGATGTCGCCGCTCATCGCTTCCCAGTTCCCATCGAAAGCGGTTCCAATAAGTTGCCCCTTGCCATTAATAACCGGACTCCCAGAGTTGCCACCAGTGATGTCGTTAGTTGATAGGAATGCCACAGGCATCTCACCGTTCTCCATGGCATATTGGCCAAAATCATTTGCTTTATACAACTCTTTCAGCTTTTCATGAACTACAAACTCCCAGTTATCGGGGTCTTCTTTTTCCATAACTCCTTTTAATGTTGTTATGTAGTCGTAGTGAACGGCATCCATGGGGTAGTAGTCGAGAATTTCACCGTAGGTAAGGCGCATGGTGAAGTTTGCATCGGGGTACATGGGTACTCCTTCGTTCATCTCCATAATTCCTCCCACGTACAGTCGGTGACCCTTGTCGAAGTTTGATTCAATAGGGTCAAGATTTTTGTAGAGTTCACGAATCTTACCATAGATTGATGTTGCTGCGATATATGCCGGATCCTTGGCGAGTTTCTTTGATGATGGCTTTTCGAGAAATGCCCAAAGTTTAGTTGAGTCGGTGAAAACGGACTTGCTATACATGTCGTCGATAAACTTAACGTAATCGTTCTTGTATTTTATTTCAATTGTTTTGAAGATATCAGGCTGGAACTTGCTGTCCACGTTCTTGGCAAATATTTTAAACATGGCTTTAGCCACCTTCTGATCGGTGGGGGCGTTGTAGTTTTTGTAGAATGCACGAGCTTTCTCCTTTACTTTTGCAACGGTTTCAGCCAGCTCTTTAGCATTTTTTGAGTCTAAATCCTCGATGTACTTTTCTGCTCCAGCTGCAAGGAAAACGATTTCAGTACCACGTAGCAGGGTTTCTGAAATGTACTGAGTTGCGTGCGACAGGTCCTTTCTTGCTTCAACCGATTCGCTAATAAGAGTCAAGGCTTCTCCATACTTTTCTTTACGGTTGAGATTGGCGCTAACCCACTCGGTGAATACTTTCTCCTCCTCCTTCTTCTTGTCGAATATTTTAAGGCGTTTAAGGGCCTTGTTCATTCCTATTGAATTTTTCCAGTAGTTCGATGAGCCTGCATACTTTGATGAGTATTTGATACGGATAGCATCATCGGCCAGCATATCTTCGAGAAGAATGTCTTGGCGAATTCCACGGATGTATATTCTGTTGGCATTATCGATTTTTATGAGTTCGTCAACCTCCCACGAGGTCATGTAACGTTGAGTGCGTCCGGGGTAGCCGAGTATCATGGCGAAATCGTTCTTCTCAATTCCGTTCAGAGAAATTGGCAGGTGGTGCTTGGGTTTATATGGAACGTTATCGGGTGAGTAATCGGCTGGTTCGTTATCTTTGTTGGCGTAAACACGGAATAGCGAGAAATCGCCGGTATGGCGAGGCCACATCCAGTTATCGGTGTCGGCACCAAACTTTCCAATTGATGAGGGAGGGGCACCTACCATGCGAACGTCGGTGAAGGTTTCGTAAACCATAAGGTAGTACTTATTTCCTCCGTAAAAACTTTGAACACGGCCATTGTAGTGTGTTCCTTCAGTGGCTTCCTGCGCAATTCTGCGGCCAACCTGAGCTGCTGAATCCTGCAATGTGCTTTCAGGCAAGGAAAAATCTAGCGATGCGTTTACTTTTTCAGTAACATCCTGAATATTTACCAGAAAAGTAACGGTTAGGCCGGGTGTGTGAATTTCTTCTTCGCGGCTCATGGCCCAGAAACCATCCTTCAGGTAGTCGTGCTCGGGGCTGCTATGCTGTTGAATTGCTCCGTAACCGCAGTGGTGGTTGGTTAGAACCAATCCTTCCTCTGAAATAATTTCGCCGGTACAACCCCTGCCAAAAATTACAATGGCATCCTTTATGCTATTGTTGTTAATGCTGTATATGTCTTCAGCAGAAAGTTCACAGCCCATTTCCTGCATTTTCTCAATATTCAGCTGTTTTAGCAGTGGCAGAAGCCACATACCCTCATCAGCACGACTAAGGGAAGATAACGTTAGCAGGAAAGCTACCAGAATTAGTGCAAATCTTTTCATCATCATAATTATTTTAGTTTACAGTTATTTTTTTTGGTTTTAACGATTGATAAGACTCGGTTTAAGGGGATGGGTTTAATACGTTTGTAACTATTTGCGAATTAACACCCTACAAAATTATTAAAAATATGTAGTTAAACAGTTTAATACTAGGTTTTGTTCTACAAATTGAGTTTAAGTTGCCGTTCGGTTAGTTTAAATGAATTACGATGATGTGGCGAAACACCATGTTTTTCTATTGCCTTTCTGTGTTCTTGGGTAGGGTACCCCTTGTTTTTATGCCAAAGGTAGGGTGGGTACTTTTCAGAAAGTTCTAGCATGAAATCGTCGCGGTATGTTTTAGCAAGAATAGAAGCAGCTGCAATTGCAGCAAATTTTGAGTCGCCTTTAACTATGCACCTATGTGGGGTGCCAGGGTATGGTTTGAATCGGTTTCCATCAATAAGTAGGAAATCAGGTTTAACCTCTAATCCACTAATTGCCCTATGCATAGCCAGAATTGAAGCGTTAAGGATATTAATCTGGTCGATTTCTTGCGGGGAGCATTGTTGAACGCAGTAGGCAATGGCTTCACGTTCAATAACTACTCGCAGTTCTTCTCTTTGTTTCTCCGAAATTTTTTTTGAATCGTTGAGTTTTGGGTGGAAAAATTTTTCTGGAAGAATAACTGCGGCAGCAAAAACGGGACCTGCAAGGCAGCCCCGTCCTGCTTCGTCGCAACCAGCTTCCAGTAGGCCAGGGTTAAGGCATGGCTTAAGTGAAGCTTCCATATTGTTCAGAAATGACTTTTTGAATGGATTCGTTAAAAAGCTTCGCAGTGGAATCCCAGGAAAACTTTTTCTTTTGCTCAATGGCTTTTGCAACCAAGGCTTCGCGAAGTTTGCTGTCGGTTGCAATAATCTTAAGGGCGTTAGCAATTGATTCGACCGAGAAGGGGTCGATGTAGTATGCTGCATCGCCTCCAACCTCAGGCATGGCAGTACGATTCGATGCTATGAGTGGTACGTGACAGCCCATGGCTTCGAGCATTGGAATACCAAACCCCTCAAAGAAAGGGACAAATGTCATGGCTGTTGCACCCCCAATAATCCTTCGGAGTTCTTCAATTTCTAGCCTGCCTGTGAAAATAACCGACTCCTTATGTTTCATTCCAGCGTAAACCTCTGTAATATCATTCGTTTTAAACAACTTTTTACCCACAATTACAAGCCTGTAGGGTAGCATGGTTGCGGTGCAGAACATATCGAAGGCTTTTAGCAAACGGGCAACATTCTTTCTGGGGCTAAGTGCTCCAACAAATACGAAATATTCGTTCCCGTTGGCAACCACTTCTCTTGCTTGCTTTTTTTCCTCCTGACTTAATGGGTAGTATGCATCATTTGCGCCATTGTAAACAACGTCAATTTTATTGGGATCAACGTTGAAACTTTTAGCAATGTCGTTTTTCGAGTACTCGCTTACAGTTACCAACCTGGTTGCTCTTTGAGCAAACTTTGGGAAGAAGTGGTTGTAGTACCAGCGGCTCAGGGTAGGAATGGTGTCGGGGTAGTGAACGAAGTTAATGTCGTGAATAACGTTCACAATGGGAATGTTTAGGTTTAGCGGGATATAACCATCGGTAGAAACCAGTAGGTCGATGTTGTTTTTTTTAATAAACCTTGGTACCGAAAGTTCAAACCAAATGTACCAGAGCAGGGGGTGACGCGCCTGTGGGTGAAGTACAACGGGAGTAATGTTTTTAGAGAATACGAAGCTGCTGTGTGGTTTGCGGTCGAAAAGGAAAAAATAATGGTGCTGTGGGTTCATGCTAGTAATTCGCTTCAACGTTTCGAAAGTGAACCAGCCTATGCCCTCCAGCTTCCCATGAATTAAAAACCGAGTATTTACAGCAATGTTCATTCTGATTTTAATTTGGTTTGCCAAAATACCATTTTTTTGTGAATTAAAATGCGCACACTCTGCTATAATTATTGTGTAAAGCTTTTGGGGGTAAAAAGCTTTTAGTTACTTTTGAGTTTGATACGAAATGTGCGGTGAGAAAAAAGTTTGCTACAAACCTGATCCTTCTACTTGCGCTTAACCTAATAGTTAAGCCTGTGTGGATTTTTGGGATTGACAGAACCGTGCAGAATATGGTGGGAGCCAGCGAGTACGGTTTGTTTTTTGCACTATTCAACTTTTCGTTCCTGCTGAATATTTTCCTCGATTTTGGCCTAACAAACTACAACAACCGTGAAATAAGCCGGCACGCACAGCTACTTCCCCGGTACCTTTCCAACCTAATGGGCATTAAGTTTTTAATGGCTATAGTTTACTTTCTCCTCTGTTTCGGTTTTGGACTGGCACTTGGATATAGTGGCCGTCAGCTTTGGCTTTTAGGGTTCTTGGCATTTAACCAGTTTCTGTCGAGTTTGATTCTGTATTTTCGTAGTAACATAAGTGCCCTGCAGATGTTCAAAACCGATAGCTTGCTGTCGGTAACCGACAGGCTGCTCATGATTCTTTTTACTGCGCTACTCATTTGGGGACCAGTAAGGGAGGGATTTAAAATTGAGTGGTTCGTATACTCACAAACACTTTCGTATGCCGTAGCTGCCATTATTGGATTTTCGATTGTTTACTACCAATCGTCGACGTTCCGCATGCGATTCGACAGGGTCTTTTTTTACTCTATGTTAAAGCAGAGCTATCCTTACGCGCTTCTGGTGCTTCTAATGTCGGTTTACTCCAGAATTGATACTGTAATGCTGGAACGATTACTCCCCGATGGTGATGTTCAGTCGGGGATTTATGCTCAGGCCTTTCGTTTGCTCGATGCAGCCAACATGGTTCCATTCCTTTTTGCCAGCTTGCTGCTTCCCATGTTCTCAAAAATGATAAAGCAGAATGAATCTGTTCGGCCCCTGCTGGGGTTGGCGTTTAACCTGCTAACTGTATCTTCGTTTACGTTCGCTGTTACGTGTTTCATATATCGCAATCCCATTATGGATTTGCTTTACGTACATCATCCCAGCGAATCGTCGGCAATTTTAGGAATACTAATGTTTACCTTCATATTTATTTCAGTAACCTACATTTTTGGTACGCTGCTCACTGCAAACGGGAACCTTCGGCATCTAAATGTTGTTTCCTGTTTTGGGGTATTACTGAACATAGGTCTTAATTTGTTGTTAATACCTAAATATCATGCAGTAGGTGCGGCATTTTCAAGTGTTATAACTCAGTTTACCATGGCATTGCTTCAGGTTCTGTTAACATTCAGGGTATTTAAAATTGTGCTCGAAGCAAAAAAGGCAGCAGCCTTTGTATTATTTATTATTGTTGGTGTTTTGCTAGCCATTTTTTCAACATATGTCTTTAGTGTCTGGTATGTTGGCTTTGTTTTTTCTTTGGGAACGATAGTGGTTTTTGCCTTTATATTCAGGATTTTTACCTTCAGCGATATTCTAATGTTTTTGCTAAAGGGTAACAAAAGTTAAAAAACCACGTACATTGGTATTGGGTTTTTAGGAATGAATAATTTATTAAATGATTTGTTTTTTTACGTCAAAACATTACCTTTAGACCCGATAATAGTATTTTGAGGAACATATACTAAAGTAAAAAAAGTAGTTATTATGGGAGTTCTTATCGATAAAACAGCTGATTGCCCATACGTAAATTTTACTGAGGAGGGTTTGCTTGAAATTGAAGGAAGATCAATTACTGAGGATGTTTTTTCGTTTTGGCAACCCCTTATTGATTGGATTGCAGAATACATTAAGTCGCCAGCAGAGCACACAAAAGCAGTAATTTTTTTAGAGTATACAAACAGCAGCTCCAACAAGTACTTGAACGAGATGATGAAACTCCTCGATGCTTGCCACGGCCGTGGCAATAATGTGGATGTTATATGGCGCTATGAGGAAGACGACGAGTCGATTTACATGTTGGGGCAAGATCTGGACGCATTAACAAATATGCCAATTCAGTTTGAGTCGGTAGAGATGGAACGCCAGAAAACGCAAAAAATTCGCATTCGAAGCAAGAAATCAGGGAACGAAGCAGTTATAACCATGAGGTACTGGGATGCCATTGTTCGTAATGGCCACGGAGATGAGTACATTGTGCTAGAAGAACAGAAACTTGAGTAGCTGCTTCTAAGATTTCAAAACTGAATAGTATGCAAAAATTTGAGATAAAGGAAACGGGCACAACACCCTACGTGCTTCTTGATAATGAGAAGGGAGAATTCATATTCGAGGGTCGTTCAATTCCTGAAAATGTAATTGAGTTTTTTCAGCCGATAATAAAGTGGATTGAGGAGTATTCCCAGAATCCTCAGAATGAAACCAAGGTCACCTTTAAGCTTGAATATTTTAATACCAGCTCATCAAAAAGAATTTTTGATGTTATGAAAAGGGTTGAGAATATTACTGTTCAAACAGGGATGAAAGTTACTATCTACTGGTATTACGAGGAGGATGACGAGGATATTTTCTTTGCTGGCAGCGATTACAAAGCACTTATCACAAAGGTGGATTTCAATTTAGTGGAAGAATAATATTCAATAAAAAAAGAAGAGGCTGTCTCCAAAGGGCAGCCTCTTCTTTTTTTATTATTCTAATCTATAAATCGAAATCACCGGAGAAAGAATCAACGTATGAAGGAGCAACTCTTAGTCTACGAGCCTTTGCCCAAGCTTTCATCTCAACTATTGCGTAGTCGCAATCGGGTTCAAGGAAAGTGTAGTTGAGGTTGTTGAAGCCAACCATTTGGTAGTATGTGAAAACACCATTTTGCATTGATGCATCGCCATCGTATGAGTATGTGTTGGTGCTTGAAGCAACTGCAACAACCCTTCCGGAAGCATTTAGGGCAGTTGCCATTTCGCCAATTTGGCAAGCGTCGAAGCAGAACATCATTTTTGAGCTTAGTGAGTTGGCAAACTTGGTTTGGAACCATGATGCGCTGATGTAGTAGAGGTCTGATGAGATAATGTTTCCTCTACTTCCGTGGCCTGAGTAGCAGAAAGCAATCTCGGCACCCTCAACACAGTTGCTTGCGAGTTCGTTAATTTTAGCTTCAATGTTGGCTGCGGTTGCATTTTGGTCAGTAAGTACAGTAACTGAGTAGCCCTCTGATTGGAGAAGAGATTTCCAGTCCATGGCATCATCATCGCAGTAAGTAAGGTCGTTAGCTGTACCATCGTAATCGGAGATGCCAATTACCAAAGCATATTTACCGTTGCCGGTAACAGGAGGATCGGTGGGATCTTCGCCTGGATCTGGATCAACTGGGGGTTTTGGTGGTTTTTTCTTTAGCGAAATAACTTCCACAGGACTTGTCCTATACATTTGGTGCTGAGCGATAACTGCAGCGGGTCTGGTGTCTAACGATGCAAAATCGGGTCTAACGGTATATTCGCTAGTCTTCAATTCCGAATTCTCGAAATCAGCAATCATGTCTTCTTCCTTCGAACAGCTGCTAATAATTGCACCTATTCCCATAGCGAAAATTGCCATTTTAATCCATCTCTCTCTTTTCATAGTTTGTTAGTTTTAGTTAGTAAAAAAGAAAAATTACAGCGAATGTTCTTTTTTCTGTTTCCCCAATTATAGCTACTTATATAGTTTGTTGTTCCCGCTGTCGACAAACAGCAATCATCGCATGACGAGATGTAGCTTCCTCGGATAGTGAAATGCTATTGTGACAAATATTTGTTTCGGATAGTAATGATGGCAAAGGTAATAATGGATAGAAAGTGCTACGACAAAAATGCTCAGAGGATTATCTTTTGTAAGAGAAGAACATTCCTTGGGGATGACTGTTGGAAAATCTAATTGGATAGTAACTGTTTAGTTTACTCTACAATTATTTGACACAACTCATCCATATAATCCTCATTCATCATCTGCTTGCCGATTTCTTCGGCATTGCTTTTGTATAATTCGTTGTTCATTAAATCGATGATTTTGGGCTCAAGGTTTTTCACGCTGATTTTTCCGATCCTAACCCCTTTGGGACCGGCACCCTTTTGGGTTACAATCCTGTTCCAAATAAACTGGTCGATAATGTGAGGAATTATCATTGTTGCGCAACCATACCCGAGCGCCTGATGCGTTGTTCCTGAACCACCGTGATGAATTACTGCGTAAATTTTTGGGAAAATCCATTCGTATGGAATCTGTGAAACAAATTGAATATGATCTGACTTTAAACTTTTTGGTTTTGCCAGTCCGCCTCCTGCGGTATTAATAATTGCCGGTATTTTATTTCGCTCCAAAATATCGATAAGAATTCGAGTTTTCCCTTCCGGGTCCGGATTAGTCATGCTCCCGAACGTTACAAACAGAATTTTTTTATGCTTCTCAATGAACCTTATTAGTTCATTATCGGGTTTCCAACTGGTTACGCGATTACTTTTATGATATCCTAAAACCTTCAGGTTCTCGCTCCAGTAATTGGGCCTTGCAAAAAGAGATGGTGAAACTGTGTAAATTGATTTGCCAAACCTGAGCATCTCCAGAAGATCCTTACGATAGATTTTCTGGTTGGTGTTTAGCCATTTTAAGCAGATTTTTACTGTAACGAACATTCCGAAATGCGCCAGCGAAAATGTGAACTTATTGAAGAACCTGCCAAAATTGCTGTGGAATGCGATATGACTATGCCCTTTGGTGTAGTGTAAGTAGGGTAACGCGCTGACTAGAATAGTTTTCCCTCTGTTTTTTAATCCCCACATGAAAGGGAAAATTGCTTTGCTGTTATGTAAAACCCTATCGGGTTGAACGCTCTCAACTATTTCTTTCTGTTTGAAAAGCAGCTCCTTGTTGGCATCGTTCTGTTTTAAGGTTAACCTTATTGTGCCAACAATTTTTTTTAATCCGGTAGCAGCACCCATGGCGGCTTTACCATCGTTACTCTCCAGAATATTAATAAAGTTTGTTCCTAGTGAGGCAAACTCTAACCCTGATTCTAACACAATCGTCCTGAACTGCTCGGGGAAAGCACAAATTACCTGATGGCCTTTTGCCATCAAGATTTCTCCTATTGCGACAAAGGGCTCCATGTCGCCACGGGTTCCAACCGATACTAGGAGAATTCTCATGGAATCAGTTCCTATTCTTTTTACTCCATATTCTCAATCACAAATTCGCAGTACTTGTGCCCGGCAGCGATAGTGTGATTTATTCCGTTTCTGTGGAAAACAATTTTTTCAGGAAGGTACGAATTGAATATCGCATTGTCAACCGAACACATAATTGAGGTAAGCTCAGGAACATTTAGGTGACTGAAAAGTTCGAAGAAAGCACAGCTGGTGACTTTAAACTCATACTTTTTGTCTGATTCCTCTAGAATCTCCATTTTATTTTGCTTTGTGATTCCCTCCTTGTTCAGCTTTTGCTGAAATTTTCTGAGGTTTTCGAACGTTCTCTTTTTCTCAACATTCCTAAAGTTTGCCTGCTGAATAGCCAAGCCTGTGGTAAGGATTCCAGCACGCATAATTTCAAACGCTTTTTCCTGTCCAATTTTCTCTCTCAACCGGATGTAGAGCCAGGCCATAAATCCTGAAGTATTTATAAATTCTTCAGAAAATTCAAGATTAATCCCCCTCCTGATTTTTTTAAAAGTTATTTTAGATTGTATCAAAAACCAAATCGGATTGTTTAGGTAGCCCTTTAAAACTCCGAGTAAAATTATGGAAGAAGAAGGGGTTGCCGATTCGTTTTTTTCTGTATTTTTTAGTTTCATTTTTTAGTTGTATTGATCGTTTTGTCGCATAATGATTTTACGAAAGTAGCATTAAATTAATGTGAGTTTGACAAAAGAAAAATAAATTATATACAGTACTTTAGCCTATACCACTATTTTTATTCATAAATAAATGAGCGAATAAGGTTAAAAATACTTATTATAAACCTTAGTAACAAGAAATTTATGAAAACAAACGACCTTATTACCTTATTTTTCAGCTTCATATAATTATAGCTGTACCTGATGTTTACATCAAATTCACGTTAAACTAACCTTTTTAACCTAAACTTTAGTTTAATGATTTCGCCATTGCGAAGAACTGTAATGCGAATTTTTTTCCCTTCCCTCTTTTTCAGGAGGCATACAATATCATTCATAGACATGTTTCGTGTATTCCTCGCATTTATTTTTAATATTTCATCGTTAACCTGTAAGCCGCACTCTGATGCCGGAGTATTTTCC
>DAOSWM010000006.1:57599-98059 GCA_035380045.1 Tenuifilaceae bacterium | reverse complement strand
CTGCCAACTGCCAACTTTCTTTACTGACCACCGATTACCGATTACTGATTACTGAACTAAACCAAATTCCTCGGTTCTCCATTCAACCACGCTCTAATATTATCAAGCACAATTTTGCTCCTGAGAGCAATGGCTTCGTGCGTTGCAAAACCGATGTGGGGAAGAAGCAGCGTATTTTGAGCAGAAAGTAACGGATGATTACTTTCGAGCGGAGGTTCGTTCTCGTAAATATCAATTGCCGCTCCGGCAATAATATTTTGGTTCAGCGCATCAGCAAGAGCAGCGTTATTCACAACTTTTCCTCTGGCAGTATTGATTAAGAAAGCGCTGGTTTTCATCATCTCCAGCTCACGAATACCAATTAAATTCTGAGTTTGCGGAGTTAATGGCAAATGCAACGATAAAATATCAGATTGCTTTATAACTTCTTGAAACTCCATGAATTCAACTCCTTGGAAATCTTTCCTTGTTCGCGACCAAACAATAACTCGGCAACCAAATGCTTTTGCCAGCTTGGCAACCCGTTGCCCGATTGCACCAAATCCAAGAATCCCAAAAGTTTTTCCGTTTAGCTCAGCACCAAGAAATCCGTTTCTTCCGCCCAAACTTCGGGTAACAGAATCGGCCGGAGTAACTTTTCGAAGTAAGTCAATTGCCATTCCAATGGTAAGTTCAGCAACAGCCTGCGTGCTGTAGCCAGCGGCGTTTGAAATTGAAATATTCTTCTGCTTGCAGATTTCCTGGGCAATATGGTCAACTCCGGTGAATGCTACCGTAATGTATTTTAAATTGGCTGAGTTTTCGATAACATTTGCAGAAACTGGGTAGTTGCTCACAACCAAAACGGTTGCATCTTTTGCTCTTTCGGTAATTTCATCTTGGCTTGATGGAAGTGTATCGTAAAAAACAACCTCGTGGTTTAAGGTTTCCATTTCGTTTTTGAACTCAGACTTTTCGCTGTCGCTTAATCCGATTGGTTCTGCAAAAACTATTTTCATGAGAAAAAATTTTATGTAGTTATCTGTAATGTTTAGTTTAGTTTAATTTCAATAGTATCCGAGAAAACTATAAAAGATTTCTCGCTTCGCTCGAAATGACAAGTTATTACTTTTAGATGGGTAGGGTTGGTGGCGGCTTCGCCGCCACCAACCCTATCCCACCTTTGACCTTTTGAAAGTATTGTCATTTCGAGCGAAGCGAGAAATCAATTGTTTAAAAATTCTCAATCATCAGATTTAAACGGACATAAATTTATTTTACCAGCTTAAAAATCAGCTCTTTCATGTTGTTAAACTCTTCCTCGTTGTAAAGGCGTGTTAAACAAACAATTTTACCATTCTGGTCAACAATTACGTTGCGGGTAATTCCAGAACCTTTCTTTGCGTATAACGCAAAAATTTCTCCGCCCGGGTCTAGAGCCATTGGGTAGGTTACACCAACTTTGCTTGCGTATTCCACAATGGTTTCAAGCGGTTCGTCTCTGTCGATTCCAACAAGGACAAATTCTTTATCCTTTAAAATTTGCCAAATTTCATTCTCAATGTGCGGCATTTCCTTGCGGCAAACGCCACACCAGCTTGCGGTAAACTGAAGCATCACGAGTTTTCCTCTGTTGTCGGAAAGTTTGAAAGTATCGCCTTGAGTTGTTATAGCTGTAAAATCGGGAGCAATATCGCCGACTTTTACAATGTAGTCGCGGTCATCTTTTTGCTGGCATGAAGCAAAACTAATGGCTAAAAATGCTAGAGTCAGAAAGGTAAATGGTTTTACTAGTTGATTCATTATTAGTGATTTTAAATAGATTTAAGATTGATTTTTCAACTCAAAAAGTAAACCCAAAGTTAGAAAATATGCTTCATTGATAAAACTTAAGTTTTCACCAAAAAAAAGTTCGATAACCAAAATGTGATGGCTATCGAACTCTTTAAAAAACTTTGCAGAATCTACATCATGGCAAGGTACTCTGAATCAATAAACTTCACATTGCTCTGAATTTGTGTAAGGACGTTAAGCAGAGGCGTAAGCTGATTGGTGCAGAATTCCACATTAATCCAACTAGTGTTACTTGAATCGTACTTTTGGTAAAGCAAACTGTTTGCAAGTTCCTTCAGCTCTGGGCTTGTTCTATCCGATTTTACAACCATTTCCCTGAACTCCGCTACCATATCAGAAAGAATTTCTTCTTTAGATTTCTCTCCTTCCTCAGAGAAGATAAGAATTGAAATTACCGAAGCTGATTTCTTGTTGAGAGCGAGAGCATATGTCTCTGAATCTTTTTGATTTTCAGTTACGTTGAGCATTTCAATCTTTATCTCTTCAATAAACGTACAAATTTCGTTTGCCTTGTTACTTACCTCATTCTGGTTATCGAATGTTTTCGATATCTGTTTCTCAAATTTTAACGAACTCTCATTATGGTAAGTGTTTAGCGCAAAATTTTCGAGCGTATTGTATGATACATTTAAGGCAAGAAGTACACTGAAAACTGCAAGGAAAGTTAACCCAAACATAACTCCCAAATTGTTGAAAAGCGATTGTTCGGTTGCCTTTCGGGTATGGTAAAGGTAAACGGGAAGGAAAAGAACGAATGGGAGTGGAACTCCAACCAAAAGAAGTATACCAGCGCCAGGCCAGTGCATTATTTTAAAAAGTGCTCCAACTAAGCAAAACGCAAAAACTATGAATGTTACAATGTAAAGCCACTTAGCACTTTTCTCGTCGTTGTTTCGGTAAACATTAATAAGGGATGATGGCAGAAAGCCAAAGCAAAACAAAAATATTGCTACTGTAAGTAGAATGGATGCTCCCGGCCAATGCATGGTTTTAAAAAGCGCTCCAACAAAAAGGATATTTGCGCTGGCTATTCCTAAATAATATATTGTCTTTTTCATTTTTATTTAGTTTTAAGGGTTACTTACTACCGTTTAAAATATCTCTGGCAACCTGCATTTCCGATTTTAGCACTCGCTGTTCAATATCTGTCAGAACTATTAATGCAGAAATTACGTTAGATTGACCAAAATTCAGGTTTTCCCAGGTTACTTTTTGGTTGTTTATTTCAACATCGGAAGTGTTAAGTAGGTTGCTAATAGCTAATTTCACTTCCGGATTCGACAGTTCCAGCGCAGCAATATTATCGCTGTATGTTTCAATATCCTTTTTAAGATTGAAAGCAAAACCATTACAGTTTTCGCCAATCATAGCATGATTAACCACATCCATGTTGCTCTTTTTCTTGATGTTGAGTGTTTGGGTTGTTAGCTCCTTTGCCCGTTCTTTACTTACATCATCGGCTGTCATTATAATGTAAACCTTGACGCTTTCAATTAGGTCACAAATTTTTTGGGAACTTTCATGGATGGGTTGTAGCTTCTTTTCTGCTTTGATTGCAGAGCTATCTGGAAGCATTTTAATTTCCTGATATAATTTATCGTTTGTTTGATGCAAGTAATCTACAACTGCCAACGATTTCTCAACTTCTCTCGCGGAAATTCCAAGAATATCTGTTGATACATTAAGTGCAAGGAGCGTGTTAAATAGGATAAAGAAAATGGAACCTGTAATAATAAATATGAATTGCCCCGTAATTTTTCCAGCCTTCTTGAAATTGTAATACGTGAAAAAGGGAAGGAACAATGTAATTAGAATTATTGATCCTACTAGCATCAAAACGGCTGCTCCTGGCCAGTGAAAAATTTTGAACATGGTGGAAAGTTCAAATATCATCAAACCAATTACGCCAAATAAAATATTTGTCCTTTCACTTTTAGTTGTAAGTTCTTTTCGTTTTGTTAACAGTAACACCGGTAAAAATAGAAGAAGAATAAAAGCCCACCCAATTAAGAGCAAAACTCCTGCTCCCGGCCAGTGCATAACTTTAAACAGAACTCCTAGCATAAACAAAACTCCTCCCAGAAAAATTGAGATGTGGAGTAACTTTGAAGCGCTCGCTTTTGATTCCTTGTAGGTTGTGTAAATTGCCGATGGAAAGAAAACGAAGCATAGCAGGAAAAATCCTAGTACAAGAATCACGCTGGCCCCTGGCCAGTGAACTAGCTTCATAATGGTTCCGAATCCCAGCATTGCCAGCGAAACGTTCCCCGTAATTTTCATTGTCATTTTCATAATCCGATAGTTTTTGTCGATTAGGTAATGTGTGTTTTCCTGAATTTTCTTCAGCACGCTTATACCGGTTTGCTGCTTAACCATCTCGTAGGCTTCCTCGAAACTTTTTCCTTCCCACATTGCCATTTCTACCTCGCAGCAAATGTGGTCGATAAGTTCGCTGGCAAGATGTGAGAAAGTGATTTGAGCTTTCTTCACATCCGACTTAATGGTAGTAACCTGACTTTCACTAAGCGTGTACATACTGTAAACCAAGGTTAGGTTTGAGCAAACCTTTAATTGTATTCACAAACTCTTCAAGCTCAGCAACTCGCTCTTTAGCTGTGTTTACCCCACTTTCAGTAAGGGAATAGTAAATTCGGTTTCGGTTATTAATTACCTCCGATTCGGTTTGAACTACTCCTTCCTGTTCAAGCTTGTGCAGAATTGGGTAGAGCGCTCCAAATGTTAGCTCAATTTTACCTTTGGTTAGCTCTTTTACGCGTTGCGTAATTTCGTAGCCGTACATCCGTTTGTTCTCCGATAGTAGTTTTAGGATTATCGGATTTAGCGTGCCTTTAATTAAACTGTTCTGGATCATATCGATATGTTTTTAGTACTAGAAACAGATATATTGTCACTGCAAATATATATAAGATAATTATATATGTCAATAATTTTTATGTTTTTTTTATAAAAAAATTATAGTTTGATTCCTACCCTTTGAAAAATCTTCTGGGTTATAAGTGCCATTATATTGAATAGTGGTAATTTTGATTAAACCCTCATTTGTTTTAATACTCAAATAATAATATTAAGGGATAACTATGCATGCTGACATAAAAAGTAAATCGCAGGTGCATTCCTTTGAAAATCTTTCGAGGTTTGAAGATGGAATTACGCATTTTGTGTCGACAAGGAATGGAGGAGTTAGCTTAAACGAGTATTCTTCCCTGAACCTGGGTTTGAATCAGGCGGATATTCCATTGAATGTTTTTCAAAACAGGGAGATTATTGCAAAAACAGTTGGTATTGATTCAACCTCATTCGTATTTGCACGGCAAGTTCACAGTACAAATGTGGCTAGAGCATTTGAATCTGATCGGGGACGTGGATTATATTCTAGAGTTACAGCGTTTCCTTTTACCGATGCAATGGTAACCAACTCAAAACAAGTTTGTTTAATTACTTTAGCTGCAGATTGCGTTCCCATCCTTTTTTACGATCCGTTAAAAAGAGCCATTGGGGTTGCCCATGCAGGTTGGAAGGGAACGGTTCTGAAAATTTCTCAATTCGTAGTTAATTCGTTTCTAGAGGAGTTTGGCTCCAATCCTGAAGATTTAATTGTAGGAATTGGTCCTTCAGCAGGACCATGTTGCTACGAAATAGGTAAGGAGGTTGCCGAGGAAGTTATTCTTGCTTTTGGTGAGAATAATAATGTTTTAAAACCTGCCGAAAAACCCGATAAGTTTATTCTCGATTTGTGGGAAGCAAATCGAATAACATTGATTTCCAGTGGAGTAATAGATGAGAATATTGAAACTTCTCATCGATGTACAATTTGTGAGAACCACGAATTTTTCTCAGCTCGAAAAGGCGATAAGGGGCGATTTGGAGCTGGGATTATGCTTTTATAAATCATTTTACTACTTTGCGATGCCTTTTTAGAAATTAAGAATTGTAGGAGTTCATTTTGTATTAACTCCAAAATTCTTCTAAATTTCTTTGTTTTAGTATTTTATAACCTTAAATATTTTTTTTATGTCAGAATCTGTAGAAAAAATCAAAGGATTACCAGAGAACGCATACGCTGAGTTGGCTCCAGGTGAGGAGTACCAACCGGTTATGTCGCCCTTGCGCGTTGTTCCCGAAGTTAACCTGTGGTCTGTTTCTTTGGGGTTACTTATGGCAATCATCTTTTCGGCTGCTGCCGCATATTTGGGATTAAAAATCGGACAAGTTTTTGAAGCAGCAATTCCTATTGCAATTATTGCAGTTGGTTTATCGGCTGCCACTCGTCGTAAAAATGCGCTGGGCGAGAATGTAATTATCCAATCAATTGGGGCAAGTTCGGGTGTAATTGTTGCCGGTGCAATATTCACGCTTCCTGCGCTTTACATTCTTAATCTCGAAGCGCAGTTCTATCAGGTTTTCTTATCGTCACTTCTGGGAGGTGTTCTGGGAATCCTGTTTTTAATTCCATTCCGCAAATATTTCGTTGCCGATATGCACGGCAAGTTTCCTTTCCCCGAGGCAACCGCAACAACCGAGGTTCTCATCAGCGGCGAAAAAGGAGGGGAGTCGGCCCGATTACTTTTAGTAGCAGGGCTAATTGGTGGTATTTACGATTTTATTATTGCAACCTTTGGTTGGTGGAGCGAAGTTTTCACAACCCGCGTTATACCTTACGGCGAGCAGCTAGCCGAGAAAGCGAAGCTTGTATTTAAGTTGAATGTTGGCGCTGCTGTTATGGGGCTGGGCTACATTATTGGCCTTAAATACGCTGCAATTATTACCGCTGGTTCAATGGTAGGTTGGTTTGTAATAATTCCAATAATCAATTACTTTGCACCCGGAATGACCATTCCCGTTGGTTCCAATGCCGAGAGCATAATTGGCGCCATGAGCGCCGAGGAACTTTTCTCCTTCTACATTCGACCCATCGGTATCGGTGGAATTGCCATGGCCGGAATTATCGGTATTATTCGTTCCAGCTCAATTATTAAAAAGGCTTTCGGCTTGGCAATTACTGAAACCTTTAGCAGAAAGGGTGGAGCAACAAAGGAAGAACTTCGAACTCGCAGAGACATACCAATGGCGGTAATTGGTGGCGGAATAATTCTAACTGCTATTCTAATTTTCGTTTTCTTCCAATTTGGTGTTGTTCACAACCTTGGGCATGCGCTAATTGGCTTAGCAATCGTAATGGTTATTGCATTCCTTTTTACTACAGTTGCTGCCAATGCCATTGCCATTGTGGGTACCAACCCCGTTTCAGGGATGACTTTAATGACTCTTATTATCTCTTCGCTTATTCTTGCCTCTGTTGGACTGTCGGGAACAACAGGAATGATTGCTGCGCTGGTTATTGGAGGCGTAGTTTGTACCGCTCTTTCAATGGCAGGCGGTTTTATTACCGATTTGAAAATTGGGTACTGGCTGGGTTCGTCGCCATATAAGCAGCAACGCTGGAAATTCTTGGGAACTCTTGTTTCTGCTGCAACGGTTGGCGGAGTAATCATAATTCTAAATAAAACCTACGGTTTTACAGGTGAAGGCGCTTTGGTTGCACCTCAGGCAAATGCCATGGCTGCGGTTATTGAACCAATGATGAGCGGGAAACCCGCTCCATGGTTACTCTACGGGGCTGGCGCATTCCTATCGTTAATTCTTACAATGATTGGTGTTCCTGCGCTTGCGTTTGCTCTTGGAATGTTCATTCCTTTACAGCTTAACACGCCTTTGCTAGTTGGTGGAATAATTGCTCACATAGTTTCAAATAGAAGTAAGAATGTTGCTTTGAATAAAGCTCGTAGGGAACGTGGAACTCTTATTGCATCTGGCTTTATTGCTGGTGGCGCACTTATGGGAGTTATTAGCGCCTTGCTAAAATTCTTCGATATAAACTATGTTAATTCGGAGTGGTTCGAATCGCACTCTGCTGAAATAATTGCCATTGTTATGTTTGCAATCCTTTGTGCATACATGATTTGGGAATCGTTACGTGCAAAACCCGAAGAGGAGTAGCTTCAGAATTTTCGAAAACTTAAAAAAATTAGATAATGATAAACTCAAATTCATTGGTCGACAGGTTTTTAAGATACATAAAAATCGATACTCAAAGTGACGATACAGTAACCGATAAATTTCCCAGTACCGAAAAGCAGCTGGTGCTTTCTCGTATGCTGGTTAATGAACTAAAAGAGTTAGGACTTACCGATGTAACCATCGATGAGTATGGTTACGTCTTGGCAACGGTACCTGCAAATACCGATAAAAAACTTCCAACAATAGGTTTTTTAGCTCACGTCGATACGGCTCCCGATATGTCGGGGTTAAATGTTAACCCACGCTTTATTGAGAATTACGATGGAAGTGAAATAATTCTCAATAAGGACTTAAACGTTACCCTTTCACCAACCGAGTTTCCTGAGTTAAAGGGCTACATCGGAAAAACCCTTATCGTTACCGATGGTACTACGTTACTCGGAGCCGACGATAAGGCGGGTGTTGCTGAAATTATGACTGCCATTGAATATATGGTAAAAACGCCTGAGTTTAAGCACGGACCCGTTCGAATTGGCTTTACAGTTGACGAGGAGGTTGGCAGAGGTGTTGACCATTTTAACGTAGAAAAATTCAACGCCGATTTTGCTTACACGCTCGATGGTGGTGCCATTGGTGAGTTGGAGTACGAAAACTTCAATGCGGCCGGTGCCAAAATTAGCATTCAGGGTAGAAATATTCATCCCGGTTACGCAAAGGATAAAATGATTAATGCAATTCTGGTTTCCATGGAGTTTAACAGTCTTCTTCCTGCAAATCAGCGGCCTGAGCATACCCAGGATTACGATGGGTTCTTCCATCTAATTAAAATGGAGGGTTCGGTTGAGAATGCAACGTTTCAGTATATAATTAGGGACCATAACCGCCAAAAATTTGAAGCCCGTAAAGCGTTCATGACAAAAGTGGCTGAATTCCTGAATATGAAGTATGGCGAAGGAGTTGTAAATCTTGAAATTAAGGACCAGTACTACAACATGCGTGAGAAGGTTGAACCGGTTTATCACGTGGTGGAAACTGCCGTGAGGGCAATGGAACAGGTTGGTGTAAAACCAAATGTAAAACCCATTCGGGGTGGAACCGATGGCGCACGCCTTTCGTATATGGGACTTCCTTGCCCGAACCTCTTCGCCGGAGGCGAAAATTTCCATGGGAAGCAGGAGTACGTACCCGTTGAAAGTATGGTGAAAGCCACCGAAGTAATGCTGAAAATAATTGAACTTTACGCTCAAAAGTAGCATCATAAACCCGGCTTTGAACTGCACCCCAAAAGTTAGACATAACATTTGGGGTGTTTTTTGTAGATTTGCTCCATGCAATTCATCGATTTTCATACCCATACGAAAAAAACGAATACCGATTCATTATCGGTATGTAGCTTGCGTGTAAACGAAATCGATAGGATAGAAGGTGCTGGCCCATTCACAATTGGAATCCATCCTTGGGATTCAACCAACAGTAACCTTGATTTTCAACTTAAAAAGTTGAAGGAACTTGTTCACCATAGCAGGGTTTTAGCCGTTGGTGAGATTGGGTTAGACCGACTGCGCGGCGCCCCTCTTGATACTCAAATTGAGCTTTTTAAGAAGCAGGCTGAAATTGCCGAAGATTTAAAGAAACCTGTTGTTATTCACTGTGTACGTTCTTTCTCCGAAATTCAGCAGCTAAGAAAACAGCTTAAACCTCAAATGCACTGGGCCGTTCATAATTTTATGGGAAACCCGCAAATCGCCAAATCATTGGTTCAGCAAGGATTTTATATCTCTTTTTGTATTGCCCTGGCCAAAAGCGAAAAACTATGCGAAGCGTTAAAAAGCATTCCGCTTGACAGGGTTTTCTTTGAAACCGATGATTTTATCGAAAATGTAAGTGATGTTTATGTTGCAGCTTCAAATTGCTTGAGCATTCCTGTTGAAAAGTTAAAAGTCCAGATTGAAAAAAATTACGAGAATTTTTTCAATAATCATTAATCATTGCACTTTATTCTCCAATAATTTTTACAAGAACTCTTTTCCTACGTTTACCATCAAACTCGCCGTAAAAAATCTGCTCCCAGGGACCAAAATCGAGTTTACCGTCGGTTACTGCAACTACAACTTCTCTTCCCATAATTGTGCGCTTTAAGTGCGCATCGGCGTTGTCTTCAAAACCATTGTGCTTATACTGCGAGTAGGGTTTTTCGGGAGCGAGTTTTTCTAACCAAACTTCGTAATCGTGGTGCAAACCCGATTCGTCATCGTTTATGAATACGCTGGATGTGATGTGCATTGCATTCACTAGCACCAACCCTTCCCTTACACCACTTTCGTGAAGGCATTGCATTACGTTTGGGGTAATATTTATTAGTTCTCTTCTTTTACTGGTTTCAAACCATAGCTCTTTCCTGTAGCTTTTCATTGTTGGGTTGAATTTTGGATTTTAATACAACTATTCAAGGTTCATTTCCTTAACAATTCGTTCTATTTTCTCATGCAACTTTTTACCGGCAATCTCATACTCAGCGGGGAATTGCATTTGACCCTTCACGCCAAAGTAGAATTTTATTTTGGGCTCTGTTCCCGACGGACGAACTGAAATTCGTGTATTATCCTCTGTAATAATTTGAATTACATCCGATTTTGGAAGTGCAATGGGTTTGGTTTCTCCGGTTTTAAGATTTTTTGTTTGTTGCTTCTGGTAATCGTGAACAAGAATTACTTTCGAGTCTCCCAGAACTTGGGGTGGGTTTGTTCTGAAACCTTCCATCATTGCTTTGATTTCCTCAGCACCTTCCTTCCCTTTCTTGGTTACAGAAATAAGATGCTCCTTGTAGAGCCCGTACTTTGAGTAAATTTCGAGCAAGATTTGGTACATTGTTTTCTGCTGCTCGGCAGCCCAGGCTGCAATTTCAGCAAAAAGTGCGCAGCTTAGAATTGCATCCTTATCGCGAACGAAGTCTCCCGCAAGGTACCCGTAGCTCTCCTCGCCTCCGCCAATAAACCGTTTTTCGCCTTCAAGTTCCCTGATAATTTCTGCAATGTATTTGAAGCCAGTAAGAACCTCGAAATGCTCAACGCCAAAATCATTGGCGATATCAGCAAGTAAATCGGTGGTAACAATCGTTTTTACAATGAACTCTTTTCCTTTAAGCTTGCCATTCTCTTTCCATTTGGTTAGCAGGTAGAATATAAGCAGGGTTGCTGCTTGGTTTCCGTTGAGAAGTATAAACTTTCCGAGGTTATCCTTTACGCCAATTCCCACCCTGTCGCCATCGGGGTCGGTTGCCATAACCAAATCTGCATCAATACTCTCGGCTTTTTCCAAAGCCAACTTTAGCGCCGTTTTTTCCTCAGGGTTGGGCGATTCAACAGTTGGAAAGTTGCCGTCAATTACATTCTGTTCCGGAATAGTGTTAACATTCATGAAACCAAATTTATGAAGCGTGCTGGGAACCAGCTTAACTCCGGTTCCGTGAATGGGCGTGTAAACAATTTTTAGGTTTTTATGCTTCTTGTTTATTTCGGGCGACAACGATAGGGAGGCAAGCGTGTTTATGTATATTTCATCAATTTCGTTGCCAATTACTTTAATTAGGTTGTTGTCTCCTGCAAACCTAACTTCCTGAACCGTTTTTATTCTTTTTACCTCAGCAATAATGTTCTTATCGTGCGGAGCAACAATTTGTGCTCCATCGTCCCAGTAAACTTTGTAACCGTTATACTCTTTGGGGTTATGTGAGGCGGTAATTACAATTCCACTTTGGCACTTAAATGTTCGGATTGCAAAGCTGAGCTGCGGAGTTGGCCGTAACGATTCGAACAGGTAAACTTTAATGCCATTTGCACTCATAATTTGAGCGGCAGTTTCGGCAAATTTCATGCTGTTGTTCCGCGAATCGAAGGCAATGGCAATACGAATTTGCGGTAAATGGTGAAACTGTTGAATTAGGTAGTTGGCCAAACCTTGTGTAGCCATGCCTAACGTGTAAATATTCATTCGGTTGGTTCCTGGGCCCATAACTCCTCGAAGTCCCCCGGTACCAAACTCAAGGTCCTTATAGAAAGCATCAACTAACTCTTTATGGTTATGTTCAACCAGTTTTTGCACTGCCTCTCGGGTTTCCTTGTCAAAATAAGGTAGCATCCACATTTCTGCTTTCTTCAGAATGGCAGGATCGATACTTTGAGCATTCATGGCTTTAGTATTTATAAGTTTATTTCTTTTATGCAGCTGCACAGGCTTTCTCTCCAATGAGGTATTTCAATACCGTACGCTTTTTTAACTTTTGTCTTATCAAGCACGCTGTAAGGTGGACGGACAGCAGCCGTTGGGTATTCGTTGCTTAATATAGCATTTATTTTGCAATTAATAGCCAGTTGTTGAACTATTTCTTTTGCAAAATCGTACCAGCTGCAAACCCCCTCATTGGAGAAGTGAAACACTTCGTTTTGGAATGAACCTTTTCCTTGATTTATTATTTCAATAATGGCGGTAGCCAAATCCTTTGCAAGAGTTGGTGTTCCAATCTGGTCGAAAACAACATTTAGCTGTGGTAACTCTTTCCCCTTTTTAATGATGGTTTTCATGAAATTATTTCCGTGAGGGGAGTAAAGCCACGAGGTTCTGATAACCATGGATATACCTGTTTCCAACGCATTTTTTTCACCTTCTAGCTTCGATTTTCCGTAAGCTGAGTTGGGCGAGGTTTGGGTTTCCTCATTGTACGGAATGTAATTTTTACCATTAAAAACGTAATCGGTTGAAACGTGAATTAGTTTGGCTCCAGTTTTTTTTGCTTCTGTTGCCAGTATTTTTGGTGCTTCGGAGTTTAGCAAGAATGCTTTTTCAACCTCTTCTTCAGCCTTATCTACTGCTGTGTAGGCTGCGCAGTTAACAACCAAATCGGGGTTATGTAAAGAGAAGAACTTTCTAACTGACTCATGATTTGTTATATCTAATTCAGCAATATCAGTAAAAATAAACCTTTCATCATTTTTTGCTTCGCAAATTAATCTTATATCTGTGCCAAGCTGCCCGTTGGCACCAGTTAAAATGATTTTATTGAATGAGTCGCTGCTATTTTCCATAAATAAAGTTGTATTCTGCATTTTCAAGTGTTGGGTGAACTTTGTCTTTGCTTGAAACGATGGCTTTTTTGGGGTCAATCATCCAATCGATATTGAGAGCAGGATCGTTGTACAGGATCCCTCTTTCTGCTTCGGCATGGTATAAACTATCACACTTATATAGTACAATAGCAGTTTCACTCAAAACAGAAAATCCATGAGCAAATCCTTTAGGAACTAGAAGCATTTGTTTGCTTTCGGCATCGAGCTCTACTGAGAAATGTTTGCCAAAGGTAGGTGAGTTTTTTCGTATGTCAACGGCCACATCAAGTATTTTCCCTTCAACAACCCTAACGAGTTTTGTTTGCGAGAATGGTGCGAGTTGATAGTGAAGCCCCCGAATAACTCCATGCGTGGATTTCGATTCATTATCTTGAACGAACACTGTTTCAACCCCAAGTTCTATAAATTTATTCTCATTGTATGCCTCCAGAAAGTACCCTCGGCTGTCGCTAAAAACGGTTGGTTTAATAATAAATAGGTCGGGAAGAGGTGTTTTTATAAGAATCATGGTATTATTTTTTTTCGAATTTTAACAGGTGATCAAAGTATTCTATCGTTTTTACCAACCCAACTTCTAGCTCAATAGATGGTTGCCAACCGTTTAGCAACTCCTTCGCAAGAGTAATATCGGGTTTTCTTTGGGTAGGATCATCGGCTGGAAGTTTCTGGTGGACTATTTTTGAGTTACTACCAGTTTTTTTCAGTACAAGATTTGCCAGTTCCAGCATTGTAAATTCTGAAGGATTTCCAAGGTTAACCGGACCGGTTATATCGTCGGACGTATTCATTAACCGAATCATAGCCTCAACCAAGTCGTCAACGTACATGAAACTTCGGGTTTGCGAGCCGTTACCGTAAATGGTGATATCCTTATTTTGTATTGCTTGCACAATGAAGTTAGAAACAACTCTCCCGTCATTTGGGTGCATGCGTGGACCATACGTGTTGAATATTCTTGCAATTTTGATTTTTACACCATTCTGATGATGATAATTCACGAAGAGTGTTTCTGCACAACGTTTACCTTCATCGTAGCAGGAACGGGCTCCAATTGGGTTCACATTTCCCCAGTACGACTCAGGTTGTGGGTGAACCGTAGGATCACCATAAACCTCACTGGTTGAGGCCTGTAAAATTTTTGCTTTAACCCTTTTGGCCAATCCAAGCATATTTATAGCACCCATCACTGAGGTTTTCACCGTTTTTATAGCATTGTACTGATAATGAATGGGAGAGGCTGGACAGGCTAAATTATAAATTTCATCAACTTCAACAAAAATTGGCATGGTTACATCATGCCTAATCAACTCAAAGTATGGATTGTTGAGAAGATGGATTATGTTTGATTTGTTTCCGGTAAAAAAGTTATCCATACAAATAACATCGTTACCCTCATTTAAAAGCCTTTCGCATAAATGAGATCCTAAAAATCCTGCGCCCCCGGTTACAAGTATTCTTTTCATTGAAATAAAAAAATTATAAATGAATTATATAGTCATAAATCTTATGAGTAATTATATGCTCAAAGATAGTTTATATGATACGAATATGGAATTTTGCCATCAAATATTTTAGTTTCAGGCCTTGGTGAAGCCATTTAAGTAGTTTTTTTTAAAAAAAGTATCGTTTTTTAGCCTATAAATGATAAAGTTATGTAATTTTGCAGTCTGTTTTTACTATCAATAATGTCTAACTTATTAATTTAGAGTTAATTTAATGATTAATCAAGAAGAAATGGCTTCAAACGAAGCAAATGTTGAACAAGTTGATCAGCCTGCTGCTGAAGTAAACGAACAAGAAACCACCAAAGAAGTGGTTGAGCAAGAATTTGACTGGGAAACATTCGCCGAAGAGGGCGCTTACCCAAAAGCAAAAAAAGCCGAATACGAGGCTATGTACAACGAAACTCTCTCATCAGTTGCTGAGGGTGAAGTAGTTGACGGAACTGTTATTGCGCTTAACAAGCGCGAAGTTGTAATCAACATTGGTTACAAATCAGAAGGTGTTGTTAGTATCAGTGAATTCCGCTACAATCCTGAACTAGCAATTGGTGATACTGTTGAGGTATACGTTGAGAATCAGGAGGATAAAAAAGGA
This sequence comes from Tenuifilaceae bacterium, assembly GCA_035380045.1. Classification (GTDB taxonomy): domain Bacteria; phylum Bacteroidota; class Bacteroidia; order Bacteroidales; family Tenuifilaceae; genus DAOSWM01. The sequence continues at coordinate 82,967 of DAOSWM010000006.1, read as the reverse complement.
CAGCTTGTGCTTTCGCACAAAAAAGCACGTTCACTCCGTTCATGGGACCGCGTTAACCAGGCTCTTGATAAAGACGAGGTTATTAAAGGTTACATTAAGTGTCGTACAAAGGGTGGTATGATTGTCGATGTATTTGGTATTGAGGCATTCCTACCTGGTTCACAAATCGATGTAAAACCTATCCGCGACTACGATATCTTTGTTGGTAAAACCATGGAATTCAAGGTTGTAAAAATTAACCAGGAATACAAAAACGTGGTTGTTTCTCACAAAGCTCTCATCGAAGAGGAACTTGAGCAACAGAAGAAAGATATCATTGCTAAGCTTGAAAAGGGACAGGTACTTGAGGGTACCGTTAAAAATATTACCAGCTACGGTGTATTCATCGATCTTGGTGGCGTAGATGGACTTATCCACATTACCGACCTTTCATGGGGACGCGTAACTCATCCTGAGGAAATCGTTCAACTCGATCAGAAACTGAACGTTGTAATCCTCGATTTTGATGATGCGAAGAAACGTATCGCTTTAGGTCTAAAACAGCTAACTCCTCATCCATGGGATTCGCTCGATCAGAACCTTAAAGTTGGCGATGTAGTGAAAGGTAAAGTTGTTGTGATGGCTGACTACGGTGCATTCGTTGAGATTGCTCCTGGTGTAGAAGGACTTATTCACGTATCAGAAATGTCATGGAGCCAGCACCTCCGTAGTGCTCAGGAGTTCCTGAAAGTTGGCGATATGGTTGATGCACAAATTCTTACTCTCGACCGTGAAGAAAGAAAAATGTCGCTGGGTATGAAGCAACTTAAACAAGATCCTTGGGAAAAAATTGAGGAAAAATATCCTGTTGGTTCACAACATCAGGCTAAAGTTCGTAACTTCACTTCATTCGGAGTTTTCGTTGAGATTGAAGAAGGAGTTGATGGACTAATTCACATCTCCGACCTTAGCTGGACAAAGAAAATTAAGCATCCTGCAGAATTCACAGCAGTTGGTGCCGATATTGATGTGGTTGTTCTTGAAATTGATAAGGAGAATAGGCGTTTAAGCCTTGGCCACAAACAACTTGAAGAGAATCCTTGGGATGTGTTTGAATCAGTTTTCACCGTGGATTCAATTCACGAAGGAACCATTATCGACGTGTTTGACAAGGGTGCAGTTGTTGCTCTCCCTTATGGAGTTGAAGGCTTTGTTACACCTAAGCACCTCGTGAAAGAGGATGGAACTTCAGGAAAAGTTGATGAGAAACTTGAATTTAAAGTAATAGAATTTAATAAAGTTGCAAAACGAATTATTCTTTCGCATAGCAGAATTTTCGAAGATTCTAAGAAGGCTGACGATGATGCTGAAAAAAAATCTAAGGCTTCATCTACACAAAAAGCTGTAAAAAAGTTGAAAGCTAACTTAGAAAAGACTACCTTAGGGGATATATCCGAATTGGCAGCGTTGAAAACTGAACTCGAAGAGAATCAGAAGAAAACAAAAGCCAAAGCGGCTTCAAAGAAAACAAAAGCAGCTGAAAAAAAGGACGAAAAAGAGGAGAATACCGACGATAAAGCTGCTGAATAGGCTTTATTTATTAGAAACTCTAAATCCTGAACGCAATGGAATTTAAAATTAGTAAGCTGGAAAACCACTCCTTAATTGAGGTACTCGAGGAAAAGTTGGATACCAACATTGCACCTACTCTTAAGTCAGAGTTAGTGTTAATCTCTGGTAATGGCGAACGAAATATTATTCTCGACCTATCCAACTGTCGATACTGCGATTCCTCCGGGTTAAGTGCAATTCTTGTAGCCAACAGGCTTTGTAAGAATGCTAACGGAACTTTCGTGCTTACTGGGCTTACCGATGCTGTTGAGAGGTTAATAACTATTTCTCAACTCGATACAGTACTCAATATTGCTTACTCGAAAAATGAGGCTATTGATATTATCAAAAAAGCTGAAAGCGATAAGCAGTAGTGACCTTTGCGTTAACAATACTTGGTAGTAGTAGCGCATTACCTACTGCCACACGATTTCCCTCCGCTCATGCACTGAATGTGCATGAGCGGTTGTTTTTGGTTGATTGTGCTGAAGGAACTCAAATGCAGCTTAGGAAGTATAAGCTAAAACTTTCAAGATTAGAGCATATATTTATATCTCACCTTCATGGCGACCACTCCTTAGGACTGGTAGGTTTAATTTCCACTCTTAACCTTCTTGGTCGTAAAAACGACCTCTATATTCATGCGCACGGGGCGTTAGAAGAATTATTAAGAAAGAATATCGATTTCTTTGTGACCGATTTGCAGTATCCTGTTCATTTTGTTCACCTCGAATCAAAGAAGCACAAAGTTATCTATTCCGATAAAAATATTACCGTTGAGTCGCTGCCATTAAAGCATCGGATTCCCTCAACAGGCTTCCTTTTTAGGGAAACCCCAAAAGAACCAAATATTAAAAAGGATTTAATTGAAAAGTATGCCATACCTCTTTCAAAAATTGTTGAAATTAAACAAGGTGCAAACTTTGTTACATCAGATGGTATTACAATCCCAAACAGCGAGCTAACTTATATCTCATCATATCCTCGTTCGTACGCATACTGTAGCGATACTTCTTATTACGAAAAACTTGTAACGTTTATAGAAGGTGTTGATGTGTTATATCATGAAGCAACATTTGACAGTAGCATGAAAAAAATGGCTAAAGCTACAGGCCATTCAACAGCTCTTCAGGCAGCAACTATTGCTGCAAAAGCTCGAGTAGGTAAACTTATTATTGGTCACTTCTCATCCCGTTATAGGAATGTTGACATACTACTCAATGAAGCTCGTTCTGTGTTTCCGGAAACATATTTGGCTGAAGAAGGAAATCAATACTCAGTTATTTAATAACGTTTTAACAGAATTTACGGAACTTCATTCCTAATATGCTGTTTGATTTATTTATAAAGCAATATGTCGAAATTAGAATACCTGTTAACATAAAATATAGTACCTTTGCCTTGTTTTTTTGAAATTTTTTACCATGCACGAAAAAATCCTTATACTCGATTTTGGGTCACAGTACACTCAACTAATTGCTCGTAGAGTTAGAGAGCTTAATGTTTACTGTGAAATACATCCATTCAATAATTATCCAAAACTAGATGGAACCGTAAAAGGGGTAATTCTATCTGGCAGCCCTTACTCAGTTCACGACAAGGAATCGCCCCGATTAGACTTAAATGAGTTTACCAATAGTTTTCCAACTCTCGGCGTTTGTTACGGTGCTCAGTTACTGGCTTTAACCAGCGGCGGAACTGTAACTCCCTCGCAAATAAGGGAGTACGGACGAGCAATGCTCGATGTTCCTTCAAGCACCTCTCCACTATTTGCTAACATTCAAGGGAAAACCCAGGTTTGGATGTCGCATGGTGACACAATAACTCAGCTTCCTCCTGATTTTGAGATTATTGCCGGTACCGACGATGTTAAGGTTGGTGCCTATCATGTTAAAGGGAAACAAACCTACGGAATTCAGTTTCACCCAGAGGTTTACCACACCAGCGAGGGTCTTAACTTACTCCGTAATTTTGTGGTAAATATCTGTGCTTGTAAACAGGACTGGACTCCCGCTTCGTTCGTTGATGAAACTGTTTCAAACCTTAAAAAACAGCTAGACAACGATCATGTAGTACTAGGTTTATCGGGTGGTGTGGATAGTTCGGTTGCAGCATTACTTCTACATAGAGCAATTGGTAAAAACCTTACCTGCATTTTTGTCGATAATGGTTTGCTCCGTAAGGATGAATTCTCTCAGGTTCTCGATTCGTATAAGCATCTTGGCCTTAACGTTATTGGTGTTGATGCGAGCCAGAAGTTTTACACCGACTTAGCAGGAATAACAGATCCTGAGCAGAAGCGAAAAAGTATAGGGAAAAACTTCATTGAGGTTTTTGAGCAGGAGGCAAAAAAGATTGATAACGTTAAATGGCTTGCACAAGGAACAATTTACCCCGACGTTATTGAATCGGTTTCAGTAAATGGACCTTCAGCAACTATAAAATCGCATCACAATGTGGGTGGTTTACCCGAGAAAATGAACCTGAAGGTTGTTGAACCTCTACGTTTGCTATTTAAAGATGAGGTTCGCAGAGTAGGAGCCGAGGTTGGTTTACCTGAAAATATTCTGGGACGTCACCCATTTCCAGGGCCAGGATTAGGAATACGAGTACTTGGCGAAGTAACCGAGCAGAAAGTGAAACTCCTTCAGGAAGCTGATGCCATTTATATTAACTCATTAAAAAGTAGCGGATTATACGATAAAATTTGGCAGGCTGGCACAATCCTATTACCCGTTCAAACGGTTGGCGTTATGGGCGATGAGAGAACCTATGAGTTTGTGGTAGCCCTTAGAGCGGTAACTTCAACCGATGGTATGACCGCCGATTGGTATCCACTACCATACGATTTTCTGGCAAAAGTTTCAAATGATATTATAAACAGAGTAAAGGGTATTAACAGGGTTGTTTACGATGTAAGTTCAAAACCACCTGCTACAATAGAATGGGAGTAGTTTCAAAACATTTTTACATTAGCAACGTTTAACAAATAATATTCTTTTTGAAGCTACCTAATTTAGACTAATATGAAGTATTTAATTAAAAAAACAGCTGCAAAAGCATCTTTTATACTCCTATTTGTTGTTGTTACAGCAACAGTAGCAAATGCACAGCTGAACTCAAATTTAAGCATTTACAAAATAGTTCGTTTCCTTCAGTACGTATCAGCTGATTATGTTGATACTGTAAACGTTGATAATTTGGTTGATGAAGCCATTATTGATTTGTTGGGAAACCTCGACCCACATTCTGTTTACATTTCAAAGGAAGATGTGAAAGCCATGAACGAACCGCTCGAAGGAAACTTCGAGGGCATTGGCATTGAGTTTAACATTATGAATGATACCCTGATGGTTGTTAATCCCATTCCCGGGGGGCCATCTGAAAGGGTAGGGATTTTTGCTGGCGACAGAATACTTGAGATTGACCAAAAGAATGTAGCCGGTATCGGGCTAAAAAATAGCGATGTTTTTAAGTTGCTTCGAGGCGACAAGGGAACCAAAGTATACATAACAGTACAACGTAAGGGGATTTCCAATACCATGGATTTTGAAATAACACGTGACAAAATTCCAATTTTCAGCCTCGATGCTGCATATATGATTGATTCCAAGATTGGATACATTAAGCTTAACCGATTTGCTTTAACCACTGAAGAGGAGTTTCTTAACGCCATCGATTCGCTTAAGAAACAGAACATGAAGGATTTGATTCTCGACTTACGTGGGAACGGTGGAGGCTATTTAAACGCAGCGGTATCTCTTTCAGATCATTTCTTGGAGAGTGATAAAATTATTGTTTATACCGAGGGTAGAACCTCTCCACGAAACGATTTCATGTCCACTTCAAACGGAGTGTTCGAAAAGGGGAAGCTGGTTGTTCTTATCGATGAGGGTTCTGCTTCGGCTAGCGAGATTTTGGCTGGAGCCATTCAGGATTGGGATAGGGGAATTGTAGTTGGACGTCGTTCGTTCGGCAAGGGCTTAGTTCAGAATCAGATGCCTTTACCCGATGGCTCAATGATTCGGTTAACCGTGGCTCGATACCATACACCAACCGGTAGGGTTATTCAAAAACCATACGAGAATGGTGATGCAAAGGACTACTATAGGGATTTTACGAATCGCATGGAGAACGGAGAGCTTTTTAATGCCGATAGCATTAATTTCCCCGACTCACTAAAATACTACACGCTAAATAAAGGCAAACTTGTTTACGGTGGCGGTGGAATTATGCCCGACTTTTTTGTACCCTTCGATACCACATTCTATTCCGAATACTACGGATTGCTGGTAAGGCGCGATGTACTTAACCAGTTTGTTCATAAATACGTTGATACGAATAGGAAAAAGTTGCTAAAAAGCTACCAGAATTTTAATCAGTATTTCTCCAACTTTGTAGTTGACGACAAAATGGTTAACGATATTGTAGCTTTTGGCGAAGAGAAAAAGGTTACGCTCGATGAGGAAGGACTTAATACTTCAAGAGAGGAAATTAAGAAGCAGATTAAGGCACTTATTGCAAGAAACATTTTTACTAATGGAGAGTACTATCAGGTTGTAAATACCGACAATGAAGCAATTCTTAAAGCCATTGAGGTAATAAAGCAGTGGCCTGAATATAAGTACCTCGTTTTGGACTAATTTTTAATACCCTAAATATTTTCTGTACTTCAGCATTATTCTAATTATGCCAGCATTTAGGTCGATTGGCCAAGGGGTGTTTATTGAAAAACTGGACAGGTTGATATAGGGAAAACTACTAACAATTTATTTTATTTAAATGGAAACAAAATCAACATTTTTAGAGCTGGGCCTGTCCGAAGAATCAATAAACGCTATTTCGGAAAAGGGTTTCGAAATCCCTACGCCAATTCAAAAATTGGCCATTCCTGTTTTAATTCATGAAACGTGCGACATAATTGGTCAGGCGCAAACCGGAACAGGGAAAACTGCAGCCTTTGGGCTGCCAATTCTTGATAAACTGGTGGTTGGAACAAAAAGCCATGTGAAAGCATTGGCCCTTGTACCCACAAGGGAACTTGCCTTACAGGTTACCGATGAGCTTATTTCACTAAAAGGAAAAAGAAAACTCAATGTTATAACCCTATATGGGGGGCAATCAATTTCAGAGCAGCAGCGAAGGCTAAAAAAAGGGGCTGATATTGTTGTTGGTACTCCTGGACGAATTCTCGATTTGCTTCGTCGTAGCGATCTTAATTTAGAAAGCGTTGAATGGGTAGTTCTTGACGAGGCCGATGAGATGCTTAACATGGGTTTTATTGAAGATATTGAATCGATCCTTGAACAAACTTCCAAGGAAAAGCGAATGTTGCTTTTCTCGGCTACCATGCCCGATAGAATTGTGAAGCTTGCTGGCAAGTTCATGAATGAACCAAAGCGTTTGATGGTAGGTCAAACGCAGGCTGCAACAACACTAACCGATCAGATTTACTTCGAAGTGAACCGGGGCGATAAATTTGATGCTTTGACCCGAATAATTGACATTGAACCTGAATTCTATGGATTGGTATTCTGCAGAACCCGTGTTGATGTAGATGAGCTAACCAGCAAACTAATTGAGTTTGGATATTCAGCCGAGGGCTTACATGGCGACATATCGCAGGCTCAGCGCGAGAAAACCCTAAAAAAATTCAGAAAAAAGTTCATTAATATCCTTGTTGCTACCGATGTTGCCGCTCGGGGAATTGATATTACTGATTTAACACATGTAATTAATTACAGTCTCCCACAAGATCCCGATTCATACATCCACCGAGTAGGACGAACAGGTAGAGCCGGAAAAGAGGGAACAGCCATAACTTTTATAACTCCTGATGAGTACCGAAAATTCGTTTTCTTCAAGAAAACTATAAAATCGAATATTCGTAAGGAAGTTCTGCCGCAGGCACACGATATAATTGAAGTAAAAAAAGCAAGAATTAAGGATGATTTGCAAGCCATAGTTGAGAATCAAAACTATATTGATTACTTGGGAATGGCCGAAGATATTCTTGAGGACAACCGTCCCGAGGTTGCTCTCGCTTCATTACTTCGTATGGCTTTTAAAAACCAGCTCGAAGAGAAAAGCTATCCTGAAATTCGCGATTTTAAGGTTGACAAGAAAGGTACAACCCGTTTGTTTATCGCCCTTGGAAAGAAAGATGGCATGAGCCCACGAAAAATATCTGCCTTTATTCGTAAGGAGGTGCAAATTCCTGATAACAAGATTGATGACATTGCAGTTTTCGATGAATTCTCATTTCTAACGGTTCCCTTCAACGATGCAGAACGGATTCTAAGCGTTTTCTCAAAGAAAACCCAAGGAGGAAAGCCTCTAATTACAAAAGCAAAATCGAAAAAGTAAATTACAATCACAACAATGGCACAAAAGTTTGAAATTATTGCCAAAACATTTCAGGGTTTTGAAACCCTTCTTGCCGATGAACTAAACGAACTTGGCTTTGACGATGTTCAAATTCAGCGCCGTGCAGTTTCTTTCACTGGTGATAACGAAGCGTTATACCGCGCTAATTTTCAAACACGTACAGCTCTACGAGTTTTAAAACCTATTTTTCAGTTTAAAGCAAGAAACGAAGAGGAGCTGTATGGACAAGCAAAAAAGTTTGACTGGACAAGTGTAATGGATATTTCCCACAAGTTTGCGGTTGATAGCGTTGTGAATTCCGATGTTTTTACACATTCCCGTTACGTTGGACTAAAGCTAAAGGATGCCATTGTTGACCATTTTCGGGATAAGTTTGGCCGTAGGCCATTTGTTGATCCAAAGAATCCACACATTCAGATTCACATTCATATTTCCGAACAGGATTGTACCATTCTACTCGATTCGTCGGGAGAATCTCTCCATCGCCGGGGATACAGAACTAACCAAACGCTGGCTCCGCTCAATGAGGTGTTGGCTGCAGGGCTGATTAAACTTTCAGGTTGGGATCATCAGAAACCTTTTGTCGATCCAATGTGCGGATCGGGTACGCTTCTTATTGAGGCAGCCCTTATTGCCAGAGGAATAGCCCCGGGAATATTCCGTAAGCAGTTCGGTTTTGAAAACTGGCTCGATTTCGACAAGGAACTTTTTGAAGCGATTTTTAATGATGAAAGTAAGGAAAAGGATGTTTCACCCCTAATTGTAGGCGGTGATATTTCTAAGCAAGCCATTGAAACCACACTTGGTAACATTCGAAATGCAGGTTTGCAAAAGATGATTGAGGTTCATCCACGCTCCATTTTCGATTTTGAACCACCTGCTGAAAAGGGGATTGTAATTACTAATCCACCTTACGGCGAACGGTTGCGCAAAGATCAAATAGAAGTGTTCTACAGGCAGCTTGGCGATTGTTTTAAGCAGAAGTATAATGGCTACGATATTTGGCTTTTAAGTGGTAACATGGATGCTTTAAAGACTTTTGGCCTTCGTCCTGCTGTTTCTAAAAATGTGCTCAATGGAGCCATTGAATGTAAATATTTGAAATTCCCGATGTACTCTGGCAGTAAAAAGGCTAAATTCAACAAACCAGAAAAAAGGCATCAGAGGTTAGGTAGATGATAGTTTAAAGCATTTTTATTAAAAATGTTTCTAAAGAGTTTTGGATTTGGAAGTTATTTTTTTATATATTTGTTATAGTCTTTAAACAATTTATAAAATTATTAAAAATAAATCACCTCAATGAGTTTTTTTCTTGATCAGTGTTATGAGCAAATGAACCAGGGAGAGGTGATTGTTGCCTACAAGGGTTACATAGGGGCAGATATTATTACTAATACCCTTAATCTGGTTGAAAATAAGCTTGAATCCTCTGAAATTAGTAATTCAGTAAGAAAGAAACTCTATAATCTTTTAGTAGAAAGTCTTCAGAATCTATACCACCATGTTGATGCCCCATTGGATGAGAACGATGAAGATTCGAGTTTTGGCGTTTTTATTCTAAGCAAAATGCCTGAAGGATACCGAATATCTACTGGTAATTTTATCCATCAGGATAAAACTACCATGCTGAAAGATAAAATTGATAAAATCAATTCTCTTTCACCTGAAGAATTGAAGGACTTTTATAAATTTGTTCTGAACAATCAAAAGTTTTCAGAGAAGGGAGGGGGTGGACTTGGTTTAATTGACATGGCAAGAAAAACCTCTAACACCCTTGACTATCACTTCTTTGAGTACAATAAGGATTACGCTTTTTTTAACCTAAACATTTTTGTGAACGAGAAGTAATTTTTTTGTTTTTTTAGATATTTCAACTTAGATTTGCAATAACTAATATTGAAATCACAAAATTTCACAATAACTATGGAATTGATAAAAATTGAAGGAACGCCAAAAACCCCAACTGTTACCATGAACCCTGAAACTGGGGTAATTGAGATCAAAGGAAGGTCAATTCCTGAGAACTCAATTGAATTTTACAAACCAATCGTTGATTGGCTTGATGAGTATGCTGGTAGCCCATCAGCCAAAACTGTTGTAAACATGCAGCTGGAGTACTTTAACACCAGCTCATCAAAATGTATCCTCGATGTTTTTAAAAAGTTGGAAGTTCTTAAGAAGAACCAAAATGATGTTATAATTAACTGGTACTACGAGGAGGATGATGAGGATATGCTTGAGGCGGGGGAAGACTACGAATCAATAATAAAGGTGCCTTTTAAAATGATTCAGATTGTTGATTAATTTTTGTGTTACCACATATATAACAAAAAGGAGGCAAGTGCCTCCTTTTTTGTTTTTTTATTATTACGCATACTGTTTATTCTTTTTCTTTTGAAGAATGGTTTTCTATAAAGTCAAGACCCTTCTTAACCACTCTGTAGTAAAGAGCAATGTATATAAGAATGGTGTAAACCCATATAACTATAACATTAACCCAGAATGTACTAAAAAGATTCCCAAAAACCTGTTTGAAAGGTGCGTAGAAATGTGACTTAATAAACTTTCTGTCAGGGAGCAGGTAAATAGGGTCAACTTTTTGTATAAGCCTTCCTTTGTATTCTACAATCCTCTCAATTTCAGAAGAATTACGTACAAAATCATTCAAACTTTCGTTGAAATGTTGGCGCTTTAGTTTTAGGAAATTTTCCCTGTCCTTCTCGGTTTGTTGATACGATGAAATAACGCTATCGCGTTGATAGCTTGCCTTATTATATAAACGAACGTAGTATATCCGTATTTGTTCAAGGTATGTTCGTAAATTGTCAATTAACTCGGGTGATAACGAGGATGAGTTGAGCTGATCAAACTGTTTAAATGGATGATGCGAACCTGAAATGCTAGTCATTTCTTGCATTATTTCGTTCTTCAAAACATTGATGGCTGATTCAATTTCAGAACTCATAACAGGATTGTTCAAATGACGTTCGCACAGAGCCACCTTATTTTGAAGCGTTTTAAGCCAGTAATTCCGCTTGTAATCGGATTTACTCATTGCTTCATCGTAAATGTAGAATTGCTTTTGGTACTTATTCCCTTTAAACTGTTTTACAGCTAGTGCTTCGTATGCCCAACGAGCAACAATAATTTCTCCGTATGCAGGGATGCTGCTAGGGGATGAGATGGTTGGATTTAACTTTTCAAATTTTACAATAATTCCACTTAGAATAATTTGAGGAATTACTATGAATGGGATTAGTATGTATATTGTAACTACAGCTTTAAAACTGTCTGAAATTAGCAAACCAAGCATGTTGGCTGAAACCCACGTGCTAAAAAGCACAATCCAGTAACTTAAATACATGCCCTTTATTTCGAGAATGGTATTGCCAATTAGCACAAAAATAAAGGCTTGAAAGGCTGAGAGTACCAATAGAATAACGACTTTTGACATTAGGAAACTGCTCCAACTTAGGTTTAAAAACGATTCTCGCTTTAAAATCTTTCTATCCTTAATAATTTCCTCTGCGCTAACAGTAATACCGACAAAAAACGCAACAATAACCGACATGAATAAGTAAACGGGTATATTGCTGTTCTCCAGCAATGTATAACCGTGCACATTGGCAACATCTACGTTATAGTATTTAATGATATATGCAAGTAGGAACGCCAATAATGGTGATTCAAGCATGTTAATTACCATGTATTGGGTATTGGCCAATTTGCTTAAAACATCCCTTTGCACAAAAACTTTTAGCTGTTTGAACCAGTTTGGAATTTTGAATGGGTTTTTAGGAAGGGTGTCAGGAGTCTCTACTTCTTTATCATCGTTCGAGTTGTATGCGTTGTAGAATTCGTACCATTCTGCAGGGCTGGTTTTACGGGTTCGGGTTGGATTCCCATATTCATCAAGTACGTTAGCTTCCACAATATTGAATACCTGTTCGGGGTTAACGTTACCGCAAAGCGTACATTCACTCTCGTTCCAGTTCGCATGTTGTACCCTTGATTTGAAGTAGATGATTGACTCAATGGGGTCGCCATTGTATATTAGGTATCCGCCTGTATCGAGGATTAATAGCTTATCGAACATTTTAAAAATATCCGAAGAGGGTTGGTGAATTACCACGAAAACGAGTTTTCCCTTAAAAGTGAGTTCTTTAAGTAGGTCGAGTATATTCTCAGAATCGCGGGAACTTAATCCGCTTGTAGGTTCATCGAGGAATAGGATTGCTGGTTCGCGAATGAGTTCCAGCGCAATATTAAGCCTTTTCCGTTGTCCTCCGCTAATTTTTTTGTTTAGGGGCGAACCAACTTTCATATCCTTAATTTCATGTAAGCCAAGGCTTACAAGCATTTCATCAACTGCCTTTACAATCTGTTCTTCGGTGTAGTTGTCGAAGCACAGTTTAGCGTTGTAGTATAGGTTTTGGAATACTGAAAGTTCCTCGATAAGCAGGTCGTCCTGCGAAACGAAGCCAATAAGCCCTTCAATTTGGCTTGATTGTCGGTGAATGTCGATGCCGTTTACAAGAACTTGTCCCTGCGACGGTTTTTCTGAACCGTTAAGAACATTAAGCAGGGTTGATTTTCCAGCGCCCGATGCACCCATTATACCTACTAGATGCCCCGATTCCATGCTGAAATTCATGCGGTGTAAGCCAACCTTTCCCCCTTTAAATTTGAATTCAACGTTTTTAAGCTCAAAGAGAATTTTTTCTTTAATCTTATCTAGCGTAAAGCGTGCTATGATATCGCTATAGTAGATAGGGGATATTTTAGGATTTCTAATGGATGAGCCGGTGTTTAATACGAAAACTTTTTCTTTACTGAGAAGGTGCCCGTTAAGGTAAACTTCTTCGTTGCCCCAGTAACGTAAAAAGTATATGTTGGCGCATTCTACTCTAACAATGCGAATTTCGCCTTGAAGTGAATGGCATTCAATATGTTTAATTTCTGGTTTTGGTGGTTCATTCCTGTCGTTTACAACAAGGATATTATCACTTTCAATGAGTTCATCGAAACTTTTAAGAACGAAATCGTGGATAAGGTAGAAATCATTTTCAGGAATGAAGAACGTTTCAGCTACAGTAGAGATGAAGGCCATCTCCTGTTCGGTAACGGTGCCCTCTTCAGTTTTAACAAACTCGAGGAGTCGAACTAGTACAACAACCTTTTGCTGTTGAGTAAGTTCCTCGTTTATTTGGGTGCATATTTTTAAAACCCTCACAGAGCTGGACGAGGTTCTCTTTTTAGTTTTACTTTTCTCGCTCTGCTTCTCTTGATGTATATCGTAGTAGTAATCGAATACTTTTAGGTACTCTCTTACTAGGTCCTGGTTAAGCTGCTGCCGAAGAAATGATTCCACGACTACCCTTCTATCACCATCGGTGCCATCGTCGCCCAGATCATCCTCGGGATGAGCGATAATGGCAAAAAGTTGCATTAACGCTTTAAGAATGGATTCACTCATTGCTTAATGGTTAAGTTTCTGATTTTATGGTTTGTAACCAATTAGTAACATTACATAACCTGGAATAAATTTTGAACTTTTAACATCGACCTGGATTATACATGTTATGGTTGAACCAAATCTGAAATCCCAGTATGGAGAATACTCGTAATCGGAGTTTGAAAAAAGAAGATTCTTCTCAGTGTCGTATACTGTAAATACCAAATCACCTTTTCGAAGATTTGTACACGCTACAATGCGGTACGTATTTTCTCCGAAAAAGGTAGTTCTGAATTCTACTTTCTGGTCGGGTTTTAGCTGGGCAAAGTATTCTTGTCCATCGGAAATAAATTCGGGGGAAAAGTATAGGGAACAAATATTTTGAAGTTGTTCAAGCTGTGCTTTAACCAAGCTAGAGGTACCAAATGTTAAGAAAACTATGATAACTGAAAATGAAAATATTTTATTTGTTAGCTTCATTGTTTACCTTAGTTACATGCGATTACTCAATAATCATATTTCTGATTTGTTCAACCTTTTTACTTATTGCATCGAGATGATATTCTGACATGATAACCCTGGATTCACTGTTAATGAACATTATTTTGTTCTCGATATCAATTTTTGGTGGTTTGTAGGAGTAGGAGTATATAATGCCATCGAACTCGTATGCTAACTCTATGAAATAATCGACCAAAGTGGAGTATTCGGTTGATTTATAGTAGAAAGGAGTAAGAACTTCAATCACGTTATCGAGAGGATGTTTTTGCTCGCCTATTCGATTAATTATTTCTCGGTTAGATGTAACTTTTGCTAACTGAGTAAGCACGTAAAGACTTTCAATCCAACCACCAGTTAGTATGAGTGCCCCGATTTCACCTCTATCGCTTTCGCGCAGGTAACCATCAGCTTTTCGGTAGGTGCGGCTAAGAAGGACAAGTAAGGAGTCCTTTTCACCAATGTTCTTTTCAATGTCAGCGAAGAAACTAGCATTGAAGGCAGGAGAAAGACCCAACTCATCTGATAATTTTTTGAGCGTGCTCAAATAATTTATGGATTGAGGGGTTCGTTCGTATATATTCAGATAGCTTAGGTTGGTTCCGTAAACCCCAAGGTTTAGGGCTTTTTTGAAATTCGTAGTATATTTCTGTTTGTTCTCGGTTGGATTTAATAGATTCTCATTAAACGGAATCTCATGCTTTTTTATTAAAAATGCTGCTTGATAAGGCGAGGGGAGTGGAAAAAGGGAGTTATCATACTTTAATAACATCGATAATGTGTCGGGTTTTATCATTTCTTTCATTACCGATGGCCTTTTCTGTTCTTCTGAGTTTCTACAGGATACAGACAAAAAGCTAGTAAATAAAAATAAGACTATAATATGTACGGAAATATTCCTAAAAATGCTGTTCTGATACATCAAATTAGTTAATTTGTGCATTATTAATGCAAGTAAAAAAAAAAATATGAGATTACAAAGAACTTAAATAACAATAGTTAATAATGAATTAAAATGTTGATAGTATCCATACATATGTAAAGGTACAATAATTATTGCTTTTACAAAATCTTTTTTTAATGTTGTAAACTCTGTTGTTATATTGTTTATAAAGCTACATCTTTAGAAAATGCAGCAAGAACTTTCTGTTTCGTATAAACGAATTTGGTTAATTGCCTATCCCATAATAATTGGAAGTATTGCCCAAAATGTAATAAATGTGACCGATACGGCTTTCCTAGGGCGTTTGGGTGAAGTTGCTTTGGGTGGAGGAGCCATAGGTGGGTTGTTTTACCTTTCAATTGTTATGTTGGGTTGGGGCTTTGGAATAGGAACCCAAATAGTTGTTGCTCGCCGATTTGGCGAAGGCGCCGTAAGAGCCATTGGCAGAACCGTTGAGCATGGTTTACTATTTCTGCTTGGGTTAGCCCTAGCAATATTACTCCTTGTATTGGCTTTTAAAGATGACTTTCTGAGGTTAATAATCAGCTCAGATGAAGTTAGGTATACGAGTATTGACTTTGTAAACTACAGAATTTGGGGGATATTTTTTGCCCATGCAAACTTTATATTCAGGGCGCTATACATTGGTATTGGAAAAACCAAAGTAATTACTCTTACTACTTTGGTTATGGTTGTTATTAATATATTTCTTGACTACAGCCTAATTTTTGGGCATTTTGGGTTCCCTGAGATGGGGGTTTCTGGGGCTGCGTTAGCTTCGGTTGTGGCTGAAATATCGTGTACCATTGTGTTTTTGGTTTTTACGTATGCCAAACTTCCTGTGAACGATTACAGGCTTTTCAGGTTTAAGCTTTTTAGCAGCAAACTATTGGTTAGATTGCTTAAGGTTTCTGTTCCCATGATGTTCCAAAACTTTTTCTCGTTTGCTGTTTGGTTTGTATTCTTTTTGCTTATCGAGAAAATGGGAGAAAGCGAGCTGGCTGTTTCAAATATTATTCGATCGGTTTATGTTGTACTGCTGATTCCAATTATGGGATTTGCCTCAGCAACAAATAGTTTGGTAAGCTACGTTATTGGCAAGGGCTATCAAAATCAAGTTTTTAGAGTAATTACAAAAACTTCGGTTATTAGCGTTCTGGGGGTTACAGCAATTGTTGCCGTTTGTTCTCTTTTCCCGAAGCAGCTTCTAATGGTATACACTACAAATTCTCATTTAATCGAACTTGGAGTTCCTGCAATTCGGGTTATTTCAGTTTCGGCAGTACTTCTTGCATTGGCATTCGTTCTTTTCAGTGGTGTTTCGGGGACTGGAAAAACAAACGTTTCACTTTTTATCGAGATGCTTGTTCTGTTTTTGTACTTAATCCTTACGTATGTTTTGGCATCCGTTCTTCGTGCTGAAGTTCACGTGGTGTGGTCAGTTGAAATTTTTTACGGATTTTTTATGTCTTTACTATCGTATTTATATCTCAAATCAGGCAGGTGGAAGGGGGAAAGCGTGTAGCTACTGACGGCAAAAACGATGGATAAGCAGGTATGCTTGTTTAATGCCCTTTTCACCGGCAACCCCTAAATCGGCACAACCTTTCTGTTTCTCTTTAATAAAAAGAAATGTTAAGCCCCGGTTGTACCAACTTTCCGCAAAGTTTGGATTCGTATCAATTGCTTGTGAGTAGGCGGCTACTGCCTCATCCATTTTGCCCGAAAGGGCAAAAATATTTCCTTTGTTATATTGAACTACAAAACTCTTTGGCCAAATATTTTCAACCTTGCTTAACGTTTCTAGGGCTTCGTTGTAGGAGGCAAACGCTTCACCATTGTTCGTATTTTTATTCCCAGATGATTGGTTAAGTGTTAGCGAGGGGTTACTTCGTTCAAACGATGCAATAAACGTTGACATATCGGCTTCAACAGCGGAAAGGTTGAGGAGCACTAAGGGGTTGGCCGGATAATGGATTAGCAAACGCTTGTATATGTTTATTGCTTCGCTGAACTTTTTCTGACGATGAAATTTAATGGCTTTCACTACTTCGCTAACCAGTGCATTTTGCTGTGAAGTTATCTGAATGCTATCAGGTTCAATGGTTGGTTCAGTCCTCAGCGACAACCTAAAATTATTGTTGGCTAATTGATTGTTAATATTCTTCAGCTCAATAAATTCGAAATCGGTGTTTTGAAGTTCTTCCTTTGAGGCGAGGGTTGCCGACACGAATGGCTTTATATCAATTGAATGGGTGCTGTATTTTTCTAGTGATGGCAGGATGGATTTCTGTGTAAAGTCGGAGCTGAATGCAATAAGATTGTCAAACTTTTTTGTTGTATCAGTCCAGGGTTGGGAGTGGTTATCCTTGTATTTTTCGGCAATGCTTTGTGCAAATACTTTGTCGTTGTATGATTTTGCCTGGTTTCCTGCTAGCAAATACGCTGCGGATCGACCAAGGTATGCGTTAGCAAAATCGGGGAAAAGTTCAATTGCGGTTGAAAAGTTGGTGATGGCCTCTGTATACTTCTTCATTTCGTAGAGAAGAATACCCCTGTTATAAAAAATTAAAATATTTTCAGGGTTAAGTTCAGCCACCCTGTTAAAATCGTTTAAAGCCTCATTGTTGCTTCCAATTTGCCATTTTATTAATCCCCTGTTATACAGGCTGAGCGCGTTATCGGGATTCATACTTATGGCCTTATTCAAATCGATAATTGCCTCGTTATGCTTTTTTAGGGAATTGTAAGTTAATGCTCTTAAAAAGTAGTTTATTGATGCGGTTGAGTCGCATTCTAGGGCTTTGTTAAAATCGACAAGCGCCATGTGGTAGCTTCCGGTTTCGTAGTAAACGCGGCCTCTTTTGGAGTACGACTCAGAGTAAAAGGGGTTAAGTAGGGTGGCATGGCTATAATCAGAGATGGCTCCCATTGTATCTGCTTTAAGAAGCCGTGCAGTTCCCCGGTTTATCCATGCATCAGTATTCTTTGGTTCCAGTGAAATGGTTTTGCTGAAATCGGCAATGGCTTTTTCGTGTTCGTTAAGCAAAATGTGGGAAATTCCACGGTTGAAGTAAGCAATGGCAAAATTAGGCCGAAGGTCAATGGCCATGTCGAGGTCGGTAATAGCCTGGCTATGCCTTGAGAGTTTACTGTTAACAATTGCCCGGTACAGGTAAGCGTTTGAGAGTAATGGGTTTCGGGAAAGCGTTTTGTTCAAATCGTTGCGAGCACCCTGAAAATCGTTCAGGTAGTACTTAGCAACACCACGTAGAAACCAAGCTTCATCGAGGGTTGAATCGACTCTGATAACCTGATTCAGAACGGAAATTGCTTCAGTGTAGCTTTCGTTATTAACCAAGTACCTTCCTTTGTTTATAAAGAACGATTTGTTCAGCTGTCCGAAGCAAGTAACATTGGTAACAATTACTAGAATGAGCGTTGCAAGTAAAGTTTTATTTATAATTTTCAATTTCATCCTTCTTATTTCTTGCTAGTTATGCTTTTCTCTTTTTCTGGGGAGTGTTTTTTATCATTGACTTCAACGAAATTGTACCTTTTAATATTTTTCATTCGCTGTAGGACAAGTTTTTGGTAACCTGACATTGTTTTTGATGGTTTTGCAATATTTCGTTGCAAGGGATTGGGCAGAGCAGAAGCCATTAATGCTGCTTCATGTATATTAACTTTCGAAGCATCCTTTTTTAAATACTTTTGGCTTGCTGCCTGAACGCCGTAAACCGATGGACCTAACTCAACAATGTTTGTGTAAACCTCCATAATTCGTTTTTTTGTCCAGAAAGTTTCAATAAGTAAGGTGAAACCTGCCTCGAATCCTTTTCGAACCCAGGTTCTACCATGCCACAAAAAAACATTTTTGGCAACCTGCATGCTAATGGTGCTGGCACCACGCATTCTTTTTCCCTGCTTATTCTGATTGCTGGCCTTTCGAATCGATTCGAAATCGAACCCAAAGTGTGTTGGGAAAAGGTTGTCCTCCGCAGCAATAAATGCGTGGGTTATATTTGGAGAAATATCTTCAATGCTTTTCCAGCTTTGCAGAATAGGTTTAAACCGGGTTTCTTTCTTGAAGAAGTATCTTTCAACCATTAACCAGGTTAGGGGAGGATTTATGAAGCGATAAGCAAAAATAATAACAACCGAACTGATAGCAAGAGCAATTGCAAGCTGAAGTAAACCATGCCAGAGCCATTTTGAGTAGCTTTTACCTTCTGTTTTTCTGTTTTGTTCTTGCATTTATTTGCAGATATGGAGAAGCAAAAATAAAAAAAGCGGGCAACAAATTTACCCGCTTTACTATTTAGAAAGGTTAAAAAAGCTTAATGCTTAACAACTTTTATAGTTCTCATTTCAGCGTTTGCCATAATTTGAAGTATGTAAATCCCTGTTGGCTGGTTTGAAATATCAACTAGCGATCTGTTTTCCAGCATTTCCTTGGAAATAATTAGCCTACCAGTTGAATCGAAAATGCGAATGCTATACTTGCCGCTACCTTCAACGTAGAAGTTGCCAGTGCTGGGATTTGGGAAAACAGCAAATGAGGTTGAATTATCAACATCTGATGACGTTGATGTGCTTAGCACAACCGTTAACCGAACATCGGTATCAATTACAGCAATACTTCCCTTGTAGGTAGCATAGCCTGTTTTTTCAACGGTAAATGGTATGCTGTCGTTTGGAATAACGTTGCTTACAGCGGCTAAACCGCTGAAGTTTGAAACAACGCTTGAGTAGCCTTCCAGCGTAATGGTAGCATTATTAATGGGGACAACTCCGTTGGTAACCTCAAAGGTAACATCATACTTGAAGTAGCTTAAGGTATCCTTAACCTCAACATCAGAGTCAACAATGTTGAAGGTTTTTGATATGGTTTCGAAACCAGTTTTAGTAAGCGTGTAGGCAATTCCATTATCGGGGACCAAACCGGTGAACGTAGCTTCGCCAGTATCGTTTGTAAGTTTGTAGCCCAAATCGGGGATAGTTACCCTTACGTTTTGAACAGGATTTTCCAACTCGTCAACAACAACGAATACAGCGTTGTAGGTTGTTGCTGCTTCCATTTCAATATCAAAAGAGTTTGCCTCGGTAGTAACCTCAATTTCTTGAACAACAGGAGTATATCCCGAAAGAAGAACCGTAGCTGTATGTAAGCCTGCAGCTAACGATAGGTTGGCAGTTCCCTGCTCGTTAGTTATTTCACTCTGTCCTGAAACAATAATTTCGGCTCCAGCCAATGGTGTTCCGCTTGATGTTACGATGAATTCTACGCTAATGGCAGGGGCAAGAACAACTGTTCTGTCAACCGAAGCGTAAAGGATTTTAACGGTATCGGTAACGGTTACGTAACCTTCTTTAGCAACATTGTAAATGTAGGTTCCGTTTTCAAGTTCAATGCTGGCTTCGCCTTCAGTATCGGTAAGCAAATCCTCAAATCCCTCTATTTGAATAGTTGCTTCAGGGATGGTGTTTTCCCCATCGGTAACTGTAAGATTAAGGTAGTTAGTTTCGCTGGGTTCCGAAATTATTAGCCTGATGGCTAGGTTGCCGATTGAAGGGTTCGCAAATAGTTCGAGTTCACCTTGCTGGTTAGGCGAGAAGAAGTAACCTGTACTTTCCATATCGTAACCAATACCCAGCGGCGTTGTGCTAAGTTGTTTTACTGCAATGTAGTAGCTGGCGCCGGGAGCCAGGTAAGTGTCGTCAATAAGGTACGAATTGTAGCTGTTTGCATGGTCAACCTCACGTTCAAGTGTTGTAGAGTAAATGCTGGTTAGTGAACTGTCAACCGGATTCATCTCAAAAATTTCTAGACCAAAAGGAATTGGCTCGCTTCCACCTGTAAACGACGACCAACCAACTTGGATTGCTGAGGCCAGAACAGGTAGCTTTATTGGGTACAAATTTCCTACCAATGTTCCATTACCAAGGCTGAATCCGCCTGCAACTCCAAAGTCGGTTGCAAATAGGTTTGAGGTTACCTCGAATTTAGTTGAATCGTGAAGAGGTTCGGGTAACGTGTCGCCGGATAGGTTGAAGTGAACCCAGTATATTCCCTGTGAGTCAAAATCGGGGTTATCGGGTAGGGTGTAAACCTTCGAATCGCCCTCGTCAATCGTGTCGGTAACATCAATGTGCGAGTTATATTCCTCCAGAAGAGGAATGGAAGCAGAGAGAACCAAACTGTCGGCAAACTTTGAGCCCAGATTCTGAATTTTGGCGCTTAGGCTAAGCTTCATGGTATCAACTAGCAGACTTGGAACTGCAGAAAAATCGAGAGGAAGAGCAGTTATACTTAGATTTGGACCAGTGGTTGTTCCCACAAAAATGTCATCAACAGCCAGCTGGTAACCACCATCGTTCTGGTTTTCGTAAACAAAAGCAATACGAATCGACTTTTCGTTGTAATCGGATAAAGAGAGGATAACCCTCTTTTCGTACAGGTTATTTGTTGATTCAGAGTCCCATGTTCTGAGTATATTCCAGGTTTCAGTTCCATCTTCCTGTACTAAAACATGGAAATTTGTGAGGATACTCTGCGATGGGTTGTTGTAAAAGTAAAGCCAGAAACCTAGAGCTGCTTCATCGTTTGATACGCTGATTGCCTCTTTGGTGGTAAGCCAAGTGAAATTTGGTGCGGTGTAGGCAATGGCTGCCGAACGAGAACCGGAATTGATGTACGTTGCCCCGTTGCCCGCAAAGTTCGTAGGTTTGCACAGGAACCATTCAGGTGAGGTGGCATCGGTTAAATCGGTGCCGGTAATATCGGTGCTACGCTTAACTTCCCACTTATTCTCATCGAAGCTGGCTTCGTAGCTGTCGAAGTTGTCTTCGAAAAGTACTTCTGCAGCAGTAACCTTTTGCAGGTTATTGTTTAGTTTACCACTGATTTTGTAATGTGAATTTGTTCCATAAGGCATACGTTCTTTCTGTGCCATAGAAATGAAGCTGGAAATTAGCATGGCACCAGCGATAAGTAGTACTTTTCTATTCATGGTTTTTTGGCTTATTGATAACTATTAAATGTATTCGATAACAAATTTAAAAATTAATTCCAAAATTATGAGGGGTTAATAAAACCAGTCATAACATGGAATTAATTATTATTATACGATACTATTCGGTAAAAGTTTACTAAACCTTTTCGAGAGCATGCTCCAAGTCGGAAATAATGTCCTCAACGTCTTCTATTCCTACTGCAAAACGAACTAATCCGTCAGTAATATTTGCTTTTAGTTTGGCATCTGATGACATTTTTGAGTGGGTCATTGAGGCTGGATGCTGAATTAGAGTTTCAACTCCACCTAAAGAAACAGCCAGCATGGCAAGATGAACGTTATCCATAAGTTTTTTACCTGCTTCAAACCCACCTTTTAGCTCAAAGCTAATCATTGCGCCGGGGCCGTCCATTTGTTGCTTAGCAAGTTCGAACTGTGGGTGAGATTTTAAGCCAGGATACTTAACCCACGCAACTTTTGGATGATTTTCGAGGAACTCGGCAACTTTCATTGCATTTTGCTGTGCCCGCTCAACTCTTATTGAGAGCGTTTTGATTCCTCGTAAAACCATGTACGCTTGGTGAGGATCCATATTGCAACCAGTTGCAACCATGGCAGGACGAATCTTTTTGTACAGCTCCTCGGTACGCGTAATAATCATGCCAGCAACAATGTCAGCATGGCCATTAATGAACTTTGTCATGCTGTGGAATACAACATCAACGCCAAGTTCAATGGGACGTTGCAGGTATGGGCTGCAGAATGTATTGTCGACCACAAGCGTTAAATTGTGCTCACGGGCAATGGCAACACAAGCTTTAAGATCCGTAATCTCCATCGTAGGGTTGGTAGGAGTTTCAATGTAAAGAACCTTGGTGTTGGGCTTAATTGCTTTTTTTATGTTCTCTAGGTTTGATGTTGTTACGTAGGTTGATTCAACACCTAACCGAGAAAAGTAAGTTTCCATCAAACCGCGTGATGGGCCATAAACGGCATCGGTACTAACTATATGATCGCCCTGTTGAAGCAATGCCATGTATATGGTTGAAACTGCTCCCATACCCGATGATGTTGCAATTCCACCAAAACCACCTTCCAGTATAGCAACCTGATTTTCTAATGCCTGGATGGTTGGATTTCCAATTCTAGTATAAATAAAACCATTGCTTTCGCCTGCAAAACAGCGAGCGCCTTCATCGGCACTTGAAAATCCAAATGTTGATGTTTGGTAAATTGGAACCGTTGCACTTCCCAATTTATCCTTTTCTGCTCCAGCATGAATCAGCTTGGAGTTGAATCCCATTTTATCTAAACTCATGATATCTTTTTTTGATTTTAAAAATTTTAATCCGCAAATTTAACAATAATGTGCTTTATATCAAGAACATTTTTTTATTTCGGTTATTAGCGAAGTTGACAGGTTGATGTTATCCAAGGTAAATTCGAACTTTTCTAACTGTTCAATGTTTTTTTGTTAAGTTTAAATAGTATATTTTTGAATACAGAATTATTTGAAATATTGATTTGTAATCAATGATTTATATTGTAATAATTGGAATTTTCCTAGCAGCAGTAACTCCATGGATCTACAAGCTAGTACCAAAGTATATTGGTTTTTGGCTTAGCATTTTTCCGTTGGGTGTTTTTGTTTGGGCTACCCTTTACTTTGATGCGGTTCTTACCGGCATTCCAATAATTGAAACATATTCATGGGTTAACGTTTTAGCATTCAACTTGCAGTTTAGGCTCGATGGGCTTAGCCTTTTCTTCATCATGCTAATTTCAGGTTTTGGTACTTTCATTTTTATGTATGCAAATTCCTACCTAGCGGGAGATGAGAACAAGGGAAAGTTTTTTGTTTATCTTATTCTCTTTACCACAGCCATGCTGGGGTTGGTTCTTTCTGGAAATCTTCTTATGTTATTTGTATTCTGGGAGTTAACCAGCCTTACTTCCTACTTGCTTATTGGATACTACCACAATGATGAGGGTTCCAGAAAGTCGGCATTAATGGCAATGCTGGTAACCGTTTCGGGAGGTTTGTTTATGCTGGCAGGAATTGTGCTTATTGGTATAGAAGCGGGAACCCTGGATATTGGAACCCTACTGTCGAATCCTAAACTTATTACTGGTAGTGAAAGGATTAATATTATAGTAGTTCTACTAATTATTGGGGCAATTACCAAATCGGCGCAGTTCCCTTTCCATTTTTGGCTACCCAATGCCATGGCAGCTCCAGCTCCGGTTAGCGCTTTCCTTCATTCCACAACCATGGTGAAGGCCGGAATATTTCTTCTGGCCCGGATGTCGTCCATTTTTTCCGAAACGGAAATTTGGTCGCTGCTTCTAATTCATATCGGAGGTTTTACTATGGTTTACGGAGGTTTAATGGCTGTTATGAATACCGATATGAAGAAAGTGCTTGCTTATACAACCATAAGTGCACTTGGAATTATGGTTCTTCTGCTTGGTATTGGAACCACGGTTTCGGTTCAGGCGGCCATGGTTTTTTTGCTTGCCCACGCGCTGTATAAGGGAACACTTTTTATGGTTACAGGAAACGTTGACCACGAAACAGGAACTCGCGATTTGGACAGCCTTTCGGGGTTGGGCAAAAAAATGCCGTTTACATTTTACTCCGCAGCATTGGCATCGCTGTCGATGGCAGGAGTAATTCCCTTTTTTGGTTTTATTGCCAAGGAAATTCTATACGGTGCTGCGTTCGATTCAACGGCTGCCAGCATTGTTGTAGGAATAGCAACTTTTTTCACGGGAGTTCTTTTTACATCCATTGCAATTGAGTTTGGGTATAAAATATTTACGGGTAAGCCATCGGTTACCCCAAAACCTGCCCACGAAGTTCCGGTGGGAATGAAAATTGGTCCGGTGGTTTTTGCCTCACTGGGTTTGGTAGGGGGCGTTTTTTCTGAGCAGCTTGCTCAGCCATTGCTTCACCATACTTCAAATGTAGTTCTGAATGTTGACAAAGTATTGGAGCTGAGTCTATGGCATGGTTTTACGCTGGTTTTCGGCTTGAGTTTGCTAACTCTTCTTTTTGGGACAATTGTATACAAAAACAGGACAAGAATTAGAATATTTTCCAAATACTTCTCGCTATCGGAAATTCCTGGCCCTGAAAAACTCTATAAGCAAAGTATTCCCGGGTTGCTTTCGTTTGCTAAAATGCAAACGAAATTCTTTCAATCGGGCAAACTACGAAACTACTTGGTTGTTATAATATCTGCTTTTGTTTCGCTCATTATTATTGTAATATGGAAGTTCGATTGGAAAATTGCAATTCCATTTGTAAGCAGGGTAGGGTTTAAATGGTATGAAATGGTTTTTATTGTACTTATGCTAGTTGCAATGGTAAAAACGCTAATTACCAGCTCCCGGTTGGTAGCTATTATTTCCCTTGGGGTTATTGGTTATGGGGTAGCCATTATTTTTCTTTTCTATGGTGGACCCGACGTTGCCAT
>DAOSWM010000006.1:30038-57499 GCA_035380045.1 Tenuifilaceae bacterium | reverse complement strand
CAAAGGGAAGAAACGTTGTTAACGTAATTCTAGTTGATTTTAGAGGAGTTGATACCCTCGGAGAAATTACAGTACTGGCAATTGGGGCACTTGGTATATACTCATTACTGAAAATTAAACCAAAATCGGTGAAGAAGCCATGAGAACAGTGATATTTGAAACCGCAATACGATTAATAATTCCGCTGTTTATTGTTTTCTCAGTGTTTTTACTTTTCCGTGGGCATAATTTACCCGGAGGTGGTTTTATTGGCGGATTGCTTGCCTCTATTGGTTTCTTTCTTCATTCAATGGTATTTGGGGTAAACGAAACCATTAGAAAGTACAAACTAAACCCGATGGGTTTAATGGCTCTGGGATTAGCCATTGCTATGATTAGTGTAACAATTCCGGTATTTCAGGGTTATCCGCTTATGACTGGTTTATGGTTTGATTTTACCATTCCAATTATTGGAAAGTTGGGTACACCCCTGCTATTCGATACCGGAGTTTACATTTTGGTTATTGGGGTTGTTGTTAATATTACATTCATTCTTTCGAAGTTTTAAGCTATGGATATTTTGCTTGCAATACTTACCGGATTAATTTATAGCGTAGCCATATACTTGCTACTCCATAAGGGCATGGTAAAAATGATACTTGGAATAATGATGTTGGGTTACGCAACAAACCTGTTTATATTCATTATTGCACGTATTACGCGAGGTTTGCCTGCACTAATCCCAGAAAATGCCGATTCGTTTTTGCAGGCGTATGCCGATCCCGTTCCGCAGGCCCTAATACTTACCGCTATCGTTATTGGTTTTGGCATACAAACTTTCGCAATTGTATTAATTAGAATGGTTTACAAAACAACAGGAACTTCGGATATGGACAAGTTGAGTTCCACAGACAAGATTGATTGACCCGCCTGCCGTCGGGCAGGTTGAAAGACCTGCTTACTCCAGCCTGCCGGCTGGCAGGGCAGGCAAGTTGAATAATTATGGGTAGTAATATATTAGTATCGGTTTTTATTTTGCCACTGCTTTCTGCAGTTAGTTTGCTTTTCTTCTGGGGAAGAGTTCGGACTCAGAAGGTGATTGGCGGCGTTTTTATTTCGTTATACCTGGTAGCCTCGGTAATTCAATTTGTTTTTGTAAAATCAAGCGGAAGTATTACTCTCGATGTTGGCAGCTGGCCAGCGGGAATTGGCATAGGTTTCATAGTTGATTTACTCTCTGCATTCTTTGTTCTTCTTACTTCGGTAGTTGCTTTTCTATCATACTTTTATGTTACGTCATCCTCGAATTCAAGCAGCAAGATATCGGTCTTTTTGCCTGTTTTTTTCTTCCTTATTTTCGGGCTAAACGGAGCATTCATTGCCGCAGATTTATTTAACCTTTACGTTTGGTTCGAAGTTATGATTGTTAGCTCCTTCGTTCTATTTACCCTGGGAGGTAAACGAGCCCAGCTTGAAGGTTCTCTCAAGTATGTTGCTATAAACGTTTTTAGCTCATCAATCTTTTTAGCTGGCATAGGAATCTTATACGGAATTACTGGCTCTCTGAACATGCAGATGATTGGTAGTAATTTGCCGTTGGTTGAAAACAGGATGCTGGTGTCAATAGCAGTAACATTTTTTGTTGTAAGTTTTGGAATTAAAGCGGCCATATTCCCACTCTTTTTCTGGCTTCCATCAACATACCACACGGCTCCGGTAGGGTATACCGCACTTGTGGTGGCGCTACTCACAAAGGTTGGAATTTATGCCTTGCTTCGGTTTTTTACGGTTATTTTTCCGCTTCAGGGAACCTTATTTCAACCAATTCTTTTAGTCCTGTCGGGTTTTACAATGGTAGTTGGTGTGCTGGGTGCAGCTGCTCAAACCGATTTTAGGAAAATTCTGTCGTTTCATATCGTATCGCAAATAGGTTACATGTTAATGGGAATTGCTATTTACACACCGTTAGCCATTGCCGGAGCGGTATTCTTTGTAGTTCATAACGTTTTAGTTAAAACGAACCTTTTCCTGGTAAGCGGCCTTGTGAACAAGCTTTTTGGTTCCTATAAGCTCAAAGAGCTTGGTGGAGTTTACCGGAAGTTTCCGTTTATTGCTCTACTTTTTGCAATATCTGCTTTTTCGCTAACTGGTATTCCTCCGCTCAGTGGATTTTGGGGAAAGTACATTCTTGCCGTTGCTGGATTTTCAGCTAACCAGTGGCTCCCAGTTACAGTAACAGCAATCTCTTTAGGTGTTAGCTTGCTTACTTTATTCTCCATGACTAAAATTTGGAACGAGGTTTTTTGGAAGCCAAACCCACAGGTAGTTGAGCCGAATTTTCCTCGGCAATCTTTTATTATTGAGGTTGTTAAACAATATCCGGGAATGTTTTTTTCGATAGTTACTTTAACTGTGTTGATTCTAATTTTGGGAATTTTCCCAAATAGTATAATCGAAGTTTGTATGGAAATTTCAAATAGTTTTTTCCATAAATAATAGTTTAGTTTAAAATGAAACTTTTCTACAGATTTGTCATTATTTCAACTATAGTCACAGGAATTATTTCTGTTTACTACGAGTTTGCGCTTAAAGCCCACTGGTACATACTTTTCTTTTTAGCAACAATCCTAATTCTATGGCTTTCAAGCTATGCGTACAGCAGAAAAAGTTTTTTTCAAATGCTCTACCTGGGCGAGTTGACAATTTTCTTTATTAAAGAGATGTTTATAGCAAGTTCTCAGGTTATTTTTGAAGTAATTACACCCAAAAGTCACGCTGTTGCCGGGCTAGTGGCCTTGCCTTTGGATGTGAAATCGAATTTAGAGATTACGGTTCTTTCATCACTTATTTCGCTCACCCCAGGCACGCTTAGCGTTGATGTTTCGGAGGATAGAAGCCATCTTTTTGTCCACGCAATGTTCATTCCGCATGGCGATGTTGAGATAATTAAGCAGGAGCTTAAGTTGGGATTTGAACGTAGGGTTCATCGAATATTTAATTAGTTTGCTATGAATTTGTTTTCTGTAGTAATTGCAGCTTTTTTAGTTTTGTTGGGAGTTGGTTTATTACTGGTTATTTACCGTTTTATTAAGGGGCCAACCTTACCCGATAGGGTAACTGCTTTTGATTTGTTTACTGCTTTTGTAATTGCAATTATTGCTTTATTCTCAATTATTTGGGATAATAATGTTTTTCTCGATGTGGCGGTTATTATTTCACTTATCGCATTTTTGGGTGCCATGTCGTTTGCATTTTACTTAAATAAACGAAAAAAAGAATGAGCCTGCTTAGCATCATAATTACTCTGTTTGCATTTGTTGGAGTGGCTTTTATGCTAATTGCTTCGCTAGGCATAGTTAGGCTCCCCGATTTTTACATGCGTATGTCGGCCATTACCAAAGCAGCAACCTTGGGCTTGGGCTTGATTTTAATTGCAGCCTCAATATATTTTGATGACTTTGGCGTTTTAGTTAAAACGTTTATTATTATAACTTTTATGCTATTAACAAGTCCCGTAGGAGCACATGCAATTTCACGGGCCGCTTACAAGCAGGGAGTGGGTTTTAAAGGAAAAACCATAATAGATGAGCTGGGCAACATGGTGAGCAAAGTTATGGACCTCGAAATTTCATGGGCGAAGGAGAAGAATGTTCAATTAGGCGAGGAGTTGGTAACTTTACTAATGGCATTGCCCGAGGCACAGGGAGGTAGCTTCAAGCATGCGCTTCGAATTGCAAAGGAAATGGAGGGAATTAGCCCCGAAGTTTCTCACCGTTTACTTGGTGTAGTTTACTCAAAAATGAGGTTGCACGCAAAGGCTGAAAAATTCTTTGTTAAATCCTGCCAGGAGAGTTTCTACAGTGAAAAATCTGTTTTTGCGCTGCAAACTTTTTATACTGAGCAGGGATTATACCATAAGGCTATTGATTTACTTGAGAAAGCGCTGGTAAAACATCCCGAAAATTATCAGTTTCTTTTAGAAGCAGCACACATCTCTCACGATTTTGGAATCCGACTTCGCTTTGGGCTGGAATGCTCCATAAAACTTTGCGACTTGCCCAGCGATAGGATTCCTTCCGAAACACAGTTAACCGCCGCAATGTATAAAAGGTTTTTAACTCAAAAAATAGGACTACCTTAGCAAATAAATATCAACATAATGGGTTTCATTCGATCGTTAATTCTTAACCGAAATTCAATTCTTGTTCTTGCGGTAATTCTTGGTCTCACCCTTGGTGAGTATGCTTCGTATTTAAAGGATTACAATGTGGTTATACTTGCAGTAACTATGACCTTTTCTATGACGGGGCTCGATATTTCTCTCCTGAATAAAATAAGCAAGATTGTAAAACCCATGCTGGTAGGTGTTATTCTTAACTACCTTGTTTTTGGTGCTGTGCTACTACTTTTTGCTTGGCTACTTATGCCAACAAGCGAGCTGTTTTATGGGTTCGTAGTTATTGTTGCGGCACCACCGGGTGTTGCAATTATACCATTCTCGTACATGCTCAAAGGCAAGGTCGATTACGCAATAATTTCTGTAACGGGTGGTTTTCTTGCATCTGTAATTCTTGCACCCTTCATTGTTGAAATTTTTGCTAAAAGCAGTGGCATTCAACCTTTCGACCTGTTCATAACCATGGTTCAAATGGTTGTACTGCCTATGGTTATTGCACAACTACTTAGATGGAAGGTTGTTTTTCCGATTGTTCAGAAAGTAAGGGGCAAGGTTGTTGACTGGGGGTTTGCATTGCTAATTTTTGTTGCAGTGGGAGTGAACAGAAGCGTTTTCTTCACAAACCCTTCAACCCTCTTTCTTGTCTTTATCGCCATTTTTTTTACAATATTTGGGTTAGGGATTGGCTATCAAATAATTGCAAAAAAAATAAGAGTAAATCATTCCTTGGTTACAACGCAGAGTATGTTAATAACCATAAAAAGTTCTGGTTTTTCGGTTTTTACAGCTCTTGCACTTTTTGGTCAGGAAGCTGCCATTCCTTCAGCAATACTTGCAATAATTGTTCTGGTTTATCTTATTTATTTATCTTTGAAGAATAATTTAAATAAATAAACTTATTTACAATCTTTTTTAGTGAAACTCACTTTTTTAGGAACAGGAACATCACAGGGAGTACCAGTAATTGCATGCCCGTGTCCAGTTTGCCAGTCGATAAATTTATTTGATAAGCGACTTCGAACCTCAGCACTTCTTGAGTGTAACGGAACAAACATTGCCATTGATGCCGGCCCCGATTTCCGTCAGCAGATGCTGAATTGCGGTGTTAAAACCCTCGATGCCATTCTTCTTACCCATGAGCATCGCGATCATATTGCTGGGATTGATGATGTTCGTGCGTTTAATTTTCTTATGCAGAAGCCCATGAAAATTTGGGCCGAGGAGCGCGTGCAGAAAGCACTAAAGTGCGATTTCTCCTATATTTTTGCAGAATCAAAGTATCCGGGTTCCCCGGAAATTGAGCTTAGAACAATTGATGAGCACATTATTCGTATTAACGATATAAGTATTACACCAATTCGGGTTTTTCATTATAAACTTCCAGTTTATGGTTTTCGTATTTGCGACCTAACCTACATTACCGACGCAAACTTTATTCCTGAGGAGGAGAAGGAGAAGATATACGGTAGTAAGATTCTTGTAATTAATGCGTTGCGAAAGAAGAAGCACATTTCACATTTTTCTTTACCTGAAGCGTTGAGTATTATTTCCGAGTTAAATCCACAAGTTGCTTACATTACACATATTAGCCACCAAATGGGCCTGCATGAAGAGATTCAGGCCGAGCTGCCTGAGGGTGTTTTTCTTGCCTACGATGGGTTAACTGTTGATTTTTAAGGTAAAAATAACTCCCCCGGAACCGAGGGAGTTATTAAGACGGTTATATATAACTAGTATGCTTCCTTGGCAAATTTCTTTGCATTTATTTCAACTTTCAGAATAAAGAAGTAGTTCTCGTCGTCGAGTTGAAGAAACTGGTAGTTCAAAGTCTCTCCGGTTTTTCTGGCAATATCAATTAAACCAAGACCAGCACCACCCTTCTCAGATAGTTTACCTTCCTTAATCTGTTTCTTATACATTTCTTTTAGCTCATCATGGGTTGCATTGTTAACTGTTATAAGGGATTTTTCCAGCGGTTCTTTATGCTTTTTTGCAACCATATTTGAGGTAATAACATAGTAAGTGTCGTTCTTCTTACCAATAATAAATAGTCCATTGCCAATCTTACTATCCTTCATCTCATCGGAGTGCTTATTCATGTTTTGGAGTGTTTCAACCATTACATGGTAAACTTTTCGCTGAACCGATCTTTCTTCGCTGTGCTTTTCCATATCCGACTCGGCCATGGATGTGAACATTTTTGTTATCTCGTGGCTAAACTCACCAAGGTAAACTAATGAGAAGCCATTTTCGATCATCTCATCGTATATATTGGAAATCGACTTAATAAAATTGAATGTTAGGTTCATCGTCTTGTTTTTTCGTAATTATTTTCAGCTTTAAATTTAAAAAAAAACGAATAGAAAACAAACTTAAAAAAAAGGCTGGTTCAATTCCAGCCTTTTTCTTCAATTATAAACCTAACATTTCAGGTCCCTGTTTAAATCGTATGTCACGCGGAATGTTTGCTTCACCAATTCTGTTGAGGTCAGCCTGAAGTTCCTCTTTAATGAATCCCATGCTATCAAGCAATTCTTTCGATTTCTCGTAGTTACCATCACCTTGCACAGTTAGTATTAGGTTTGCTAGGGAATTCATAGCTTCAGTCATTTTATCAAAATCAACCTTGTAAGTTCCAGTTTCTGGATTACGAGTGAAAGCTCCCTTTTCCTGGAAGTAGTAAAATCTCATCATGTTGGCTTTGCCATGTGCTGAGGCAGCACCAAAGCGAACAGAACGGAAAATTCCGGCCATAAATGTTACGTAGTTATCCATCAAATCCTTATTCTGTAGTTCGCCCATTTCGGCCAGCTTGGCTACCATGTAAAGGCCAAGAATATCGGCTTTGCCTTCTTCTATTGAGCTGTAGGTTTCCTTCATTGCTTCGCGAACAGTACCCTTCCCGTTAATGGTGTTTTTAATTCCTAAGCCGTGGGCAACCTCATGAAACATTGTGTTTTCGAAGAAAGCATCGAATGTGATATGTTTTCGTTGAGCCGAATCAATGAGAAGGTCACTAATGGGAACAAGTATCTTATCGAACTTGTAACGCATCGAGTTTTTCAGCTGAAGCTTGCGGCTACCTTTTTGGATGTGAACTTCAGGATCGTTTGGTAGATTTATGGCAATGGTTTTGCTACCCGCATTGCAGTCGCCAGCGTAGAAAACAGCTTCGTAAACACCCAAATCGCTATCGCTACCGGGAACCTCCATTTTGTAATTTTTTTCAACAGGTAAACTTTCCTGCAGGGCAGGAAGAAGGGCAGCAAATCGCGAAAGCTTCTGGCTCCAGTCGTTATCTTTTATTAGAATGAATGCCTCGTGTGCAGCTTTGTAGTTGAATAGCGCGTCCTCGTAGTTTTCAATTGGGCCAACCACAAAATCAATATTATTGGTCTTCATGTCCATCCATGCCAAATCGCTAGGCTGGTAGTTGTCGGAAACAAGGGCTTCGGCCCTAAGGTTTAGGTAATTTTTCAGGCCTTCATCATCGGCAAGTTCAGCAGCTTTGCGGAGGAGTTCAGCAGCTTTTTCGTGTTGTTCCTTATAGGCTACGCTGTAAGGAACCGATTCGAGCGAACCATCTGCGTTGCGTTTAATAATGGTGTATAAGCTAGCTTTTGTATCAGATTCGAATTTTTCGAACTCTTCGCGGGTCATATCCTTAGGGTAGAATCCTGCGCCTAGAGGTTTTTCACCAACTCCTTCAATAAATGGTTTGTTACCCTTAAGCCTTTCCCAGGGTCCGTAGTTGAGTTCAATAAATTTACGGGTTGCCTCATCGCTAATGGATTGTAGAAGTTCTTCCTTATCGCCGTATGCTTGAGTCCAGTAAACATCTTCCATTAACTTTGCTGTTTCAAAAAGAATTGGGAGCATTTTCTTTTCGTTTTCTGACAGGTGGCTTATGTCAGCTTTTAGTTCAACTTCTACAAATTCATCAACTTTTTTTTGCATTTCATCATTTACTTGCTGTTTAGGTTGGCAAGCCCATGCAAGCATGGTTACTGTAACCAAAGTAAACAATAATTTTGTTTTCATAGTAGTTGTGTTTAGTTTATTATTGGGTTTAAAATCTATTTTTCCTCAAGTACATCGTCGGAGTTAAACTTAAATCCGAGTCGTTTACCAGTTTGTAACTTCGAACTCTCAATTTTCGTGTTCATTTGAGCTACCGAAGCAATTTTAACCATATCGTAGGGTGGTACAAGAAGGTCAAACTCAAGGGAGTATAAAATGGCTGTTTCAAGCACTTTTTTTACGGCATCCTTGCTAATTGTTGCTTGTCCAAAGTTGTTGTATAAGAAACCCATCTGTCGTTTTCCCTCAACGAAGTAATGCTTTTCACGGTTAATGAATAATCGGCCAATTAGGTACCCAAGGTCATCTATACGGTTGTACTTGAACGAATCGGTAAGAAAGTTATAGATGTTTATCATACCGCAGTACGAGTTAAGCCGGTTCTCAAGCACGTAGGGTAATTTCCAAATACTATGATCGCGATCGAATTCGAAAACGTTAGTATGCATACTGAAAATTAGGATATCGCCTGCTACACGTATTTCAGCTTCGAATTTTCCCCTATCTCGATACTCTAGTTTTATTCGTTTCTCGTTTGTTTTAAGGTTGCTATTAAGCTCATTCGACATTTCGTGAAGCACCTCTTTGATAATGTTGAACGATTCGAAGGTATTATCATAAACCCTCTGTTTCATAGCCGATTTTTCAACCAAAGTGTCTACTATCATTTTCTGGGGATTCTTTTGATTTTTTTCCATTTTGATTTGCGCTTTTAGTACGCTCTTGCAAATATAACTCGTTTATTGGATGGTTTTCCAGTAAAAATACATTTTCCTTCTTCTGATTCACCATCCAAAGGTATACACCTTATGGTTGCTTTGGTTTCTTCTTTTATCCTTTCTTCGGTTTCTGGAGTTCCATCCCAGTGTGCAAGAATAAACCCTCCTTCAGTGTCGAGCAACTTTTTAAATTCTTCGTATGTTTCAACTTTACGGGTATTCTGTTCGCGGAACTGCAGGGCTCTATTGAAAATGTTATTTTGAATATCGTCGAGAAGGTTTTTAACGTAGCTAACAACGTTGTCCTGCGAAACAAACTCTTTGGTTAACTTATCACGACGAGCAACCTCAACGGTACCCTTCTCCAAATCTTTTGGACCAATTGCAATTCTAACCGGGTAACCCTTCATTTCGTACTCGGCAAATTTGAAACCTGGTTTCAAGGTATCACGATTATCAAAATGGGTTGTAATTCCAAGGTTTTCAAGAGATGTTTTTATTCCATTAACCGTTTGGGTTATGCGTTCGAGCTCCTCCTCGTTTTTAAATATCGGAACGAAAACAACCTGGGTAGGTGCGAGTTTTGGTGGGAGCACCAAACCGTTATCGTCGGAATGAGCCATAACCAGTGCACCCATTAAGCGGGTTGATACGCCCCAGGAGGTTGCCCAAACGTGGTCGAGTCCTCCATCTTTCGTGGCAAATTTTACATCGAATGCTTTGGCGAAATTTTGTCCCAGAAAATGCGATGTCCCTGCTTGTAAAGCCTTCCCATCCTGCATCAAGGCTTCAATACAGTATGTTTCAATTGCACCGGCAAAGCGTTCATTCTCTGATTTCGTTCCAATTATCACGGGCATTCCCATCCAGTTTTGAGCAAAATCGGCGTAAACGTTAATCATCTTTTCGGTTTCCTCAATTGCTTCCTGTTTGGTGGCATGGGCTGTATGTCCTTCCTGCCATAGGAATTCCGCAGTTCTTAGGAAAAGCCGGGTTCGCATTTCCCAGCGAACAACGTTAGCCCATTGGTTAAGCAGAATAGGCAAATCGCGGTACGACTGAATCCAACTACGATAAGTGTTCCAAATTATGGTTTCGGAAGTTGGTCGAACAATAAGTTCCTCTTCTAGCTGAGCCTCAGGGTCAACCACAACTCCTTTACCATTGGAGTCATTTTTTAACCTGTAATGAGTTACAATGGCACACTCTTTGGCAAAACCTTCCACATGACTAGCTTCTTTGCTAAAGAAGGATTTTGGAATGAAAAGAGGGAAATATGCGTTTTGATGCCCGGTTGCTTTAAACATGTTATCGAGTTGACGCTGGATTTTCTCCCAAATTGCAAAGCCATAAGGCTTTATAACCATGCATCCGCGTACTGCAGAGTGGTCGGCCAAACCAGCCTTAACAACGATGTCGTTATACCACTGCGAATAGTTTTCATTTCTGCTTGTAATTTCCTTTGCCATTGGTGTTGATTGGTATGAATTTTGTTGTATTTTAAGTGAATATTTTCACTTGCAAAGTAAGGAAATAAAAATAAATAATTAAAAATACAGGAGGCTGTTATGAAAACAAATTTTAAAATTTACGCAGCAGTTTTAGCGGCATTGGTTTTTGGAGGTTGCTCCTCCAGCATGCAGCTAAGCCGTGGACCCAGTCAGAGTACTGATGACCTGTACTATACGCCAGGAACTAGTGAGCAGACTACTTCAGAATCTTCTACTAATTCTCCTGAAAAACGGGCGTCTAAATCGCAGGTTGACCTAGCTGAACTTGAAAAAAAGTATGGAGAAATACTTGCAAGTGATACAACAGGTAGCGTTGATACTGTCATTTATAAGTCGAGTAGCAGCGAGAATCCATACGAAAGAGTACTTTCCGATTCGTATCAGGAATCGTATGAGCGAAGATTAAGAGGAAGGTCTAGTGGTTACTCAAGTATCGGTGCAATGTATAGCGATGATTACTGGTATGCAAGTTCATACGATCCGGCGTTGTATAATATAATTGTTATGGGTTCGGAAATTTGGGTTGAACCCTGGTACATTTCTTCAATGTTCGGCTGGCATAACTACAATGGTTTTGGCTACACTTGGCCATATTGGGGCTGGGGTTATCGACCTTGGGGTTACGGGTATGCCTCATGGTATTGGGGATATCCATATAACCCATACTACTACGGTGGTTACTGGGGCTGGAATAGTTACGCATGGGGGTATAACAATGGCTACTGGGATGGCTACTATTGGAATAACTATTATGAGAATTCTACCTATCAACATGGGAATTATGGTTTACGTCCAAACGATGGAGGCGCTGTTGTAGCGGGAGGTACTCGTCCTGGAGGCACTTCGGCTGCTGGAATTAGTAGCACTCAAAGACAGCTCGGTGAAAAACAAATTGTTCTTTCAAACAATGCCCAGGATCCTGTAGTTAGTACGCGCCCAAGTAAAGCAAATTTATCACAAGAAAATACCCGAAAACCCAATGTGGTTAATCGTCCTTCAAGGGAAAGTTTAAATATAAATCCAACCAGAATTGTAACAAACAACCGGGAGATAACAAGAGTTGAGCCCACAAGACAATTGTATAATCCTAGCTACACAAAGCCAAAACCTGCAAATAGCAATGAGTTCAACAGGCCAACAAGAGGATCATATCCTGCTTCGGAATCGGTTAAAGGTGATGGTGGTAACTCAAGACAACCAAAAATTGCAGCACCACAACGTGGTGGAAGATCATCCCAACCAGAAAGAACATACTCTCCACCTGCAAGAACATCTCCTCCCTCATCTACGTCATCAGGTAGAACTAATTCGGGAAGTGGCTCTGGAAGCAGAATATCAAGTGGTTCAAGTTCAGGTGGTTCAAGAGTGTCAAGTGGAGGTAGTTCCTCGGGTACATCGAGTTCAAGCTCCGGGTCATCAAGCAGTGGAAGAAAAAGGTAATCGTATATTCATGAGGTAACTGGAAATGGTTTCTAGTTACCTCTTTTTTATTCCATTGATTCTATTTTAAAAGCAATATTATACAATGAAAACTATGAGAGCCAAAAAAATTTTATATCTGATTTCACTAGTAGCAGTAATACTATTGCCTTCCAAGTTATTATCCCAGACTAGTGCTGATGCACTGAGGTATTCGTTTATTACTCCCGGGGGAACTGCTCGTTTTGTGAGCATGGGAGGAGCTTTTGGCGCTTTAGGCGCCGATTTCTCTGCAATTGGATACAACCCGGCCGGATTAGGTGTTTATCGTTCATCGGAGTTTACAATTACCCCAAGCTTCAAGAATCGTTCAATTGAAAGCTCCTTTAATGGCTCAACTTCTGATGGATCAAGAACCCGATTTGGTTTCGAAAACATTGGATTTGTCACCTCGTTTTCAAACCAGAAACCTGAGGAGAAGGGGTTAGTAATGGTTAATCTGGGAATAGGCTACAATCAGCATGTTGACTTTAACAGCGAAACCATAGCAGGTGGAGCTAACACAAGCAACTCAATAATGGACTACTTTGCCGGAAGGGCAAACGGTTACAACTACACAGATTTATACTACACTGACGAATACGATCCGTTTACCTCTACAAACATCCCTTGGGATGCTATTATGGCTTGGAATACATACTTAATTGATACAGTTCCGGGACAAACAAGTTCCTACTGGGCTGCCCTAAACGGCGATGAGGGAGTAAATCAGCAGCAAACCCTTTCAACCAAGGGTACCATGGGAGAGTTTGTTATTTCGCTGGCATCGAACTTCTCGAATAAGCTATACTTAGGCGCATCCATCGGTATTCAAAATATTCTGTACGAACAGGTTTCGTTATACAGCGAGAATGCCTTTAGCACCAATGAACCAACTCAAAATGGCGATAGGTTCAACAGTTTGCAGTATAAGGAAACGCTTGATATTACTGGTGCTGGTTTCAACTTTAAAGTTGGAGCAATATATCGTCCAATTCCTCTTCTTCGCTTGGGAGTTGCCTTGCATACACCTACATACTTCTCGTTAAATGAGGCATACAGAACATACCTTAATTCAGAAATGCTTTTGGGGTCTTCGGCAATAACTTCTCCTCGAAACAGGTACGATTATGGAATTGAATCGCCATACAGAGTGATTGGTTCTGTTGCTTTTACGTTGGAAGACAAGGGGTTGCTTAGTATTGATGTTGAATACCTTGATTACTCCACCATGCGTTTGAACGAGGGAGCCGATGGAACGCTTTTCACAACGCAAAATTCTTATATTAAAGATAGTTTTCAGAATACTTTCAATTTAAGGGCTGGCGGTGAATTCTGGATTGGCGATTTTGCCCTTAGGGCAGGATATGCATTATATGGTAGTCCTTTCGTTTCTACCCATGTAAACTCCAATGCTGGAATTTCTGTTATTTCAGGCGGTGCTGGTTACAGGTTTGGAGGTCTTTTTATGGATGTTGCATACCAGCGAATGGTTGGAGAAGATAGCTACTACTTCTACAACCTTATTAATGTTGAAGGCGAACCAGCAATTTCACCAGTACTAAGAAGCATGCAACAAGGAAAAGTGCTGCTTACCGTTGGCTATAAGTTTTAATCGCTGTTAACCCGAACAGCTTTCTGAATACCCTTTATTTTCGTTATCCGGTACAGAAGCATCTCTAGGTGCTTCGTATCGGTTACGAATACCTGAATCCGACCTTCGAACATTCCGTTCGATGAGTTCATGGTGAACGAACGCATGTTTACCTTTAGGTCTTTGCTTATGAGTTCCGATATTTTATTAACCATACCCAGCTCATCGAAACCTGTTATTTTTATTGTAGTTTGGAATGAATTTGATGTGCTGGATTCTTTCCATTTGGCCTTAACTATTCTGTAACCGTATTTTTGATGGAGTAGTGCAGCATTTGGGCAGTTAACACGATGAATTTTAATACCTTCATTTACAGTTACAAACCCGAATATGTTATCGCCAAAAATAGGTTTGCAGCATTTTGCCAGCTTGTACTCAATGTTAACAAGTTTTTCATCAATTAAAAGGTATTCTGGTGAAAGAATCTGCTCTTTTTCATTAGAAATTTCTTTCTCATCAGATGATGCCACATCTTTTAAAACAGATGGTTTCTCCGATTGAATGAGAACTGATTTTAGGTCAGAAATATTTATTTTTTCAGATGAAATAACTTCAAAAAGGTCCGAAGTATTTTTCAGTTTCAGGTGCTTCCTCAGAGTATGAACCGCTTCATCGGGGTTGGGTACTTTCCAGTTTTTAAGCCTTCGGTACAGCATTTCTTTGCCAATGGCAAGCTGCTTGTTTTTATCCTCACGGATACTCTGCCTAATTTTCGACTTTGCCTTGCTGGTTTGGACAATTTGAAGCCACTCCGAACGTGGTTTCTGATTTTTTGAGGTGATAATTTCAACCACATCACCATTGCTGAGCTTGTGCTTAATGGGCACATTTTTCCCGTTAACTTTTGCTCCCACACACTGGCAACCCAGGTTTGAGTGGATATCGAATGCAAAATCGAGTACAGTTGAGCCAAAGGGGAACTTTCTGAGGTCACCGTTGGGGGTGAACGCAAAAAGTTCTTTCTGGTAGAGGTTTAGCTTAAACTGGTCAACAAATTCCTCGGCTGTTGTAGCTGGCGATTCAAGTATGTCGCGGATTTGGGCAAGCCAGTGGTCGAGGCTTTGATCCTGCTTTATACCCTTGTACTTCCAGTGAGCAGCCAGGCCACGTTCGGCAACCTCATCCATCCGTTTGGTTCGGATTTGAACCTCAACAAACTTTCCTTCAGGCCCTACAACCGTTGTGTGCAACGATTCGTAACCGTTGCTTTTTGGAACCGATATCCAGTCGCGAAGCCGCTCAGGGTTTGGGGTATACCAGTCGGTAATAATGGAATACACCTGCCAGCAGTCTGATTTCTCGTTGTCTGGAGGACTATTCAGGATGATTCTTATAGCAAACACATCGTAAACTCCTTCGAACGAAACGCCCTGTTTCTGCATCTTCTTCCAAATGGAATAAATCGACTTGGGGCGACCCTTGACCTCGAAATCAAAACCTCGCTTACAAAGCTCAGCTTGAATAGGTTTTACAAACTCTTTGATGAACCTGTTACGGCGCGGAGTTGTATTTTTTAGCTTACGTTCAATGCTTATATAGTCGTCGTGGTTTGTGTACTTCATAGCTAAATCTTCCATCTCCGATTTTATTTTGTACAAACCGAGCCTGTGGGCAAGGGGAGCGTATAGGTGGAAAGTTTCCCACGATTTTTTTATTTGGAAATCGATGGGAGTTTGGCTGAGGGTGCGCATATTCTCCAGTCTGTCGGCGAGTTTAATGAGAATAACTCGTGCATCGTTTGCTAGGGAAAGGATGAGCTCCCTGAAGTTTTCAGCCTGAACGTCAGGATCCTTTGGGTCGAGCGATGAGATTTTGGTTAAGTCGCTAACAGTTTGGGCAATGCTTACTCCATAACGTTTCTCAATATCAATTAGATTTAGGAAATTATCGGTTACCGTTTCGTGGAGCAGTGCTCCCACAATAGCTTTGGTTCCTAGTCCAAGTTCCTTAACGCAAATTCTTGCAACATCAACAAGGTGAAAAATGTAGGGATCGCCTGAAATCCTACGTTTATTCTGATAAAGTTTTGCTACATCGTTAAAAGCTTTTCTAACAAGCGGTAAATCATTAGGAGAAAGTACACTTCTGCTATCGCGAAGTAAACTCCTGTAACGGTTTACAATTTGTCTTTGCTCCTCAGTATTTAATTCTTTTTCCATGGTTTAGAAAAGTACCATCAATATAGTTTAGCAAGATACAAAAATAAACTTTCAGAAATGATAGTGCTTTTTGAAACACCAATTCTTACTATCTTTAAGCAAATTTTTTTTATGAATTCAAAACAAGCTCAGGAGAGGATAAATCGCTTAAGGCAGGAGTTGAACAGGCATAACCATTTGTACTACGTTTTGGCAAAGCCAGAGATCAGCGATTTTGAGTACGATTCAATGCTGAAAGACCTCGAGGCTCTCGAAAAAAAATTCCCTCAGTTTACCGATGAATCATCACCAACCAGCCGCGTAGGAAGCGATATTTCGGAGGGCTTTAAGCAGGTTGAACATAAGTACCCCATGCTTTCACTGGCTAACACATACTCATTCGAGGAGTTGAACGAATTTCATCAAAGAGTAGGAAAGGTTCTATCAAAAAAGTGGGAGTACGTGTGTGAACTTAAGTACGATGGTACAGCTATTGGCTTGACATACAGAAATGGGAAACTTTTTAGAGCTGTAACCCGTGGAGATGGAACGAAGGGAGACGATGTTACCAACAATGTTCGTACTATTCGTTCAATTCCCCTGGAACTATCGGGTCCTGATTATCCTGACGAGTTCGAAATTCGGGGTGAAATATTTATGCCTCGTGCCGTATTCGAGGAGATTAACAGGCAACGGATAAACGATGGCGAAACATCCTTTGCTAACCCAAGAAACGCAGCGGCCGGAACGCTGAAACTGCTCGATTCGAGAATTGTTGCAAAGCGCAAGTTGGACTGCCTTCTGTACTTTATGCTTGGCGAAAAGCTTCCGTTCGATAATCATTATCAGAATTTAAGAAAGGCAGCAACGTGGGGTTTCAAAATTCCCGAAAGCGTTAAGTTGTGTTCAACCCTTGATGAGGTGAATGAATTCATTAGTTTTTGGGACAAAAATCGTGAAACGTTACCCTACGATACCGATGGGGTTGTTGTGAAGGTGAATAGTTACCAGCAACAGAATCTGCTGGGTTACACGGCAAAAACGCCGCGCTGGGCCATTGCTTACAAGTATAAAGCCGAGCAGGTTTCAACAAAGCTACTTTCAATAGATTACCAGGTTGGAAGAACTGGTGCCATAACTCCTGTTGCAAACCTCGAGCCAGTGCAGCTCGCAGGAACGGTTGTAAAGAGAGCATCGCTCCATAATGCTGACCAAATTGCGTTGCTCGACCTGCATGTTGGCGATACAGTTCTTGTTGAAAAGGGAGGTGAGATAATTCCTAAAATAGTTGGAATTGACACATCGAACCGAGCTACTGAAGGAAAGCCGGTGGAG
The DNA here is from genome assembly GCA_035380045.1 of Tenuifilaceae bacterium. Classification (GTDB taxonomy): domain Bacteria; phylum Bacteroidota; class Bacteroidia; order Bacteroidales; family Tenuifilaceae; genus DAOSWM01. The sequence continues at coordinate 40,448 of DAOSWM010000006.1, read as the reverse complement.
TATATAAAGCATTGCCCTGAGTGTGGTACAGAGCTAGTTCGCCCCGAGGGCGAGGCGAAGCATTACTGCCCGAACGAAACCGGATGCCCTCCTCAAATCAAAGGCAAAATAATCCATTTCATTGGCCGTAAGGCAATGGACATCGATGGTTTGGGCGAGGAAACAGTGGAGTTACTATTCACCAAAGGCTTAATTCGAAACATTGCCGATTTGTACGAGCTTAAATACGAGCAGCTTATATCGCTTGAACGTTTCGCCGAAAAGTCTACCAGAAATGCGTTGGAAAGTATTGAGAAATCGAAGCAGGTTCCATTCTACAGAGTCCTTTTTGGGCTGGGAATACGGTATGTTGGAGAAACAACAGCACGCAAGTTAGCGTCGCATTTTCGCTTGCTTGATAGCCTAAAAAATGCTACCTTTGATGAGCTTGTTGAGGTTGATGAGGTGGGAGAAAGAATTGCCCGAAGCATTATCGCTTTCTTTGCCGATAGCAGAAACAGTGAAGTTGTTGAACGACTTAAAAATTATGGAGTTAAACTTCAGGAGGACGAGAATGTTTCCGCATTGGTAAGCCAAAAACTTTCGGGTGAATCGGTGGTAGTTTCAGGTTCGTTTTCACGCGTATCGCGTGATGAGTTGAAAGAGCTGGTGATTAAGAATGGAGGGAAGGTGCTTAGTGCAGTTTCATCGAACACAACGCTCATTGTTGCAGGTGAAAATATGGGCCCATCAAAGCTCGAAAAAGCCAAAAAGTTAGGAGTTAGAATTATTTCAGAGGATGAATTCTTAAGTATAATCGAGTAGCAACGCAAAAAACGAACAATGTTTTCAAAGTTAAAGTTAAGTGTTGGGTTATCGAAGCTTCGTAAGCTAGAGCGGTCAATGGTTCGTAGGAAGATGGTTCACAACCTTGAATCGGCCAGAAGCGTTGGAATTGTATGCTATGCTACATCGAATGATGACCTCGATAGCGCCATCAAGTTCGCCCATTTTTTGAACGAAAAACAGATACTAACCAGCATTACCGTGTTCTGCCCCTTGAAGGAAATTCCTCAAAGCTTTTTACTTCGAAAGAATGTGAAAGTTTTTACAAAAAAAGAGTTGAATTGGTACTTTCGACCAAAGCAACCTGTAATTGAGGAGTTTATCAATAATGATTTCGATATTCTAATCGACCTTTCACTAAACGAAATTTTTCCACTTCGTTGGATATCAACCCTCTCAAAAGCCAAGTTCAAGGTTGGTAGCCTTGGTTACTACGGAAATCCTAACGATTTAACCATTTCGTTGAAAAATGAAAAAAATGAAGAGTACCTGATCTCACAAATAAAGCATTACCTTAACCTAATTAACAACCGATTTGCGCAGGAGCAGGATTGGAAAAAGGAGCAAGCACAACAGGATTAACGTTGAAATTACAATAAATCAGAATAATGAGTAGTATGTTTAAAGGATTGGGAGTTGCCATGGTAACCCCATTCGACAGTAGAAAAGAGATTGATTACGAAGCAACCGAAAAGCTGTTAGAGCACCTTGTTTCGGGAGGCGTTAACTACCTTGTTTTACAGGGAACAACCGGCGAGTCGGTAACGCTTAGCGATGATGAGAAGCACGATTTCATTCAGTTTGTTCTGAAAAAGAACGATGGTAGGCTACCCGTTGTAGTTGGAATGGGAGGAAACAATACCAGCAACATCGCCAAAAAAATCAAGGATTTTGATTTTGATGGCATTGATGCAATCCTTTCTGTTACACCCTACTACAACAAACCAACCCAGAAAGGGTTGGAGTTGCACTACAGAGCACTCGCTGCTCAAAGTCCCGTTCCAATCATTCTTTACAACGTTCCCGGTAGAACAGGTGTGAACATGACTGCCGATACTACTCTCAAGCTAGCTCACGAAGTTCCAAACATAATTGCTGTAAAGGAAGCCTCGGGCAATTTAAACCAGCAAACCTACATTCTGCGCGACAGGCCGGAAGGATTTCTGGTTCTTTCTGGCGACGACGGGTTAGCCTTCCCGCAAATTGCCATGGGAATGGACGGTGTAATCTCTGTTGTAGGGAACGCATTCCCTAAGCAGTTCTCAACGTTAGTTCACCACGCTCTTAATGGCAACATTGCTGAGGCGAAGGAGTTACACTACAATTTAATTGAACTAATTGATACGCTATTTGTTGAGGGAAATCCAGGTGGAATAAAAGCAGCGCTTGAAATTCTAGGAATCATTGAGAATAACTTGAGGCTACCGTTAGCACCCATTAGCGAATCGGCATACTATAAGCTCAGCATACTAATTGAAAATATGTGAATTAGCTAGATTGTTTACGCTTCTAGCAAGTCGCGAACTACCACCGAGGCCATAAAGCACCCAAAAATGGGTGGCATGTACGAAATGGTTCCCACGGTGGTTTTTTTGTTGGGTTCACCCTCGCAGGGAATCATTGCACCATCGGGAACTTCTTCGGAAGAGAACACTACTTTAAATCCTTCCCTAATGCCCAGCCTATGAAGCCTTTTGCGTAGAATTCGTGCCAGCGGGCAATTGAATGATTTTGAAATATCTGCAATTTGAACTCGCGATGGGTCGAGTTTTCCGCCGCTACCCATGGAACTAACCAGCCTGTGACCGTTACGGACACTATCGTAGATTAGAAAAATTTTTGGTGAAAGTGTATCGATGGCATCAACCACGTAGTCGAACTTTTGGGACAGAATCTCCTTCATCCTTTCATCGCGAATGTACTCCTGGATAATGGTTAGCTTCAGGTTGGGATTTATATCCAGTAACCTGTTGCCCATAACTTCTGCCTTTGGCAAACTCATAGTGCTGTGTAGAGCTGCGAGCTGGCGGTTAAGATTGGTTTCATGAAGGTTGTCGCCATCAACAATAGTCATTTCACCCACGCCAGCCCGACATATTTGCTCTGCTGAGTAGGCGCCAACTCCTCCCAGCCCAACAACCAGGACATGACTTTTTTCAAGCTTCTCTAATTTTTCTGCTCCAATGAGCAGTTTTGTACGTTCCAACCAGTGTTCCATGCTATTGTACATTCGAGAAAGGACGTTCAGGCGAAAAATCCCCGTAGAAAAGGATTCGGTCAACAAGTTCACCCATAGCAACTAGTAAAATAATTCCCACCGAAAACTCTGCATTGCGAAATGCAATAAAACTAAAGGGAACTATAAAACCAGCAACTAAGCGAGTTAGCACGATTAGGGAGAACCATAGTTTCTGGCTTCTTTTATCGGTTCCTGTTCTAACTGTAAACAGAAGGGTTTTTATTGCAAGCATAACAATTAGTACATTCCATAATTGCCCAGCAAGGGTAAGAAAAGTTAGGGCAGTTAGAATTGTGTTTGAACTATGAATGGGAGTTTTATACTTTTTTACGGCAACAGAGTAAACCATTTCAATAGAGAGTAGGAAGGTAAAACCTATAGCAATTCCAACGTATTGAACTATGCTGGAGTTGATAAAAAGGGCAATAGAACCAGTAACCATAAAAATACCAAAAAGGAGAATTTCGCGACTAAGCCAGCTCGTTTTCAGGTTGCGAATTGAGAGGTAAGCGCGTGTTGGTTTCCCAAGGTGGAATGTACTTAACAGCATGGCAATAAGGCCCAGAGTGCCAAAAACCCACAATGGAATATTAAAGGAATTTTGAAAAGGATTGGCGCTGAACCAGCCTACAAGCAGGGAACTGATGTATGTAAACAGAGCCAACGGAAGCTCATGCAACGGGTTTATTTCGTTGCTAGGGGTCGCTGTGCTGGCTGATTTTTGTAATGATTTATCGAATCCAGAAACCGATGCATCGAGTTCTGGGACAGAGTTTACTATATTTGACCCCTTTACTAGAATTCTAGGGAATATGGGTTTTTGTGAAAACCCGAAAGTATCGGGATGTGGATTTTCAGGAATCTCACCGAACGATAGCGCCCCGGTGGGGCAGTTGATAGCGCAGGCTGGAATTTTTCCTTCCTTTAGCCTGTGGTAACACAAATGACATTTCTCTATAATCCCTTCAATTTCATTGAATTTTGGCGCGTCGAACGGACAAGCCCAGGTGCAGTACTTACAGCCAATACACACCTCTTTATTGTGGATTACGGCACCTGTTTCGGTATCGAAAGAGAATGCGTTTGCAGGGCAAGCCTTCATGCAGGGTGCATCCTTGCAGTGGTTACATGCAATCGATTGGTGCACAAATCCAAGCAGAGGAAGTTTCTCCCTGTTAAAATGGTTTACATTGCGCCAGCTAAGTGGTGGTTTGGTTTCGTTTTCAACGTAGCAAGCAACCATGCAAGCGTGGCAACCCACACATTTGCTGTAATCGAATATAAAACCAGTTGTAGAGGCCATTCGAAGTTGGAAATCGGACGTTTATGAAGAAATAGGAATATTTAACAAATAGTATGTTTCTATAGTGCAATGCACTTATTTAGAGCATTTCCAATTACATCAACTAAGTCGTCAACGTCTTCAATGCCAACCGACAGGCGAATCATACCAGGAAATGGATACTTATCACCCCAAACAGGCTCTATTGGCATAAGAATAGTGTCTACATCGCCCAGCGTTGGAACCAGTGGGATATGATTTTTAAGTTCGCTAACAAATTGGTTGCAACGTTTGGATTTTTGTACGTCAGAACTGCCAGCCAAATCGAATGTAATCATGGCTCCATAACCTCTACCTCTGAAGAATTTAAATGCCTCACGGTGAGTTGGATGCGTTTCAAGTCCTGGAAATAGCACCTTTTCAACAGCATTATGACCATTTAGGAAGTTTGCAAGCGTGTAGGCGTTGGTGCAATGCTTCTCCATCCTAAGCTCGAAAGTTTTTAGTTGGTCGCATAGGCGAGCGGCATCATCGGGCGAAAGCATATGCCCAACCAGCTTACGGTATTCGAGGGCAGCACGTTCCAGACTCGCATCGTTACCCGATAAAACTCCAGCAGAAATATTGCCGTGTCCGGCAAGGTACTTGGTTACACTATGGATAACTATATCAGCACCACTTTCCAGTGGTCTCCACAGGTAAGGTGTTGGGAAGGTGTTGTCGATAATAACAATGGCCCCAAAGTCCTTTGCAACCTTAACATACGCATCGGCATCGATGGTAATGAGCATGGGGTTTGAAATGGGCTCGAAGAATACGAGTTTTGGCTGGTGTTCAGCTAAGGCCTCCTTAAACTTCTTAATTGAGTATGAATCACCATCGGGGTGGAACCGTACAGCGTTAATCCCTCTTCGTTTAACAAGAATATTGTCAATATAATGGTTTGTTCCTCCGTAAATTTCCGAGAAGAAAAGCCATTTCCCGTTCTCGTTCTTTTCCTGAAAAATGGATAGGGCGGTATCGATGGCAGCTAAACCAGATTGGGTTAAAACGGACCAGCCACTTTGTTCAATCCCCATTATCATGCGTTCTGCCTCAACAACATTGGGATTCCTATACCTTGAGTAGATGTAAAGTTCTGGTTCCCTAGAGTATTTAAGTTCATCGGCGAATGCCTTCTTCATTGTTGGAATATCTTCAAGGTAAAAACCTGCATCGCGATAAATTGGGGTTCGGGCTGTTTTTGGCTGATAAACTTTCATAGAAGTTTTTTTAAATAATTTGTAGTATTTTGCTTGAAATACGAGTGCCTAATTGATTACATTTGTTTCAAAATTCAAATCTACAAAAAATGAACGACAATCTTATATGGTTCGATGGAATTGCATGTGCTATTACCATTTGCAATATGAATGGCAAAATATTATACATGAATCCCAAGGCAGCCGATACTTTCAGGAAGTGGGGAGGGGCTGAACTTGTTGGAAAAAATCTATTCGATTGTCATAATGCCCTTTCGCGCGATAAAATATTAACACTGATTCAGAATGGCGAAACAAATGCTTACACCATTGAGAAAAAGGGTGTAAGAAAGTTAATATACCAAACTCCATGGTTTGTGGAAGGGAAAGTTGAAGGATTAATTGAGTTCTCGTTCGTGTTACCGTTGGAAATGCCCCATTTTATTAGGGAAGAGTAATTTATGGCTAAACCGTAACAATATCAACGCCCTTTTCTTGAATCTTCTTAACCAGCATTCCTGATACTTCATTATCGGTTATTATTATATCAACAACATTCAACTCACATATTTTCCCAAAACCCCTTTTCCCAAACTTGCTGGAGTCGGCCAGTACCACAACTTTACTTGCTGCCCTTATCATTTTCTCGTTCAGCGAGGCTTCCATTGCGTTTGTTGTGGTTAAACCGAAGTCGGGGTCAACTCCATCGGCACCTAGAAAAAGTATGTTGCAGCTGTAGTTCTCCAGCATTTTCTCAGCAAATGGTCCAATGGTGGAGTTGGAACTTTTCCTGATGGTGCCTCCAAGTTGATGTATCTCTATGTCGGGGTTAATATTCAGTATTTGCGATACATTCAGCGAAGCTGAAACTACCGTTAATTCTTTCTGGTTTTGGAGTTGCTTGGCAAGCTCGAGCATTGTTGAACCCGATGCCAGAATTATGCTGTCGTGTGGTTGTACCAACTGCGCAGCTGCTTTTGCGATTCTTACCTTTTGTTCAATCCGTATTTTTTCCTTCTCGTGGATATTCCTGTCAACAATAAATGGGTTTGCCAGCGTAGCGCTACCGTGGGTTCGGTAAAGAAGGTTCCTGCTTTCAAGAATTTTCAAATCCTTTCGTATGGTTACCATCGAAACATCCAATTCTTCGCTTAGCTCATGGACGTTAACGAATCCGTGTTCCTGAATTTTATTGAGGATATACTGGTGGCGCTTGGCTATGCTTTTGCTCATAAAATTTTTTTATCAAATGTATAAAGAATATTACAATTTCCAAAAAAATGGACTAAAAAAGAAATAATACGAAATATAAATAGTTTCGTAATATTTCTTTTTGTATTTTTGTCGAAACAAATCATAAATTGTTAAGGCTATGAAAAGGAATCATGCATTAGAATTACTGGTTTCAGGAGAAAATGAGTTCGATTTTATTATTGTTGGTGGAGGTGCTACCGGAATAGGAATAGCGTTGGAAGCAGCAACAAGGGGCTACAAAACAGTTCTACTTGAGAAGTCCGATTTTACGAAATCAACATCGAGTAAGAGTACCAAGCTGGTGCATGGTGGGGTTCGCTACCTGGCTCAGGGCGATGTGGCCTTGGTTCGAGAAGCCTGCGTTGAAAGGGGCCGACTTCTTCAAAATGCTCCGCATTTGGTAAAGAATCAGTCGTTTGTAATTCCTACCTTCTCGTGGTTCGATGAGCTGATGTATACAGTGGGCCTTACATTTTACGATTTGTTGGCAGGTAAATACAGCTTGGGACGTTCGGTACGTATCTCAAAAAAGAAAGCAATCGAAAGTTTACCAACCATAAAAAAAGAAAAAATAACTGCAGGAGTTCGCTATCACGACGGTCAATTCGATGATTCACGGCTAGCCATAAATGTTATTCAAACTGCTGTGGAGAAAGGCGCTATTGCGGTTAACTACGTTTCTGTTGAGTCGTTGACAAAGAATGGGGACGGCAAAATAAACGGTGTAGTTGCGGTTAATCAGGAAACCGGACAGAATTTCACAGTGAAGGGGAAAGTTGTGATAAACGCTACCGGAGTTTTTGCCGATGAGGTGCTACAGATGGATGAACCAGGAAAGGAGAAAACTATACGTCCGAGTCAGGGAATTCACCTGGTTCTCGACAAATCATTCTTGCCCGGCGACAATGCGCTAATGATTCCAAAAACCGATGACGGAAGGGTTCTGTTTGCCGTGCCATGGCACGGAAAGTTGGTGGTTGGAACAACCGATACGCCAATAAATTCCGCATCGCTAGAACCGGTTGCACTTGAAAGCGAGATTGAATTCATACTGAACACCATGGCGAAATACCTGGTTAAAACCCCAACGCGCCACGATGTTCTTAGTATTTTCGCCGGTTTACGTCCGCTGGCAGCACCAAAAGGCGATAGCAAAAAAACGAAGGAAATTTCCCGTAGCCATAAAATATTTGTTTCTAATTCACACCTGTTTACAATGGTAGGAGGCAAGTGGACAACTTTCCGCCGTATGGCGCAGGATATGGTGGATAGGGTTGAGAAGGTAAAAGGCTGGAACAAAACCCAATCCAAAACAAAGAACCTGCCAATCCATGGATACAAAACAAATGTTGACTTAACCGATCCTTACTACTTCTACGGTACCGACAAGGATGTTCTTACTATAATCATGGAGGAACAGCCCGATACTAAAAGAATCCTAAGTGAACGTTTAAATATAATTGAAGCCCAGGTTGTGTTGGCTGTTAGAAATGAAATGGCTGTGACGGTTGAGGATTTCCTCTCGCGAAGAACGCGAAGCATTCTGCTCGATGCACGGGAAAGTATTCTGGTTGCACCAATAGTTGCTGAGGTAATGGCCAAAGAACTTGGAAAAGACAAGGAGTGGGAAAAGTCTCAAGTTGAACAATTTCAAAATGTTGCAAAAAAATATTTGTTGAAATAACCAATTTATTCGTACCGAATTTGAATTACAGTTCAATATTGCAATATTTGTAGGAAAGAAATCAAATAAGTATGGAACAGTTTATTCTTGCCCTTGATCAGGGGACAACCAGCTCCCGCGCTCTCCTTTTCGACAGAAAAGGCAACATACGGTCGGTAGCACAGAAGGAGTTTAACCAAAAATTCCCCAAGCCCGGATGGGTTGAGCACGACCCAAGCGAAATTTGGTCGTCGCAGGTTGCGGTTGCAGCCGAAGCCATGTCGAAAATAAACATAAACGGAACCCTGCTGGCTGGAATTGGAATTACTAACCAGCGCGAAACAACCATTGTTTGGGACAGAAAAACGGGAGAACCTGTTTATAACGCAATAGTTTGGCAGGATAGGAGAACTTCCGGATTCTGTGATGAGCTGAAAGAGAAAGGTCATTCAGCAATAATTCGTGAGAAAACGGGGCTTATCATCGATGCGTACTTCAGTGGAACCAAGGTAAAATGGATTCTCGATAATGTTTCGGGTGCCCGTGAACGGGCAAACAGGGGAGAGCTGGCTTTTGGAACTGTTGATTCGTGGCTAGTATGGAAGTTAACTCAGGGGCGAACACATGTTACCGATGTTTCCAACGCCAGCAGAACCATGCTGTTCAATATAAACACATTGGATTGGGACGATGAGTTGCTTGATTTACTTTCTGTTCCACGTAGCATGATGCCGCGGGTAGCCTCTTCGAGCGAAATTTACGATTACTCCAACACCACTTTCTTTGCATCGAAGGTTCCCATTGCGGGAATTGCCGGCGACCAGCAGGCTGCACTCTTCGGACAAATGTGTGTTGAGGAAGGTATGGTAAAGAATACTTACGGCACGGGCTGCTTTATGCTGATGAATACCGGCGAAGTTCCATTTATCTCAAACCACAACCTTCTTACAACGGTTGCCTGGAAAATAAATGGGAAAGTTACCTACGCTCTCGAGGGAAGTATTTTTATTGGCGGAGCGGTTGTGCAGTGGCTTCGCGATGGTTTGGGGATTATTAACTCGTCGGCTGAGGTTGAAAAGCTGGCAGCACAGGTTGAAGATAGCGGCGATGTTTACTTTGTTCCAGCCTTTACCGGAATGGGTGCTCCCCATTGGGACCAGTATGCTCGCGGAACTATGGTTGGGCTAACTCGCGGAACAACACGGGCGCACATTGCGCGCGCTGCGCTCGAAGGAATCGCTTTTCAAACCATGGAAGTGTTGAACGTAATGGAACTCGATACAGAGATTAAAACCAGCGAACTCCGTGTTGATGGTGGGGCCTCGGCGAATAACCTACTTATGCAGTTTCAATCCGATATACTTAAAACGCCTGTTGTTCGTCCAAAAATTGTAGAAACAACAGCTCTCGGAGCGGCATACCTTGCCGGCCTTGCAACGGGTTTCTGGAAGGACTTCGAGGAACTGAAGCAGCAATGGAATTTAGACAGAACCTTTACCCCACAGTTTTCAGAAGAAAAGCTTTCCGAAATAAAAGGTAAGTGGGACGATGCCGTAGGACGATCAAAAAACTGGATTAAAAGTAGTTAAAAGCAAACTCCCCACTGCGATTGAACTTTGCTGTGGGGAGTTATTTCAGAATTTAATTAACTCTTTTGCTTCAGCGTATATTTTATCGCTATTTGGAAGAATTGCAGCTTCCAATATTCTATTGAACCCAACCGGAGTGAAGGTTGCTCCTACACGTTTAACAGGGCCATCCAAATATTCGAAGGCTTCATCTGCAATTATTGAGGCGATTTCGCCTCCAAACCCACCAAAAACTTTATCCTCGTGAACTACCAGGGCTTTCCCGGTTTTCCTTACCGAGTTTAAAATTGTATCCTTATCGAGGGGAATAATTGAGC
>DAOSWM010000006.1:0-29938 GCA_035380045.1 Tenuifilaceae bacterium | reverse complement strand
CCGGTTTTCCTTACCGAGTTTAAAATTGTATCCTTATCGAGGGGAATAATTGAGCGTATATCAACAACTTCAATCGTAATGTTCAGCTCCTTTTCTAGCCTTTCCGCTGCTTCAATGCACATGTGCGTTGTGTTGCCAAAGGTTATGATTGAAAGATTTTCACCTTCTTTACGAATTCTTGCTTTTCCGAAAGGAACCTCAAAGTCGTCGGGAACAGAAGTTGCAGCTTTAGGGGCGTTGTAAAGAGCCTTGGGTTCAAGGAATAGAGTCATTCCCTTTGAACGCATGCTGGTTCGGAGTAATCCTGCCGCATCGTCGGCAAACGATGGGTACACAATTCGCACACCAGGAATTGAAGCCAAAGCACCCTCAATGGTTTGCGAATGGTATAATCCGCCACCAATGTAACCTCCACTCGCAAGTCGTATTGTAATGTTAGGCACGAACTTACCATTTGTGCGCCAGTAGTCGTGCGACGAGTCCACATACTGCTCCATGGCTGGCCAAAAGTAGTCGGCAAACTCTGCGCCTTCAACAACAATTCTAATTTTATCGGAGAATCGGCTCATGCCGTTGGCAGTGCCAAGAATGTAATCCTCGGCAATGGGTCCGTTAAAAACACGTTCCTTTCCAAACTCCTGCTGCATTCCCTTCGAAACGTTGAAAATTCCACCTTTGTCCTTGTTAGCCATATCCTGTCCCCAGATGTATGTGTCGGGGTTATGGCGGAATTCTGCTTTCAACGTTTCGTTGATGGCTTCAATCAACTTTTTCTGTTCCCCATTGAAACCATGGATTCCATCGGGATATTTCTGGGTTAAGTACGGTTCTGGAAGTACAAAGTTGTGAATTGATTCGGGCGTTGGATCAGGAGCAGCCATGGCTGCCTTGTGGGCAGATTTAACTTCCTGCTTAACTTTCTCCTCAATTTCAACAAGTTCTTCCTCATTAAATCTGTTGTACATCAGTAGCATTCTGCGAAACTTGGCCAAAGGATCGGCCTGCTGAACGTAATCCATTTCGCCCTTATCGCGGTATAGTTCGTGGCGGTCGGAGTTTGAGTGCGAATGAATCCGAACACAGTTTGCCTGAACAATGGCCGGCTTCTGGTTTTCCAAAACCCACTTTTTTGCTTCGTCCATCGTATTCATTGAGTCGAATACATCCTTCCCGTTACAGTGGAATATTTTCAGGTTCTTAAAACCTGAAAAGTTGTTAGCCACCTTACGGTTCGCTGTTTGATCCTCTTTAGGAACCGAGATTCCGTAGCCATTATCCTGGAAAACAAATATTACTGGAAGTTTCTCGTTTGACGCTCCGTTGATTGCTTCGTAAACGTAACCTTCCGAAACTGACGATTCTCCTTGGGAACTGATTACAACTCCCTTGTGGTTATACCGTTTAAATGCGCGCCCAACGCCTGCTGCGTGCTGCGTGTGGTTTCCTGTGCTGCTGGAAGTGTTGTGAATATTAAATTCGGCTTTGCCGAAGTGGTTACTCATATGGCGCCCGCCACTTGAGGGATCGGTTGCTTTGGAAATTCCGTTTAGAATAATTTCTTCGGCTGATAATCCGGCTGATAGCGTTGTAAGCATATCGCGGTAGTAGGGGAAGAGATGATCGGTTTCCTTATTGAAAATCTGACCAATTGCTAGCTGAATTCCATCGTGACCAGCATAGGGAGCATGGTAACTCCAACCAATTGCCTGCTTAAGGTAGTTTGGAGCACGCTCATCCAATGCTCGTCCAAGTGACATCAAGTAAAACCATTTTTCTAAAGTTTCCTTTGATGTTTGTTTTATGCCGTAGGTTCTATCGTTTCGTTTTATGTATGTCATTGTTCAGTTGTTTATTCTGTTTTTTAGTTTGAAGACAGAAGACGGAAGTATTTTAATCATTAATCCTTTAACCTTTAACCCTTTATCCTTATTGCATTTAAACTTCCCTGTTTCCATCAAACTGTTCCAGGTAATCTGCAACCCTGCGCAGGAATGCTCCGCCAAGGGCTCCGTCAACAATTCTGTGATCGTATGAAAGGCTCAAGAACATTTTGTGGCGAGGAACTATAATGTCGCCAAATTCAGTTTCAACAACAGCAGGCTTCTTCTCGATGGTTCCTGTTGCCAGAATTGCAACCTGTGGTTGCGAAATTATGGGAGTTCCCATAACGTTTCGGAATGTTCCGAAGTTTGTGATTGAGAATGTTCCGCCCTGAATATCATCGGGCGAGAGTTTTCCGTTTCGGGCTGCTTCAGCTAGGTTGCTGATGGAGTTTGCCAAACCGGCAATGTTGAACTTATCGGCATCGCGAACAACAGGAACTATGAGGTTCCCATCGGGTTTTGCAACGGCAATACCAATATTTACATTCCCCTTAACAATTATTTTATCCCCATCTACTGAAGAATTTACCATCGGAAAATCGCGAAGTGCGCGGGCAGCTGCTTCGGTAAAAACCGGCATGTAAGTTAACTTTACCTTATATTTTGATTGGTAAATATCCTTCATCCTTTCGCGCCATTTCACCAGATTTGTGACATCAGCCTCTACCATATTTGTTACGTGGGGCGAAACTTGCTTCGACATAACCATGTGGTCGGCAATGAGTTTACGCATTCTATCCATCTGGATAATTTCATCGGTGGCGCTTACTGAAGAATGGATTTTTGATTTATTTGAAACTTGCCCTTCGACGGGCTCAGGGCGCGTTATGTTAGGTTGAGTTAGAGGCTGAGGTTGAGATTTTTTTTGTTCAATGTACTTTATTAAATCATCCTTGCGTACTCTTCCTTCTTTTCCCGTTCCGGGAATGGAATCGAGTTCCTGTTGCGAAAGGTTTTCCTCCCTTGCTATGCTTTTAACAAGAGGACTGTAAAAACGGTTTGAATTACTTATAGGCAGATTGGATGCACTTGGGCTTTGCTCAGTGTTAAATTGGTTGGTTGGTTGATTGATTAATTCTTCGCTCTTAGTAGTAATACTATTTCCATTTTCAGTATTCGCCGAACCATTTGTCCCAGTGTTAATTATGGCAATTACTTCGCCAACGGGAACGAGATCGTTAACCCGAAAAAGAATTTTGTCAACAACTCCTTCTACGGGAGAGGGAATTTCAGAATCTACCTTGTCGGTAGCTATCTCAAGAAGCACATCATCTTCCTCAATCTTATCGCCTGTTTTTACAAACCAGTTTGTAATGGTTGCTTGCTCAATGCTTTCGCCCATTTTGGGCATTTTTATCTCAAACATATGTCGCTATTTATTACTATTTAGAATAATTCAAAATAGTAACATATTCATTTGAGGTTTGTTCAAATAAATAATGTGCTGATTAGCCCAAGAAATGTGTATATAATGTGAATTGCTAAAAAGTAACTTTAAGTGAAGCTATGCTGCTACTGTATCTTGGATCCCAGGGTTTAAACGGGGAGTTTAACTTGTTGGATAATCCCAGTACTCCGTATGGGTTGATGTGAAAACTTAAATTTGAACTTTTTAAGTCTTTTTTACTTCCTTTATCCTGAACGAATAAATCGGTTAAAAATAATCCGCTTGTAGCCCCCAATGCAGTGAGCCAAAGGTAGCCGGACACTTCAGCTTCCATAAGCGCGCCGAGCCCGATTCCAATAAGCCCTCCGGCGCTTTCTCCTAACACAATAAAGTTTCCTTGTTGACGGGTATAATCGTTTCTTTTTGCCTTTAGTATTCCGAGCGCTAGTCCGCCAGCCGCTCCAATGGTAGCGCCGGTTAGGTAAGAACGTGGGTTTTCAGTATCGAACGATTCGAGAAATACAATTGGATAGTATGCACCCAGTAGTCCTACAGCGTTAATAACTGTAGCATCCCCGTGTGTTATGTTTATTTTGTTACTTAGGTAGTTTGCACCAGCCATGGTTGCTCCCGAGAATGCTAACATTGAAAACCCGTAGAATCTTTCGTTTCTACTGTCAAATACCATAAAGGGAACACTGGCTCCTAATGCAGAACCCCATAATCCGCCACTTCCAACAATGCTCATTTTTCCCCAGGTGGAATTATTCTTTTTTGCATAGTAAAGCATTGAGAAACTTTCGGATAAACTTCCAAGTACAGTAAGACCTATTGATGATTCATTTTCGAATGCATCTTCTCCTCGCAGGAGAAACTCGAGCGAAACTCCATGTATGGTTCCGTTTAATGACCCCATGGTGTAACCTCTGGCCATGCCATCAGTTATTAACTTATCTTTTGTGAATATGAGCGATGCAGCAATTCCGCCACCTCCAATAAACATGTACGAAGCGATGTACGCTTTCCCATCATCGGCTCCAAAAGTTAAAGGCACAGCCCAACCGTAATGAGCTAAGGCATTTGTTGATGTGGATGTTATCAACCTTAATCGGGCATCATCGTCGGCTTCGTTTTCTTCAATGGGTACTTTAGTATTTACCAAACCTTCTATTTCCAAACACAATGCGTTTAGCTCATCGGGGGATATTATCTTTTTATCGAACTTAAACATCCCATCCTTTTTGTAGGTAATGTTAAGCGTTAATCCATTTGCATCTTTTGTAAGCGTAGCTTGCTGAAAATCGCTGTAGGAGCTGAAAACGCTTAGCTTACTGCCAATCTTTGAGTCGATGTAACTCATGTTTCCGCATATGGGAATAGGTTCTTCCTGTGCAGTAACTGTGTGAACAAAAGATAGCAATAGGGCTATAATTATTAAGCAAATTCTATACGATTTCATTTTAAAAAATATTAGTTGAACGTATAATTAAAATTAAACCATAAAAGGTTACAATGTCAAATTTAGTAAGGGTTTTTATCATTTTTTTAGAAACTTTTGGAAACAGTTTCTTTAAATAGTTGAATTTATTTCAAATCAAATAATTAACTTTACTTGTACCTTTGTTCAAGTTTGGTTACCAAAATTGCATTATACTATGAATAGATTACTATTACTTCTTATTACCTTGTTACTTGTATCGCTCTCGAGTTTTGCGCAAGAAGCAGAAGATATAAGAGAAAAGAAGCACATAAATACATATGCCAGCAAAGAGGTTAAGTATAACTCCGAAATGGACAAGTATGATGTAACCTACTATAAACTCGATTTACATGCAAATAACTCATCGGCATACGTATCTGGAACAGTAACTATCAAAGCCAAAGCCCTTGAGGCAATTGCCTCACAGGTAGTTTTTCAACTTATCGACCAACTTGATGTAATTAGCGTAAAAGTTAATTCTCAAAATTCAGAGTTTGAGCATGAAAACGATGAAGTTATTGTAAGCATTAGTAGCCCTTTAAGTGTTGATGATTTTTTTACGATAGAGATTGATTACGAAGGCTTTTCAACCGATAACAGCAGGGGATTAACAAATTCTGTACATTCGAATTGGGACGTGCCGGTAACATGGACTCTCTCAGAGTCCTTCCACTCAAAAAGCTGGTTTCCTGTTAAAGAATCGTTAACCGACAAGGCCGACAGCGTTGATGTTTACCTTACTGTACCAGATAATCTTACGGGAGTTTCCAACGGACTTCTAAAACAAGTTGTTGATTTGGAGGATGGGTTTAAGAGGTTTGAGTGGCAAACACGTTACCCAATTGCTTACTACCTTATTTTTATAGCAGTTGCCGATTACCAGGAGTACCAAACATTCAGTAACCCTTCAGGTGTTGATGAGCCGCTGTTAATTCAAAATTTTGTTTACAACTTGCCTGGCTGCCTTGAGTACTATAAGGAAGGAATTGATAGAACCGCTGCATTCATTGAAATTTTTTCAAATTTGTACGGCTTGTACCCATTCATTAACGAGAAGTATGGCCACGTAATGGCGCCCTTTGGCGGCGGAATGGAGCACCAAACCATGAGTATGATGGGCGGTTTTTCGTACACTCTCGTTTCGCATGAGTTGGCGCATATGTGGTTTGGCGATTACGTTACATGCGCTACATGGCAGGATATTTGGATTAACGAAGGGTTTGCCTCATATTCCGAGTTTCTTGCCTTCGAATTCCAAGGATTTCCCGACGAAGCAGTCATTTGGATGGAGAATGCTCACGAGTTAGCCAAACAGGAACCTTCCGGAAGCGTTTATATTCCAGCCCAGGAAGCTACTAACGAAAGCAGAATTTTTAGCCATAGTCTTTCATATAAAAAAGGTGCAGCAATTGTACATATGCTTCGTTACGAGCTTAATAACGATGAACTATTCTTCTCAATTTTACAAGAGTTTCTTAACCGATATAAGTTTTCTCATGCCACCGGAATGGATTTTCTTGAGGTTGTTAACGAATTGTCTGGAGAGGATTACCAGTGGTTTTTCGACCAGTGGTACTTTGGAATTGGATATCCAAGATTTTACGTGAACTACGGAAGAACCGATGGAGAAAATTTTATTACCATTTCACAGCAAAGTTCTTCGGGGAATGCAGATTTTTTCAGAACTTCATTGGAGTTTCAGTTACTAGAAGGAGAGGAGGTGGTAACCCGAAAGTTTCATGTTACGGAATCGCCGCAAACCTTCCTGTTTGAGTCGGAATACCCAATTTCAAGCCTGGTTGTTGATTCCGAAAGCTGGGTGCTCAAATCTGTGGTTGAGGTATCGTCAACGCCAACAAACCCGGGCGAAAGTTTTACGGTTGGGCCAAATCCATTCTACGATTTTTTAAGTGTTTCCGTTTACGCAACTAACCCAAAAACAACCGTTACTATTTCCGATGCAATGGGAAGAAAGGTGTACAGTAATACGTTTAATATAAGGAACTATCAAATTCCAACCTCGAAGTTTCAAAGCGGAATTTATATAATGAATGTTGAGCTTGAGAACGGAACCGTTGAGACGGTTAAACTTGTTAAAAACTAAATGTTTATAGTGAACGAGTCAACATCTAATAGTACTGGGAATTTCTCTCTGAATTCTTTCAACTCATCCATGCTTAAGGTTGCATAAATAGCTGTTTCCTCGTTCTGTGGGGCTTGGGAGATAACCTGACCTCGCGCATTCAGAATTTGGCTATCGCCAGTATAGGAAATATTCATACCATCGGTTCCTATCCGGTTTGCTGCGGCAACGTAGCACTGGTTTTCAATGGCACGGGCCGAAAGTAGCGTGTTCCATACAATCCTTCTGCTGCCAGGAAAATTCGCAACATTTACAAGCAGGTCGTAGTCGCCAGTATTCCTCGACCAAACCGGGAAACGTAAATCGTAGCAAATGTTCAGCATAATGCGCCAACCACAATACTCAACAATAACCCTTTCGCTTCCGTTGGTGTAAATCTGGTTTTCATTGCCCATTCTAAAAAGGTGGCGTTTATCGTACTGGTGAATTTCACCCTGCGGGGTTACAAAGAAAAATCGATTGTAGAAGTTATCGTTCTCCTCAATAATTATACTTCCTCCTATGGCAAACCCATTCAATTTTGCAGCTTGCTGCATCCACTTGAGAGTTTTTCCATCAGCATTTTCAGCTAAGTGTTTAGGATTCATGGAGAAACCCGTTGTAAACATCTCGGGAAGCAGTACAATATCCTGATTTGGCTTAACATTACTGAGAAACCCAGAAAACTTTTCAAAGTTTTTTTGCTTGTCTTCCCAGTGTAAATCTGCCTGAATAATAACAATATTTAGATTATCCTTCATATTTCGTTTTTTCCCAAAAGTAGCAAAAATTAGGAAAATTCGTAACTATGGAAGTTGCTGAAACTTGATGAGAACTATTCCAGGTTATTCAGTATAAAATCGCGTTGCGCTTTAAGAAGGTTAATTGTATGAAGCATAATATTTTTTCCCTCATTGAGAATAGCAAGGAAAAGCACGCTGTTCCGCGTTCCAACCTCATTCTGCTTAATTCGCTTAATTTGCTTTTTACGGGAATCGTTCAGTAAGTTTAGAATAACCTGCTGTTTTTCAATGGCTTCAGGAACGTTTGTGTAGTCGTTCTGCTTTATCATGTCCATTATTTCCTCAAATAGTTCGGAAATTTTTGCGCTGATTTCAATTAGCTCCTGGTTCTGTGCTTTTAGCAGCCCTTTGTGGTTATTATCGATATGCTGGAAACTTGGACCGGTTATAAATGTTAACGAGTGGGCAATTTCACGGAGGTAGTCAATTACCTGTACGTAGTAGTGTCCCGTTTCAACCGAATCTGCCTGAAGGCGTTTAAGCACGTTGTAAACATTGTACTTTAGATCCTTTGCATCAACGTTTAATTGGTGTACCTCCTTGTCAACCTGTTTCAGAAGCTTTCTATCCTCAAGCGTTAGGCCTGTAACGGATTTATTATAAATATTAATTACCTCGGAAAGGGTTTTGTTAACATTTTTAATACACTGTTTAACAATGTTCTCATCCAGTAGTACCTCCTCGGTTACCCCAGTTGATTTTTCTTCAGCCTTGGATTTCTTTTTGTGTATTAGGAACGATTTAATTAAGGCAAAAACAACCAGTACCAGAAGAATTGCCATTCCTGTAACTCCACCATAATGTAAAACTATAGCAATTATAAAGGCGGCAAAGAATGCCGAAAAAGCAGTGAAAAACCATCCGGCAATAACTGTTATAACGCCAGTAATTCGGTAAACAGCACTCTCTCGTCCCCATGCTCGGTCGGCTAACGATGAGCCCATGGCAACCATAAACGTAACGTAGGTTGTTGAAAGGGGAAGTTTCAGCGATGTTGCTGAGCTAATAAGGATACTTGCAACCGTTAAATTTACCGAGGCACGAACCAAATCGAATGAGGGTGAATCGGATTTGGTTTTTACGTTTTGTTTTATTGGGCTGTTATCAAATCGCTTCTCAATGAATCGTTTAATGCTTTTGGGCATAAACTTGCCACTATCCTTACTTATATTTCGTGCGCCTCGTACAAGGGTTCGTGCAAGTTGGCTGCTACCAAAACGCTCATATCCTGCATCTTGACGCGACAAGTTAAGCTCCGTTTGGGTTACCGTTCTGGCTTTCTTCGAAAGCCAAAGCGTAATTACCATAATTAAGCCAGCAATAAGCAGGTAGTAGAAATTTGCTGCTACAGGTTTTGCCAACTCAGCCATATTTAAGTTTTCTGGGAGAATATCGGGGTTGGCAAGGTGAATTTGGTACGATTTAAAACCAGCCATAAAAACCCCAATAAAGTTCACGAGGTCGTTTCCCGCAAACGATAGGGCTAAAGCAAATGTTCCAACTAAAACAATGAATTTTAAGTTATTGAAACGGAACAGACTAATTGCAAGTTGGAATACTACTACCCAGAAAACGAATCCGTATAGAAGAATTTGAAACGTATTGGTTTTAATATACTCCATGGTTGCTTCAGCAAGTAACGATGAACCTTGCACTCCTTTCATCAGTATGAAGTAGGTAATTGCGGTTAGCGCAATGCCACCCCATAAGCTGCCAACGTACTTGTTGCTCTTTTCATATTTGAATGAAAAAATAAGTCGAGTTATGAACTGTACGACGGTCCCCACAACAAAAGCAACAATTACCGAAATAAGTATTCCCGAAATTATGGCTAGCGCTTTGCCGCTATTAATGTAGTTGCCAAGGTTTGTAAACGATTCATCGTTGGCAGCCATTTTCAGGAGTGAAACAGCAACCGCAGCGCCCAGCAATTCAAACACCAAAGAAACTGTTGTGGATGTTGGTAAACCAAATGTATTAAATAGGTCAAGAATAAGAATGTCGGTAATCATTACCGCAAGGAAAATGGTCATTAGCTCGGGAAGGAAAAACATTTCAGGGTGAAAAATTCCTTTCCTGGCAACCTCCATCATTCCGCTGGAAAAAGTGGCACCTACAATAATTCCTATCGAAGCAATTATCATTATAACGTAGCGAGGAGCTGCCTTCGAACCTATGGCCGAGTTGAGGAAGTTTACAGCATCGTTGCTTACTCCAACAATTAGGTCGGAAATTGCAAGCACCATAAGTATAAGAACGATAATTAAATAGATGTTGTCCATGAATATTATTTAATTTGAAAAAATTCCTTTCCTAATCTGCGGTAAAAATAAATACTCGTAGAATCATGCTTGCTATTAATCAGGTTATTTTTCAATTAACTCAATGTTAATTTAATGTTAAGTGAACGGGTATCTAAATATTTTTCTGGTTCTAGTTGCATAGTTTCACAAATGCATATAGCTTTGTAGTTTCAGTAATGAACACTTTTACATACAATATGGTTGTTAGAATAATTAAGTACATTCTTTTTACTACTACTTTTATATTCTTTTTCCTTTTCGATTTAACCCTTGGTTCATCGGTTAGAACCTCTACCAACAGTAAGGTTGAAATAAGCATTGACAATAATGATAATTCAATCATTAATAATGTTATAGATAGTACATTATTTAATAAACGTTTTGATAGTAGAATAGAACGGTTCTCCAGGTATTGGCACCTGGCAGGAGCCTCCATCGCCATAGCCTACAAGGGTAATATAGTTCATGCTAAAGGGTATGGATATGCGAATAAGGAAACCCAAGAACCTGTTGAACCTCACAACCTTTTTCGTATTGCCAGCGTTTCAAAGCTAATTACGGCGGTAGCCGTTATGAAGCTTGTTGAGGATAGTAAGTTATCGCTAAACCAAAAAGTGTTCGGGAAAGAGGGCATTCTTAACGATACCATTTTTTCGTCCTACATCGACGAGCGTGTTGAGCAAATAACTGTAAGGCAGTTGCTTAATCACTCTGCTGGTTGGACTACCCGCTGGGGCGACCACCTTTTTATGCCCGAGTCGATTGCTCGTCAAATGAATTTAGAACTTCCGGTTTCGAAGGATAATATTATTCAATTTGCCCTGTCGAAGAGGCTCCATTTCACACCGGGAAGCCGAAGTTCATACAATAATTTAGGATACACAATTCTTGAAAGAGTTATTGAAAAGGTTTCTCTGGAATCGTATGAGAGCTTCGTAAAAAGCAACGTTTTTGCTCCCATTGGAGTAAACGATGCTTTTATTGCTCACAACTACGATAGCTTAAGGTATCCGTTCGAAGTGAGGTACTACGAGGTTCCTGAGGCCGACTCGGTTCCAGCGTTCGATGGGTCAAGCCAGTTGGTACTGAAGAGCAGGGGAGGAAACGATGTAAGAACCCTTGGAGCCGCAGGAGGATGGGTAATATCATCGGTAAGCCTTCTGAAGTTCATACTGGCAATCGACCCGGAAAATAATAGTAACCAAATAATTAGCATCAAGTCGGCCAAGGAGCTAATCGAAAAGGAGCAGGGAAAACATCCGCTAGGTTGGCGATGGGTTGCTTCCGATGGAAGCAAATGGCGAACAGGTTCAT
Organism: Tenuifilaceae bacterium; assembly: GCA_035380045.1. Lineage (GTDB taxonomy): Bacteria > Bacteroidota > Bacteroidia > Bacteroidales > Tenuifilaceae > DAOSWM01. Next base: position 18,646 of record DAOSWM010000006.1, on the reverse strand, counting down.
TTGCAGGTACTTCGGCCTTAGCGCTTGCACGTTCCGATGGATTTACATTCGTATTCCTTACAAATACCAGCCCTTGGGTTGGTTCAAAATTCCCTTACGAAGTGAACAGAATGATGGCCAAAGCGCTGGGTGTTATGGAAAGCGATGTACAGGAACTTTTTGCATCGAAAAACAGCTTGCCAATCAATAAATCTGGGGAAATTCAGAATTTTATTCTTAGCGATTCAGTAACCAAACCTTGGAATTATCTTGATATTCTTACGTTGGGTTCAACAAGTAACTAGCAAGCAAACATCTTTACAAGAATACCTAATTATTGCTCATTATTTCTACTCCCTTCGCTTTAAGCAATTCTACAAATTGCTTAAGGTACCTATCGTTGTTGGTTGTAACATTTATTTCTCTTTCATCATTAAGTATCACTGAGAGTTCGGACCAACTCTTGTCACTCGAAAACCAAACTCTCTTAATGATTTTATAACTGTACCATTCATTTTTTATTGATTTCGTTCTAATAAGTTGAAAAGTTATTACCAAAATATACCCTACAATTATTATCAGTAGGGGAACTAGTATAAATAGTATTGTACTGTATCCACGCTCCCAAAAAGTGTAAAGATTTATACTGTACGATATTGTTAGAAGCGCAGCAACAAGGAGTGTGCTATAAGTTTTTGTCGTTTTCCTTTTAAAAGAAAACTCTTTGTCGTCGTAGATAATATCACACTCATTTACCCTAATTAACTTATTGATATTCATAATAGTTCTTTTATAGGATTTAATCCAAATGTAACAAAATACATAGAATTTGTAAAATAATATTTAGTAGTAGTAAAATATTATAATAAAATATTACATTTGTAAAAAATATTATATGGAAAAAGTAAAAGATTTGCTATTCGATCTTGGCTTAAATAGGCTGGAAACAGATGTTTACCTATTTCTGTTAACCAATTCACCTACCACTGCCTACGGAATAGGCAAGGGTATAAGTAAGCCCACAGCAAATATTTACAAAGCCATTGATTCGTTGTCAAGCAAAGGTGCCGTAGTTGTGGAGGACAATAAGAGTAAAATATGTAAGGCTGTTGCCCCCGATGAGTTCATAGCTCAGTATCAGAAAAACTTGCTTAGCAAAACCGAAGCTGCCAAAGAGTTGCTGTCAAACCTGAAACCGCAACCCAGCGATGAGCGAAGCTACACTATCGACTCGGTTTCACTTGTATTTGAGCGCTTTGAGCAAATGATGGCTCGCTGTAAAACCATTGCGGTGGTTGACGCTTTTCCCCTTGCACTTCAACGTGTTGTAGGGGCTATTGAGGACGCTTCACGCCGTGGCGTTTCAGTTTTTGTTGAGGCGTACAGTAAAATTGAAATTGAAGGTGCCGATGTTGCACTAGTTCCGGTTGGCGACAAAGCGCTTGATCACTGGCAAAGCCAGCAGCTAAACCTGGTAATTGATGGGGAAGAGCACCTGATTTCCCTTATGGACAATGATTTAAAAAAAGTAAAACATGCCATTTGGAGTAACAATACCTACATGTCGTGTATGCTTCATGCAGGGTTTATGCGCGAGCAAACCCTAATGAAAATAATGCAGGCTGAGAACAAGCCGAATTTTGAAAGAAAAGTAAGAGCAATACTCAGGAAACAGAAATTCTTCTATAATTCGGAGATACCTGGTTTCAGTAAATTGAATCGTTTATAAATCTAAACCCAATTCTGTAATGATAAACGTAATAGAAAAAACAAAAAACAATGCCTTATTATCCATTGTGTTAGCACTAGTTGTTAGCTTGCTGGTTATTGAATTATCGCACCTTTGTTCTGAACCCATAGCCAACTTGTTCGAGGCGAAGTATAATCTGAATTTTTATACGAACAATGTATTTCTTAAGTTCTTCATGCTATTTTTTTCAATACTATTTATTTTTTTACTTAATGGTGGAAAGCTGAAGGGCTTTGGGTTCGTAATGCCCACAAAATTTCGCTATGGAAAGTTTACCCTCACGGTTATAAGTATTTCAATTGCAAGCTTCGTTTTTGGAATGGTTGTTTTTATTATTTTTCTTAATAGCTTATTCCCAGTTGAAAGCATCGGTGGCTCAACGGTTGGTTTTTCCGAGGGAGAATCAATAGTTGAGATGATCCTTACCGTTTGGATTTGGTCGAGCTTATGCGAAGAGGTATTAACTCGGGGATTACTTTACGGAACTATTCAACACCTTGCTTCGAAGAAGTTCTTGCGATTAAGCCTTCCGGTTTGGATTTCGGGACTATTTTTTGGATACATGCATTCGCGGTTAATAACTTTTGGAATGAGTTTCTGGTTTGTTGCTTTCATAGTATTCAATACAACGGTTATTGGTTTGGTTGCTGGGTACTACCGCGAAAAATCGGGAAGCTTGTTTCCAGCTTTTCTTGCCCATTTTTTGGCCAACATCGTTGGCTATTTTCCAATGATTATTAATCAATTAGTTAACTCATAGCATGAAAGTGATTAGGTTTGTACTTTTTGAAATTCTAATTTCAGTTTTGCTGGTTTTTGCGGGTTGTAACCATAGGCAAGTTCCTTTGGAATTGAGTAAAGCTCAAGAACTTTTTACCAGCGTTGATTCGTTGTGTCGAGAGGATAATGGAAAATTATGGGGGAAAAGCCTTTACGGTCCAATAATGCTCGTTAATCCACAGAACAGAAAAATAGTTGCCAATTTGCCCGACAGGGAGGGGAAGTTAACAATGGTGAATGGGGTTTTTACCGGTCAACTTCCTGAAGAAATGAACATTGCTAATACAGCTACTTCTTGGGGAGGAGTAAACTGGGCAATGGTGAGTTGGGACGCTCTTCAAAACGAGCAAAAAAACGCAAACCAAAGGTTGCTTATCCATGAAAGTTGGCATAGGGAGCAGGAAACCTTGGGTGTAGAGGCTGTTATGTCAAAAAATCTTCACCTCGACGAGGAGCAGGGCGTAATTTTAATGAAACTCGAGCTGGTTGCCCTCAAAAATGCATTACATTTCGATGGTAATTTTTCAACCGATATAAAGAATGCTCTATTCATTAGAAAGTACAGGCAGTTTTGCTTCCCCGAAAATAACGAGGACATGTTTGAAAGGCACGAGGGAATGGCTGAGTACACCGGACTAAAACTCTGTGGAACGGATAGTTTGATGATTGCTGATGAGTTAATTAGCAATATTGATGTTGCCATCAAAAAGGAAGGTTACAGCAACTCCTTTGCCTACTTCACTGGGCCAGCCTACGGTTTTATATTCGATAAAGTTTTCCCAAACTGGTTAACTCAGGTAAAAGGTGGAAAATCGTTAACTGAAATAGCAGAGAAGGTTTTTAATGTTGAATTTCAGGAGGTTGATTCGCTTCTGCTTCTTGAGCAATTCAACAGTATTGTAAAATACTACAACGCTGAAAAGTTGATAATCAGTGTTAAAGAGGCAGCAGAAAGAAACAGACAGCTAGCCAAACATTACGAGCAGAAAATGTTTGGACGTTATCAGCTTGTTATTCCTAACCAGAATGTTCAGTTCAGCTTCAACCCACAGGAAAAGTTAATTCCTATACGAAATGGAGTTGTATATAAGACCCTACGCATAAGTGCCGAATGGGGAACCCTTGAGGCTTCCGATGGTGTTTACCGTGCAAACGACTGGAGTTTCTTCCTTGTATCTGCTCCAGAAATATTTAAACCAATAAATGGTGACGAATTCGAATGGGATAGCTATAAACTTACTCTTCACCAGAATTACACCATTGTTGAATTGGAGCAGGGAAAGTTTGGAATTTCTAAACGATAGTTAGCGGTAATGAAAAAAATCGCACCCAGAAACCATCCTTCTCAATTTATAAAGTATCTTTGAACAAAGGCAATAAATATATGATACTGAAAATAATACCTTTAGAACTCTTAGGTAGTTTTATGGATTTGGTTGATGAAGATTTAATAAACTCATTGAATGAAAAACCAATCTTAGAAATTCCTGTTGATTATTTTAAATTCTACACTTCTGTTTCATCTGTATATTCATCTAAAATAGAAGGTGAAGAAATTGATTTTGATAGTTATTTCAAATATAAATTTCTAAATGTAAAGTTCAAACCCGACTATACCAAAAAAGCAGATGACCTATATAATGCTTATGAATTTATATTTGAAAACCCATTAAACTTAGAAAACCTAAAAAAAGCCCATTCAATTTTATCATCAAATCTTTTACCTGAAATAGAGCAGGGTAGAATTAGAAATAATCCTATGTTCGTTATTAACGAAAAGGACCAAATTGAATATGTTGCAGCAGAACCAATGATTGTAATGCAAGAAATCGAGAAATTTTTCTATGACATTGAAATTCTATTAAATAACACCCTATCAGAAAAGGAAATTTTTTATTTTGCTTCATTTATTCACTTAGTCTTTGTAAAAATTCATCCATTCCAAGATGGAAATGGAAGAATGGCTAGATTAATTGAAAAATGGTTTTTAAAAGAAAAAATTGGGGAAAAAGCTGTATCAGTTCCTCTAGAAAGATATTATTATCAAAACCTTAAAAGTTATTACTCGAATATTAAAAAGTTAGGTTTTGAATACAATGAATTAGATTATTCTAAAGCCATGGACTTTTTATTAATGACAATTAATAGTCTAAAAAAATGAATCGAAATATTAAAAATCACTACCGCTATCAAGCAGTATATAACATTGTATTTTAATTGATTATGTAAACATTGACTTTCGTATCTAAGTTTACTGTACCTTGGTAGTGAAGTGGCTTCAAATACCCCAAGAATTTCAACCCACTATCTGACAATTAGTTAAGTTGAAAATTATTTTCAAGCTTTGTTTCCTGATTCCGAATGAATTCCACGAAGCGAAGCTGGTTAATCAAATAGTGTTCCCTGTCGATGTTTGTTTTCATGGTGATTAGTTTAAATCTCTCTTCGGGTTTAAGCATGAGCGCTTTGCCTATGTCGAGCATATTTATTGAGCTATCTATCACCAGAGTCCCAAGGTTTTTGTGTAAATCGAGTTTTAACCGTTTCACCAGTACCGCCAGCTCGCTGTTTGTGGTAGTAAAATCGGTTGTTAACGTTTCAATAATGCCGCCTCCGTAAAGTTTTGTAGGCAGCTGTGGAGTAAATTCTATCACTTTAAAGAGAGATAGTCCGCGAATCATAATTACCATGTCGCCCAGGCTATTCTCTGCAATTACCTCTAAAAGTTCAACCTTGCTGCCGTAGTTGCTAATTGAAGAACCATTTATGAAAGGAATAGCGAAAGGAAACAAATTCTCGCGGCATTCGTTAATAAGCTGCTTGTAGCGTGGTTCGAATATCCGGAGCGGTATTTCCTCGCCGGGGAAAACGAATACGTTTAACGGAAACATTGCTATGTTCGAAACATTCGGGTTCATTCTTTCTCCTCAGTTTTTGGAATAAATTTCAGCGCAGCTGAGTTTATGCAGTAACGAATTCCGGTAGGTTCAGGTCCATCGTTGAAAACGTGTCCCAAATGGGCACCGCAGTTTTTACACAGAACTTCTGTTCGAACCATTCCATGGCTCGTGTCGAGCTGTTCTTTTATGTTATCCTTGTATTTCGAATCGTAGAAGCTGGGCCAACCGCAGCTGGAATTGAATTTAGTGTCGGATTCGAACAGAAAAGCATCGCAGCAAACACACCGGTAGCTACCCTTTTCAAAAAAGTTCCAGAATTCACCAGTGAAAGGTCGCTCGGTTCCTTTCTGTTGGGTAACAAAGAATTGCATAGGGGTTAAAACCTTCTTTAAATCTACTGAATCCATTTTCGAAACTCTTTCCTTATTCTGTGCTCTACTTGGTGTGTAAGCTACAGAGAATATTGTTAGTATTATTAGTAAACGTAATAACGTCATAAAATGTTTTTTCTTATAACACGATACATGGTCGATATGTTCAGTTTACAAACAAATTGGAATGGAGTTTGTTGCTTTTTAAACCAGTTTAACATTTTTTTATCGAAATAAACCAACAATACAAGTTAACTACCGTTAGTTTTGTAAACTAAATAAATTGAATTGATATGAAGATTTTTAGGTTAGTAGCAGCCGTTTGTATTTCTGCATTCAGCTATTCTGTATTTGCCCAAACATCAACTCAGGAAAGGAATTTAGAACCTTTTGATAAGGTTCGAATTACGAATGAAGTGAACGTAATTCTAACAAAAGGTGAAGCTGAAAAATTAAGAATCGAAGCGAAAGGTATTCCCGTTGAGGATATACTAACCGATATTGATGCGAAAACCCTTGAAATAACCTTGAAGCGAGGTGTATACAAGGATATTCAGGTTGATGTTTACTTAACGTACGTTGAACTCCGTGACGTTTACGTAAGTGCATCGGGAAGAGCAAGTATTCAGGATGTTCTTACCGGCGACAAAGTTGTTTTTTCAGCCACAACAAACGGTCAAATCGATGCCAAAGTGGATTTAAAAACAGTTGACATAATCGCTTCGAAAGCCGGTTTAATTAGGCTTGAGGGAAACATTGGTTCGTACGTTGCAAAGGTGTCAACCGCAGCAAACCTATCTGCTCTCGATTTAAAAGCCGATACGGCTTTTGTTGATGTAAATACCAAGGCCATTGCAAAAGTTATTGCCAATAATTTGCTTGAAGCCGACGTTCGTTCCGGGGCAACGCTAACCATTGGAAATGCGCCAAAGGACAAAAAAATTAAAACAGGTTTCGGGGCTACAATTATTGAGTAGAAGAAAAATTAAGAAACTGTTTAAATTTTATTTTATAATTATGTAAAGTATAGCTTTATCAAAAAATTGATTTCTCACTTCGTTCGAAATGACAAAGAATAATTTTTGTGGGGTTGTGGGTGGGCGTAAGTAGCGGGCGATTCCGCCCGCTACTTACGCCCACCCACAACCAATGCTTCGAAAAAACAATGTCATTTCGAACGAAGTGAGAAATCTAAAAAATCAAAAATTTAAACAGTTTCTAAGTTCTTTCAAGATTTTCAAATAAATGGTTCATCATACGAACCAGCTCCTTAACCTCAATTGGGTTTAATCCTTTCGCTGATTTGGATAGGGTTTCTTCCTCAATTTTGGAGAGTTTCTCCTTCAAACTTTTTGCGTAGCTGGTTAGCACAATTAGGTACGAACGCTTATCGGTGGGGCTGGCAATGCGGTTTACCAAGTCGTTACGCTCCATGCCATCGAGGATTCTCGAAAGGCCTGCATTATCTTTATTGGTTCTTTTGGCTAGCTGGCCAATGGTAAGGTTATCCTCATCGTATAATGATTCCAGCACAATCCAGTAATCGGCGGTAATGTCAGAGTTTCCGTTTCTGGCAAAATTATGGTTCAGCTCAGTCCGGTATCTGGTTGATATTCTGGTTAGAATAGAAACAAATGAGTGTGTGAAAATTTGCATTATGCTATGAGGTAAATATTTGGAACTATTTTTCGAAACAAAATAATACTATAATTGTTATTTTAGCAAGTAACTTAAACCAATTTTAATTATATGGAACAGAAAGAAAAGGTGCTACAAGCCATTAAAAGTGCAGGTAAACCCATGAAAGCTGGTGAAATTTCAGAGTTTTCGGGTGTTGAAAAAAAGGAGGTAGATAAGCAAATAAAAAAGCTGGTTACCGAGGGAGTTCTCCATTCACCAGCCAGATGCTACTACGATTTGAAAAAGTAAAAAAGGAATTTATCCCAGGTAGCTTTTTAAAACTTTGCTTCTGGTAGTTTGTTTGAGCCGTTTAATTGCTTTTTCCTTTATTTGACGAACCCTTTCACGGGTTAAATCCAGCTCCTCTCCAATTTCTTCGAGGGTGTGTGGATGTTTTCCGCTTAAACCAAAGTAAAGCCTAACAATAACCGCTTCGCGAACGGTAAGGGTTGAAAGAGCCCTTTCAATCTCTTTTCGCAAGCTGTCGTTCAGCAAACCACGGTCAGGTAACGGGGAGTCGTTCGAAAGAATAACATCGTACATGTTGCTGTCCTCGTCCTGCGATAGTGGAGCATCCATGGAAACGTGGCGGTTAGAACTTTTAAGCGCTTCCTTAATATCGTTGGGGGCCAACTCAAGCACTTGGGATAGTTCATCAATTGAAGGTTCGCGCTCGTAGCGCTGTTCTAGCTCAGTAAATGCACGGTTTACTTTATTTATGGAACCAATTTTATTTAAGGGGAGCTTTACAATTCTCGATTGTTCGGCCAGAGCCTGAAGGATGGCCTGCCTAATCCACCAAACAGCATAGGATATGAACTTAAAACCGCGGGTTTCATCGAATCGTTGCGCTGCTTTAATAAGGCCTAAGTTGCCCTCGTTAATCAGGTCGGGGAGGCTTAACCCTTGGTTTTGGTACTGCTTAGCTACCGATACAACAAACCGTAAGTTTGCTTTTACAAGCATATTAAGCGCCTGCTCATCACCTTCTTTTAACTTACGAGCCAGATTAACTTCTTCATCGGTTGTTAGCAAATCAACTTTACCTATTTCGTGTAGGTATTTATCAAGCGATAAAGTTTCTCGATTTGTAACCTGTTTTACGATTTTAAGTTGTCTCATACCAACACAATTGCATTAAAATATTGGTGCTGAATATATATATAATAGTTATAAAACTGTAATTTTTTTCACTTTTTTTTATATGAACAAAAAAAGATTTGATTTTTTTCATACATTTTTTGGACTGTAACCATTTATTTTCTTATACTTGCAAAGTAATTCCAAACGTATTACTTCATACAACACCCCTTAAGTTTTTATTGAATTAGCGACTGTTTTTCTTAATTGTCATATTTTCAATAATTTACTGTGTTTAATCAATTTTAATTACCCATTATAAATTTAGTATGTACGATATTTTAGAGCTTAACAAGAAGCTTCTCCCTGAATTAAGGGATATTGCTAAGAATATGAAGATTAAGAGAGTAGAATCTCTTCGTAAGCAGGATTTAATTTATAAGATTCTAGATCAACAGGCTATTGATTCAGTGGAATCTGATAAAAAGAGACAGAGTGAAAAACCAAAAATTCAGAAGAAAAATTATTCTGATAGAAAGCCCAGTTCTTCAAGCGAGAAAAAAACCGATAAACAGCAACCCGCTAAACCTATTGAGCCGGTTGTAAATGAAAGTGAAAAGAAAAGGGATAATAAGCCTAATATAGAAAAATCCTATAAAAGTCAGGATTTGACCAACGAGCAGAAACAAGAAAGGGGCAAGAGGAAACGTTTCACACGAAAAAAAGATGATGTAAGAGAGTACAGTTCGAAACCCGGGGGTGAGAGTTATAGGAGTGAGAAAATTGTTCCGCTTCCCGATTTAGATACTGAAGCTACTGTTACAGAAACAGCTGTTTTACCAGAAATTGAACAACAGAACACACATTTTGACCAAAAGTCATCAGTTGAAATTGAGCTTCCTACTATTTCTCCTGAGGATAAGGAGAAGAAAATAACAGAACCTCCTTTTCCTTATCCGCATGATGAGGAAAGGAAACCCCAGCATCGTGAAACTGGTATTCAGAAACGTCAATTCGAAAAGAAGAATGGTGACAGGTTCGACTTCGATGGAATTGTTTCTACAACAGGCTGCTTGGAGATTATGCCCGATGGGTACGGATTCCTTCGCTCGTCGGATTACAACTACTTAAGTTCACCGGATGATGTGTACGTTTCGCAATCGCAGATAAAACTTTTTGGGCTGAAAACTGGCGATACCGTAACCGGAACCATTCGTCCGCCTAAGGAGAATGAGAAGTATTTCCCACTCATCAAAGTGGTTGAGATTAATGGTCGAAACCCCGATTATATCCGCGATAGGGTTCCGTTTGACTTTTTAACCCCGCTTTTCCCAAATGAGAAGTTTACGCTTATTGGCAACGGCCAAAACAACCTTTCTGCTCGCGTTGTGGACATGTTCAGCCCAATAGGAAAGGGCCAGAGGGGACTGATTGTTGCTCAGCCAAAAACGGGTAAAACAATTCTGCTTAAGGATATAGCCAACTCCATTTCGGCCAACCATCCCGAGGTTTACATGATTGTTCTTTTGATTGATGAGCGTCCTGAAGAGGTTACCGATATGGCACGTAGCGTAAATGCCGAGGTTGTTTCCTCAACCTTCGATGAGCCTGCAGAACGCCATGTTCGCGTAGCGAATATTGTGCTAGAAAAAGCAAAACGTATGGTTGAGTGTGGTCACGATGTGGTTATCCTTCTCGACTCAATTACCCGTTTGGCAAGAGCCTTCAACACGGTTCAACCTGCATCGGGTAAGGTGCTTTCCGGAGGTGTTGATGCCAATGCACTACATAAACCAAAAAGATTCTTCGGAGCCGCCCGAAATATTGAGAACGGAGGTTCGCTTACCATTTTAGCAACAGCACTTACAGAAACTGGTAGCAAAATGGATGAGGTTATTTTTGAGGAATTTAAAGGCACAGGTAATATGGAGCTACAGCTCGACAGGAAACTTTCGAATAAGCGTGTTTACCCTGCAGTTGACATTACCGCTTCGAGCACAAGGCGTGAAGATTTACTAATGGAAAAGGATACACTTAGTAAAATATGGATTCTTCGTAACTACCTAACCGATATGACTTCGGTGGAAGCCATGGAGTTTCTGCGCGACAGGTTGGTAAGAACCCAAACAAATGAAGAGTTCCTGCTTTCTATGAATAGTGATATTTAGATAATCTAAATAAAATAAAATAAAAAAAGGGTAATTCTTGAAATTCAGAATTACCCTTTTTTATTTTTATAGCTTCCTACTTGTGATTGACCACAAGGTTTTTTGCCTGGCTAATCTCCATGAATGAAGCACCATTTGATGGTCCAAAACTTCCACCTATCACAAGAACCATGTCGTTTTCTGAAACTTTTTCCTTTTCATACAGCATTGAAATGGCATCGGCAAGGAAGCTGTCGCGCGACTCGCTGGGTTCCATGAAATTTGCCATAACTCCGTACGAAAGAGCAAGTTGACGCATTACGGTTTTTTTATAGCACATGGCGTAAACCGGAATTTGTCCGCGGAAAGCAGAAAGGTAGCGACCGGTGCGTCCGGTCATGGTGTCAACAATAATTGCTTTAATGGGCAATGATTCACATGCTTTTACTGCATTTCGTGCCAGCGAGGCGGTAACAGGATTGTGGATTCGGGTTAGGTTGATGGCTAAGTTTGGTGATAAATTATGCTCCACCTCACGAGCGATACTTGTCATAACTTTCACTGCATCAACAGGGTATGCGCCGTATGCTGTTTCGCCGCTAAGCATAATAGCATCGGTACGTTGGTAAATTGCGTTGGCAACATCGCTCACCTCGGCCCGCGTTGGGCGTGGATGCTCAATCATGGTATGAAGCATTTGGGTAGCAATAATCACTGGTTTCTTACTTTCGTTACATTTATCAATTAGCTGGGCTTGGATTCCGGGAATTCGCTCGGCGGGAATTTCAATTCCCAAATCGCCACGGGCAACCATAATACCATAGGTGTGATCGAGTATTTCATCAATATTATCAACGCCCTGCTGGTTCTCAATTTTTGCAATAATTTTAATGTCGCTGTTGTGCTTCTTTAATATCTCCTTGATGTCAAGTACATCCTGCTTTGTACGAACGAAAGAGTGGGCAATAAAATCGACATTGTTATCAACAGCAAACACAATAAACTTTTTGTCCTTCTCACTAAGCGATGGCTGGTTAATAGGAGTGTTGGGGATATTAACACTTTTTCGGAACTTTATGGTTCCGGGGTTGGTTGCCTGGCATTCAAGGTGAGTTCCATGGTTTTCGGTAACCCGTAGCTCAATTTCGCCATCGTCGAAAAGCAGGTAGCAGCCCTTTTTAACCTCTTTGGTAATGTTTTCGTAAGAAACGTACAGAGTATTTCCTTCCGATTTTCCGTTGGGATTTCCGTAAACGTTTATAATATCGCCAGTTTCAACACGAATTTCTTCGCCAAAGGCGGAAGTGCGAATTTCAGGTCCTTTCGTATCAACCAGAATGGCAATGCGATCGGAAACTTTCCGAACGTTGTCAATAATCATTTTTGCCTGCTCCAGGCCCAAATGAGCAGTGTTTAACCTAACCACATTCATGCCTGCATTGAAGAGTTCTGTGAGAAATTCAACCTCGCATCGTTTGTCGGATATCGTGGCTACTATTTTGGTTTTCTTGAGCATAGCAATTTATTAGTTTGATTTTTTTCTTAACACAAAGATAGTGAATTGAAGTTTACTCATAATTATTACGGTAATTAGAGTTCAATTTATTTTTGTTACTAAAAGAAAACCCCGGAGAACTATCCGGGGCGAATTAAAAACTCTGACTCAACTACTCCTTCTTTTCCAGTTCAAGTTCTTCGAGTTTCTGCAACTCATTCTGCATTTCCTTCAGCATCTTTTCTTTGTCAATTTCTTTAAGGTTTTCCTCAACCTCAAAGTTAATTTTGTCCAGGTCCATGTTGGCGATCTCCTCCTGAACTCTCATAATCTCTTCCTGAATTTTTTCCATGTCAACATTTTGCAGTGCTTCCTGACGGGCCTTTTCTACCTGTTGCTTTATTTGTTCCAAATCAATATTCTGCAACTCCTTTCTTACTTCCTCCATTTGCCGTTTAACCTCTTCCATGTCGATTTTCTCAATCTCAGCAATCGACTTCTGGATTTCGAATAGTTCTTTTTCAAAATCTTTGCTCTGAATGTGCTCAATGCTTACCTGAACATCCTTCATTGCCTTTTCAATATCCACATTTTTTGCTTCCTCCATTGCCTTGGCAATTTCTTCGTGAACGGAGGCCATGTTAATTTCAAAATCTTTCATTGCTTCGGCAACCTCTGCTTTAATTTTCTCGAAATCAACATTCTCAATATCCTTCATGGCATTTTTAATGTCAATCTTTGCCTGCTTTAATCCTTTTATTGTTTCGTCAATTTCGGGTTGATATTTTTCGAAATCTTTCTCAGGAATCTTTTTACCATCAATATAAAGTTCAGAAACTTCTCCATTTTTCAGTTTGAACTTCATTTCCTTGCTTTTACCATCCTTTTCTGTAATGGTTTTAATAATAGAAACATCGTCGGCATCAATTTTTATGCGACTTTTATTATTCTTGGTTGTATCCCTTAGCATGGAATTATTAACTTTCACAATATCCGCCACTTTTGCACCTATTGAAGCGGGAGGATTTAAGGGGCTCACAAACGACGACATGTGTAAATCGTTGTCGACCAAAGTTGCAGCCTGACTTTCCTCAGCGTTAAAGCTGATACTCAGCGTTGCAATTACAACTCCTGCTACCAGAATCAGGGTAGCAACTATTCTATCGCTTAGATTCGATTTCATTCTTGGTTTCATAATTACTCTTTTTACACGGTTAAGTAGATGTTTTTTTTGACCCGAGAAAGCTACAGCGTGGTAGATTTTCGGTTTAATCAGCTCCTGAACCGAAACCAGCGCCTTGGCGTAGGTTAGCGATTCGTCGCAGAGGGCTATGGCAATATCGTCGCAGCAGTTCTCGCGTTCCGCTCGTATAACCGATGATATGTACCAAACGGCAGGATGGAAGAAGAAAACTATTTCAACAACCGACTGAAGAATGTTTACCAAAAAGTCGTGGCGTTTAATGTGTGCCAGCTCATGGGCAACTATTGCTTCAATCTGATTTTCAGGAATCCCCGTTAGCATTCCGGCCGGGAAAATGACGAGGGGCTTCAGGTAACCAAGAACCATGGGAATTTTAACAATCGCTGATTCTAAGTACCTTATCCTAGTGCTGAGCGAGAGCTTCTGCTCAATCCTACAAAATTTATCTATCCATATATGGTTAATATTTTGAGTGCTGCTTCTTTTAATCCTTTGAAAGTAGAGCAGCCCGAAGGAAAATTTCAGCATAAAGAGGAGCACACCGGCAAGCCAAATGTTAATTAGAAAAGGGAAGAAGTCATCCACATTCTTTAAGAAATCCATCAACATAAAATCGTTTGCCAATAACTCGACTTTTTCAGCTATTGTTAAGCTGCTGTTGTTTTCTGTATTTACATTTTCAATTTTTTGAAATTGGGTTACTTCAGTATTTTCTTTTGCTGATGTTTCGTAGTTCGAAATAAAGTTGAAAACCGCCAGACAAACGATTATCGATAGCGAGGATATTGCCATAAGGTACTTAGCCTGCGATGAGAAGTTTCTGAAAACTTTTAGCGCTAAAGCCAGCAGAAGGGCAATAAGTGAACCTTGCCACATGATGTTTACCAGCGTCCATCCGAGGGCGCTGATTGTTTCGTTCGAAAATAGGTTGTTAAGAAAGTACATAGCTATTCCTGTTTATTTTCAATACTACGAATCAATTCCTTAATCTCATCAAGCTCCTTTTTCGAGGGTTTATGGTTTCCCAGTGCTTGCATTACCAGCTTCATGGCCGACCCTTCAAAAGTTCGCTTCACGAAACCGTCGAGAAGTTTGCTTTTTGTTTCAGCCTCATCAAGGGTAGGAGCGTAAATGTGCTGCTTACTGCTTTTGTCCACCGAGAGCATGCCCTTGTCGGCCATAATCTGCATTATTTTAAGCGTGGTTGTGTAGCCAACCTCTTTGCCGTCGTTCTGCTTATCGTTGATAAATTTGACTGTTGAAGGCCCATGCAACCATAAAAGTTGCAGTATCTCGAGCTCAGCTTCGGTAGGTTGGTATTTTTTTGATTTGCTCATAGTATAATGACGAATTTTATATTCAACTTGATGCACTACGAATAATTTCGTACGACAAATATATACGATAGTTTTCGTAGATACAAGTATTTCTACGATTATTTTCGTAGATTAATTATTAAAAAGTGTTAATTATCTAATATTTAGGAATATAGTAAATTGTAAAATATATATCTTAAATAAGCCATCAAGTCACAAAGACACTAAGGTTCACTAATTATTAAAAATAATAGTCACTTTTGAGTTTTTTGGTGTATTGGTAGCCCCGCCCGTTGGGTAGGGTTGTGGCAACTAGAAAGAATTTATCAATGTACACGAAAAATTAATAAATCTTAAAATTCCTAAGGTTTTTGCAGGTGTAAATTGGTTCGTTGAAAATAATCGCTACTTTTATAGCAAATCATTAAAAAAAACTCAAACAGCATAGTATATTATGGAAATACAATTTAACGGAGCAGTTCGCGAGGTTACTGGAAGCAAGCATCTTATAACAACCAATAGCGGGAAAAAAATCCTTCTCGATTGCGGAATGTACCAAGGAAAAGGTTTGGAAACCGACGAGATGAACCGCGATTTGGGGTTCGATCCAAGGGATATTGATCATATAATTCTAACGCATGCGCATATCGACCATTCGGGATTGATTCCCTACGTTTATAAGCAAGGGTTTAGGGGTTCGGTTATTTGTACCTTCGCAACCAGAGATTTATGTTCCATTATGCTGGTTGATTCGGGTTTTATTCAGGAGCGCGATGTTTACTATTTCAACAAGAAGCGCGCACGGAAGGGATTAAAACCTGTTGAACCGCTCTACAATAAGGATGATGCCCGCGATGCCATGGAGCTTTTTATTGGCGTACCGTACAATCGAAAATTCAATATCGACAATAGTATCAATGTAAAATTTACAAATACTGGTCACATGCTTGGCAGCGGAGTTGCCAACATTGAGATTACCGAGGACGGGACTACTAAGCGCATTGCATATACAGGAGATATTGGACGTCCCTCGAACAGAATTCTGAAGAATCCTGATGCGTTCCCGCAAACCGATATTCTGATTTGTGAATCGACCTACGGCGATAGGCTTCACAACGAGAGCGACAGGGGAGAAGAGGACCTGCTTGATGTTGTTTACGATACCTGCGTAAGGAAGGGAGGAAAGCTAATAATTCCTTCGTTTAGTGTGGGACGTACGCAGGACTTGGTGTACTCGCTCAATAACTTTTACAACGAAGGTCGCCTGCCAAAGATTGATATTTTTGTTGATAGTCCGCTGGCAACCAACGCCACCGAGATTTTTAGGATTCACCCCGAGTGCTTCAATAAGGACATTCTAGAGATTATGGAAACCGATCCCGATCCGTTTGGTTTCAACACGCTACACTACACCAAAAGTGTAGATGAATCGAAAAGTTTGAACTTTTACGATAAACCCTGCGTAATTATTTCAGCATCGGGAATGGCCGAAGCGGGCAGGGTGAAGCACCACTTGGCAAATAATATTTCAAATCCTAAAAACACAATTCTGTTTGTTGGGTACTGTGCCCCTACAACCCTTGGTGCACGAATTATGAGCGGAGCCAAGCGAATTTCCATCCATGGATTTGAGTACGAGGTGAACGCCGATATCCGTAGGATTGAATCGTATTCCGGTCATGGCGACTACAAGGAGATGATCGATTTTCTGAAGTGCCAGGATTTCAAGAAAATTACCGATACCATTCTGGTTCACGGCGATCAGAAACCGATGGAATTCTATAAGCACAAGCTGAAGCAGGAGGGACTAAAGAACGTTCACATTCCCCAGAAGAACGATACGTTGTTCTTTTAAAATTATTGTTTACCTAAACTTTTTTGGCCGAGTTTGTACCTCGGCCTTTTCTTTAAAAAATGAACAATGTTATCGTATAGCTTTTTATAAATACGATATTATAGCTGAAATTAGTTTTTCTTTTCAATTCTTGGTTCGACGAAGTTTGGAAACTTTGCCTTTGGCTTAACTGTCGCCGTCGGTCGTTATTTAGCACTACAAAAATAATTATTCAAATTTATTTGCATATGTACTAGAATGCCGAGCTGTGGACGAAGTTACAAACTTCGCCTAGCCGTTGAAAACTACTATTTTGTATAGGCGAAGTTACAAACTTCGCCTAGCATGGATCCAAAGCTCGGCGAAGTCTCCAGACTTCGTCGAACCTAAACTGCGATCTCCCGATCGCAAAACAATTACCGATACGTTTTCCATGGCAAATCAAGAAAAACAATTTCCAACAGTCCATCGCTATGGGCTTTTTAGAAATTGTTCATTACCGGTTGTCCCGACGCAATAATATGTTTGCAGGCTTACTGCTCTGTACAAAACTCAATAATACGAAATAGGTCTTCAGGCTTTTTTAGATTGAACTTATTTTCCTTAATAAAGTTTTTTGCCTGTTCCCATTTTGATGGGAATACCTTTTTAAACGATTTAGCATTTACAATTCTATATCTTTTCCCATCTTTTTCAATCATGTAATCCTCGTATAGAGAATACTCTCTTTCTACAACTGTACTTAATTTTACGTTCTTTCCTCCATCAAACGGAGCCGATGACAACTTACTTACAGATGAAGTTACAGTAGATGATCCGTAGGCACCAGAATTATCTGGAGCTTGCTTTACCTTTGCTATTCTTCGAAGCAATAGCTTGGAATTATCATCGAATATTTTTAGCACCTCAGCTACATCTACCTTACTTATTGGAACAAAAGCATGCCTTCCGAAGTGTATCAACTGTATTTGCGACAAATCCCCTAATATCATCTTTTCATCCTGCTCATTGATTAAACAGACGGAATTTGTTAGAAAATGGTAATTTAGTTCCGCTTTTAAGGTAGTTCCATTGCTAAAAATAATTGTTCCCGGCTGAAAAAGCGAATCAAGGAATTGGGTGAACTTTATCTCCTTTTTTTGAGGGTTTCTCTCTACGCTAGCCATTACTAAAGTTCTGGCTTCAATTGCTTTTGAAGATTGCAACCCGATAATAAGAAAAATAAACAGGTATGTGCTTTTCATATCATCAATTTTATTATATAGTTAACATTCGAAAATTATAAATTCTTCTAACACGGTATAACCTAAGATAATTCATTAAAACAGAACGGTATCACATCAAAAAATACAACAAACCAGATAAAAATTTCTGTGCTCGGCGAAGTCCATGTGCTCGGCGAAGTCTCCAAAGCTCGGCGAAGTCTCCAGACTTCGTCGAACTCGAACCTATACTTCGGTCTCTCGACCCCAAAGCTCGGCGAAGTCTCCAGACTTCGTCGAACCTAAACTGCGATCTCCCGATCGCAAAACAATTACCGATACGTTTTCCATGGCAAATCAAGAAAAACAATTTCCAACAGTCCATCCATTTCTGCATAATTCCTTGCACTTGAGTAACGGTAATCCTCGGGTTTATCAACCAATCCAGCACGAACAGGATTGTTATGCAAGTAGTCGAGTTTTTCTGCCATAAAACTGTTTGAGAAAAGAATTACGGCATGGTTCTCGTGTGTCCACAGCTGGTAGTTTTTGTTTCGGCTATGCTGCTGCGCATTATAACCAAATCGGTTTAGCATCCACACCCTTCTACTTTCGTTGCCTTCCTTAATTGTGTTAATAATTGTTTTTGCCGTGAACT
Organism: Tenuifilaceae bacterium; assembly: GCA_035380045.1. Lineage (GTDB taxonomy): Bacteria > Bacteroidota > Bacteroidia > Bacteroidales > Tenuifilaceae > DAOSWM01. The sequence goes on along the minus strand of DAOSWM010000006.1, from coordinate 250 downwards.
TCTTGAAGTCGCGAAGTGTTTCGCTCAAATGTCCGTTAGGACTGTTGGCAATTAGATGAACGTGGTTCGACATGATTACATAGCCAAAGATTTGTAAATCTTTGTTTTGCTGGCAAAACTTTAGACTTTCAATAACGATATCGCGATAAACCTGACGTGTAAAGATGTCTATCCAGTCTACCACCTGCAAGGTTAGGTAGTACAATGCTGATTGATCAACTATTTGGTATCCGGTTGACATGATACTACT